>CAZCDU010000102.1:0-17099 GCA_964497125.1 uncultured Victivallales bacterium | reverse complement strand
TAGCCCCCACTCTCCGAGTGGTAGGGCTCGATGGCAGGTGGTGTAACGAGTGAAGTTTCAGGCTAGCGGGACCAAGAGCCCCATCCCTTCTTAGCTGCACTCGTCACTCGTCCTTGCGACTCTTGTGCTTCTTTGCGGCCAACGGCTTTTCAATGGCTGCCGTCGCTGACCCTAGTCGCTATCCGCGGGGATCTTGCGTTCTTTGGCCCAGATGATCCAGAGGCAGATTTCGTAGAGCACGATCAAGGGCGCAGCCATGAGAACCATGGTGAACGGGTCGGCAGGTGTCAGGAACATGGCGAGGATTAATAGTCCGACACTCACATGTCGGCGTTTTTCGCGCAGCTGTTGAGAACTGACAAGACCCAGGTTGCCGAGAACCAGCAGCACAACGGGGAGTTGAAACGCGACACCAAAAGCGATAAGTAGCTTAAGCACGAAACCGACGTATCCCGGGGTCTCCCAGAACTGTGAGGGTGTTCCCATCCAGTTTTCGATCCGTGACATCATCCGCAGGGCAACGGGAACCGTCCACTTGTATCCCATCCAGACCCCAACTGCAAAAAGCCCGATCGAGAACCCACCACCCCGTTTGATCGCACGCTTCTCCGTTACGGTAAGTCCCGGAAAGATGAAACTGCCAACCGAAAGGACCACGAACGGGAGGCTCATCAGAAGTCCGGACCAGATGACCACACGCATCGCGATCGCGAGTCCACCCCCAACCTGCATCACGCGCAGCGGGATGGTCTCATCAAGACCAGCTCGGGTGTGGGGTTCCATCAGGAGTCGGAGAATGTGCGGGGCCAGTGGTATGGCAACCACGATGCCGGCTCCAATGAACCCGGCGATCCAGAGCGCCGTACGACGGAGATCGTCCAAGTGCTGGACAAAGGGCTTGGTCGAGGCGTCGGCGTGCTCACCCGGCAAGGTCATGGCGTTCCTCGCTCGTCTCGTCCGCAGGCTCGGCCGGCTCGTCCGCAGGCTCGGTCATGTCGTCGGTATGCTCGTCAATTATGTCGTCTTCGGAAAACACGTGATCTGCGTCTTCCGGCGATACGTCCTCGACGACCTCCTCCATCGGGGCGGGTACGGTCTCAGCCGCATCCGAATCGGTCTCAATCGCCATGACCTGGTCTTTGAAATCTTCGGAGGCGCGCCGAAGCTCATGCAGGGTCTTGCCAATCATCTTGGCAATATCAGGCAGACGGCGAGGGCCAAAGAGGACCAGGACGACCAGGAAGATGACAATGAGTTCCATCGGCCCCGGAGAGCCCGCAAAGAACCCCAGACCGAAGAGTGAACAAGTAGTCATAGTTGTAGCGCCGTCGTGCGGCGTGCAGCTGTCTACCGGAAGAGCGAGAACTCACCGCGGCGATTCTGGCGCCATGAGCTTTCGTTGTGACCGGCGTCAAGTGGCTGCTCTTCGCCGAAGCTACGGGTCTGAACCCGGTCGCCGGCAACGCCGAGCGAGATGAGGTAGGCGCGCACGGCAAGGGCGCGGTGCTCACCGAGAGAGAGGTTGTACTCTCGGCTGCCGCGCTCGTCACAATGCCCGTCGACCACGGCGGCAACGTCGTTATTGCGACCCATGTAGTCTGCCACGGCCTCGATCTTGCCGCGCTCGGAGTCCGCAATCTGGAAGCTATCAAATGGAAAAGCGACGCTTTCAAACGAAACATCCGTTACGGGGGAGCCAAACTCGCCGCGGGGGCCCAGGGCGTAGGGGTCGTCTTCGCCCATGGACATGGGGTTCAGAACGTCGAGATCGCTCAGATCATCCTTATCCCCACGGCAACCGCTGGTTGCAAGAGCGACCAGACCACACATCACGACACACAAGATACTTTTCGTAGCTATTCGTTTCATTGTTTCTCCTTAAATATTAAGAAATTCTACCTGCCAAGAGTCCTATTTTGGGGCCCAACAGGGCGCATACCAGTCCCCTTGAAAGCGGGTCAACCGTACTTGAGCATCTCCCTGCGTGTCAAGGACGTAGACGTCTGATTGGTACCCCTCCGTACGGCTGTAAACGATATGCCGACCGTCCGGCGCCCATGATGGGCTTTCATGGTCGACGTGGTCCGAAGTCACTTGCACTTCAGACCGTTTGGTCGGGTCTGACACGCAGATATGATAGCGACCGTAGCGGCGGCTACTGAAGGCGATTCGCCCGTCGGGCCCCCAGTCCGGCGAGACATTCTCGTTGCCCCGGAAGGTGACGCGCTTGGGCTTGCCGCCGCTTCGGCTGATGACATAGATCTGGGGAGACCCGGTTGAGTCCGAGACATAGGCAATGCGGCGGCCATCGGGGGACCAGGAAGGACTGGCTTCGGCGGCAAACTTGGTGCGGGTCAGGCGCGTCAGCTTGCCGGAGCTCAAATCACGTATGTAAAGCTCAGGATTGCCATCCTTGGAGAGCGCCAGTGCCATGGAGCGGCCATCGGGAGACACATCGGCACCGGCATTAATGCCGGGATAGGAGGCGACACGTGTGCGGCGCCCGCTCGCGAGCTGAATCTGGTAGACATCCGGGAATCCGCGGTGAAAAGCGGTATAGAAGAGACTTTTCGCATCCGGGCTCCACGTCGGCGAGAGACAGGGCGCCCCATCGCGCGTCAACTGAACGACATCCTCACCGTCGTATCCGCAGACGAAAATGTCCTTCTTGCCGGCCTTGGATCCAATCATAACGATACGCGTCGAGGCGATGCCGGGCACCTTCTTAACGGCCTCTACGATAGCATCCGCCGCCGCATGGGCTACCTGACGGGCCTCAGATGGCGCACCACCGAAAACGTGCGACAGGTAGCGCTTTCCGGTTGAGCCATTCTTGACGTCGCAGGCAGCGGAAAGCCGTCCGCCCTTCAACTGGCAAGCCCCACCTACCTGAACCGTGGCTGTTGGCTTTTCAACCACGGCAAACCATCCGGATCGGGTCAAATCTCGTTTCAGAACATCATAGAACAGCTTCTCTGCCTTTCCCGGACCAACCGTCAATCCACGGAGAGAGAGTGAGATCTTACCTACGCCCCCCGTCCCCACAATGCGGATATCCTCGGCGCCACCCCGGCTGACAACCGCGAAAAGGCAAATCAGAGCCACTGTATAGATAGAGAAAATACGTTTCATCCGCACAACATATACGGACGGACACAACCGAGACAACAGCAAACTGCCGTCGGTCGCGCTAATCAAGGATGAAACTTCGCGCCTCGAATACCGAATACCGACTGCTCGAAGTCTCAGGATAGCTCAACCCCCGGCGTCGTTCCTCCGCCGGATTATACAGGGCGGAAACTTGGAGTGCGGTGGCAGAGTCCGAAGCGAGCTTGCGAGTGCAGGACGGCGACACCGCTTTCGCGTCGCGCCGGGGTTGAGTCTGCGCTCCGGGGAAAAGCGGTGTCGCCGGTCCTGGGAAGGACCTCTGCCACCGCACTCCAAGGCGGAGATTTGGGCCAAGGAGCTGGAACGCTACGAAAACCGGCCAAGTTTCACATCAGCCGCTCTCTGCCCGGAACCAGCCCTGAGTCTTGAGGCAAATTCTGACCAGCATCAGCATCACCGGCACCTCGATCAGGACGCCGACCACCGTGGCCAGGGCGGCGCCGGAGGAGAGGCCGAACAGCATGGTGGAGGTGGCGATGGCTACCTCGAAGTGGTTCGAGGCGCCGATCATGGCTGAGGGCGCCGCGTCGGCGTAGCAGAGCTTGAGCTTCTTGGCCACGACGTACCCCAGGACAAAGATGAGAACCGTCTGAATGAAGAGCGGGACCGCAATCCAGAGGATCGTCAGTGGATTCGTCAGAATGACCTCTCCCTTAAAGGAGAAGAGTAGTACCAGCGTCAGGAGCAAGGCTATGATCGTGACCGGCGTCAGGACGTGGAGGAACTTCTCCTTAAACCACGCTTCGCCCTTATGACCGATGATCCAGCGGCGCGAGAAGTACCCCGCCACCAACGGCAGTGCGACGTAGATTCCGATTGATAGCAGCAGCGCCTGCCAGGGAACCGGCAGTTTGCCGACGCCGAGAAGAAAACCACCAAGCACGCCATAGAGCACCAGCATCGTCAGCGAATTGATGGCCACCATGACCAGCGTGTGCCCATCGTTGCCGCGGGCAAGGAAACCCCAGACCAGAACCATGGCCGTGCAGGGCGCGATCCCGAGAAGGATGCAGCCGGCAAAGTAGCTGCGCCATAGGGGCACCTGCAACATCTTGACGCCCTCGCTCAGCACGACCGTTCCGGAGCCATAGGTCTCACCAACGGCCAGGTCCAACCCGAAGGGCATCTTAACGAGATCCATCGCATCGACACCGATGAATCCTCGAAACAGGATACCGAGAAACAGGTAGGCGATGGCGAACATGGTGAATGGTTTGATCACCCAGTTGATAAACAGCGTGAGGCCAACCGGTTTGACGCTCTTGCCGGCTTTGACGACTTCGGCAAAATCGATCTTAACCATGATGGGGTACATCATGAAGAAGAGGCAGATCGCAATCGGGATCGAAACCACCGGGGCGCCGTTGACCGAGATCGCCATGCCATCCAGGGCTTTCGCCAGTCCAGGAGCGACCTTCCCCAACAGGATGCCCCCCACAATGCAGAGCCCCACCCACACCGTCAGGTAGCGCTCGAATATGTTCATTGCCTTCTTTGTCTCTTTGCTCATGCCAACTCCTTATTGTTGCGTGGATACCTGCATCAATGTTGCCAATTGTTCTTCACCCTCTAACTCATTCCCCACCCATGGTGCGATTGTGCTGCGCCGTGCAAGTTTGCCTGCCGCTTCCTGAATGAACGGAATTTCGTGGTAGCCTTTCGTACGCAGCATGGGATCGGTTGTCCCCGACACGGCAAAACTTCGGTTAATTATCCAGCCATAGGGCTCCACGCCTGCCCGGCGCAGATCGTCCTGCAGAGACTCTGCTTCATGAATCGGCGTTGCCTCCGGCAGCGCAACGATCACAACACGCGTGAACTCGGGATCACGCAAGCGGGGGAGCAGTTCCTTCACGGCTTCGGGCAAGTCATCTGCGGACTTGGCCACTTCGCGATGATAGGCTTGCGTGGAGTCCAGCAGGAGCAGGGTGTGTCCGGTTGGCGCCGTATCCAGTACAATGAACTGCTCCGTTCCGCGCGCGACAGTTCGGGCAAACGCCTGAAAGACGGCAATCTCCTCAATGCAGGGAGAACGCAATTCCTCCTCCAGAAGCGCCAGCTCATCGGAACCAAGCACCCCACGGTTTCTGGCCAGGATCGATTCGACGTAGGCCTCCTTCTCCGCCCGGGGATCGATGCGTTCCACATGCAGCCCCGGAATGTCACCGCCAATCACGGCTTCCACATGAGCCGCGGGATCTGTCGTAGAAAGAAGCACCGTGTGGCCGCGCTTGGCGAGCTGTGTAGCGAGGAGTGCGGCGGCGGTCGTCTTGCCAACCCCCCCCTTCCCCATCGTCATGATCACGCCGCGGGGCGAGGACTCAAGTCCGTCCAGAAAAGCAGGCCACTCCTCAACCAGTCCCTCACATGCCTGCCAGCTTTCGGCGACTTCCTCCGTACTGCGCAGAGCGGCGGCATCCGCCCCTCCTGCCACAACCTGTCGCATGGCCGCAACCCCCATCACTCCGGTCGGCCGGTACCCAACCCGCGTCTGTGGCAATTGCGCCAGGGATGTCGGCATCTCGCGAAGCGATTCGGATGCCCGCTCCGCAAACGCTTGCGCAACAGCGTCGTCGGATTCGGCCTCAAAGAGTCCGTTCAGAATGAGCCGCTGATTCGACAGACCCGATTGCCCCAGCTCCCCACTGGCACGAGCGGCCTCCGCCAGCGCCATGCGTTCGGCTCGCGAAACAAGCACCAGCGCGGTCTTCTGCGCATCCGTCAGCGCGGACACCGTCTTCTCAAAAAGGACCTTCTGGTCGGCCAGCCCCGAAACCGGCCCCAGGCAGGAACTTCCGGTCTGGTTCTCGGCCATGAAGTCACTCCAGGCCGCGGGCAGATTCAAGAGACGCAAGGTGTGACCTGTGGGTTGATGTTCATCGCATGGAGACCGGACACCTGCTCAATCGGGGTCGGTGCAGAACCAAGCGGCTGCCCGAAGACCTCGTTCAGGTTCGAGGCCGGATCGGTGCTGATGAGGAGAACCCGGCTTCCCCGGTCCGCCAGCCCAACCGCCGTGCAGGACGCCATGGAGGTCTTGCCAACGCCGCCCTTCCCGGTAAAGAAGAGGAAGCGGGGAGCATGCTGCAGAAACGCCTTCATCAACAGCCGCCTCCCGAGCAGCATACCGTCGACGCGGCGTCAGGACCGGGACAGCCAATCTGCAACAGGTCTGCGAGTGTCTCGAGGGAAGGGTACGCGCCACAGGCGACCTGCTTATCATCCAGAAACACCAATGGGAGCGCATCCGTGCCCTGTTCCGCCAGGGCCTTTGCCACTTCGGGATTGGAGACGTAGGCCGCCGGATCTTGCGTGAGATTGTAGCGCTCCACCACGCACTGACTCTCATCCAGTCCCTTCAAGAAGGCCGCAAGTTGAACCAGCTCATCATTAACGCTCGGGCCACATACCCCTGAAGAACAACACATTGCAGGGTCATAGATCTTCAAAACTTTCATCCGTTACCTCTTCTCGTTTGATGCCCCTGGCAGGCAACCTGGAAGTTCTTCCACAAATTTCCGAATCTCGTCGCGGACCCGACGATAGGCATCGCATTGCGCCTCTTCATCGCCGCCTTGTTCCGCAATCTCACGCGCCAGCTTTGGCGGGTCCTCAAAACCAACGTGGACCACTTTGGCCGTCCCGGGGAACATGGGGCAGGTCTCGTGAGCATGGCCACATACCGTTACGACGTAATCGAACGGAATATCCATCAGGTCGTCGACCTGCTCAGAGCGGTGTCCGGAGATATCGACCCCGGCTTCCGCCATTACCTTTACCGCGTTCGGATTCAGTCCGTGCGTCTCTATCCCCGCGGAATAGGCCTCAATTACGTCGGACTTGAGAGCCCTGGCCCACCCTTCCGCCATCTGACTGCGGCATGAGTTCCCCGTACAGAGGAACATCACTTTCAGCTTCTTCACGTTTCCTTGCGACATAACTCCTCCAGGTCGGTATTGCGTATGGTGGCCAGGCGCTCGTCATCTGCGTCAATCGTCGCGCTGTTCTTGAGCGCCCGGAAGACCTCCTGCGTCAGGCGGGATGCCGTGGCCGAAGCCGCGTGATCCGGTAGACGGTAATAGACCCAGCGTCCCTCCTTGCGGCTTTCGACCAAGCCGGCCTGTCCCAAGATTGAGAGGTGCTTTGAGACCGTTGAGGGAGCCAGCCCAAGTAGCTCAATGAGCTGGCAGACGCAAAGCTCCCCATTGCGCAGCGCACAGAGAAGACGGACCCGATTCGAGTCCGAAAGTGCTTTCGTTATTGCCAAGAACTGTTTCATAGCTGCCTTTCGTCGTCTGCCCGCCCGCCGGAATCGTCATTTCGCCACATAACGAAATATAATTTACGGGTTAGTCTTCGGACTGTCAAGCTGGTTTGGAGCATTGCTGCGGTTAGGGAGGAGCCAGTTGGAGACAACAGGCTCTCCTCTAGAAGGACGTCCTGTTGTCCCCAACTGGATGCAGCCGGGGCCTCACATGAGCATCGCCGCCACGCTCCAACGGTTGGGGTGCGTCGCCTAATGCGTCAAGATGACAGGCCTACTCAACGATCCCGAGAGCATCCTTGATGGTCTCGGCTTCGGCCTTGTCGATGATGCCATCAAGGTTGGCATCGTATTCGCGCTCAATGACGGAATCAACCTTGGCCCGGCCGTTGGTATTAATAATGCGAAGTCGGTCTCTTAGCAATTGTTGGGCTTCGTCGCCTTCGAGAAGGCCATTGCTGTTGATGTCATACTTCTTCTCGAGTGCGGTATCCACTTTGGCCCGGCGATGGATCCAGAACAGCTTACGCTCAATCTTGGTGATCTTGCCGTTTTTATCTTCGTCCATGACGCCAAAGTGGTGTTTACGCATCTCCGCTGGACTCACCTTGCCATCATTGTTGGTGTCGGCCTTAGCCTCCCAGGGGCGATTGACTTTGGCTTTCTGTTTTTGCACCCACTGCTTCTCTTTCGCCAGTTCACGGGGAGTCACCTTGCCGTCTTTGTTCCTGTCGGCGTGCTTCATTTTGACGTTGCGGGGGACCTTTTTGGGGCGTGCCATGGCTTCCCCGGCAAGACCGACAACAATACCAGTCATGATTCCAGCAACAATCCAGAGTCTCAGTTTCATATGGCGCCTCCCTTTGCTTAACTACTATCGGATAGCATACCCAGATAACGGGGGGGTTGCCACGATTATTGCAGCCTCCCGCCTTTCAATTTGCGTGAAATTCGAGAGCTCTGCTCTTGATCCAAACAGGAGCGTTCTGTTAGCATCGCTATTTACCACTGTGAGGTATAGAGCTTGAGAGCGCACTGGCTACCGACGGCCGAACCCAAACAGGAATGAAGCATGGATCCCGTACACCAGGAAACTGATGCCAGGCGCGATTTCTATGTCGAGCTTCCCGATCACGATTACTACGAGGACGAAGTTGAGTGTCGCTCAGGTTGCCCCACCCGGACAGACGCTCGCGGCTACCTGATTGAGTCTGCCAAAGGCAACTACGAGAAAGCCTATGCCATCTCGCGTGAAACCAATCCGTTTGCCTCGATCTGTGGCGTCGTCTGCGGAGCCCCATGTGAGACGGCTTGCCGACGTGGCGATGTCGATGATCCGTTGGCCATCCGCAACATCAAGGGCTTCCTGACGGAACGTCACGGCCCCGAGACGGGTGACCTCGAGACACCGCTTTCTTTCTCAACCGCGCTCGGAAGTACGAATCCGGAGCCGAATGGCAAGACTGTGGCGGTTGTTGGCGGGGGCAGCGCCGGCATGACCTGTGCCCACGATTTGGCACGGCTCGGCTACAACGTGACGGTTTTTGAGCGCCATCCCAAGCTCGGGGGGCAGCTGGTACAAGGTGTACCGATCAACCGGCTGGACCGTAAGGTCGTGCAGGCGGAGTGCGACTCAATTCTCGCTTTGGGTTTGGTCGAGGTGAAGACGGGCGTCGATGTCGGCAAGGACATCTCACTGGCCCAATTGAAAGAGGAGTACGATGCCGTATTTCTCGGCGTCGGCCTGATGGCGGGCAAACGTTTGCCCTTTGAAAACACGGATCACAAGGACATCGCGACCGCGATGGAGTTCCTGCTGGACTTCAATCTCTACGAGAAGTGGGATCTGACCGGCAAGAAAGTCCTGGTCTATGGTGGAGGCGATACGGCCATGGACGCAGCCCGCTCTGCGGTGCGCTGTGGTGCCGAACGCGTTGAATTGGCCTGCATGGAATCGATGTGGAGCCGGACGCTACGCGGCCGCCGTGGCGAGGAACAGGTCTGCACAGAAGACGAGCTGGTTGGCGCGCTGGAAGAGGGCGTGATTCTGAATGGCAGCTCCCTGCCCGAAGAGATCGTGGTCGAGGACGGCAAACTACGCGGCTTGAAGCTCAAGAAGGTTGGTGATGCACCGCATCTCGTATTCACGCCGAAAGAAGGGCGTCTGACGCCTCAAGTCATTGAAGATGACATCCGTTTCATTGAAGCCGACCTGATGATCTGGGCTGTGCGCCAGGAAACAGATTTCACGGAATCGCTGCAGGCCGCAGGCATCAAGATGACGGAACGCGGTGCAATCGAAGCCGATCCACAGACGCTCATGACCTCCGTCGAGGGCATCTTCGCCGGCGGGGACATCCAGAACGGTGGCATGCTGTTTATTCACGCCGTGGCCGAAGGCAGCCAGGCCGCACTGGGCATTGATGCCTATCTCAGTGGCAAACCGCTGCAGAAGCGCTATCGTGAGATCACGTGGCATGACGAAGACACTTACGAGCGTGACTCCTACTACCTTGACACAGAATGGAAGAATCGCGGCGAAGACGCTTACGATCCCCAGAAGCCATGTGCGCTCCAGGAGATCCAGCATTACAGCGATTGCGAGCTCAGAGCACAGGCCGGTCGCTGCCTGGAGTGTCATATTCACCCCACGTTTGATGCCAACCTCTGCATTCTGTGTGGTGGCTGTGTCGACGTCTGCCCCTCTTATTGCCTCCGCATGGTCGATGCCGGCAGGGCCGACGGCAACGAAGACGTGATCGCTGCCCTCAAAGCCCAGTATGGTGACAAACAGGATTTTGGCGAAGCGGGTTCCCTGATGTTGTTTGATCCGCTGAAATGTGTCCGATGCGGCATGTGCGCCCAGAAATGTCCGACGGGGGCGTGCAAGATGTCGGTGAATACGTTCAAGGATACATACGTCGACGCATAGTGTAGCTGGATCCGTTGGGATTCAGATGACTGGAGATACTGCTGTGGTTCATATGATTTTGCTATTCGGGTCACTGGCACTGGGAGGGCTATTCCTGTGGCTCTTCGTATGGGCTGTTCGTGGCGGCCAGTTCAAAGACCCGGAAGAGGCCAAGTATTTGATGTTTAGGGATGACGAGGAGTCGGCACACGCGGACAAGGCGTCACCGGAAGGAGACACCGATGGAAGACGAACTGAAGAAACAGGAAGCTGAAGCCGCGCAAGCGCTCAGCCGACGCGAATTCATGACACGGAGCGTGGGGCTCGGTGCTGCCGGGCTGGCCGGCGTGGCCACCCTGGCCGGTGTGGGGCGATTCATGACGCCGACGGTAACCTACCTGACGCCGAAGAAGTTCCTGGTGAAGATCTCAGATCTTCCAACCCCCGGCAATGAACTGGTCTTTCCCGAGCAGCGCGTGATTGTACAGCGGACGGCCGAAGGCAAGGTCGCTGCGATCTCGCTGATCTGCACCCATCTTGGTTGTACCGTCTACCGCGTTGCCACGGGCTACCAGTGCCCCTGCCACGGCTCTCAGTATGATAACGAGGCAGAGGTCGTTGGCGGACCGGCACCGACGGGGCTGCCCTGGCTACCGATCAAGGTCGTGCCCGGCGGGCAGATTGAGATTGATTCCGGCGGACAAGTCGAAAAGAACACTTACTACTCGGTCGCATAGAAAGGAACGTCGATGGGAACCAAAGCAAAGCAGCTTTATGAAAAATTCGTTCCGGAGAAGGGGCGAGAGCTGATCGACGTCTACCTGAAGACGTTCTTCCGGCACGAATTCAACCTGACCGGCCTGACCAAGTCGAAGATCATGTTCAACAACTTCCTGTTGCACATACAGCCGGTTAAGGTACACAAGCGCAGCCTGCAATTCAGGACCACCCTCGGGCTGGGACTGATCGCGTTTTACCTGTTCCTGATCCTTGTCGTTTCAGGGCTGCTGTTGATGTTCCATTACGTTCCCTCCGACACGATCGGCGCCGACGGTTATCCGGTCGCCTACCAGCGCATGCTGAATCTGCGCAGCAACATCTTCTGGGGCAGCTTCATGCGGAACATGCACCGCTGGTCGGCGCACGCCATGGTCATGGCGGTCTGGCTGCATATGCTGCGCGTGTTCTTCACGGGCGCCTACTCACGTCCCCGTGAGTTCAACTGGATTATCGGCTGCATCCTCGGAATCCTGACCATCTTCATGTCCTATACGGGCTACCTGCTTCCCTGGGACCAGCTCGCCTACTGGGGCGTCAAGGTAGGAACCGAAATCGCGCGTATTGCTCCCGGCGGTGCGATCATCCGGCAATTCCTGCTGGGCGACTCTGATGTCGGCAGCGAAGCGCTACTACGCTTCTATGTCCTGCACGTGGCCGTACTGCCTACCATCATGTCCTTCCTGATCGGGCTCCATTTCTGGCGCATTCGCAAGGATGGCGGCCTGGCGCACCCGGAGGAACTGGACGACGACAAACTGATCGCGACTGATGAGTGCGGCACGGTGACGAACGCCTCGGTCTTCCATTCCACCCGCTCATACAAACTGGTTGAAGTCGTCGCGGGCAAAGCGCCCAAGGTTGACGAACCCGTCGACAAGATGGTCTTCGCCTGGCCAAAGCTTATCGTGCGTGAGACGGTGCTCTTCATGCTGGTTCTTACCGCAGTGGCGCTCGTCTCTGTCTGGTTTAACGCCCCACTCGAGGGACCAGCCAATCCGGCCATGCCGGAGAACCCGGCCAAGGCGCCCTGGTATTTCGTTGGGCTGCAGGAACTCACCAGCTACAACGGTTTCATAGGCGGCGTCGCCATTCCCGGGGCGCTCGTACTGTTGACGATGATCGTGCCCTACGTTGAGCTCGCCTTCTACGTCTTCATGGGCAAGAAGATCCGCGGCTCGGGCGTATGGTTCTCACGCTACCGTTGGCCTCAGAACCTGGTGTGCATCTCGGTGACGCTTTTCATGGCGGCACTGATCATTATCGGGGCGCTCTTCAGGGGCCCGAACTGGGACTTTATGATGCCGTGGGACGTGCTCAGTCATGGAGGGGGACACTAGAATGATTAAGGATTACAGACTGCTTGCTGTCGCCTCGGTTGCTGCCTTGATCGCCATTGTGCTGGCGGTGGGGAAAGCCTCGCACTCTGAATTTGCAGGACACCAGCGTGAGTATTACAAGCTGTGCGAAGCCGATGACTATGAAATCGGCATCAACCAGCTCAACGTCAATGTCGGCGGCGAAACGCTGATCGATCGTTGTACGACCTGTCATCTCGGGTTTGCCAACCCGGATGCGGTCGCTTTCCCTGTCCCGCTCAAGGCACACTGCCCCATCGTACCTGGCGTCACCAAGCAACCGCACGACTTTGGCGAAATCGGTTGCGTGGTCTGCCATGACGGTAATGGTCGTGCGACGACAACCGAGGATGCCCACGGGCACTTCCACATGTGGCCCTCGCCGCTCCTGACGGGACCGTATGTGCAGGCCAATTGCATCCGGTGTCATGACACAAACACGGAGCCCCTGACCGGTGCTCCCGTTCTCAACCGCGGGCGCAAGCTTTACACCGAGAAAGCGTGCTGGGCCTGCCACACGATTGCTGGTGTTTCGGCCGGCAAGGTCGGTCCTGACCTCAGCAACGCCGGTGGTCTGTTCAGCGTGGACTACCTGCACGAGTCAATCGTGCATCCCAAGGCGAACATCGAGACCTCGCAAATGCCCGAGTTTGACTGGGTAAAGGATGAGAGCGTCGTTGAGGCCCTGACGGTCTACCTGAAAAGCCAACGAAAATCCCGGCTGAAGCAGTATGACCGTGCGCCTATTGGAGTGGTGCAGCCGGTCCTGACTTACACAACACCGAAAACGGTTGATGTGGCTACGGGACGCAAGATCTTTATGGGTGAACAGGACGCGGATGGTAAACACCCCAGGCGCGGCGGATGCATCAACTGCCATAGTGTGCGTGAGGCTGACGGGAAACTGCAGGGCGGCCATGTCGGCCCGGAGCTGACCTATGCTGCGCGTGCCCGCGACACGGCCTATATCAAGGAGCACATCACGAACTCCAAGGGCCATGCACCGGATTCCGTGATGCCGGTCTTCGCAGACCTCACCGAAACCGAAGTCGATGGCCTCATCGCCTACCTGGGATCGCTTGACTATACGGACCCCGGTGCTGTCAGTGGCGTCCGAGTCTACACGACCTATTGCGCAAGCTGCCACGGCAACGATCTCAAAGGCCGGGGTGACAATCACCAACTGCTGGACCCCTACCCCCGCAATCTCTCGCGACGGCAATTCGTCGAGAGCTACAAGCATCGCTTCGAGGAATCGATATCCGATGGCATTGAGGGTACGGCCATGGCGGCCTGGAAGAAGGTCTTGAGCAAAGAGCAGATAACGGCCGTAATCGACTTTATCTCCAAGGCGAGCAACGCCCGGGCAGCAAGGACTGGTGACGCACCATCAACCTATGTGCGACTGGCAACGCCCTTGCCCAACGCAGGGGATGAGGATCGGATCACGGAGACCCCGGTTACGGTTGCCGATGCCGAGCGCGGCGAAGCCGCCTTCCAGGCACATTGCACAGGCTGCCACGGCAAACTGGCAAACGGCAAGGGACCCAATGCGTATACGCTGGGCAACGTCTATCCCCGAAATCTACTGAACGCCCAATTCATGAAGCGCAAAGGCCTGGATGACGAACGCCTTTACCGCTCGATACTGTTGGGGGTTCCGGGGACACCGATGCCTTCGCATAGTCACCTCTCGGACCAAACCGTCCTCGACATGATCAGCTACATCAGAACACTAACCAAATAGCAAACGGAACGGCTGTATGAACAAAGCAAGTTTGAAAGATAATCTAGGGGCATATCTGTTCCTGACGTCTGCCTGCGCATTTCTGCTGGTGGGCATGAGCATGGGGCTCTTTGTCGCGCTGAAATTCCTGTTCCCGGCACTGGGTGACTACTCGTTTCTCTCGTTCGGGCGCATTCGGACCGTCCATACAAACGTAATTCTGTTTGCCTTTCTGCTGCAGGCCGATATCGGGATGATCCTGTATTTCATCCCGAAACTTCTGCATACGAAGATCTTCTCGGACAAGATGGCAATCGCCACCTGGGCAATCTTCAACATAGCGGCATTGGGTGGTGTCGTGCAGATCATGAGGGGCGTGACGCAGGGCATCGAATACGCGGAAATCGTGCCACCGTTCAACTACATGATCATCGTTGCCTGGGTGCTACTGCTGGTCAACGTCATCGGGACAATTCTGCAGCGCAAGGTGAAGTGCTTCTATGTCTCGGTCTGGTACGTCGTCGGAACGCTGCTCTGGACTGCCGTGGTATACATCACGGGAAGCGTACTGACCCAGTTCACCTCCGGACTGAATCAAGCCAACCTTTCATGGTTCTACGTCCACAACGCCGTTGGCCTCGTCTTCACGCCCTGCGGACTTGCAGCAGCGTACTACCTGATTCCAAAGGTGCTCGACACACCAATCTACTCGCACAAATTGAGCCTGATCGGTTTCTGGGTGATCGCCTTCACCTACTGCTGGACCGGCGCTCACCACATGATTCACGGACCTAACAGCTACTGGCTCGAAACGGTTGCTATCCTTTTCTCGTGGAGTCTGATCATTCCCGTAATCGCGGTGGTCACCAACTTCCTCGGGACATTCGCCGCCGCCCCAAAAGCCACACGGTTCAAATCGGCCGAGGCCAAGCTGCTCTTCACGGGGACGCTCTATTACCTGGCGACGTGCCTGCAGGGACCATTCCACTCCATCCGTTCCGTCAACCGGATCGTCAGCAAGACCGACTGGATCGTTGCTCACGCCCACATGGCGGTGCTGGGTTGCTTCGCGCTGTATGCCATGGCCGGCGTCTACTATCTCATCCCCCGCATGGTGAAGCGGCCGCTCTACTCGCAGCGCCTCGCCAATGCCCATTTCTGGCTCACATTCGTAGGGGTACTGATCTTCATTATGCCGATGTTCATCAGCGGCCCCCTGCAGGGGCTGGCCTGGCTGGACATCGAACGTACCTTCCTCGAGATACTGGCCGAGCAACGCTTCTTCTGGATGGTCCGGATGCTTTCAGGCCTGCTTATTCTGGTTGCACAAGCACTGTTCTTCTACAATATCTGGGAGACGCTGTTTGGTAAGAGCTATTTCTTGAAGATCGAAGAAGCAAAGGTTGCCTAACATGCAATTAATGACCGAACGCAATATTGCCATTCTCGCCGTAGGGGCCTTCGGCCTCTTCTCAATCGGGGTCTTCTGCACGACGATCCTCCCACGCTTTGTCGATGCGGAGCTCATGGCGCCGAAGCCGCACATGAAACCCTACACGGAGCAAGAGCTTCGTGGGAAGAAGCTGTACCTCGCGGAGGGATGCGTCTACTGCCACACGCAGCAGATCCGCCATCTCAAGTCCGACCAGAAGCGATATGGATGGAAACTCGTCGATGCCCCGCCTTCAACGGGATGGGAGTATGCCAACGACCGCCCCCATTTCATCGGCACCAAGCGCACGGGCCCGGACCTGGCGCGTGTCGGCGGGAAGTACGCATCCGAGTGGCACTGGTCGCATTTCAAGAACCCGCGTGACTTGGGCGAGAAGCACCAGACCAAGGCCGAAGCCAAGTTGCAGCAGAGCTCGATTATGCCGTCCTATGACTACATGACGGATGAGCAGATCAAGGACCTGACCGCCTACATCCAGACGCTGGGGCGCAACCTGAACTGGCGCAAGGATAAGAACGGTCAGCTGCTTAACGATTACGAGGAATAGATACTGGATACTAGATGCTGGATGCTGGATACTGGGGGCATGCTGCGAGGATGAGAAGAGAGCGATAACTCTTCCCGAGATCCGGAAACCAGCATCCGAAGACCAGCAACCCGTAACGGAGACTGATCATGGATGACAAAGAGATGATCGAGAAGCAGACCGAGATCAAAGAGGGCGACCACAGGGTGCATCCTCTTATTCTCGTGCTGTATGCGATTCTGGTCGTAATATGTGTGATCTACTTCTTCACGCACATCACACGCCCGGTCTAGCCTCGCATGCCTGAAGCTGCTTCCATTATTGCGGCCGTCATCACCGGCGTCGGCCTGGGCTGGATCTCTATCCCCCACTGCTTCGGCATGTGTGGTGCCCTCCACCTGACAGTGAGCTGCATCCACTCGGAACGCCCCATCCGATCCTTAACCGTCTTCAACCTGGGCAGGCTTGTCGGCTACACCATTCTCGGAGCCATCGCCGGCGGTGCCGGTTTCCTGATCAACAAGGCCGGCGTCAGCTGCTGTGGCAATGCGACCTCCCCCCCCATTCTTTCAACGCTGGTTCCCGCCATCATGTTCCTCGCCCTGGCTATTAGTGCACTGCGCAAGAGCGGCGTGGGAGGAACCGTGACGCCCCTGCTCAAGAAGCTACTGGGCAAGGTTGGGCTCTTTGCGTCGGGATGCGCCGCGGCACTGCTGCCCTGTGGCGTCCTCTACGCAGCACTGGCCGCTGCCGTAGGCACCGGCAACCTGCTCGCCGGCGGTATCCTGATGTTCGTCTACTGCCTCACGCTCACCGTCGTCATGCAGCTCGTGCTCATCGCAGGCCATGGCGTCCATCATACCTTCAAACAGCGCCTCGAGATGCTGCTACCCTACATCTTCTTCGCCCTGGCCCT
>CAZCDU010000101.1:0-17221 GCA_964497125.1 uncultured Victivallales bacterium | reverse complement strand
ACCGTCCCGGTGAGCCGGAGCAAGAGAAGAGCAACATGAGAGACAGTCTTGAGCAACGCACACGTTGTCTCCAGACTTGCTCCTTTGTTGCTCCGGCTCGGCAGGGACGCCTCGCCCTACCTTGGAAAGACAGATGATGGGAGACGAGACACCAACAAAACCCCCGCCACCCGACGAGATCGATCTTGCGGAGATCGACGGGATTGTTGCGGCGATTGGGGGTGATCAGCAGCATCTGATTGCGATCCTTCGTGCTATCCAGGAGCGGTACAATTTTCTACCGGAAGTAGCACTGAGGCGCATTGCTGAAGTGACGGACCTGTCGCCGGCTTCCATTGCCGGCGTGTCGACGTTCTATGCTCAGTTCCGGCATCGGCCGGCGGGTCGACATTTCGTCAAGGTCTGCATCGGCACCGCCTGCCATGTGAAGGGCGGCGAGGATGTCTACGAGGCCTTGCGGCGGCATCTTGATATCCACGACGAGGATGATACCGATGCGGATCGGCTCTTCACGGTTGAGAAGGTGGCCTGTCTCGGTTGCTGCATGCTGGCGCCTGCCGTACAGATCGATGATATCACCTATGGGTATATTGAGCCCGGCAATGTTGGCGAGATGCTGACCGATTTCCTGGCCGCGCAGAAGCAGACAACGCTCGATGTGGAGCTAGCCCAGGAAGCGGGTGAGCAGCAGGGAGAGGTTCGCATCTGTCTGTGCTCAAGCTGTGTAGCGGGAGGAACGCTTGATGTGCACACCGAGCTGCGCCGGCAGGTCCACGCACTTGGCCTGCCCGTTGTCGTAAAGACGGTTGGGTGCACCGGTGTTTCATATCAGACACCGCTCCTCGAGGTCGTGATGGGTGACGGTCGCTGTTTTCACTACGGCTTGGTCAAGCCGGAGGATGCGCGAGACATTCTACTACGCCATTTTCGCCCGCCGCAGCTTAACGCGCGTTTCAAAGTGGGCATTAATCGACTGTTGGAGCGGCTCTTGACGGATGAGACCTGGGCGCCGGTGACACGTTATGCCGTTGACGTGCGTAGTGGTCCCGACGCCTGCTATACCGGCTGCCAGCAACGCCTGGTGACTGAGCACGCCGGCGACCTGAATCCGATGGACCTTGACGACTACCTCGCGCACGACGGTTTCAAGGCCCTGGCAACCTGTCTCGATGACAGCAAACCTGAAGCAATTACCGACTGCATCACCGGCAGCGGCTTGAGAGGACGCGGCGGCGCCGGCTTTCCCACCGGTGTGAAATGGCATTTGGTCAGCACGGCTACGGGCGACAAGAAATACGTGATCTGTAATGGCGATGAAGGAGATCCCGGTGCCTTCATGGATCGCATGATCCTGGAGTCGTTCCCGTTTCGGGTGCTGGAGGGAATTGCGATTGCGGCATATGCGGTCGGTGCCGAGGAGGGCTTCCTCTATATCCGAACCGAGTATCCGTTGGCGATTGAACGCGTGCGCGATGCCATCAAGATCTGCGAACAGAGAGGCTACCTGGGTGAGCGCATCCTGGGTAAGTCATTCTCGTTGTCGCTGAAGGTTGTAGAGGGCGCCGGTGCATTTGTCTGTGGTGAGGAGAGCGCTCTGATGCAGGCCATCGAAGGCCGGCGGGGGATGCCAAGGTTTCGGCCGCCGTTCCCGTCGGACAGCGGGCTGTGGGGCTGTCCCACGCTGGTGAATAACGTTGAGACTTACGGCATGGTTCCCTGGGTGATTCGTCATGGCGCCGAGGCCCTGGCCGCACTGGGGACGGAGTCCAGCAAGGGCACCAAGGCATTTGCATTGGCCGGCAAGGTTGTACGCGGGGGCCTGATTGAAGTCCCCATGGGTATCTCGCTGCGGCAGGTCGTTGACGAGATTGGTGGCGGCGTCCCTGACGGTAAACGATTCAAGGCGGTACAGGTCGGCGGCCCCTCCGGTGGCTGTGTGCCGGCAGCGCTGTGCGACACGCCTGTTGATTACGATGCCTTGGTTGCCTCGGGCGCAATCATGGGATCAGGCGGCATGGTGGTGCTTGATGAAGATGACTGTATGGTGGATATCGCACACTACTTTCTCGCTTTCACGCAGCGCGAGTCTTGCGGCAAATGCACCTACTGTCGGATCGGAACGAAACGTATGCTGGAGATCCTCGAGCGGTTGTGTTCCGGTGCAGGAAAGAAGGGCGACCTGGAAGAACTGAAGCACTTGGCGGATGTTACGAAGGAGGGCAGCTTGTGCGGCTTGGGGCGGACGGCACCCAATCCGGTTCTGTCGACGCTTGAGCACTTCTACGATGAATATGAAGCGCATGTTGAAGGGCGCTGCCCCGCGAAGAAGTGTAAAGCGCTGATACGATACGAGATTAATGACGATTGCATTGGTTGTACCAAGTGTGCGCAGGGGTGTCCCGCTGATGCGATTACACCGCGGCCCCATGAGAAACACGAGATTGACGATGAGAAATGCACGCGTTGTGATGCGTGCAAGCAGGTGTGCCCGACGGGGGCCGTGGAGAAGGTGTCAGGTTTCGGTGTTCAGGTTTCAGGGAGAGAGAAGGATCGCAGTCCGGCAGTCGGATGATAGGTGGCGAGGGGGGCGAAAGAAGGGGTAGCTGGATTCGTTAGAATTCAGACTCTCGGAGAACAGGCGACATCTTGAAGAAACGCTGCGTAGACTAGAAGGTAGAGATCAGATGTTAAGGCTCAAGATCAATGGTGAGGCCATCGAGGTGACTGAGGGCGCGACGGTGTTGGATGCCTGTCAGGCGCACGGCATCAGTGTGCCGACGATGTGTTACCTGGCGGGACACGAACACTTCACCTCTTGCATGGTGTGTGTGGTCAAGGATGTGATCATGGAGCGCCTGGTTCCTGCCTGTTCGGCACCGGTGACAGATGGCATGGCGATTGAGACCGATACGGGAGAGGTACATGAAGCCAGGCGTGTGGCTGTTGAGCTTCTGCTGAGCGAGCATGTCGGGGATTGCGAAGGTCCATGTCAGCGTGTTTGTCCCGCACAGATCAATATCCCTGCGGTGATTCGGAAGCTGGCCGGTGGCGACCGGGAAGGCGCCGCGAATCACTATCATGGCTCAAAGACGGATTCGGGGATTCCCTGCCTCGACTGCAACGCCCGGTGTGAGAAGCCATGCCGCCGGCGGCAGATTGATGATGCGGTCTCGATTCGGGCACTCATGCTCTATGCCGCGAGAGGGGAGGGCGAGGACTCCCCGGGAGTCGCACACGCTCGTCGGTTCAACTCCGTCATCGGTCGACTCAGCGACGAAGAGAAGTCTGTGTTCCTGGCCCAGGCTTCGGATGCTGAGCGGGCAGAGCCGTCAGACCAGGCCGTGGGTTTCAATGCAGAAGCAGCGACCAACGAAGCGACGCGCTGCCTGCACTGTGATTGCCGCAAACCAGAGGGCTGTCGGTTGCGCCGCTACGCGGAGCTCTACAGCGCAAAACAGTCGCGCTACAAAGCGGGTGAGCGGAAGCCGGTTGAGATCGTGAGGCAGCATGCGGGTGTGGTCTATGAGCCGGGGAAGTGCATCAAGTGTGGTATCTGCGTGAAGCTTACAGAGCACTCCCGGGAGCCGCTGGGCTTGGCATTCCTGGATCGCGGCTATGATGTTGTTGTCGGTGTCCCGTTTGACGAACCACTGGATCGCGGCCTGACCGAAACGACAGAAGCATGCGTTCGCGACTGCCCGACGGGGGCACTATCATTTTGCGACGATGAAGCATCGGCAAAGGACGACGAGGCATGAGAGTGGTCCAGATTCTTCCGGGGTCAGGAGGGACATTCTACTGCGAGAACTGTCTCCGCGACACGGCCCTCGTCCAGGCGTTGCGACGCCTGGGGCAGGATATGATTCTTGTCCCGATGTATTTACCGCTCTATACCGATGGACCGGATATCGCCAGAGACGTGCCGGTCTTCTTTGGCGGTATCAATGTCTATCTTCAACAGCAGTTCCGCCTGTTTCGTCGAACTCCGCGCTGGCTTGATCGCGTGCTCGATTCACGCTGGATGCTGGGGCTGGCCGCACAGCAGGAAGGCTCCACAAGTCCGGATGGCATGGGGGCGATGACGCTTTCGATGTTGCAGGGGCAGGATGGCAACCAGGCCAAGGAGCTGGAGCGCCTGGTGACATGGCTGGCGGAATCCGAGAAACCCGACCTGGTCCATATTTCGACAAGCATGCTGCTGGGCCTGGCACACCGCCTCAAGGAGGCTTTGAAGGTTCCCGTGGTGTGTTCAATGCAGGACGAAGATGTCTGGATCGACAAACTGGATGGCGACTATGCAGACCGGTGTTGGCATGCAATCCGGGACTGTGCGGCCGAGTGTGATGGGTTCGTTACGCCAAGCAACTTCTATCGTGACGAGATGTGCGGTCGGCTGGGGCTGTCAGCGGATGCCGTTGATGTCGTCCCCGTCGGTATTGATCTCGAGGGTTACATACAAGCTGGTTTCGATGGGCCGCCCACGATCGGGTTTCTGTCAAAACTGACGCCTTCTCTTGGGCTTGAGTTGCTGGTTGAGGCGTTCATGTTGCTGAAGAGAAAGCAGGGGCTCGAGAACCTGCAGCTCCGAGCCATGGGTGGACTCACCAGTGGCGATAAGCGCGCAGTGGCGCGGCTTCGTCGGCGACTGGCCAGTGCTGGAATGGCAGACGACGCCCATTTTCTGACCGCATTAGAGCGGGCGGACCGCATCGACTTCCTCAAGGACCTGACGGTGTTGTCGGTTCCCATGCTTGATGGCGAGGCTTTTGGTACGTTCATGGTGGAAGCGTGGGCAGCAGGGGTGCCCGTGGTGCAACCGCGAGCTGGAGCCTTTCCGGAGCTTGTGAAACAGACTGGCGGCGGCGTAGTCTACGACGGTGACACCCCGGAATCGCTAGCTGATGCACTTGAGCCGCTGCTGAGGAATCGGGAACACGCCCGTGAGCTGGGGGCGCGTGGCCGAGAGGCGGCGTTGCGTGAGTTTGGCGTGGACATGATGGCGGAGCGCATGGTGGGAGTGTATGAGGGGATTGTGGGGAGTGGGACGTAGAACGTGGGAAGTACTCGTCGACTGCTGAAATGAGGAATAGGGTGGGGGCGTGAAGACAATAGTCATGACGATAGTGATGTGCGTGTGTAGCGCCGCGTCGGTGGCGGCGGGGGAGTGGCATACGTATCATGGGGATTTTGCTCTGACGGGGGTCTCGGCGGATTCCTTTTCCCAGAAGCCTGAACGGCTGTGGCGGGTGAAGGTAGGAGGGGATCTGAGTTCTCCTGTCGTTGGCGGGGGCGCGGGGCTATTCTTCATTACGCTCGAGACGTTTGTGATGTCTCTGGACTTGGATGGCAAAACGAATTGGCGCCGTACATTTCAATACACGACCGCTACAGGGGAGACGCGAACCGAGCGTTTCTACGCTCCCCCGCTCTATGTGCATGAAGAACTGCTGGTCGTGGCCTCGGCAGAAGGTAATGTCTATGCGCTATCCCCCACAGATGGTGAGCAGCTCTGGCGATATACAGCAGGTGACGATATTCAGGGCACTCCGAACTACAGGGAGGGAGAGAAGGGATCATCGGGGCAAGTGCTGGTGATGACGCAGAACGACGGTGTGTTACACGCGGTTGATGCTGCCAGTGGCCAAAGGCTATGGGTGTCGGAACCAACGGAGCGTACCGATGGTCATGTGGCTGTGTCGGACGGACGGGCCGTGTTCGGCAACTGCGCGGCGAAGATCTTTGTCGTGGATGTCGGCACAGGGAACATCGCTGCAGCTGTCTCCGTCGGCGAGGGGTGTGAAATGGCAGATGGTGTTGCCGTTCGAGGAAGGCATGCCTATGCCGGCAACCGCAGTGGGGCCGTTGCGTGCGTGGATCTGAAACAAGAGACCTTGGCCTGGGTGAACACCAACGGCGTAGGAGGAACATACAGCACGCCCGCGGTATCTGATACTCGTCTTATCTTCTGTGGTGAATCAGGAACTGTCCACGGGATGGATCCCAAATCAGGAGAGGCGGTTTGGGCATCTGATACGGGAGGCTCCGAACCTGTCTCTCCCGTTATAGCCGGGGACGATGTAATAGCCCCCGTCGATGGCACGCTATACGGGTTCTCGCTTTCAGACGGCGCGTTACGATGGAAACTGGCGATTGGTGATGAAGTCACCCCCCCCGCCATCATTCGCAACATGATTGTGGTAGGAACGGATGATGGCTATGTGGCTGCGTATGGCATTGGGAATTGATTCTCAGGAGCCGCGTTGCTCTGGGATAGCTCCTTGACAGCAATCCTTCGTCTCGGTAATTTATTTACCGGAGATGTAAAAAAGGAAGCAAATATGACATCGGTATCAAGGTTTTTCAAGCCGTCGCCGGGTAGTTTCTTCCTCTTTGGGCCACGCGGAACCGGCAAATCGACTTGGCTGAAGAAGCATTTCTGTGATGCGGTTTGCTTGGACTTATTGGATCGTGAGACATACCGGATCTATGCTGCACGGCCTGAACGGCTGCGCGACCTAGTCGAGGCCCAGCCTGAACCCAAACATATTGTCCTCGATGAAGTGCAGAAGATCCCGGAACTGCTTGATGTCGTCCATCAGCAGATGGAGGATCATCCGCAACACCGTTTTATTCTGACCGGTTCCAGTGCGCGCAAACTCAAGCGTTCTGGAGTGGATCTGCTGGCTGGCCGCGCCGTAGAGACAACCATGCACCCGTTCATGGCTGCTGAGCTGGGCGATGTCTTCGATCTGGATACAGCTCTCCAAAGGGGGCTGGTGCCTGTCGTTTGTTCGGCCACCGTTCCGTCAAAGACTCTGGCCGCCTATGTTGGGCTTTATCTTGAGCAGGAGGTAAAAGCGGAGGCGATGGTGCGCGACGTTGGCAGTTTTGCCCGTTTCTTAGAGGCCATCTCTTTCTCGCATGCATCGGTGTTGAACCTTACGGAAGTTGCGAGAGAGTGCCAGGTCAACCGCAATACCGTGCAGGGCTATGTTGAGGTGCTGGAAGACTTGCTGCTTGCCTTCCGCGTGCCCGTGTTCTCGCGTCGGGCCCGCCGACTCCTTGTGGCCCACCCAAAGTTCTTCTTCTTTGATGCCGGTGTGTTTCGTTCGGTGCGGCCAAGCGGACCCCTCGATAGCCCAAGCGAGATGGCGGGTCCCGCCCTTGAGGGGCTGGTGGCCCAGCACCTGCGAGCCTGGATCGCCTATGGGAACATGGACCGAACAGAGATCTACTACTGGCGTACGAAGTCTGGAACGGAAGTGGACTTTGTGGTCTACGGTGAAAGTGCCTTCTTTGCTGTTGAAGTGAAGAACTCACAGAACGTCTATCGGCGGGATGTTAAGTCCTTGATGGCTTTCAAGGATGATTATCCGGAGGCCCAGGTTGTGCTCCTTTATCGTGGCAAAGAGAGGCTGATGGTGGACGGTGTGCTCTGCGTACCCTGTGCCCAGTTCCTGATGCAGCTCGTGCCTGGTCAGAATCCGGTGATCGAAACCGATGCCAGCGTTTAGGATATTGCCCACAGAAGATGGGCGAATGACGGTCAACTACTAGCTACCGGGGTGGAAAATGGCTGTTCTACTTGAGTTGCGTGGGATTACGAAGCGATATGACGGTGCGGATGATAAGGTGTTGGCAGGCGTGGACCTTTCCGTTGCTGCGGGCGAGAGCGTGGCTGTCGTCGGTCCGTCTGGGTCCGGCAAGAGTACGCTACTCAACATTATGGGTACGTTGGACTTCCCTTCCACGGGACAGGTGATGTTGGAAGGGCAGGACGTGTCGTCTCTCGACGAGAAACAGCTTTCTGAGCTCCGAAACTCACGCGTTGGCTTTGTCTTCCAGCTTCATCACTTGCTGCCCCAGTGCACGATTCTGGAGAACGTGCTGGTGCCGGCCTTGATAAAGGGAGATGTGGCTGCGGCGGAGCAGCGCGGTCGTGAGCTTCTTGAGCGGGTAGGCCTGTCGCATCGGTTGACGCATCGCCCCGGGCAGCTTTCCGGTGGCGAATGTCAGCGTGTAGCCGTGGTACGGGCGCTCATCAATCAGCCGGCCCTCTTGCTGGCTGATGAGCCGACAGGTTCCCTCGACCGCGCGGCATCCGACTCGATAGGCGACCTGCTCGCAGAGCTGAACCGCGAGCAGGGCGTTGCCATGGTGACCGTAACGCATTCCACCGCCCTGGCTGAACGGATGGGACGTGTTCTCGAACTACGTGACGGGATGCTCGAAGCAAAGTAGCGGGAGGAGCTGCACGTGGTCAGGGGTGTTGAGTGGGTAGCTGGATCCGTTAGGATTCAGTCGGTTGTGAGCTTGTTCGCGCGGATCTGAATTCTCACGAATCCAGCTACGGGGAGTTGAATCCAGCTACGGGGAGTTGAATCCAGCTACAGGGAGTTGATTTGCTCTGCAAGGAGTAGAAGTAGCCGGATTCGTTAGAATTCGGACGATGATGGGTGACTAAAGGACGTCACCAAGAAGAACTGTGATTCCGATGACTAGACAACTTTCATACTTCCGACTGGCGCTGCGAGGCGTGCGCTTTTACTGGCGCACGCAGGTATGCGTCTTCGTGGGTGCAACCATTGCGTCGGCCGTTCTTGTCGGCGGGTTGCTGGTTGGCGACTGTGTGAACTACAGCCTTCAGCGACTGGCGCTGTTGCGCCTGGGCGATACACAGGTCGCCATGCAGCTGAAGGGACGTTTCGTCGATGCCGGGTTGGCAGCACGTCTTGAGGAAGAAGCGGCAGTTCCCGTAGCCCCTGCACTCTTGCTGCGAGGCGTGGTGATGGCGGATTCCCGAGATGGTGCACCCATCCAGGTGAACCAGGTCCAAGTGGTGGGGGTCGATTCCAACTTCTGGCGATTGGCTTCCGGCGATGCTCATGTGTTGGACGCGAACACGGCAGCCGTTAACGCCAAGCTGGCCATGCAGCTGGGAGTGACCGAGGGACAAGAAATCTCTGTTCGCGTTGGTCGGTCAAGCGTGATGCCGAACGATGCGCCTCTGGCATCACGAAAGGATGCGGCAAGAACACGGCGGGGCACCTTCACCGTTCGTAGCGTGATTCCCGATGAGAAGTTGGGGCGCTTCAGTTTGGAAGCCAACCAGGTAGCTCCACACAATCTCTTCGTGGACCTGGCATGGCTACAGGACGTCGCTGGGATTGAGGGACGCGCCAACGTCTTGCTCGTGGGTGGAAAAGGAGATCAGGCCTCCCATGAAGAGACCTTGAATGCAGCCCTGCGCAAGGCCTGGCGACTCGAGGACGTTGGCCTGTCTCTAACGCGCCACGGCGCGCTGACTCAGCTCGGCAGCGAGCGCGTCTTCCTTGATCCCTCTGTATCGCAGGCGGCATTGTCAGCAGGTCTCTCCTTGGGTAGTGATGCCGTGGGGGCGTTGGCCTACCTGGTCAATGGCGTCCGCAAGGGAGAGCGATCGACGCCCTATTCCTTCGCCGTGGCTGCCGGACAATCGCGTGACGCCTCACTCGGGTTGATGTCTGAGGATATAGGCATCGACGGGGTGATCATTAACCAGTGGCTGAGTGATCAACTTGATGCCGATGAAGGCGACTCGCTAACGGTCGACTACTATGCGCTGAAGCCGGGTGGCGGTTTCGTCGAGCGCCGGCGTGAGTTTGTCGTACACCGCGTTGCTGCAATGGAAGTGTTCGAACATGAGCGCATGCTCATGCCCGAATTCCCGGGGTTGACCGATGTCAATCGGTGTCGTGACTGGGATGTCGGCATGCCCATGGAAGAAGCCGCGCTGAATGATGAAGCGAACCAGGCCTATTGGGAGGCGTATGGGCCTACACCAAAGCTCGTCATCCCTCTCGAAGCGGGCCGAGAGATGTGGGGAAACCGGTTCGGTGATCTGTCTACGGTTCGTTACCGCATTAAGCCGACGGATGAACCTGCGCTCAGGCAGGCCCTGCGCAGGGCCATTGATCCTGCTGCGTTAGGGTTGTTCTTCGTTCCCGTGCGCGAACAGGCTCTCCAGGCCGTAGACCAGGCGATGAGCTTTGGCGAACTCTTCATCTCGATGAGTTGCTTCTTGATTGCGGCCGCGCTGATGCTGACAGGCATGCTCTTTGCTTTCGGGATTCAGCAACGGGCAGGGGAGATGGGGTTGCTGCTGGGAGTGGGATATCAACCACGACAGGTGCGACACCTCTTTCTATGGGAAGGAGGCCTGCTTGCACTGGTCGGGGCCATTGCTGGCGGTCTGCTCGGGATGACGTACACCCGCGTGCTGCTGTGGGGGCTGGGCCGTTACTGGCATGGTGCCATCGCGGGAGCAGCCATCCTGTATCATGCAAAGCCGGCCTCAGTTGTCGCCGGTATCGCAGGGAGTCTCCTGTGCGCACTGCTGGCTATGAGCGTCGCCATGCGGAGCCAGACAAAACGTCCCGCACGCGAGCTCCTGGTTGGTGACCTTGGACAGGATCATCCGGTGAAGTCTGCCGCGGGACCATGCCTGCGCACGATAATGACGATGGTCGTTGCCGCCGCCGCTGCGGTTGCTGCGGCCATCTACGGCCTGGGTGAGGGACAGGAACACACCGTCTACATCTTCTTTGGTTCCGGCTTTCTTCTGCTCGTTGCCGGGCTGTCGCTGTCGCGACTCATTCTGCAGCACTGCGAGCAAGGCCGAATGTGGCAGCTGTCGACTGTGGTCATAGCGATGCGAAACGCTTCGCGACGCGGGGGACGCAGTCTGACGACTATTGCGCTACTTGCTTGTGGTTGCTTCATCGTCGTGGCCGTCTCCGCCATGCAGCAGGATTTGAGCGCAATTGCTGATCAGCGCTGGTCAGGGACAGGCGGTTTCTCGCTGTTCGGAGAGACAACGCTTTCTATTCCGGATGCACAGGGAACGGCGGAAGGGCGCTCCCGATTCCGGTTCGCGAGCGAGAGGGCTTTGGCCGATGTTGAAATCGTGTCTCTCAAGGTTCGTGATGGTGATGATGCAAGTTGCCTCAATCTGAATCGTGCACAGGCGCCGCGTCTCATTGGGTTGGATGCTGAAGCGTTCCAGTCACGCGGCGCCTTCATGCCGAAGGGAGCAGGGCAGGATGATCCATGGTCATTGCTGGATTGCCGGCTTCCTGACGGGGTGATTCCCGGTCTGGTGGGGGATGGCAATACTGCAATGTGGAACCTGCAGAAGAAGACGGGGCCTGACAAGGGTGATGAGCTCATCTATCGGGATGAGCGCGGTTCGCGGTTTCGGGTGAAGCTGGTTGGCACCTTGCCGATGCCGTTGTCCGTCTTTCAGGGATCGGTTCTGATATCGAGAGCTGACTTTGAGGAGAAGTACCCCTCTGAGGATGGCTTTCGGATGTTCCTTGTTGATGTTCCCGGCGGCGCTGACCCGGCGCCGGTTCAGCAGGCACTGTCCCGGCGGCTGGAACGCGTGGGGCTGGATATGACGAGCACCTTGAATCGCCTCGAGGCATTCCATGAAGTGGAGGCGACATACCTGAATATGTTTCTCGTGCTAGGTGGATTGGGTGTGGTGCTGGGGACAATTGGTTTGGGGATCGTTGTATTGCGAAATGCGCTGGAGCGACGATCCGAGTTTGCGCTTCTGCGTTGTGTTGGTTTTCCCCGGGCTAAGGTCGCTTGGGTTGTCTTGGCGGAGCACGTGTTGCTGCTTGTGCTTGGACTATCGATGGGGGGGGGATCGGCCCTGGTTGCGATCGCTCCGGGATTGGCGGCACCGGGCACACACGTGCCGGTCGGCACGATCTTGGCTCTAATGCTTGGTATTGCCCTCGTCGGGGTGGTATCGGTACTCGTCGCGGCCCGTACGGCCCTGCGCGGTGCATTGATCCCTGCACTGAGGAAGGAGTAAGGGATCGCCACCGTCATAACGACTGAAATGATTGAAACGTGCAACGACTGAAACGACTGCAACGACTGGCACGTGCAACGACTGGCACGTGCAACGACTGCAACGACTGTAACGATTGAAACGACTGAAACGTGTAACGCTCTATGATTGGACTTACCTACAGATTACTGACTGAGCCGAGTAAGCGGGCATTGTGGAAGTTCGCCTTTAACTTTGGCTGGAAGGGGATGCAGTCCGTGGGGCGGTTTCAGAAGCGTCTCAAGCGCGGGATCCATTTCCCGGCGTTCTTCTTCCTGTCCATCACGAACCGCTGCAACCTGCGCTGCCAGGGGTGTTGGGTGTCGACCGAGGGAGCACCCCAGGAATTGGACCTGGCGACCTGTCGCAACATCATCAACGTCTGCAAATCTCAAGGCTCCTATTTCTTTGGCATCCTGGGAGGAGAGCCGCTTCTTCATGCCGGGCTGTTCGACATGATGGCGGAACATCCCGATTGCTATTTCCTCCTGTTTACCAACGGCATGTTGATTACAGACGAAATGGCGTCCCGGATGGCGGAGCTCGGGAATGTGAGTCCGCTTATCAGTGTTGAAGGTCTGGAGGCTGTCAGCGACGTGCGGCGGGGAGGCAAAGACGTCTACGCGAAAACCATGGAGGGCATTGAGCATTGCCGGCGTCACCGGCTGGTCGTCGGGGCGGCTACCAGCGTCTGCAAATCCAACATGCAGGATTTGGCAAGCGAGGCCTTTCTCAAGGACATGATCAAGCGTGGTGTGCACTACCTCTGGTACTACGTCTACCGACCGGTTGGCCCGCAACCGGCACCCGAGTTGAAACTCTCGCCGGAGGAGATCGTTGACCTCCGACGCTTCATCGTCAACATGCGGTCGAAACATCCCCTGATGATTGTGGATGCCTACTGGGATCACCTCGGGCGGGCTCTATGTCCCGCGGCGACGGGGATTGGACATCACATCAGTCCCGGCGGCTATATCGAACCGTGTCCTCCAATCCAGCTCTCCGGCGAGCACGTGGGAGACGGTAGCCAGCTCTACGACATCGTGACCAAATCTCCGTTCCTGGCTGCCTTCCGCAAAGCAGCTGCGGGACGCACGCGTGGGTGCATCATCATGGAAGACCCGGAACTGTTGGACACGCTGAGGCGTGAATACGATGCCGTGGACAGCAGCGGGCGCGATGCGATGGTTGATGAACTTGCGGCCATGCAGCCCTGCTGCAGTCACCACCTTCCGGGACAAGAGATTCCCGAGAAGAATTGGGGCTACCGCCTGGCGAAGAAGTTCTGGTTCTTTGGCTTTGGGGCATATGGGTAGGGAGTAAATTGGGAAATCTGAAATATGGAAAGCAGAAAGCTGAAATGGGGAAGGTAGGGCGAGCCGTCCCTGGCGAGCCGCGGTACTAGACATGTTGGACCGATCACAAGTCAAGACCGCTTGGGAGAATGCCTGCCGGGAGCTCGTGTCACGGTCGACGGATGAGGGCTGGCGGGGGCGTCTTTCGAGTAGCGCTATTGCCACGGCCATCGGGCTTGCAGCGTTCCATTTTGATGATGCAGACCACCAGGATGCCATCCGCAGTGCCGCGGCGTTTCTTGTAGCCGATCAGAATCAGGACGGTGGCTGGGGGGATTCGCCTGAAAGCCCCTCCAATCTGGCCGCAACGCTTCTGACGTGGGGAGCACTGAATCTAGTGCCATCTTCTGATGAGTCGGATGTAGGGTTGGCATCCGAACGCGCCGAATCGTGGCTGCAAAAGCATATGGGAGGGCTGACGGCGCCAGCTATCTGCGCAGCTTTGGGCAAACGTTATGGCAATGACCGGACGTTCGCTGGGCCCATCTTGATGTTCGTGACTGCCTGCGGTCGATTCGGCGAGGGAGCCAGCGCGTGGTCGAGCGTTCATCAACTCCCGTTTGAGCTGGCGGCCGCGCCACCGGTGCTCTGGAAGTGGCTGCGTCTATCCGTTGTCAGCTATGGTCTTCCTGCGCTGATCGCGGTTGGGCTGGCGCGCCACAAGAATCGGCCAACCCGCAATCCTGTCACGCGCCTTTTGCGGAATCTGTCTGAGCGACGCGTCCTGAGGCTCTGCGAGTCCATGCAGCCGTCGAACGGCGGGTTTGAAGAAGCGGCGCCGCTCACCGGTTTCGTAGCCGTCGGTCTCACGGCGGCGGGACACGGTGACTGCCGTGTCGTCAAACGCTGTATCTCGTTTCTTGTTGCCGGCCAACGTGACGATGGGAGTTGGCCCATCGACACGGACTTGGCGACGTGGGTGACGACCCTGGCCGTCAATGCATTGGATGAGCACGAGGAGGGTCTCAGCCGCCTATCGTCACAACAGCGGGAATCGGTTCTGGCCTGGCTCGTGGGGCAGCAGCATCGCGAACGGCATCCGCTGACTTACACTGAGCCGGGTGGCTGGGCATGGAGCGACCTCGAGGGCGCGATGCCGGATGCGGACGACACGCCAGGAGCGATGATGGCGATTCGGAGGTTGGCCACGAATTCAGGGGATTACCGCGAGTGCGTTCAGGCCGCCGCTAATTGGCTAACCAGCATTCAGAATCGTGACGGCGGCATGCCGACGTTCAACAAGGGGTGGGGGATGTTGCCGTTCGACCGTTCCTGTCCCGACTTGACCGCACACGTGCTTCGCGCTTTCTGCGAATGGCGAGAGGATCTTCCGCCGTTCATGGCAAAGCGCACGCGGAAAGCGGCGCGGCGAATGTTGAAGTACCTCGTCTCGTCTCAGCACGCCGACGGATCATGGGTGCCGCTCTGGTTTGGCAACCAGTACACGGGGGCAGCGCAGCAAAACCGCATATACGGCACCGCGCAGACGCTCATTGCCTTGAAAGCCGTTCAGGATGCCGGGTTCGCTGATGTCGCGGCCGCCCTGGAGCGTGCCAGTGCCTGGTTGGCGTCTATTCAGAACGAGGATGGTTCATGGGGTGGCGATGAGAGCGGGCAACCCGCTACCATTGAAGAGACTGCGCTCGCGGTGCGAGCACTCATCGCCTCCGGCAATATGAGTGCCGCTGAACGTGGCATTGCCTGGTTACTGCAGGTAACGCGGCATGGGACAGAATTCACACCCGCCCCCATCGGCCTCTACTTCGCCGTGCTCTTCTACTCAGAGTCCATGTATCCGCTAGTGTGGACCATCAGCGCCCTCGGCGCGTGGCTGCGGGCTACAGCGTGAAGCTGCGTTGAAATGGCTTGCCGTGGTTTGGGATGGTGCAGGGCTAAGAGACTACCCATGGTTTTTCCTGTCTGTCCGCTGTGGCTGGGTCCACTAGGATCCAGACCGTCGTCGCTTCTTTGTGAGAAAAACGCACCGAAATCACCTTGACTCCCCGGCTGTGGAGGAGTTAGCTGAAAGCAGAGCGACAGCTATATAGGAAACGCGGTTGCACGCTCGTATCACTTCATTCACCGCCATGTTTGTCACGATTCTGTTTGGGGCAGACCTCTACGCGCAAACCGCGGTCACGACAGGGCCGGTTGCTGACGCAGACCTTCCGGCTGATTCAGACCTTCCCGCTGGTGCATTGACCCTTGGGGTCAGGGGCGGTGAGGACTTCATGGAGGATCAGCTGGATCTTCTGATCCCGATCTACATGTATGGCGACTGTGGTGTGCTTCTTCTCAATCCGCGCATGGCTTACACAGACAACGAGGAGAAGGAGCTCAACCTTGGTGCCGTCTATCGTCACCTGTTGCCAGAACGCGAGGTCATCCTGGGAGGCAACCTTTACTACGATTCGCGTTGGTCGGAGCATGACGAGCAATTCGATCAGGTCGGCGTGGGGATAGAGATCCTGACAACATGGGTGGACGCCCGGGCCAACTACTATTTCCCCGAAGACAAGACACGAGTAGTCGAGACAAGTGAGCGCACAACTGAGCTCGGCAGCACGCAACACACCGACTACACCCAGTGGGCCGAAGGCAACACGATCTATGAGCGTCGCCATACGACCACGACGACCTTCCTGCATGAGTACTTTGAGCTGATCGAGGGCACGCTTGAGGGATGGGACGCTGAGATTGATGTCCGTCTGCCTACCCCGTGGGACTGCATCGAAACACGGCTCTTTGGGGGGTACTACCATTTTGACCCCAATATTGATACCGACCCTGTTGAAGGCTGGAAAGCGCGACATCTCCTACAACGTAATAACAGGCGGTGGTATCGATGATTTGATCAATCCCTTCCTCGCAGGACTCACGCTTCCATGGCTGTCGGCACCACCCCAGCTGCCCCCCGTTGGCGGCATCGGCATTCTGGGATTGACCGGCGGGGCGGTGGCGGCCGGTTACCAGGTTCAGCACAACCAGATCAGCCGTAACATTGTCGGTTTGGCAGGCATTGAATTCCTGGGGGCGACGGCGACCTACAACGTCTCAGACAACCGGTTCACCGACAACATCATCGGTACAGCTCTTGCTGCCGTAGATGGCGCCGTGCTGAACTTCACCTTGGAGCGTAACGTCTATGACGGCGGACTCCTGAGCGACCTTGTACGGCCCTTCGTCCCGGCGGGAATCACGATTCCTGACATGGATCTGATGGGCGTATTCGTAGGGTCCTTCTCCCTGGGTGGTACGCCTTCGACCGTCAATGGTCTGATAGCCAACAACCAGATGGTTGATCAGCTCATCGCGATTGGCTCTCTGGGGGCCGGGCCGAATGCCACGATCAATCTCGGTATTGACCAGAACTATCTGCGTGGAAGTGGTCTTGGTGTTCTTGGCAACATTCCCGCTGGAGACATTGCCACCTTCCTGGCTGCCAACCCGGGAGTCGTCAACGTGATGAACAGTCTTGGCATGGCTCCGCTGCCGACACTGATTGCGCAGAATAGCGGTATCCTGGGAATCGGACTGGGATCGATCTTCGGGGCACAGGGCAACTACTCGGTCACCGGGAATACCATTGAGAACTTCGCGCTGAGCACAGCAGCCGCTGCCTGGCAGTCGGGGACGATCGGGCTGACCCTGACGGGCAATACAAGCAACGCCAACGGCAGATGGTGGGCGGGAGCCGGCGGGGCTATCACTCCCCTGACCGTTGCCGGCAACAACTTTGACTTCTCCCAGTTCGTGCCATAGGCGCTCGTCGCCTGCTGTTGCTGAAGTTCGGTCTTGCAGATGGGAGGTCGAACCTGCTAGCTTGCACGGCGCTTTCTGTAACAGGAAAGCAGACATTCCAAAGGTGAGTTGGGCCTGAAAATCAACAATATGGGGAGAGGTGTCAGAGTGGCCGATTGAGCACGCTTGGAAAGCGTGTGAACCTTAACCGGTTCCGCGGGTTCGAATCCCGCCCTCTCCGCCA
>CAZCDU010000100.1:0-17358 GCA_964497125.1 uncultured Victivallales bacterium | reverse complement strand
TCTATCTCCATCAGCCCCGTGATGGCGGGATGCCCGGAAAAAACGCCCCGTTTGGCACCGCGTTCCACCGCAACACGCCGTGGTTTAACGAGGCGCAGAGCTGGGTGAGCTATCTGCAACGCTGCCACACCATGCTGCAATGGGGCGAGCCGGCTAACGATGTGCTGGTGTATATCGGCGACTTTGCACCGCAGATGACCGGCCCCCCGAATCCTGTGCCAAACGGTTACCAGTACGATTATGTCGGGTCCGACGCGATTCTGCGCAAACTCGATGTGGTCGACGGGAAATGGGTCTCCTACGACGAAAACGATCCGAGCCGGATTTCCGCGAGCTGGGAAGTGATGACGATTCCGCCCACGCTCAAATATATCCGCCCACACATCCAGAAGCGGATCGATGAACTCGAAAAGAAAGGCGGCAAAATTATCCGCTCGGTTCCGGTAAGCGCAGACCAACTCGGCGCGCTGAATATTAAACCCGCCGTTTCGGACGAGAGTTGTCCGATCCGCTGGATCGAGCGCAAGCAAGGCGACCAACATCTCTTCTTCCTCTCGAACTTCGGTAGGGCGGGTGCGTTCACGGTAACCCTGCGCGTCAAAGGCAAGCAACCAGAGCTGATGAATCCGGTCACCGGCGAAATCAAAAAAATCGCGCGCTACGAGCAGACGATGAGCGGAACAAGAATCGAGATCGACGTCAAAGACCGCGCCGACTCCTTCTTCGTGCTGTTCCGCGAAAAAGCAGTTTCGCCGTCGGTCGTTAAAGCGTCGGCACCGGTCACCGAAATCGATCTGTTCTATAACGACAAAAACGAGCTCATCGCCGAAACCGGCAAAGCCGGAACCTACAAGCTGACGATGAGCGACGATACATCGCGTTCGGTTACTAGTGGGGCCGACACCACGAAGCCGGAAAAGAAGAAGCCACAGATTGTTATCAGCAAGGCGGTTTACGGCGTCCCCGGCGATCCGCAGAAGCAGGTTGACGTGACCAAAAAAGTTCAGGCGCTGCTGTCCGCTGGCGAGCAGGGGATCATCGTGAACAATGAGCTTGCGGGGCGTGACCCCGCATATGGAACGATAAAGCGGCTGGAGCTGGTTTATACGGTAGATGGTAAAGTCAGGAAGGTCTCTGTTCCTGAGAATAAAGAGGTAGACCTGCCCGGCAGCAAAGGCGGAGCGGGCAGGGTCTTGCTGGAGCTCACCGGCTGGAAAACCGAATCGACCGATAACGAAGGCTTCACCGAAACGCGTGTTTGCGAGTTTACTCTGCCGAAGAGTGTCGGCAAGAATCAGCGCGTGATTCTAGATCTGGGCAAGGTCGAAATTATGGCCCAGGTCACGCTGAACAACAAGACCTACGACACGCGCTGGATGCCTCCGTTTACATTGGATGTAACGGATGCGCTCAAATCGGGAATCAATAGACTCGCGGTGCGCGTCACCTCTACTACGGCAGGAAAGCCGAAGCTCGGCGGAACGGTTCAGTTAAAAACGATAACCGTAAGAGAAGTTGAATGATGAATACAAAGAGAATAACCGTTCTGGCAGGCACACTGCTGGCTTGCTGCTGGTTGAGTATCAATGCGCAATATCCTTTCTCTTGTAAGGCATAATGACAAACATGCCGTGGCTGCAACTCTAAATGCGACAAAACCATTATGCTTGAGAAGACGTTATACGCGTCGCGGTCCCTTCTGTATTGCTCCCCTTTTGTCGCAATAGTTAGAGTGTTTGTCGCAATAGTCATAGAATATTATTCCTGTTTAGTGTAAAGTGATGCCTATCTAAGTGGAGTTCTATAGCTGTTCACGGTCAAAAAAAAGGAGATTATGTTTTATGAAAACAAATCGGATTAGAATGTTCTTGATCGCGTTTTTGGCACTGGTTTGCATGTCGGGTCAGGCATTAGCAGATTTAGTTATTATTCAACCCACAAATGTAGTATCGGATATAGTTGTTGCGGGGACGACCGTTGAGCACGCAGACTGTATTAATGGACTGAGTCTTAGTGCTAATCTCATTACGGGGGATGCCGTTCCCGTCTCCTTGCCGACAGAAGGATGGCAGTCGTGGCAGGCAGATAAAGGTGTGCGATGGCAGGAGGGCACTGGTAATAATGCCAATGGCTACATCACCTATCAGCTGGGCGGCGCGTATGACCTAGAGGATGTGATCTTCTGGAATTATGGGGAGAACAACGGCAACACCGACCGCGGGATTAAGAGCGTGACGGCTTCGTTCTCAACAGATGGCGTAAGTTTTGCAGGCGATACCACCTTAAACTTTCCCGAAGCCGACTCTAATCCCACAGCAGGAGAGACGGTGAATTTGGTGGATGACGGCGGGGTTGCCGCGAGCAACCTTTTGGGTGTTACGCACGTGAAATTCACCGATTTTGTAAACCATAGTCCTGCTAGCCCTGACCCCGATCACGAGACTCTTATAGGTTACGGCGAAATCCGCTTTACGTGGACTCCCCCGCCAATAGGGACCGTTATTAGCATCCAGTAGACGGCGTATTTCTACTTTTGACACGCACCGCGCGCCAGTTGTTGAAAGCAAAAGGCCGGACAGTTTGCTTGTCCCTTTTGTTTGTCTATTCGCAGTAGCTCGCAAATGTTGTGAGTAGAAATGGAAGGAGATGAGTATGAAGACAAGGTATATCTTAATACTGGCAGTCATGGGTGCGGCTTCTCTTCAGGCGGTAGAATTAATTACCTCCGATGGTGCGTGGACCACGAGTGCGATCAATGCAACGTCGAACGGGGGTGCGCAGACCAACACGAGTGTAGGCGGTGCCTTTAGCGGCTGGGGTGGCCCCGCTTTCGTAAACGTCAACAACGAAGGTGATTATATCAATATGCAGGCGACGGCGAGCAACCCGCAACAAACCTACGCAGCGGGTTACACCTACAGCTATAATTCAACGGCGTATGCCGCTCTAGATGGTCACAAAAATAATCAGGTCGCCTATTTGACCGCCGATGGGAGCACGGTGGCGGCAAGCCGGATTTCCGGCCTAAACTACACTGGCAGCGCTGGGGCTGCTTCCACAAACTCACGCACGATCAGCGGGAGTTACGTGGTTTCGGCTGGCAATCCGATTATTGGTCAGACGATTGGTCTGCGCCTGACGAGTGAGGGTATCCAGTCGCGTTTCAGGGCAGACGGCACTTCGGATTTGAGCGCACTGCTGACCGAGCACGCCGATCTTAATGGCGATGGCGTGATTTATTCGACCTCGTTTGCAACGAACGCGAACGGCTTGATTGCGACCGATCATGTGCTGGATATGACCCTTTCGGGCGTGACTCCTAACGGTGAGTTTTTCTTCATGAATTATACCGCTGCGGGGGACAAAAACGTGGCTACGTTTGCTTCTGAGTCTGACACGTTTCGCGAGGATGCGATCTATCGAATCAGCTTTGATGCAATGAAAAAATATAATTCCGATCCCACCCAAATGGATCTGAGCTTTTCGTTGGGGACTTTTACGACCGATATGACGGTTACCACGGATCTTGCTAGTTACTCTTTTAACGTGGACGCCGAGGCAGTGGGAATTGACGGGGAAGCGCTGAGTATCGTGATTACGCCTACGGGCAAGCCGGACACCGGTACCGATCAGTTCCGTTTGTATGATTTTGAAATCGCTGCCAGGCTGCGTCGCGGAACAGTGGTATCCATCCGGTAATGCGGACCGCTCGGTGATCGGTCCCTCCCTTAAGAAGCTGTGTGACTGTGCAGTCGACACGATAACCACTTGCAGGAGTACTGGTTGTGTGGATCACTGCAAGAGGGCCTTGAAGACCCCGCTTTTCGCCGCAAGGTGCTGTCATAGCGGCGCTTGCGGTGTCGAATGCACGCTGAGCAGAGGCAGGTCGGAAGTAGCCCCAGGTCTGCCTGCCCTGCACCGTGAGGCGAAGCCTCTCTGGTGCACGGGTCCCGACCTGCGGGCGAGCAAAGCATGCGTACGAAATGAGAATAGGGAGTCGTCCCGGCTCATCATGCTCCATGCGTTCGCTCCCATTGCTCGGCGCTGGCCCCGGGACGGGGCCGCGCTACTGACGCCGTCCCCATTTCCTGGAGATGTGTAGAACACTGAACGCGGAGCATCAACAGAGGCTGTTGTCATCCTGAGCTTGCCGAGGAATCTCAAGCATTACTGGGGGCCTGAGATCCCTCGGCAAGCTCGGGATGACAGAAAACATTCGAGAATTGTCATCCTGAGCTTGCCGAAGGATCTCCGGCCCGGTTATCCCGTAGAAAATGGGGGAAGTCCTCGGCAACATGCCTTTTCTGCCCCTGCTGATTTCGGTAGGTTGTGTGATTCCTTTTATCGGGTATAGTGGGTGCTGTTATGCGCATAGACCGTTCTGTGGGCAGATGCTGGAGCAATACCTTAAGGCGATATGATGAGGCGATCGATGAGTACTAGGATAGGGTTGGGCGCACTGTTGTGTGCGGTCAATTTGTCGCAGGCGCAAACGGATACGCATGGGCTGGTGGGGCTTCGCCCACTTTCCCGAACAACAGCGGATTGGAAGACCAGGCATGGCGGTTCCTGGCAAGGAACCCCAACGTATGCCGACCAGAAAGGGAATTATCCGTTCGTCGCGGAACATATCGATGTCATTAAAGGCTGGACGGATGGTGACTTCAGAACGAAACGGATGTTCTTCGAGCATTATTGGGGGTCAGCCGCCGAGTTGGATGATCTCGATCCAAAGAAGAACCAGCTCATTAAGAAGATACAAACCTGGGAAGCGAAAGGCGGCATCGTCGAGCACATCCTGATCTGCCGCGAATATGATCTGGTCATACACCGAGGCTTCAAGGATGCGAAGCCCGGGCCGTTCAAGGAGGACACGCGTATCCTTTACGAGAAGGATATCGATGACATCCGCGCGATGTTCAAAAACGCGCACGAACAGGGGCTCATTAAGCACGATAATTACAAGCTGATCCAGATGGTGCAGGAGCCGTCATTCTTTGCTACCGATCAACGGTTCCAGCCGATTATGGACAAGGTAGAAGGCATTGCCTATGAGTGCCACCAATTCAACCGCCACTGGCCGCTTGAAACGGGCTGGTCGAATCCAGAAAAGGTAATCCGTGGTGCAGAATGGACCTTAGCCCAGGGTAAAGAATACATCTTCTATTACGGGCCGATTATCTGGAAACCGGATGAAGAACGGTACTATGAATCTGTTGAGCGCGATTGGCTCGAGAAATACTGGGCGGCAGGGCTGCCGAAGCATCATCCGAACATGCACTACTATTTGAATACCTTCCCGAATGGAAGCGGGCGTTTTCGTCCGATCGGCCCCGAATCCGACCCGCACTCGGTGCTGGGCTTCGCCAAGTGGCTTATTGAGGAGATCAAGGAATGAGAATGAGCATGAGATTAGGAATTCTGTCACTGTTGTTGGGCGCAAGTCTCGCTTTTGCCGGGACGGAGGAAGCAAGGCCGCCGAATGTGCTGCTGATTGCGATCGACGATTTGAACGATTGGATTGGCTGCATGGGCGGGCATCCGCAGGCGCAGACGCCCCATATGGATAGGCTTGCCGCGCGCGGAGTTCTTTTTGATAATGCGCACTGCCAGTCGCCGGTGTGCAACCCGTCGCGCGCCAGTATGATGACCTCGCTCTATCCGAGCACAACCGGTGTCTATTTTCTGAACCCGGATCTTTCTGAGTCGCCGGTGGCAAAGAAGAACAGGTTGTTGCCGAAGCGTTTTCAGGACGAAGGCTATTACGTAACCGGAGCAGGCAAACTGTTTCACGGGGGGCAGAACAATAAATACTGGCCGAATTATGCCGGGGGATTTGGTGGGTTCGGCCCATTTCCCAAAAAGAAGATCAGCCCGTTTCCCGGAATGAAATTGTGGGACTGGGGTGTCTTCCCGGAAAAAGATGACTTGATGCCCGATTACAAGATTTCCGCCTGGGGCGTCGAGCAACTGGAAAAAAGCTATGATAAGCCGCTGTTCTTGGCGACCGGTTTCTACACGCCGCACGTGCCGCAATATGCGCCGCAGAAGTGGTTCGATCTCTATCCGATGGAAACACTGCAGCTGCCAGAAGTCGTAGCGAACGATTTGAAGGATATTTCGGAATACGGGATCAATCTTACCCGGCTCAGGCATGTGGCCCCGACCATGGAATGGGTCGAGGAAAGCGATCAGTGGAAGCCGCTCGTTCAGTCCTACCTGGCCTGCATCAGTTTTACCGATCATCAGATCGGCAAACTGCTCGATGCCCTGGATGCGAGCCCCTACAAAGACAACACCTACATCGTGCTCTACACCGACCACGGCTTCCATCAGGGCGAGAAAGAGCGCTTTGCGAAGCGCAGCTTGTGGGAGGACGGAACCCGCACGCCGATGATCATCGCCGGGCCGGGCATTGTGAAAGGGAAGGTGTGCTCCAAACCGACGCAATTGCTCGATATCTATCCGACGCTGCTGGAGCTGACCGGCCTGGAAGCGGACCCCAAGCACGAAGGCAATTCACTGGTGCCGCTGTTGAAGAATCTGCAGGCCGATTGGCCGCATTATGCCCGCACCTCTTTCGGACCGGGTAACTATTCCATCGTTTCCGAAGATTTCCGCTACATCTGCTACAACGATGGCTCAGAGGAGTTCTACGACCGCACAAAAGACACGCACGAGTGGAACAATGTGATCACCAATCCGGAATACGCAGGGGTGATCAAAAAGCACCGGGCTCAGATCCCTGAGCAGCGTCACGAGGTCCTGGGCCGGAATTCAACCGGTCACAAATCATTTGAGGCCAGCGAAGCGATCAGTCGCGGCGAACCCATCCCGGCGGACAAGAAAGGTGAGAAGAAGAAGAGGAAATAGCTCTTTCTGATCGATAGTGGTGAAGTGCGCCTTCTGGCGAGTGAGTGACACTCGAGAGGGGAAGATTAGGGCGAAAGATTAAGGCGAAAGATTAGGGCCGAGACAGCCATATCCCCCCTTAATCTTTCGCCATAATCTTTTGCCTTAATCTCTCTTTGCCGTTTTTCGGAATGCAGTGTGCTGCACGATGGCGGTCAGATCAGCCCCTGGCGGGTGGCTTTGGCGACGGCGGCGGTGAGGTTGGGGACGTCGAGTTTCTTGAACGCTCCGCGTATATGAAAGCAGACGGTGTGATAGCTCAGGTCCAGTTGTGCCGCCACCTCTTTCTGGGCAAAGCCCTGAGCGAGGAGTTTGAGGATTTGCGTTTCACGCGGTGAAAGCGGGTTGTTTTCCTCAACATCGTGGCCGCATAGCACGCTGAGTACGACGCGCGAAAGCTGGGCGTCGATATAGGTTCCGCCCTCGGCTATGGATCGAATGACCTCTCGGATTTGGGTGACGGATGCCCCCTTAAGTAGATAGCCCGATGCGTCGAGGTGCAACGCTTCGAGTACGGTGCGGAAATCGCTGTCCTGCGTCAAAATGATTACATCGGTTTCAGGGGCCGTCTCTTTGAGTAGCGGAAGCATCTTGAGACCGTATTCCCCGGGCAGGTTGAGATCGAGCAGGAGAATGTCGGGCCTTTCGATCTTCGAGTCGTTTAAGGCTTTGAGATAGGGCTCAGTGGCAGGATAGCTCCCCAGGCAGGTCATATCGTCCGCCAGCTTGATGATCTTCAGGAGCGATTTCCGGTACGATGCGTTATCTTCGACTATGGCTAGTGTTATCATGATGCCTTCCTTCAAAGAGCGACGTCTGCGATGCCTGACCATCCGCGGCAATTCAATATCCAACAGCCAACAAGGAATTTCCAATGTCCAGAGAATGGCCGCCTCCCGCGGCTCAACACTTGTTCGGTTGGTTGTTCCTTGTTCGTTATTGGATATTCAGACCGAGTAAACGCGTATTTCCTTTTGCCTGCAATTCCTTCGTTAATACCTTCTCCGCAATCACTTCACCCCCGGGGCAGCTTACAGGTGACCAGCGTTCCGCCTGTTTCGGGGGAGGAGACTTTAATCTTGGCGTTCAGTTTCTTGGCGCGTTTCATCAAGTGTCTTGGCTGAGCGTTCTGCGGGAGCCCTTTGCCGTTGTCGCGGATCTCAAGGTAGAGCGCTTTCCCTGACTTTCGGGTGCGGATTTCGACCGCGTCGGCATCAGCGTGCTTGATAATGTTGTTGAGCACCTCCTTGAAAAAGAGGAGTAGATCCCACTTCTGGATCGGAATCAGCCTGTTGAAGTGCTTTTCCGCCTGCAAGTCCAGCGTCAGTTTAAGCCCTGAGAGCATCTGACGGGCGGTATTGCGGAAGCGGTCGATCAAGTCGCCTTGACTCGAATTCTTTTCCAGGAACAGGATGAGTGCCCGGGTTTCTTTGGCGCTGCGTTCGGCGCTTTCGATAATGTCGGTGATCAGCTCGGCTTCATCATCGCTGTTCTTCCCGGTTGAGAGTTCGGCGAGCAGTTGGGCGGAATTGGCGATACTGCTGAGCGTAGCGCCCGTTTCGTCGTGCAGGTCATCGGCAATCCGTTCGCGCAGTGCCTGCGTTTTCTTGCGGTTTTGATACCGATTGCGGAGCAGAAGAAAGAGGAAGAGTAACAGGAGAAAAGGGATGCCGAAAAGCAGGTCGCGAACCGTTTTCTTTTGCCGCGCATAGCGGCGTTGCTGCTCGAGAATCAGTTCAGCGTGTTTCTGTTCGAGTTTCGCCCGGCGCGCAAGCTGAAGGAGCCACTGTTTCTGCGGAACAATCCTCCCAAGAATCGATGCTCCGTCGGTCAGGATCGATGGGTGTATTGTGCGGTGATCGCCAGTGTTCAAAGGGTTGGCTGTTTGGAATGGAATTCCGGCGAGTCGGTTGATGCCGTTGTGCAGCAGTTCAATTTCAGAGAGCGATATGAGGGGCGCAGGTTTCTTTCGTGGGTCTTGCCGTCCTGTTCCAAGCGTCAGTTGGACGTAACGTCCTTTGATGGGCTCGATTTTCTTGCAGAATGCGGCGTTGATCACAGGGGCCGGGCGTTCCTGGCTTAGGATGACCCTCGCATCTGCATGTTCAAAGGTGGGTGAATCGGAGACCTTGAGCAGAATCTCATTCGGGAATCCGATGCCCGCTGCATCCGGATTTGAAAACTGAGGATTGAAGTTGTTCGGGTAAAAGCGCGCCTCGTTGAGGGTTTGTGTTTTTCTGAGATCAAACAGAACGCTGACCTCAGATGCGTACGAACGGAACTGATGAAACGGCTTGCCGGTCGCCGGATCAATCGGCGGGAAGAAGGAAAAGCCGTCTACGAGATAGCCAGGGGCGAATGAGAAACGGCTGCTAAAGGCAATATCACTGTGGACCTCGGCGTTAAGTGCAATGTTTTCCTCACCCGAAAAGACCAGGAGTTCGTTCAGCATGCAGATGGTATCCGTGGAGAACCAGACGCTTCCCTTGCTCGGTTTTGTAATGGTAAGCGTGATGTTTCTCAAAGGCCGCGGGTCGGCGGTATTGAAGACGACCGGAGCAATGCCCGGACGGGGGAAATCGGAGTGTGTGTGGTCGGCAATCAGGAGAGGTTCGTTCTCTGGCGTCATCGCTTCAAGTTTGAAGCGGATCGGGAAACCGCTGACGACATATTCGTTCTGCTCATTCAGGAAATTCACGGGGACCAGCACGACTGTATCGACCGGTTTCGGCTCGGGAAATGTAATCGTGATGCGGTCACCCGTCTGCTGGCTCTCACCAATTTTCGAGAGATAGCCCAGCGTTGGGGTGAGCGTATCGATCTGAAGGCGAGGTAACGTTTCCAGTTGCTCCGCCGTATCCCTTCGCTCGGCTTCCAGTCGGTCCTGCTTCGCGGTACAGCCAATGAGCAATGCACAGATAGCGATAGAGCATACGAATCTCATGACGTAATCAGACCAGAAGGCCTGCAGAAGTTCAAGCTCAGGGGTTAGGAGGCAGGAGGCAGGGGGCAGCGGAGTGCGCGCAGGACGTCTCCGGGGAGAATGATTTCGACTTCCCTTTTCTCGGTTCCTGCACGCCTCAACCACAAGGCGGGTACGACGGAGCGCCCCTGCACAAAAGGCGCATGCTCGATTCTGCGCATCAGGTCTGCGATATGTCTTTGCCCTTGAGAAGCCTTCGCTTGCCACTTGACTTCACCTACCAGCAGGTTGCGCCCGTCCAGCGACTCGGCTACAACGTCGAATTCCTGCGCGCGGCCGCCTGTGTCATGGCCCCACCAGCGGCTGGCAGGCCCCCACTGGAGCCCTCCCAATTTGAGGAATGGAACTGAGCGGCGAGCGAGGTCTTCCCATACGCCTGCCGTGTGTGCGGCAAATTCTGCGTTCAACTGTTTTTCGACAGGATCCGTAATGCCCAGTTCGAGAACGGACTGATTAGGCTGCACAAAGCGGAAGTAGAAACGCAGAAACGGATCATTCAGTGTGTATAGGGTCCGTTTACTCGATTTCGGATTTTCACCAAATGGTACCTCACGGCGGACGTACCCCAGTTCGATCAGGTTGCCGAGAGGTCGTGAGAGGCTACCCGCCGGCTTACCCATGCGCCCCGCGATCTCCGAAAGCCGGTTACAGCCACCGCCGATCAGGGACAGCAGCGAGAAGGCCTGGCCCGTAGTGCGCAATTCGTCGAGCAGCAGGCGTGGCGGCTCTTCGTGCAGAACGCCCTTACTGTCCAGGATAAGCTCTCGGGCGGCTGCGAGCCGTCCTCCGTATGGTTGAGCCAGTTCCCAATAGCGAGGTACTCCGCCCCACAAGGCATAGGCCTCGATCGCCCCGTCGTCGTGAAGGTCGAGCGCATCAGGAATCCAGCCCGCGCAGAGGGGCGTAATGCGCAGGATTTCCCGCGCCCGGCCGTAGAGCGGCGCAGTACGGTCCAGGACAAGTCCCTGCATCATGCGTTGAGATGAGCCACATAGTACGAAGTTTATCTTCTTCTCTTCCGGCGAATCCAAGTATCCCTGCAGCAGGCTCGGTAATTCCGGTGCGTGGTGCGCCAGGTAGGGGAATTCGTCGAGAATCAGATTGAGCTTGTGTGTGGTGCGCCCTGCTATTCCCTTCAGAATTGAGTCCCATGATGGGTACTGTGCGCTGGCGAACCCCGGAAAGACATTCTCCACAACATTAGCCAGTGCCTGAATCTGAAGCGGGGCTTCGCGTTGATCCGCCAGGAAGTAGAGGTCGTCCCCGTCCACGACTTGCTGTATGAGCGTGGACTTCCCGCACCTGCGGCGACCGTATACGACGGCTAGCTCTCCGCCCGTAGCGGCGAGAACACCCCGCAAACGTCGCTGCTCCTCATCGCGATTCAAGAAAGGTAACTTCATGTCTGAAATCATGCAGCAAAAACATCATGTATGTAAAGCATGTTCTTTGGGGCTTCGCCGTGCTGAAGTCAGCGGCGTTCCACGTCAATGTTCCTGGGACGGTCAGTTATCCAGATATGGCGTAACAAAACAAATGCAATACAACCGGATGCCTGTAGCATAACAAGGGCATTTATTCGACAAGGGACAAATCGACAAGGGACAGTCCCTATCCTGTAGATCCTGCTTGCCACGCCGTAGCGCGCAGCACGAAGGCGGGTTCATCTCGTCCAGCATCCCCTCTTGCTAGCCACGTAAAATAGCGAGGAGTCAATAGAACTTTGGGCAGTACCCGGCCAGTTCCCATCCGCGCTGATTTCCTGCTCTTAATCTCTAGTTTGCGACTGTGCATTCGACACGATAACCACTTGCAGGAGTACTGGTTGTGTGGATCACTGCAAGAGCAGCAAGCCTTAGCACTGAAACTTGAACACTGAAACCCGCTTTCGAAGCTGAACAGCGCAGAAAGCTCGTTCCAGCGCTTGACCGAATCTGCTTCAGTCTGTATTTTTATGCCATGAAGAATAAGTCTGCAGAGAATACTATTGGGCTTGGTTTCCGGGATCGTGTTGACGAGCTGGGAATGCTTGACGACTGGGCGTCCCAATCGCCCCGGTTGGCCGTGATTCATGGGCGGCGTCGGTTGGGTAAGACGAGCCTTCTGCGGCAATGGTGTCGACGGGGGCCATGCTGCTACGTGCTGGCCACGGAAGGCACGGCGGCATCGCAGCGCGCGGCGTTTGCCGAAGACCTTGCGGCGGTGGTTCCGGCTTTCGGGGAGGTCACGTATCCGACATGGCGCTCTCTTTTCAGGTCACTTGTTGCACAATGGCCGCGCGACGGCAAGCGGCCGACGATCCTGGTGATCGACGAGTTGCCTTACCTGGCAAAGACCTCTGCGGAACTCGCATCGGTGCTTCAAGGCATCATTGACGATCCCGACGGAAGCGACCTGCCGCTGGTGCTGTGCGGATCGAGTCAACGGATGATGCAGGGACTCGTGCTCGACCGGTCGGCGCCCCTCTACGGACGTGCCGAACTCCTCGTGCGCCTTCAGCCACTCCCGGTCAACGACCTTGGCCCGGCCCTGGCGATCGATGATCCACGGGACATCGTTGAGGCGTACGCGGCCTGGGGCGGTGTGCCTCGCTACTGGGAATTGGCTGCCCGGCAGCAGGGGGGGCTCTGGGATGCCGTGACGTCACTGGTACTATCTCCCTCGGGCGTGCTCCATGAAGAGGCTTCGCGCGTGCTGCGCGATGAGGAAGCCGCGACACTGGAAAGAGCGCTATGCCAAGGCATCGGCCTGGGGGCAAACCGACCGTCGGAACTGGCCGCGAGATTGGGCGTCGCGGCGACGACTCTCTCCAAACCGCTGCGGCACCTTGTGGAACTCGGACTCGTCCGGCGCGATGCTCCCTACGACTTCCGCAAGGGCAAACCCCGCCAGAAGTCTCGTTCATCGCTGTACGTGCTGGATGACCCATTTCTGTCGATGTGGTATCGGTGTGTCCATCCCTATCTCAGCGGCCTCCAGGTTGAGCTCCCCGCAGCGCGACGAAAAGCGCAGGCGGCGTGGCGGCATCATGCCGGGGAAATCTGGGAGGCACTTGTACGAAACCACTGGCATCGGTTGGGCGTCGAGGGCCTGGAATGGGAGTCGGCCGGCCGACACTGGGAAGGGCGCAAGAGCACGGGGCGCGAGTGGGACGTCGTCTCGATTTCATCGGATCGTCGAACCGTGATGCTGGGCGAGTGCAAATGGCAACGCAATCTGTCCATGCAGAATCTTGACCGCATCACGCAAGACATGACAACCAAGGATCGTCCTCCTGAAGTACAGGATCGACCTACCATCTTCTGCCTCTTTGTCCCCGAAAGAGAAGACCTTCCGCGTGAGAGTGCTGGTGTGCGACTCATCGACGCGCACGACATGTTGGCATCGCTGATCCCATAGACGGCCGCTGGAGGCAAGGTTATCCCTGTCGAAATGAAGGCGGGAAAGAGCGGACGGATACGATCGCACCATCAATTCACCCACGCCTCGCCTTAGAATCTTGTCGCAAGACTCTATGCCGGATCAAGCTTTGGACGTTGGGTGTTGAGATCGGTTGTGGAGGCGAAGCCGCAAACGACATCGCGAACTATGCCGAGAACTACTCCGAACGGTTCGCGGTGATGCGCTGAGATGAGAAACACAACATGTAGCGGGAAGCGGAAGAGCCTAACCTGCATATTTCACGAGTACGTGAAATAGCAGGAATGACGAAATACCCAAACCCCCAAGTACCCAAAGAAATCCGAAGCCCGAACTCCCAAACACCAAAGCCGGAGCGTGTTTCGCGGAATCGGCAATTTACGGGTCCATCAGTAGACATGACCAGCAGAGCCTTTCGGGCTTAGGTGTTTGGAACTTCCTTGGGTATTTGCCACTTCGTTGCCGACGGGGCGTCGGCCAGTTGCGCTTCGCGCTGCGGGGTGCTTGGGTACTTGGGCATTTCCCGGCGTTTCGCCACTCGTGGTGAAATGTCCGGGCTAAGCGGTTGCCCCTACTGATTTCAGCGGGTTGTGCTATCTGTCAGGTCAGGTATATTCGGTGGCACATTCATTCATCTATATTCTTGGAGGCGCACAGTCAGAACGGTTGGGCGATGGAACGATATGAAACATAACACAATCATGAAACTGCTTGGCTTGTGCCTGGTGATGACAACGGCGCGCGCCGATCTGGAAGAGTCGTTTAAGAATCCGCCCGATTCCGCCAAGCCGGGGACCTTCTATCTTTGGATGAACGGGCATATCTCGAAGCCGGGCATCACGAAGGATCTTGAGGCATTTAAGCAGGTGGGGATACAGAACTTCATCGTGTTCGATACGGACTGGTTTCTTCCGCATGGCGGGGTGGTCTATAACTCAGATGCGTTTCACGATTGCCTAAATCATACGGCTGCGGAAGCCGATCGACTGGGCATGGAGATGTCGATGAAAAACTGTTCCGGCTGGACCTGTTCTGGCGGCCCCTGGGTCACACCGGAGCAGTCGATGAAAACCGTGGTCTGGACCGAGATCCGGATCAAGGCGGGCGACACGGGCGTGCAGCTGAAGCAGCCCAAGGCGACGCGCGAGTTTTATCGTGACATCGCGGTGCTTGCCTTCCCGACGCCGAAGAACGACGAATACCGCCTTGAGAACTGGTTCGGGAAATCCCTGAACGACAAAATGGCGATGGAGCTGAAGAAGCAAAAAGTCGTGCGGGTGGACATGTTTGCTCCGCAGACCACGCCGACACCTGCGGATGCGGTTGTTTCGCCGGCGAGTGTGCAGGTGCTTTCGGATCGCATGGATTCGTCCGGTAAGCTGAATTGGAGCCCAAGCTCAGGTGAGTGGACGGTGTTGCGCATGGGCTACACCAGCACCGGCCTCGAAAATAAGCCGCCCTCCACCGGGGGGGAAGGGCTGGAGATCGACAAGATGAGTCGCGCGGCCGCCGACCTGCACTGGGAAAGTTTGTTGGACCGGGTGGCGGCAAACGCAAGAACACACAAGTCGTTCACCTCCTTGGCGATCGACAGCTGGGAGGTCCACCATCAGAACTGGACCGACGGCTTTGAGAAGCTGTTCAAAGAACGCAATGGCTATGACCTGATTCCCAAGCTGATTTGTTTCACGGGGCGGGTGTTGGAGAATACCGAAACTACGGAGCGCATTCTGTGGGATCTGCGCCGGACGGTCTCTGATTTGGTGTACGAGAACTATTTCTCCTATTTCTCCGAGAAGTGCCATGCCCAGGGGCTCGGGTTGACGGTTGAGCCCTATGGTCCAGGGCCCTTCGACTGCTCACGCGTGGCGAAGCTGGCCGATTGGCCGATGACCGAGTTCTGGTATACGGGGAATCCAAACAAGAAAGCCACCGGCTGGACCTGGACGAGTCAGATGGTCGGCTCGGGTGTGCGTTTGAGCGGAAAGAAAGTATTCGGTGCCGAGGCCTATACGCGCATCGACGGGGACTACACCGCGCACCCTTATCTCATGAAGACGCTGGGTGACCGCATGTTCTGCCAGGGCGTGAACCGTTTTGTGTTCCATTCTTCGGCACACCAGGGATTACGGGATGGGGTGAAGCCGGGCGTGACCCATGGTAAATTCGGCTTCCAGAACCATCGCAACAACACCTGGTTCTTCGAGGGGAAAGACTGGATCGACTACATTACGCGCTGTCAGCATATCCTGCAAACCGGTGACCACGTCTCCGACATTTTGGCCCTGGATGGGGAGAACCGTCCGTTCTCTTCCTTTCCCGGCAGCGGCGACCTTTCGTTGGGCTGGGCGAAGGGATTCAAGACCGATGTTTCTGAAATCGGAATCCTTGACGAGTTATCTGTGGATCCACAGGGCTTCCTGCGCGCGAGCTACAAGGGGACGCTGTTGCCCAACCGCTACAAAATGCTGACCCTCGCCAACGCCGCGCTGATGAGCGTGGAAACCGCCGAGAAACTGGGCAAGTTGGCGGAGCAGGGGGTGCCCGTATTTGCCGCCCGGCCGGTTCGCACACCCAGTCTTCGCGACGCGAAGCGGAATGATGCCGAGCTGCAAAAGCTGATTCAGCAGCAGTGGGATTCCGGCAAGATCCGCAAACCGGACGAGTTCGAGCAGGCGCTGGGCAGCATTCAGCCAGACTGTGCCTTGCCGGAGCAGATGGAATACGTGCATCACACCCTGGCGGGTGCCGAGTTCTATTTTGTCAGCAACCAGGCGCAAACCGAGCGCACCGAAGAGGTGACCTTCCGCGTGGCAGGCAAGCTGCCCGAGCTGTGGGATCCCGAAACGGGCGAAACGATGCCGGCACCCAACTGGAGCGTCACCAAAGATGGTCGCACGCAGGTTGAACTTGATCTCGATCCGGCCGACTCGCTCTTCGTCGTGTTCCGCACGCCGACCGCAAAGAAATCCGGTGAAGCCCCGAAGTGGGAATACAAGGAAATGGGGTCGTTGAGTGGCGATTGGAGGGTCACGTTCGACCCGGCATTCGGCCCGAAAGAGCCGCAGGTGTTTGGTGAGTTGACTCCGTGGAACGAGCATCCAAACGAGCTGATCAAGTATTTCTCGGGCACAGCGGCCTATAAAAGAACGTTCAATCTTTCCGGCACCCCGAATCAGGCGGTCTATCTCGATCTCGGCAAGGTGGATGTTATGGCGCGCGTTCTGGTGAACGGCAACGATCTGGGCGTATTGTGGAAACCGCCATTCCGGGTGGACATCAGCGCTGCGCTCAGAAAGGGCGCAAACCGATTGGAGATCCGCGTAACGAACCTCTGGGTGAACCGCCTGATTGGTGATTCCGCGTTGCCTGAGACGGGCAAGATCAACGGGGGCGGGGTATGGCGACACTATGCCTATCAGAAGTTCCCCGACTGGGTGGTGTCAAACAAGCCGATCCCGGAGGGGCATCGTAGAACCTTTGCCACTTGGAGCCATTACGAGAAAGGCGGTAAACTCCTGCCTTCTGGTTTGATGGGGCCGGTCCGTTTGATGAAGCGCGTCGAAAAAGCACCGCCGCCCGAAGGGTTCTCGGAATCGTTCAACGCCGCGACGGGAACCGCGCACAAACTACAGCGCGATACTCGCATGCCGCTGATGCATACCGGGAGCGTTGCGGGCTGGCAAAACTCGGTTGGAAGGCAAAGTTTATAAGACCGGGCGATACACCTTTACAACGGTGAAGGAGATAAAAGCAAAGACGCCACTCACGCCTTCGGGGCTATTCGGCCCCGTCCAGATTCAGAGCAGTCAAGTGCTGCCGATTCGATAAATATTTTGATTAGGAGAAAAAGAAATGATGAAAGGTAAAGTTTGGATTGCACTATTAATGGGCCTAGTTGGTATGGGCGCAGAAGCGAAGGTGAACAAATTGGAGCCGGTCGCGTTGCGCTGCGAGTATCTGCAAAATCCGTTGGGGATTGATGTGGTTCAGCCGCGCTTGAGCTGGCGACTGGGGACCGAAGATCAGAGGTCGGAGGTCAG
>CAZCDU010000099.1:0-17460 GCA_964497125.1 uncultured Victivallales bacterium | reverse complement strand
TCCCTGCGGGACCGGGTCGAGGCGCTGAGTGCCAGGAACGCCGAGCTGAAGATCGCGTGCGAGAAGCTGAGAGCTGAAAGGAGGGCCATGCCAATGGAAACATGACACCAGCCGATGACGGGCTGCTTCCGTGAGCGGCTGAAATGAAGGTTATTTCAAGACGATAGATGAGTAACGAAATCAGGAGAAGAGAAAATGACGACAGGAAAGAGAATCACAAATGGTTTGATGGTCGCGGTGGTTGCGATGGGCATTGTGGCCGCTACGACAACTTCGGTGCAGGCGCAGGCGAATATTATTACACCGGACTCGGTTTCGACGGATGGTGGCGAAACGGCGACAGTGATCGGCTCCGTCATCGACAGTAGCGGCCTGAGCGGTGGTGGTGTCAGTGGCGACATCCTCAGTGAGACACATGATGATGGCACCGGCCAATGGCTGTCTGGCAACGGGACTGCCCCCAATATCGAAATCATCTTCGACCTCGGTGGCACCTTCTCGGTTGATAGCGTCCACCTTTGGAATTTTCGTTGGAGTAATCAGCAGGTTACTTGGGCCATTAAGACGACAGATATCTCCTTCTCGACCGATGGGGGTACAAGCTACGGCGACCTTGTGGAGGACGTTGCCTTCGCTCAGGCCACACAAAATGTCCCCACTCCCTCCCAGACCCAGACCTTTCCCGTCGTGTCCGGTGTGACGCATATCAAGTTGACCGATGTTCAGACCTACGAGCCCGGCTCGTATGTCGGCTTCGCGGAGATTCGCTTCGGCGCCGCCGCCGCACCCGCCACGCCCGGAACGCTGATCTACGGGAAGTAGTCCGAACGCGGAACGCGGATTGCGGAAGGTGGAATAGTGGGACGCGATCCGCTGAGCGCGTAGAACGCGTGGGTTGAGACATGGCCGCCGGTAGTTGGGTCAGACCGACTGCCGGCGGTGTCGTCTTGGCGAGGATGTCCTCTCCATTACCAGTTGTACGCATGAAGAACCGCCCATGTCCGGCCGCGCCTGGAGCGTTTCAGGGCCGAACTTCAAGCACTATCAGGAACGATGGCCAATGCAATCAGGGATTGAGCAGGCAACGGCTGGCAAGCGGGCCGCAATCGGTAGGACGATCGCGGTCGTGGCGATGGGAATGCTGGCCGCCACCGCAATTCCGGTTCAGGCGCAGGCGGACATCATCACGCCGGTTTCGGGAACGGTCAATGTGCAGCTTAATGCCTCCTATGGCATCGAGTACGCCATCGACGGCAGCGGCCTGAGCGGCGGTGGTGCCAGTGGCGACATTCTGAGTGAAACGCATACCTTTGGTGGCGGGGGTAATAGTTGGCATAGTCCAAGTGTTGACCCGAGCACCATTGAGATGACGTTCGACTTGGGCGGGACCTTTTCGGTGGACAGTATCCATGTCTGGAATTGGAGCGCGAATAATGGTGTAGTCACACGGTCCGTTAAGGCTGTGGACGTCTCCTTCTCAACCGATGGCGGTGCAGCCTACGGCAGTCTGATCGACGACCTCGGCGATTTCCTTCTGCCCACCTCCGGCAGTGACGCCGTGCCGGTGAGTACCATCGCCTTCCCTTCTGCCGTGTCCGGCGTCACGCACATCAAGCTGGCTGACTTTGTGAACCACGGCAACTCCTATACCGCCATGTCCGAGATCCGCTTCGGGGGATCAGATCAGAGGAGTCCCCCAACGACCCGCTTCTCAGCCAGGACCTGGTGAACGGCAATCCGGACCTGGACTTTGGATTGGTGGCCGGGGGTGGCCCGTTCTCGGAGTCCCGCACGGTGCGCTTCGTGAACAGTGGTCCCACCAACGCCATCGAGATTTCCAGCGCCACGGTCTCCGGGGATTCCGCCTACGGCCTCGCCGACATTGCGGTCAACGGCAGCGGCGGAGTCAGCCTGCCGCAATCGCTCGCGGTCGGAGACTACATCGAGTTCACGGTCGAGGCCTCCGTGGCTGCACCCGCGGGCGGATTGACGGGGAGCCTTGTCATCGACACCGACGCCGTCGCCCAGGACAAGAATCTTCCCATCTCGGGCACCTATGGCACGACGCCACTACCCCCACCGGTGACCGACGACGCCCCGGCGGCCGGAAAGCGGGTTCGGGTGACGACGCCCGGGTCGGGCTACGAGGGAAACCCGAACGTCTACCACACGCTCTACCTGCCGCCGGAGTGGGTGCCCGGCCAGCAGTATCCGGTGATTATCGAGTACGGGGGGAATGGGTGGACGGTCGAGGCCAACAAGCTGGGTTACTACCAATCGGCCGGCACGGGCTACATCTGGGTGTCGATGCCCAACATCGACCAGAACTCAACCCTTGGAGACAAGTCCGACGACTTCAATACTACGTCGTGGTGGGGTAGTGAAGGGCTGGACGACATTGGCGCAGCCGATGATGCCGCCTACGCCATGGCGACGGTCATCGACGTCATCGAAAACTACGGCGGCGACCATTCGTCTGTGTTTGTCACGGGATTTTCGCGCGGGGCGGTGGCCTGCGGCTGGCTTGGTCGTCTCGACGCTGCCATGGCTGATATCTGGCTGGGCTTTATCCCGCACAGTCACCACGATGCCTGGTTTGATACCGGCACCCGGACCGATCGCATCAGCGGCCGGGCATCGTTCATTACTTACGGAGAAGACGATGGTGGGGGAGGAAACAGCAGGAAGGGCGTGGACTGGCTGCACTATCGGAGCTTTCCCGTTGAATCGTACGAGCTTGCCGGGACCGTCCACACGGACGAGTGGATCACCGATGCCAGCGCACCGTTGGCAAGTTCGTTGAGCTACACCGGCCACCCGCTGGTCAGCGACGTGCGGGCCCGGATGCGTGCCTGGATGGGCGAGGTCATTGCCAGCAAGCCGGGAACACACAGCATCAGCGGGACGGTGACCGATGCGCAGGGGACGCCGGTCGCCGGGGCACGCTTGCAGAGCGGAGCGACCCACTGGACCTTCACTGACGCGACCGGAGCCTACGAGCTGGCCGGGCTGATTGATGGTGCCCGCGCCCTGACCGTGTCACATCCAGGCCACCAATGGAGCCCCGACACCATCAACGTCACGGTCAGTGGGGCGAACCTGACAGGGCTGGATTTCGGGGCCTCGCCAGTCACTCCGACCAGCCCCGGCACCTTGATTTACGGAAGATAGCGGCCCCGCGCATATAGGCGATATCGCCTTCAAGCCCGAAGCTTAAAGCGCTTCTGATACGCCAATGGTGTCGAAACTGGTCTGGCTCGTCATCGCCTTCTCGTAGCTCTGATTCTCATTCTGAACGTATCACCCTTCTGCCGGCCACAGGTATGGAGGAGCAGTACCCCTCGTTGACAGCGCAACGATCGTGACTGAAGAACTCCTCACGCTGGCGGCCGAATGAGGGGAAGATCCGCGATCGACGCGAAGGGCACGTCCGGATCAAGACCGCTTAGGATTTCAAGTTTCACGAATGTAGTGGGGTTGTTGCTCATACGCCATCCATCGTGCGAAAATGCGGTGTGGCTGCGGGATCGCAGTATAGCGGCATGGGGTTCACCAGATCGCCGTTTCCGAGGCCGCCCGGCATCCGCTTCTGCTCACCGACCACCGGCAGATTGCGGTACTGCTGGGTCATACGAATTCGGATGTTGTGGTGGGCAAGCTCCTCGAACAGCCGTAAACGCACATCGGCACAGCTGGGGTCGCCGTAGCGATTGACCTGCTCGTCGGGATCCTCCCGCAGGTTGATAAGCTGGTTGGGCGACGCATCATTGTCAAAGACCGTCAGCCGCCAGCCATCGGCAGTGATGAAAATGATATTCGGATGCATCGTATTCTCTCTTTCTGGTGCGGCCACAACCTCCTGCGCACGCGCCTATATGGCAGTCAGCTCAAGGATCCGATGCTCCCTATTCCTGAATTTGCGCCGTTGCTCTTCCGACCAGTGATCTGGATGCTGTGCACCCTCGGGCCAAACCCCACTGATTGTCATCTCTACATTGAGCTGATGCTCCTTGATCAGGCGATACTCCTCATCGAGATCATCAATGTCTCTAGCGATGGTAAGAAACATATCCGGCCTTATGCCAGCCGCGATGAGTTGGCTCAGCGACATCTGACTGGAATTGGTCGTATCAATACCGGGAATCCCGTTGATTCCGGGAACCACCGCACTGAAATCTCCGCAACTGTGAATGGCCAACCCACCAAACGCATCCGATATCCTAGCCAAATGTTCTCGGGTATGAGCCGAGAAGAAATCCGCCGAGATCATGGCCAGGCTGTCCATCGACAGGCTCGCCCCGTGATTCGGACCTTCTTCAACCCAACTCCACCCCCATAGATGCGTTCCGACAAAGGCGTCGCCGAGGAGATCCTGCTGACGCTGCCAGAGCTTGATGAACGCGGTCGTGCATGTCTCCAGCAGGGCTCTGGTTTTCACCCCGTCATCCATCGCATCAAGGAACAGGTTGTCATACCCCCACAGCTGACCCGCTACATCCATGGGTCCCTGCATATCGATGACACTGATCGGTAGTCGCCCCTCGGTTTCATTCAGCACGTACGCCTGCATGTCGAGCCAGAATGATGCAATGCTGTCCGGGGCAATAACGGGTTCTGGTAAGTCGCGGGGATCATCAGCACTGCCAAGCAGCTTGTCGCACACGGCGTATTCCCTGCTACCGTCAGCGCGAGTCTGGACATTCTCTTTGGCGCCAAGCATGTCGGGGATGGTAGCCACGCGGCAGCCCGGAAAGAACTGGGGAACGAAGTCATCCTGAGTCATTCCATGGGCGATGATCTCATCAAGCATCTTGTCGAGGCGTTCTTCAGCGGGCATCGTGTCGTCATAATAGTTAAACCCGAGGCTATCCAGAATGAACGGATAGCGGTCGACAGGGGGCTCACTCCTCTTCAACGCACGAATACGCGCTTTTGACGCCTCAAGACGCGCCACCGGAAAGAGTTCGTCGATGCGATCCAGTTTTCTCCTTACCTCGTCCTTCATCGTCTGCTAGCTCCTAAGATGCCTGGCCCCAGTTGGTCAGCCGCAATAGAGGTCCCTCCGGGCATTCCGGGTGTTTTCTAACTGGCTATATGCATGGTTGTTCTCAGCGGCGCACCTACCAAGGAGATTCGACGATGATCGAGACAAAGATCGGGACAAGGATTGCTCGACAAGGATCGGGATGAGGATCGGGACAAGGATGTCCAGAGGCAGAGATCATGCCGCAGTGCGGACCTTGTGCTGCCGTCTGCACAAGGGCGCGGCACACCCCAGCTATCATTGTCCCGATCGTTGTCATGCCTGCCCGCCGTAGCCCGCAGGGCGAAGGAGGGATCATCGTCGTTCTTCATCTTTGTCCCGATCCTCGTCCCGATCGTTGTCGGCGCCATGTCTCATTTCAGCCATGTGTCGTTTCATCAATAGCCCCCCCGGTAATTCGGGAAGCGCCATACTCAACTCATTCCGGTAGCTCGGTGAGCGTTGCATAGCGGAGAATCACCGGCCCCCTGAGGCCGGATGGCTGAAGCTGGTCGTCGGCATTCCAGTGCTTCCATGAAGAGAAGGTAATCCGCTGCTTGGCAGGGCGCGGCTTGCCATCGACCAACCACTCCGGCCAGCCAACCAACTTCTCGCCGTCCCACTCGCAGTCGTCCTCTTCCTGCTCGTCGCCAATCAGACGATTGACCCAGAGGTTGGTAACGTCGACTTCGAGAGTGTTCTTGCCGCTCTTCACGAACTTGCTCACATCCAGCCGGAAGGGCGGGTGCCAGAGCGTCCCCAGGGCCTTGCCATTGAGGCGTACCTCGGCAATCACCCCCACCTCCCCCAGGTCCAGCCAGAGCTCCTGGCCCGGCTTGAGAAAACCGGCCGGCAGCTCAAAGCTGGTGGTCATGGCAGCGGTGCCGGAGAAGTGACGGATGCCAGGGTCCTCATGATCGGTCCAGGAGATGAGACGGTCGAAGCGCGCCTTGGCAGGAGCGCCCCGCCCTTCTTGAAACCGGACATCCCAGGGGCCGCCAATGGCGATGGGTTGCGGGGTTCCCGTCACGCTGAGGGTCTCGCTCTTTCCCGACGCCCGCTTGAGCACGTAGTCACCGTCACTCCAGGTGCGCAGTTGGGGTGCGGTCTGCTCACCGGCAAACCCGGTCAACCAAGAGGCCTCCAGCAGATGACGGGGCGGTACGGTTACGAGGGAGCGCAGTGGGTAGCTAGCCTTCTCCCTGATGTCCCCCCACTGGTAATCCAGTTCGAGGACGTGGTTCCAGAAGGGGCTCATGTGTCCACCGGCCAGTGTTTGACTCGTATCAAAGAGAGCGCCATCCTTCAGCTGAGCATAGAGCTTCTCAGTGACGTCTTCATCCCCCGTCTTCTGCCCTGTGGTGATGAAGCGGGCTCGGTGAAGGACCAGCTTATTCGTATCCTTTCGTTTCGGATCCTGGACCTTCACAAAGGAGTCGGCAGCGGGCTTGGCAGGCTTGCGAAAGACCACGAATATGGAACCATCGGCATTGAGATTGATCGGCAGGGTGGTGTGCTCACCATCCACCGTCCAGGTGGGAACGGTCGCTATCGCTCCGGACTCCGCATCCCAGAGTTCAGGGCTGCGGCCAGTTGTGCGGAACCCGAAAGTGCCCTGTAGTTCCCGCTTCGACTGGTTGGAAAGGAAGTAGATATCGGCGTCATCTCTCCTGCGATGAATCCACTTCACCACCGAGGCGTCGGCATCCATCTTCACATCGGGCGCGATCTCCAGCTTCGCCATGGCCTCAGCGATGGAGATGCCACAGAAGATCATCCCCTTGCCATAACGCCGTGAGGTGGCGGTCTCACCGTCGCAATCCCCCCACACCTCCTCGGCGATCTCGAGGAGTTCGGCTTCGGCCGCGGGAAAGCCAGTCAGGCTCGGCACAAAGGTCGGCTTTGTTGCGAGGACCGCCCCACCTTCGCGGACCCAGTCGCGAACCTTAGTAACCACGTCGTGCGTCAGGATGGGCTGTTTCATGCCCCCACCCAACTGGAGCACCAGCAGACGATAGCGCCGCCCATTGGGGAGCACGAACGCCCCCTTCTCGAACGTCAGCTTTGGAAGGAAGTCCGTTCCAAAGGCGTCGTAGTCGTATCCCGCATCCAGCAGCGCTTCGTGATCAAGGACCGTGTTGGGTACCGCCTCTCCGGCGAAATAGAGGACATCGTTCACACTCTCGCCGCTCTGCAGGAGAAACTGCGACCGGGTGATGTACGCAAGCCAGGCTTTCCCCTGCTCCCACCAGGTATTGGTTCTGTCGAAGTGAATGCCATAGCGGCCCATGGTCATCCCCGGCTTCAGGTGCGGCCAGGGCTGATGGGCAAAGCGGTGAAAGATGAAGCGGTTGATTCCCTTGGTCCAGGCAAGATCACCCGCATACTTCAGGGAGCCGGGGTGCGATAGCCACCTATCGACAGTGGTAAAGGCCTCGGCACCAGCCACCGGTTGGCCGTTCAGATGCGCCGCCGAAGCGGCAATCTTCAGGAAGCGAACACCGAAGCTGAGGTCCGAGAAGAACTCTCCCATGGGGAGGTCCGCCTTGGTCGCCACGGCCATGCTCTCGAACGGCCCGCGGTAGGGCTCGATGGCCATCTTCAGCCCCTCGCGATGACAGAGCTCGGCGAAGTAGCCATAGTAGTTCGCTTCGACCAGATCCCCCACCGTACGACGGAAGTCATGATAGAATCGCTTGGTCGCGCCCTCATCGACTACGGCACGCCCGGTGAACGCCACCAGGTAGGGAGCCATATCATAGCCGCGGCGCTGCTTGAACTCGGCCTGCATATCGCGCGTCCACGAATGGTTGCCGGCCTCGTAGCTGTCGATCAGGATGGTGCTCAACGTTGACCCGGCAAGCGGGCCGAGCTTGTCGAGCATCGGCTTGATGCCATGCTGCCAGTGAACGTCGACGCCACGCCGACTCATCTTATCGACCTCGAGGCCAGTTCCCGATTCCGGTGCGAACCCGTTGGACTGGCCGGTGGGGCCATAGCCGAGACGGAGGATGGTCCATTCGCCCTCCGGCGCCTCCCAGGCCAGAGTTCCATCCTTCTTCATCCGTTCCGTGAGATCCAGGATATCCTTGGGGTCGAGCGCGCCATTCGTAAAGGTTCGGGTCAGCCTGGGAACAAACCCCGCGCGGGCCGTGCCTTGAAGCGTCGCGGTACTGGACTTGTGAATCGGTTTCTGATTGGTCGCCGGAAAGGCTAGCACCGCAATATCGCGATAACAGGCAGCAAGTGCCTCGGGGTTGGCGGCATGGCCACTCAGGGCGAGTTTGGGACGGGGAAGTTTCAAGGAGATACGCTTGCCCCCCTGCACGTTGATCTCATGATAGGCGAGGGCCTGCATGCCATCCTCGGGCTTCACCCAGGGGCCACCGGTGGTGGCCCAGCCCGCGCAGTTGTGAATCCCAAGTTCCAGACCAAGACGTTTGGCCTCGCTGGCCGCATGGTGCAGCAGCTCGAGCCACGCCTTGCTCATGTAGTCGATCGTCCCTGCGGGAATATCGCAGGAGACATTGAAGATCTGGGCCCCGCCGACGCCGGCCTCCGCCATCGCCTCGAGATCGGCCGTGATGCCCTCGCGGGAGATGTTGCCGTTCATCCAGTGCCACCAGGTATGGGGGCGTGCGCTCGCCGGCGGCGCCTTGAAGGCTTCCGCCAGACTGAGTCTATGGGTCCCTGACTGGGGAGTTCCCTTTGCTTCAGCAGCTAGGGCCAGCTGGCTGACAAGCACGATACAGAGCATCAAAATCGAGGTGGGTCTACGCATTACTTTTCCTTTGGTTCTTCTACTACGTGTGGCTGCTATTCCTTCCCGTCAGAGACGGGAATACGCTTCAAGGCATCGCGAATGGTGCGGAGCTGCTCAAACTGGGCCTCAGGAATATCCATCCGTGGCCAGTGCTCGTCTATTCCCCGGGCACCGACGTCAAAGGTGATGACGCCCCCACCCTCAATCACTTTCTCACAGTAACTGACCATGCTCTCGGTACTATGGCCCAGGTCGGTGTAACCCCAGTTGCTGCCGACGAAGAGAAACACATGCCATTGATTCCCTGTTAGCGGGTCCCAACGTCCATAGTAAGGCAGCATGCGCTCCTGCTGAATGCCCCAGTCGTCCTGCTTGAGGCTTTGAATGGAATGACCATGCAAGAAATCGGAGAGCCTATGGGTACCACTGGAAATCAGTCCATCGGGGTTGCCGTGTCGCAGCGCGGCGTGAGTCTCCTCGGTATATCTTTCGGGCCCCAGATTGCCATACAACCCATCGATCCACCAGCCTGAGCAGGCCTTGCCATAATGGTCACTGTACCACTGCATCACCTCGAGCCAGCGGTAGAAGCGCTCATGCCCCTCCTCCAGCGCTTCCGGCCGCGGTACCATAAACTGATTGTCGGTGGCCATATAGAGCAGCATCCTGATGCCGCGCTTCTTCAGAGCCTTGTAGAGATCCATTGGCAGATCACGCCGAGATCCATATTGACCGGGTTCTACATTCCAGTACTTTTCGATTACAGGGTTGGGCGCGCAATAGTAACAACAGTTCTGGCCAATGGTTATCGCAACATAACCTGCCCCCAACTCCTTGGCCTGCTCAGCGACCTTATCCACATCGACGGCATCGACACACGCATTCCACGCGTCAGACGTCCAGGTATGCGGATTCCTGTTTTCGCCCATGTCCGCCAAGAAATGAAAGGCGAGACCATATTTGACATCGTGAAACCAGTCGACCTTCTCTCTGTAGGCGGCCTGCTCTTCAGGTGTTCGTTCACCCGGAAGCTGCAACGCCGTCCTATAGTGGGGGCTATGGGTAAGCTCTGGTGTAATACCTGAAGGTGGATTCAGCTTCTCTATCGGTTCACAGCTTCCAGTCATCTCTTCTCTACTTCCCAGTTCTGATCAGCGCTTCAATCGAAGATTCAAAATCCAATTGCGAACTATAGCTTGATGCCCCTTTCGGCATCAATGGGCGTCTTGCGTCGCACCACGTGTCACCTTACGACAACGCTTGCGACGACGTGGGGAATGAGAGACCGAACGACCGCATGACGGGGCTGGGAGTATTCAGGACTTCGTGACTTCGTGACGCCGAATGACGCGATGACGAAGTGATTGGGGAAAGCGCCAGCACAATGAAGGCCGTGTCCCGACGTACGTCGGGACAGGCTACTCTAGAGTACCGCGGCCTTGTCCCAAGGCCAGCGGAAACCAGGCCGACACCCACACCCACGCAGGAACGGCCAGAGAGAGCCACCTCGCAAGCCACGGGTCACTCCGTCACCCAGTCGTTCGGCGTCACGAAGTCTCGAAGTCACGAAGTCCTGAACACTCTCCCCTCCCCTCCCCACGGCGTCAGCGGGTCACGGGGTTCGCTCAGAGCTTAGGCTGGATCTGATCTCGTGTGAGATCGCAGTCACGCAGAATCTGCGCAAACAGTCCCCGGCCGATTGTCTCCCCTCGGTGAACGGGGACCACGGTGCATCGACCATCGGCATGTTGAAGGAAGTGATGGCTTCCCTTTGTTCTGACAACCTGAAACCCGAACTTCCGAAGCGCCTTGATCAGTGCTCGACCGCTGACCGCAGGAAATGTACTCATACAGCTACCGCGACCCGCTGTACCCCCACAAATTCATTGTACACGGGCTCCTCAGCCTCAAGGCAAAGAGAAATTGCTTCCTGAATACGCCGCATCAGTACATCAAGTGATTTCGCCTGAGTGTGGCAGCCACGTAATGAGGGAACCGACCCGACAAAATAGCCATCTTCGTCCCGCTCAATTACAACATTGAATTCCTGTGTCATGTACTCAACCTCCAGACCGATAGTACCATTGATCACGGTGCATGCCATCTCTTTTCTTTTCACATGAGCCAGATGTCTTTCGTACAGCGATGAGCTCATTGGCGGAACAGTTTGTGGGCCAGCATTTGGACTATTACTGTTGGTTATTTACATCGAACCCTTTTTGTCTGGCACCACAGTGGAAGAGGCAGGCGAAAGCACCGCATTGTCTGGCATCGCAAAGAAATGGGCAGGCGAGGCCTTGATCGTGACGGGCTTGCCCTCAATGATACAACGCAGGCTGACGTCAACCTTGTACCGCCCCCAAGCACCGATCATCCAGCCACTCATGTTGCGACTTCCATACCGAAGTTCCGGTATGGCGATGGTGTGGGTACCACCAGCCTTAATGGTAACAGGTTTTCCCGACCTGAGTTCCCTGGTCATAGGACCGCCGTAAGGCAAATTCACAGCCTCGGGGCCGGTTAACTCGATCATAAGCGTAGAGACGTCGCCACCAAGACTTGTCGTGATATCGGTCTTCCCGGTATTCTTCAGAATCAGCTCCATATGAATGCCCTGCGCGGACTTCAGGGCATTCATTACAACTACTTGCTGTTCTTGCATTTTCTTTGAGAGCTCGGCCATTAGCTGCTCTTTGCCCTTATAATCCCGAGAGAGCGTCCCCATCTCCTTGTGCAGCTTGGCCCGTTCGGCTGCGGCACGTTTTGCCTTCTTTGCCACCTCTAACTGATTCTCTGTCATGGTCACGCCGGTCGGAACTTTGAGCTCTGCCTGCAACTCGCCGGCCGCGTAGGTGGCGGTGCTCAAGGTCGAAGCTACAAGGCAGGTCGATATCAGGGCTCGTGTCAATCTCTTCATCTCATTCTCCTTTGTTTTGTCAGCTATTCGGCTGGTTGCGTCATCCGCCCCAGGAACAACACGCTGCCCGTCGATTTCTCGCGGATCAAGAATACGAACGGCCGATCGGCCTTGAACTCCGGGGTGAAAGGGACATCCCGGGGCAAGGAACACAGCGCAAACATCGCCACGGCAGTGGCGGCGGCGGCCTCGGTCCCCTTCTCGTTGACTTCGACGAAGGCCTTGTGGAACACCTTTGAGATGTAGAGCTGCTCCATGGGATCGGTCGACGTGGTCATGCCCTGGAATTGCGCCCCGGTTTTCGGATTGCGGGGATCTTTGAACGCGCGGACCATGCCCATCCTCTGGAGTGTTCCGGGATCGCCCGCGTCGCCTAACGTGTACTTCGTCTCCATCTTGAACTTCGGCAGGTGGACATGCGTCTCACGTTTCTTGAGCTTGCCGATCCACTGGCTGAGATTGTCCGGCGTGAGCCTTTCCTCAACCGCCGATAGCCCCGCCGGGTCGTTCGGGGCAATCACGACCATCGACAGGTCGTCGCCCTTGTAGGGTAGTTCAATCATCGAGAAGCCATCGGCTTGCGGATAATGCCCCTTCGGGTCTTGGCCGTGGCCAATCCGCGCTGGCGTGTCGAAGTGCGAGCCATCGGCATTGAATGCGCCGTACCGGGCGACACTGAGATTCTGCGCGTGCATGATGGGAGTCGGTTGCTTGTCGCCACTGGCGAGGGTGAAGTCACGCTCTTTCGTGTTCTTTTCCTCAAACGGGACCGACCAGTCGCCCTTGAAGTAGATCGCATTGACCAACACCAACCGAGTGAGCGCGTCAAGCGATCCATCCGGCAGTAGATCCTTGATGCGGTCGTTGGTCTGCTTCTCAACCCAACTGTTGATTTTCAGACGCTCGGCCTCGAAGTTTCTCCTGAAATCTACTGGAAACACGCCGCCAATATCGTAGTGCTTCTTGATCGTCCTGGTGTAGTTCGGATCGAAAGGATACGTCTTCTCGCCCCACAAGGCATTGGCCACGCGGATCTCGTATTGATCGACCTTGGACGACTCAGTATTGAGCTTCGCCGCTATTTCCCGCTCTTTGTTCGCTGCGGCCCGGTATTCGTTCCACTTCTGATCGGTCTTCAGTTGGGCCGTGTTCGCTTTCTGAGTCTCCAACTCCTTGCGAAGCTCGGCGATCCTGGCGCGGATGTCGGCCGTCTTGGCCGGATCTTTGTCCGTGCCATTGAGTTTGCGATTCAACTCCGACATCCCCGTATGGATCAGGGAGGTCTCCCAAGGAATCATCTGGACATCGTCGCCGACGCGCTTGGCGGCATCCAGGAAACGCAGGACCGTGCCCATCTCCGCCGCCGTCTCTTTCCGCGCCCCTTCGGCTGTCATCGCCAGCGCACTTGAAACTGAATAGGGCGAGAAGAACAGGTTCTTCCCCTCGTTCTCTTTGGCCAATTGCTGGTACAGGTCGAAAGCAAAATCGCTGTTGGCCTGGACGACCGTATCCACGGGAGCAGGCCCTTCTTCGGCGGCATGCGAAACGCTGCCTGAGATCAGGGCTGCCAGGCAGGTCGATGCCAGGGTGTGTGTCCATTTAATCATCTAATGCTCCTTTTACTTTCGATTGTTTAGGAATTCGGTTGCGTCATTCGCCCCAGGAACAGCACGCTGCCCGTGGCGTTGTCGCGGATCAGGAAGAGGAAGGGGTGATCGGCAGTGAACCTGGGATAGAGTCGAGCGCTTCTCCTTCTCATCACAACCGCCGTGGCGGCAGCGGCTTCGGTTCCCTTCTCATCGACCTCCACGAACGCCTTGTGCAGAATAGCGGAGATATATAGATTCCTTGTTCCGTCCATGCCTGAGAAGTCAGAGTTCCCGCCAAAGGCATCCTTCATACCCAGCTTCTTAAAGGGCGGGATCAAGTCATAATCGGTCTCAACCTTGAACTTGGGGAAGCTGACTTCGACCTTGGTCTTCCTGAGCTTGGCGATCAGGTCATTCAGTTTCTCCGGGGTCAGCGCCTGCTCGAGATTGCTAATTGCGTTCTTCTCTTTCGGCAGAAGGACCAGCATGGAAAGGCTGTCACCTTTGTACGGCATCTCCAGCGCCTGGGTGTCGGTATCCTCCGCCAGCCGGAAGTCTCCCCGCTGGTACATCATCTTTGCTTTCACCTTCTTCTCGGCCGTGACATGAAAGTCCCGCTCCCGGGTATGGCTTTCCTTGAACTGGCTAGCCCAGTCCCCTTTGAAGTAGATGGCATTGACCAGCACCATGCGGGTCAGCGCGTCCAGGACACCTTCCGGAATCAGGTCTTTGATCTTGTCGTTGGTCTGGTCTTCGACCCAGGTGTTGATCACCACTCTTTCCTTCTCGGCGTTTCCAACAAAATCGGCGAGGGAGATCTTTGATTTGTACTCCTTCTGGACGAGATCCATGAAGCTTGGCAGGAACGAGTAACTCTTCTCGGCCCAGATCGCGTTGGCGATGCTCAGCTTGACGTCGCCCGCCTTCTGGACTTCATTCAGCCCCTCCTGCAGATTGCCGAAAGAACGGCACATCTCATCGCGCCCACCGGGAAACTGCAGCGCCGCCTTCATCTCCTGTTCCGTGTTGTTGCGCGCCCCGGCGTAGGTCATACCCAACGCGGACGAGATGCTGTAGGGCGAGAAGAAGACGTTCCCCTCCTCCGAGCTGAGCTGCTGGTGCATCTTCAGGGCAAAGGCCGTGTTGCCCTTAACAACGGCATCCAACGATGCCTTATCCGGTGCCTCTGCGGCCGATAACGTTGCGGCGCCGGCAACGACGGCCGCGATGAGAAGTGTGGTCGATGCCAGGGTATGTGTCCATTTAATCATCTTATGCTCCTTTTACTTTCGATTGCTTAGGAATTCGGTTGTGTCATGCGCCCCAGGAACAATACGCTGGGCAGCGGTCCTGAAATATGCAGGATCATGATCAACTATCTTGGCCTTATACCTGCCTTTTACTCAACCAACTGGTCCACCACCTCAGGCTCCACTAGCGCGCCTGCTCGACCTCCAACACACAACGAAAACCCAAGCTGGGGGTACGGCTTGTTGGGCTGCGGTAGTAGCGGAACGACGACAACATGTTGTCGCGAGAGAGGTCCCCCCAGGAAGCACCTCGCATCACACGGGCCGACCCAGACGGATTATTATACAAGTCCTCACACCATTCAAACACGTTCCCGCCCAGGTCATGAAGGCCGATACCCGATGCCGGGAAGCTGCCCACCGGTGCGGTGAAGGCGTGACCGTCGTCGTTAATGCCGCTTTCAACTGCAAATTTTAAGTCAAAAGCCCGACCATAAGAGGGGTCAGCATAATTTCCCGACGGATTCGGCGGCGGGAAGTTCCGGCCCCAGGGAAAGACGCCTTTGATCGCCTCCTTGCCCTTGCTCTTCGGGCTGCTCGATGCATCTTCCCGGTCGCCAATTCCAACCGCGCAGCTCCATTCGTGGTCGGTCGGCAGCCGGTAGCGCTGGTTCCGCTTGATCCGCCCGGCCCGACGCTCCTTTTCCGTGAGCCAATTGCAGAATGCCTGGGCGTCGTTCCAACTCACATTGACCACCGGGTGATCGTCAGCCTGCCCTTGCCCCTTGTATTTGTAGTCTTTCCACTCCATGTTCACGCCCGGGTTCTCCTGGGTGTAGGCGGCGTAGTCTTTCACCCGCGTCTCGTAGACGCTGAAGAGGACGCTCTTGCCGTTGGTCGGCCCGCCCTTGATCTTCACCGGCAGGAAGCGCATGCCGAGGCTGTTGGTGACTTGCGCCTCTGTGGCGGCCTCGGTTTCCCCAGTTGCGGGCCGGCTCAGCCGGGCCTGGTCGTCTTCGGATAGCTGGTCCAGCGCCACCTTGATGCCCTTGCCTGAAATGGCCTTCAAATACACGATGCCGTCTTTCACTCCGACTGCCCGCGCCTTCACCGCCTTGCCTTCCTGGTTGGTCCAGGTGCGCAGCTCGGTGGGAAAGGCATGCCCCTTCAACGCGGACTGGGCCGCCGCCTGGGCCCTTGCCTCTAAGCTCGACAAGGCAACCACGGCAAACGCGATTCCTGCGATCAAGCTGACTCCAACACGGCGGGGTGAGATTGAATGGTTTCTGATTCCTATCATGTTTATCATGTTCCTATTTTTTTCAGGATCTTGCGGGCTTCCTCGATAACGAAACCGGTCTTAACTGCAGCGCAGACCCTACTGCTTTTCGTAGCCCGTGCCTTCATACGTAGCGCCACCGCCGGATTGCTTCAGGTGCAGCTTGCCGTCGGTGAGTGTGATTACTGCTGTGCCCGGTAAGTGGCCCATCGTCTGCTCGGGGACATCGATCTTGTTGACGGCGACGAGCTTGCCCTTCACCTTGTCGGGCTTGCTCCCGAAGGTGGCGTGGATCGTGATGACAACCTCGGTGTCGGAGGCGCCTTTCTTGATGATCATCACGTCCTCAAGTCCGAAATATGTGCCCTTCCACGTGCCGAGGAACGCATTCCGCGATTCCGCGTCCGCTGCTGGTTTCTTGAGTTCCTTGCGAATCGCTTTTTCGATAACAGCAGACTGCTCCTTTGGGTTTGCGGGTACTTTGCTTTTTCCGGGCGCTTTTGGCTTCGTCGGTTCTTTTGCTGTAACTTGGTTGGTTGCTGAAGACCTGCGAAGGTAAGCTTGGTCCGCGACACTCAGGCGATTGACGGGGATTCGGACTAATGAGCCGTCTCCTTTCTGAAGGACGACATCTCCCTGTATCATTTTGTTGAGCGTGGCTTTAACCTTTCTGCCCCTGTGGTCAGTCCATAGCCGCAGATCAACCGCAGCCGGAGCGAGACTGCTCTTGTTGGGGGGATCTGTATTTTTGACTCTCGTTTTTTGCTCTATTTTTCCTCCTTCTGTCTCAGTCTGTTTTACCAATTTCCATTGGCCGCGAACGGGCGAATCATCCGGTATGCCTTTGATTTCTGAATAGGCATTCGTTGCTATTAGTAGTGATGTCAGGATTGTTAAGGTTTTTGTTTTCATAATCTTCTTCAGGTTATTTTTCATTAACGGGTTCTCCTTGCCGGGAGTGCTCTTGATATTGCACTTCGGCATAGCCTTCAGTTCACCATCCTCGTTATACCTCACACCATTTTTGGGGTCCCAACTTGGAGTGCGGTGATGTTCTTCATGAAGTCTGACTTCCGTTACTCTGTTACGTACACGCGGAGGATATCGGTCGTGTTGACGACATTGCTGCCGGTCCATTGCACGACGTTACTGCCGGACATCGACAGGGAACCAGAGACGTTACTCCAGCTGCCCGCCAGCAGGTCGGTACAGTTCGAAACAGAAAGCACGCCATTCGGCAGACCGTTCGCACGGTACTGCAGCCAGGGCTGAGCTCCGTAGCAGTAAGGGACACACCTTCTATGCACACGGCGCATGGCGCCGCCAGGGTCATGTCGCTGGAGAGGCAGGTCAAACTTGACCAGTCCGGTCGTAAGCTGGTCGATGACCCACGATTCTCGGATGGGCTTGAATGCATAAGAGTCGACCGAGCACTTGACCGTAATCGTCTGCGGGAGCTTGGCATTATCATCTGCCGGTTCCTCGGCTGCCGATAGCATTGCCGTACCAGCGACGACAGTCGCGATGAGAAGTGTGGATGTGATCTGTTTTCGATTTTCGAGTAGGCAGGGGACTCCCATGACCTTAGGACGAGGTTTGTTTTCTCCGTTGCCGCCTGCTTTCGCGGCGGTGCCACAAT
>CAZCDU010000098.1:9089-17861 GCA_964497125.1 uncultured Victivallales bacterium | reverse complement strand
CCGAGCGGGGCTGGCTCTACAGCTTCAACAACCAGGGCTATCGCGGCTACTACAATACGGCCTACAACCACTACCTCGCCGGTCACGCCAAGGCTATTGTTGGCGGCGGCGAGATGCGCGAGGACACCAACTTCCTTGAGGCATTGGCAAAGGCCGTCTCCGGCGATGACGATGGCTGGCGTACGACGGTGGATTGGGATTGGCGGGTGAGGGAAGAGATCGATGGCAGCATCGACGACGCTCCGCTGATGCAGAAATGGCTGGAACGCGTGCGCGGGGCGGTGATGAAAGAGAAGCCGGTAGGATCCAAGTGATCAGTGATCAGGGGCGCCGAGGGCAGAGCCCTCATTATACCTCACATCTATAACGGCAGAAAAAACAGGCACTTCTGCGCGCTGGGAGGCCAAAAGAGGGGCAGTTGACTTGGAGTGCGGTGGCAGAGTCCGAAGCGAGCTTGCGAGTGTAGGACGTCGACACCGCTTTTGCGTCGTGCCGGGTGTAATTCTGCGCGCTGGGGAAAAGCGGCGTCGCCGTCCCTGGGCGCTGGCGCGCCCAGGGACTCTGCCGCCGCACTCCAAGTTGGGACTCCAAAGAGATGTGAGGTATAATGAGAGTGTTGCCCTGGGCTAGGAAGCAAGTACAGATGATTGGCAACTTTGAATCAGAACGGGGCAGTAATCAGTGATCAGTCGGATCGAAACGATCGACGCCGAGGACGAGGGGGAGACCATGAAAACACGAACAGCAACCGCCGCAGTGCTCGCGGTGCTCTTCGCGTGCAGCACGGCGCGTGCGGACGACGCGGAGGGAATGAAGACGCTGGAAGCCGAGGGCTGGACCGTGCCCGGCATCGAGCTTGAGATGAAGCTTATACCCGCGGGTGATTTCACCATGGGTAGCCCGAAGAGCGAAGCGCATCGACGCGATGATGAGGTCCAGCACAAGGTCGAGATATCGAAGCCTTTCTACATGGGCGTCTACGAAGTTGCCCAGGGCCAGTTCTACAAACTGATGATGCCGAAGGATTACGACTACAAGGCGTGGCAGTACAAGCGCGGCCCTGTCGCCGACGGCGCAGCCTATCATTTTCGGCCGCGGCCCCATGGCATCATGTTCAACGACAGCTCCCTGGGCGGCCCGGTGCAGTTGGAGCATCCCATGGAATGCATCAGCTGGGAGCGGTCGCGTGAGTTCTGCCGGAAAATTACGGAGACCGAGCGCAAGGCTGGACGCCTGCCTGAGGACTATGTCTACCGCCTGCCTACAGAGGCGGAATGGGAGTACGCCTGTCGTGCAGGCACCAAGGGTCCCTACAATGTCGATATCGATCATACCAACATCAAGGACTTGAAGAAGATCGCATTCTACAGTGCTGAGAGCAACTGGTGGACGACTCGTACCAGCAAATGCGGCGACCATCGCCTGCCCAATGCGTGGGGTTTGTACGACATGCATGGCAATGTGTACGAGTGGTGCCTCGACTGGTACGGCGCGTATCCTTCGGCCACCTCACCGCAGGCGGATCCGACAGGGCCAGCGGAAGGCAAGGAGAAGGTTGTGCGCGGCGGGTGTTTCTACCTGGACGACGACAATGCGCACATGTTCCTGCGTTCGGCCAGCCGCTACAGCGTTCCGCCGGACGTTGACTTCTACGGCATCGTCGGTATGCGATTGGTACTTGCGCCGAAGGTGGCCGTACACGGTAGTGACCCGGGATCAGGGCACTCCACAACGAGGCCGCAGCCCCATCGCAGTGCACACCCCTCCACTGCGCCCGAAAAGGATAGAACGTGAGTGCACGCCCGAATATTCTGTGGTTTCAGACTGATGAGCAACGCCCTGACTCACTGAGCTGCTATGGCTCGGAGTGGGCGCAAACCCCGGCTATCAAGATGCTTGCCGAGCAGGGGATGGTATTTAGCAATGCCGTGTGTCAGAGTCCGGTGTGTATCCCCAGTCGTTCATCGCAGCTCAGTTGCAGATACGCGCACGAAGTCGCGGCGCTCTCCAACTACTGTGAGAAGGAAAACTGGCCGGAGGATACGATCTTGGTGCCCCAGGTATTTGCGGAGGCCGGTTATCGAGTCTGCAGTGTCGGCAAACGTCACGCTCTGCAGGGTCAGGAAATGTGGTCTGAGGGGCATGGGGATCATGTCATGCATGGCAACGTGGCTGGTTGCGTCAGTCTTGGCCCGGATTACGACGAGGCCGAACACAATATTCTGCATCGCAAGGACAACGGTCTGATCCTGGCCGGGACCTATCCTGATGTCGAGGTCACCCCCACCCAGGCTCTGGTAAACGATGGCATTGAGTTCATGCAGGATGCGGCAGGTGGTGACCAACCATTCTTCCTGCGGGTGAGCACCAACTGGCCACACACCCCGGTTCTGCCGCCGCGGCCATGGGACGAGCTCTACGATCCAGATGACCTGCCGATTCATCGATTCTCTGCAAAGAGCATTGCCAAACGCTCGGCCTTTGATCGTGATGTTGCCGCCCGCGACCGTCTTCATGAGCTCAGCGATGACCAGATCACGCAGATCTGGAAGGACTACATGGGGCTGGCAGCCTATGTGGATTCCGAGTTCGGACGTCTGCTCTCAGCGCTTGATGAGCAGGGGCTGAGCGAAAATACGATTGTCATCTTCAGTGCCGACCATGGCAAGAATCTCGGGCAATGGGGTTCCGGAGAGAAGGATGTTTTTGATCGCAACGTCTTCCGGGTACCGTTTGTCTGGAGCTGGCCCGGGCACATCCCTGCGGGAAAGGTCAGTGACGCGCCCTGCGAGATAATCGACATGGGAAGAACCTTGCTGGGCCTGGCCGGCATCAGTGACCTGGCACCGCAGGAGTGGCGGGGTCGCGATCTCTTTGCCGATGAACCCGCAGAAGCTGGCTTCGGCAGTATCCGTCCGGACTGGACCTACAAGGATGAGAAAGACTGCATGCGCGTAGCGGTGCTTACCGAGCGCTATCGCATGGATGTGGACTGGCCATTGGATCTGTCTCGTCCTGACCGTGAGTACTGTGATGGTGGTCTCTACGACGCCGAGACCGATCCCCGCGAAGAGTTCAATATCTTCAATGATCCTGAATGCTCAGCCGTTGTTACCGAACTGCTTGATCGACTGGAGCAGTGGGTTTCCTCTACCACCGTTGATCCGCGTCTGCTGGATCATAAGAAGATGGTGAAGATCACCACGGGGCCGCGGGGACTGACGGGTGCGGAAAGGGCGCATGCGCCTTGTGCTCGCACCAGTTGTCGAGGGGCAAACTGAGAATATCAAAAGGCAAGAGGCAACACGCCGTCGACATTCTACATTGGCTCAGAGAGGCACAGAAGTGTGGCATCGACGGTGCATAGGTAGAGAGCGCCGTGTGCGGCAGCCAGGCCGTCGAACACAGGCGGCGATGCAAGGGTGTGCGTGGGTTGAATATGGGAAATGCGAGAAACAGAAAGGGCGCGTCATGACCAATCGACGTGATTCGGAAGTCAGATCGTCGTGGTTCGGCATGTTGTCTGTCGCCGTTCTGGCGGCGGTTTTTCTGACCTCCGTGCCCGACGTATTCGGGCAGGCTGGCCGAGGTGCATCCGCGGATGACTGGTTTGTCAAATCTGCTAAGGATCGGAAGGAACAGCTGCAGCAAGGTATCAAGGGCGGTGAGAAAAGAGATATCATTCCTTCGGTACCGGGCATGCCGATTCCGCAGACAGACCGATTGAAGCCGCCGTCGCCTGATTTCCTTTTGGCCAAGGTGAAGTGGGGCAAGGCTGCGATTATCGGCGATGAGTTGACTCAGGATTGGAATCTCGCGCCCAATGATATGCTGGAGTTTCACCGGAAGGCGCGCAGCAGGGATTTCAAGTATATGCCCACCCAGACGTCCATCCATGAGTTCAGTTTTGACCCGCACCTGATGCCCTCCATTCTGTTGAGCGGTGTTCGTGAGTTGAATTTTTCTCCGGAAGGCATCAATCGACTCCGCAAATACGTTCTGGCGGGTGGGATGATTGTATGCGACTCGGTTTACGGGTCGCCGTGGTTCTATGAATCGTCGAAGAAGCTGTTCGATGAGATGTTCCCTGAGTCACGTTTCAGGAAACTACCGCCGGATCATCCGCTCTTTCACATGGTGCTGGATATTGATACGGCAACCTACCGCTGCGGCGGCGAGGAAGAGGATGGTAAACCGTTTTTGGAAGGGCTTTACATTGGCAGTCGTGTTGGCGTGTTGGTGTCGAAGTACGGCTTGGGCTGTGGTCTGGCCGGTGAGATGGATGTCTTTGAAAAGTTGGAGGCGAAAGGGCTTAAACCCAAGGCGTATAGCCAGGAGACCGCCCGGCTGATCGGCGAGAACCTGGCTCCGTACATCGTCGGCTACGGTCGGGTGGGGGAAGCGGAGGGCAAGGTCGAGCTGTTCGGTAAGCTTGATGAGAATGCGCCCACATCCGAATTCATCTTTGCCCAGGTGAAGCATGAGGGTGCCTGGAATGCGCATCCGGGTGCGGCGCGACAGTTGTTGATGAAGCTGGAAAAGGATTCCGCTATTCCTGTCAACTTCAAGCGCGTGTCAGTCGATCTTGCGCGCGACGACATTGACGCCTATCCCTTCTTGTTCTTTACCGGGCTGGACGATTTCGTCTTGACTGATCAGCAGATCGACGCCTTGCGTAAACACGTCATGCGCGGCGGCACGCTCGTCGTCAATAATGCGCTCGGACTGGCGACATTTCATCAGGCCGTGGTTCGCGAGATGCGGCGTGCATTCCCGCAAAGCGAACTGGCGCTGCTGCCGCAAACGCATGAGATATTCCGCAACCTGCACACGATTAAGCATGTCAGATATACCCCCACGCTGATGAAGGACAAGGGCGAGGAGCTGAAGGGGCGTCCCGTTCTGTTTGGTGCGAAAGTGGCAGGTAGGCTGAGTGTGATTTATAGCCCGTACGATATTGAGGGCGGCTGGAACGAGGTGCGCTACCCGTTGAGTCGAGGATATCAGTCAGCCTCAGCGAAAGAACTGGGTTGTAATATCGTGATGTATGCGATGGAACACTAAAGGATGCTAGCGGGGAATCGGTGCCTGCTATCGTCGACCGAAATGGTAGGAAAATGAGAGAAGATCCTAATAACGACAAGCTGGCTTCCTTTCCACTGGACCTGTCACCGTCTCCCGTGGTGGAGGAGGACAACAGCGGCTTCGAGGACGGGTTGTCGGAGCATACGCTGGAGCTGGTGGCGCAACTTGCCGCAACGCGCAAGCGGCTGCTGGAAGAGGTCGGCCAGGTGATCGTGGGGCAGAAGGATGTGCTCGACTTGATCCTGATCTCCCTGTTCGCCGGGGGGCATTGCCTGATGACCGGCGTCCCGGGCCTGGCCAAGACCCTGATGGTCAGCAGCCTCTCGAAGACCCTGTCGCTCGCGTTCAAGCGGATTCAGTTCACGCCGGACTTGATGCCGACGGACATCACCGGAACCATGGTGTTGGCGGAGGGGCATGAAAAGCACCGTTCCTTCGTCTTTCAAAGCGGCCCGATTTTCACCAATATGCTGCTGGCGGACGAGATCAACCGTACGCCGCCGAAAACACAGGCCGCGTTGCTGGAGGGCATGGAGGAACGGTCTGTGACCGTCGGTGGGGTGACTCACGCCTTGCCGAAACCGTTCCTGGTCCTGGCCACGCAGAACCCGATCGAGCAGGAAGGGACGTATCCCTTACCGGTCGCGCAATTGGATCGTTTTCTGTTCATGGTCAATGTCGGTTACCCCTCGCTGGGCGAGGAAGAGGAAATCCTGATCAGGACCACCCTGGATTCCATGCCCGGCCTGGATGCTATGATTACCCGCGAGCAGATCATGCAGTTTCAGCGCCTTGTGCGGCGTGTTCCGGTGAGTCGCTACGTCGCAAACTATGCCATGCGTCTGTCCCGGGCGACGCGCCCCGATGACCCCATCGCCCCCGACTTCATTCCGAAATGGGTGCAATGGGGCAGCGGCCCCCGGGCCGGACAGTCCTTGTTGCTGGCGGCGAAAGCCCATGTTCTGCTCAGTGGCCGGTTCAATGTCTCTGTGAACGACATTCGCAAGTTCGTTCATCCTGTTTTGCGGCACCGCTTTGGTTTGAGCTTTACCGCTGCCAGCGAAGGGTATGATCCCGACACCGTCATTGACTGGCTGCTCAAGGCCGTGCCGGTGATCTATGATGATCAACAGAAACCGAAGTTTATGGATAAGGTGCGGAGCTCGCTGCGCAGGAAGCGGAGGGGGAGTGTGAGACAACATGGCTAAGAAACTGGGTACCTATAAATATCTGCCCTCGGGCACGGCCGACCATCTGCGGAATCTGCAGATCTCGGTCACCAAGCGGATGGATTGTGGACTGCAGGGGCGGCACCGGTCATCGACGTTCGGCTCTTCCGTGGAGTTTGCGGAGTACCGGGAATACATGCAGGGCGATCCGATCGAGCGGATCGACTGGAATGTCTATGCTCGCACGGATAAATATGTGATCCGGCGCTTCCATGACGAAGTCAATATCCGGGCCAACATTCTGTTGGACACTTCTGAAAGCATGTCTTTCCGGAACATGGGGTCGATGTCCAAGATGGACTACGGGTGTCACCTGGCGGCGGCCCTGATGTATGTCATGATTAACCAGGGCGATTCGGCCAGCATGATTACCTTTGACGATGATCTGCGTGACATACACGAACCCGCCGCGACCCTGGGCGGCCTGCGGCCCATGCTCAAGGGACTGGAAGAGATTGTGCCGAACGGTAAAAGCAACCTTGAGCAGTCCCTGACCAAGGCAACCGAGTTCATCCGGGGACGGTCGCTGGTGATCGTCATTTCCGACCTGCTTCAGGATCCGCGCCAAACGCTCAAAGGCATCGGCAGTCTCAGTTACGCAGGCCATGACGTGACGGTGTTTCATGTCCTGGACCCCGCCGAGATCCGCCTGCCCCAGGAGGGTCTGATTGAGGTCGAATGCCTTGAATCGCACAAGAAGATGAATGTCGATCTCGACGACTTCCGCGATCTGTACCTGCAGAGAGTCCGCCAGTATCTGGACGACGTCCGCATTGGGTGTGCCAACGAGGGGGCCAACTACATACTGGTCGATACATCAACTGATTTGCATGATGCGTTACTTAAGAGGGCCACAAGCTGATGACAATTGGTGCTGCACTGTTCTTGGGGTTACTGCCGCTGGCTGCGGCGCCCGTTGTGTTTCACATGCTGATGCGCCGCAATCGCAAGACGGTACTGTTTTCGACGGAACTGTTCTTTGACAGCATGAAACCGCGATTGTCGTTTCATCGCAAGTTTCGCGAGCCGCTCCTCCTGGCGGCCAGAACGTTGTTGCTGCTGTTCCTGCTTCTTGCCCTGGCGCGCATGGCGTTTCCGGGAATGGGCAGTTTTCTGGGCTTGAGCGGTGATCAAGCGGTCGTGGTTGTGATCGACAACTCCAGCTCCATGGCGGGGCAGGTCGCGGGCGGTGATCGCACTAAATTGAGTGTGGCGCTTGAGGGTGCACGCGTGCTCTTGAAGAATATGGATGAACGCGGACAGGCCGCGGTGGTACTGCTTGTGCCTGACCCGGCGGCGGCCCGCTTTGGTGGCATGACCACCGACAAAGAGAACCTGTTGAATTTCCTCGAGTCGATTCGCGTGACCGAGGCGAGCGGTGATACCGCGAGATCGCTTCTGCGTGCCACTAAGCTGCTCAAGGATGTGGCGCCCGCCGGCGGTGGTTCGATGCATATCTTCACAGACGTCCAGGAGGCGGAATGGACGGGGACAGCACTGGCGGCGGACGATCTGGACGCGGGCGTGAGTGTTTTCGTTCATCGCCTGCCCAGTGCCGAGCCTGATATCCCGAATGTCTGCCCGCTGCGGGCCGAATTATCAGCGCGCCGGATCCTTCCCAATCAGCCGTATTCGCTTCAGCTTCTGCTGCGTAATGATGGCGCCCGGGATGTACAGGTTCGTGTCAATCGCACGGATTCGGAGCATCCCCTTATGCAGACCCTTCCTGTTACGGTGGGTGCCGGGGTCCAGAAATTGGTCAAGCTGCCGGTTCAGCCGAAAGCCGCGGGCCGTCATTGGGTCCGTGTGCGGATCGAAGGCGATGGCTTTGATGGCGATAATCGGGTCTTTGTCCCGTACATCTGTGAGAACAAAGGCGACATCTTCTTTCTCGGAGCCAAAGGCGCCGGCACCTTCGGCCTGTTGCCGCTGGCTCTGTCGCCCGGTGGCGATGGCCGTCTCACGTCCCTGGTGCCGGTCTACCTGGAGCCGACCGAGCTGCCGGGGCGTTTGCAGAAGAATCCACCGATGCTCGTGGTCATGACCTGGGCGACGGCGTCGTCGCTGGATGCGCCGACGAGCGCCTTGCTGGATCAATACACGCAGCAGGGAGGCCACCTGATGGTGTTGCCGGTCGTCGATGGCGGCCAATCAGCCGGCAAGGCACCGGCTTGGATTGGGGCCAATGTGGGGCCCCTGCAATCCGTGCCCGTGAGCCTGCCCTTGCGCATTGCCAGTGCGCGGTCTGAATTCTGGTCAGGCCTGCGTGGCTTGGACGGCCGGGTCCGGATCGGAAATGCGTTTGCGAGCAAATATCATCCACTGTCGTTCGTGCAAGACTCCGGTTACGAGCCCCTGCTGGCGATCGGTGAGGACCATCAGATTTTGGCACTGCGCAAACACGGCAAAGGCCAGATCGTGGTGAGCGGTCTGGCGTTTGGGCGCACAGGGGCCTGGA
>CAZCDU010000098.1:0-8989 GCA_964497125.1 uncultured Victivallales bacterium | reverse complement strand
GGCAAAGGCCAGATCGTGGTGAGCGGTCTGGCGTTTGGGCGCACAGGGGCCTGGAGCACGCTACCGCGTCAGAAAAGCTTTCTGGTGATGGTGCAACCGATCGCTTTGGGCGCTGCAACTGGACTGGTCAATGCAAACGTTTCGATTGTCGCGGGCCAGCCGATGCGCTCGATGCCGGGCGAGGGAAACGAACTGTCGATCACAACCCTGTTGGGCGACCAGGTCGATTGGTCCGGCTCGAGGGACCAGGCGCCACTGTTGGTGCGTAGCGGTGCATACATCGTCGCCATGGGCGAACGTGAAAGCTGTCTGACCGTTATGCCATCTGAGCGCGAAGGGCGCAGCCCCTTTATCGAGGGGGACAAGATCGAGGGCCTCGCGGGCATCAAGTATCAGATCAGTACACTTTCGGATGAAGATGATTTTCGCGGCGACCTGGACGAATCACTGGCTGGGACCGGTCTGTTTGTGCCGTTTCTGCTTTTGGCCCTGGCCTGCATGATTGCCGAGGGGCTGCTGGGTTCACCGGCCAAGAAATGGAAAGACAGCGCCGCGGCTGATTCTGACGATGCGCCCTGGAGCGTAACGCCCGCAGGTCCGGATAAGGAGAGGTCGTGATGTTAGGCATGCTTGTATGGAAACCGCATCTGGGTACGCTGGCTAATAGCCTCGTTATCCTGGGTATCATGGGCTGGTTGTGCGTCATGTGGTATCGCTACCGGGAGCGCTACTCGGTCAAGAAGACACTGCTGCTCCTGGCGCCAAAGCTGGTCGTTACCCTACTCGTGGTGCTGGCTTTGATGGACCCGGCCTGGCGGGATGTGAAGCCGTCGGAAGATTCTCAAAAAGTGGCCGTCATCAGCGACATCTCAACATCGATGGATGTGGCAGACGATGGATCCGCACCCCGCGCCAAACGCGCCGAAAAGATCGCGGGCGATATCGCCGGGACGTTGCGCGGCACAGCTGACGTGGAGAACTACCGCTTTGACGTCGACATCCTGGACACAGAAGAGGTGCCGGATGAGGGTATCCGCCATACGGATCTGGGTCGGACAGTGGTGTCGCTTTCGGAGCGCCCGGATGTGTCTGACTGCAAGGCGGTTGTCCTTCTGACAGATGGTGGCGACGAAATGCTTCGCAGCCAGCGCCTGCCTCCGGTCCCGGTTTATATTCTTGGCATCGGAACGGACCCTTCGTCGTGGAATGATCTGGAAATCAGTAATGCCGAGATTCCCGAAGATGTCGAGTTGGACACGCCGTTCAAGGTTTCCGCGGATATTGTTGTCCATAGCGCCTCGGGTGGCTTTGCGGCAAAGGCCCAGTCTGTTGACGTGCAGATCGAGAAGCAGGTCGCCGGTGTCTACCAGCTCCTGAAGACTGAGAAAGTGGATCCACGATCGGCCAATGGTCGGGTGGAGTTTGATTTGCCGGCCGAGAAGACGCCGGGGGTGTACGAATACCGTCTATCCGTAAAGGGCATCAAAGGTGAAATGACGGAGTTGAATAACTCGCGCGACTTTGCGGTTCAGGTACGTGAGAAGAGCATCAACGTCCTCTTGTATGGCAACATGTTGGATTGGAATTTTGCCCTGCTTAAGCGGGAGTTTGGCGATGATCCGACGATTCAACTGACGACGGTCTACCGCAAGAACGCCGAGACGGTGATCATTGACGGCAAACGGCAGGAAGGCGACGCAGTGCTGGCGCGCGGGTTTCCCAAGGATGAGGAGTTGCTGGGTCTCTATACGATCATTGTTCTGGGGTCCTTTCCTTCAGGGATAATTCCGTCCGATTCTTTCACGGCCCTAAAGAACTACGTGGAAGACGGAGGTAAGCTCGTGATGCTTGGCGGCCCGAACTCCTTTGATAAGGGAGGCTATTATAATACCGCCATTGAGCCCCTTCTGCCATGGAAGAAGAGCACCAGGGGGCAAGGCATCATGGCGGGAATGTTCCCGGTTATGGTACCGCCGGAAGGCGCGTCGCATGGTCTGTTGGGCGCGACGGCGACGATTTTGAAGGGTGTGGGAAGTCCGGTGTTCCATTCGGTCAACAGGGTGGGGGAGCGCCGCAGCGGTGCTCTCAGTCTGATGAATGCCTCGGTTGGCAGCCGGGTGGTGCCGATTGTTGTCCTGCAGCCGTATGGCAAGGGAGAGACCCTGGGGGTGGCTACCGATACACTCTGGCGCTGGGGGCGTATGGATGGTGATATCGCCGGCGCGTCTCATCAGTTCTGGCGGGATACGATTCGGTATTTGTCGGGCGAGATTGAAGGTGGCCGATTCCTGACCGTGAAATGGGATCGCAAACGCTACCGGCCGAGTGAGGAAGCGCTGGTGGATATCGGGGTGGTCGGTCGCTATGCGGAGGGCGCGGTGCATTTAGAGGGTACCGTTGAGCATGACGAAAGAACCGTGGACCTGCCGATTGTGCTCAAGCAGGAGAACGATTTTCAGACTCGGGTGTTCTTTCCGAAACCGGGCGAATATAGGATCAGGTTGGAAGCTACTCTGGCCGGGAATCCATTGGACACCTATGAGCGTATCATTCGCGTTGGGTCGAGCGTTAGCGAAGGAGCCGATCTCGCGGTCGATCACCCCTTCCTGGAGAGCCTGGCCGCGCGCAGTGGCGGATCGTATAGTCGCGAGGGCGACACCGATGAGCTCTTGGAACGTCTGGATGCGCTGTTGATGTCATCTGCCGACTTGCACGACACGCCGCTGGTAAGGAAACCGGCACTGTTCAACCTGTTGCCCATCTATATCGTTCTTCTGATGGGGGCCCTGTTGTGGGAATGGCTCCTGCGTCGACGTATGAATATTGTTTAGGTGGATGCTTAACATGAAACATAGAGCACAATGCGCGTGGTACTTCCTGGGGTTGCTGGTCGCCCTGTTGGTTGTGTTGCCGAGTGAGCTGCACGCGCAGAAGACCAAGAGTCCTCTCAAGCGGCATGCCATCCTGCATATGTCGGATGGCGAGCAGCGTGAAGGGATCATCGAGCTGTCGCGCGGCACGGAGTTTGAATTGACGAACTTATCGCGCAACAACACCGGTGAGGATGCCACGGTGGAAGCAGCCAAGTTTGCGGGTAGGAAGCACAAGATCTACACCTTCAATTTCGATGTTGTCAAAGAGATGAGGTTTGCGCCCCACAGCGAGGAGTATCTGAAAAAATTCAAAATGCTTAACGTCAGCTTCCAGGACGAAGTGGATGAAAACGGCGAATCCATGGTGAAGAAAGTGAGGTATGGCTTACCGTATCCGGTCATCAAGCCCAAGTGTACCGTTGTCTTTAACAGCGGCGAGGTCGTGACCGGAATCCTCAACACGCGTGTGGTGTACCTGACGACCGTGGATCCCGACACCGGTTTCAAGATGAAGACCTCTAAGGTGGTCGTGCGGTCGAAATATTCAGGTGAGCCGGGCCAGTCCTATGAGGATCTCGTGCGGGTCAAGCGTATCCAGATGCTGGATGAAGGCACTCAGTTTGCGCGCAGCATGCCGATCACGTTCAACACATTTGACTTTGATTCAATCGATACGAACTATGTTCGTATCAAGGATGCGGGTGATACCAAGCTCCTCGCCCGCGGTGTGGTTCCTGAAGAAGTGTTTCTCAAGGCAAATGAGCGCGTGGTCGCCACGAATGGCACGCCGGCTACGGCCGAAGCCAGCCCTATACGCATGACCGGACTGACGCAGGATACCTTATCCAAGGTGCGCGTTCAGCAGGAGGCCGATGGCACCGTCAAGGTACATTCAACCCTCGGCGAGAATGTATTTCTGGCTGCGCAAATCAATGGTAAGTGGGTGGCCGGCTGGCCGGCCGAGGGCACGGTGCGCACGGAGCTGTTCAAGTCGGTCGAGAAAGAATTCATGAAAACACTGGATTATTACAACGAACGAAAACTCATTGGGATTATCCCGAAGAAGAACGGTCGAGAGATTCTCGCCCTGGTGCGGCTTCGCCGAGATATCCCGGACCCGGAGTTTGCCCTGGCGTGGGCGATGAGTACGCGGTGGGGGGATGCGGGAAGTTTCGAGATGGGTGCGGACGGCAAGTTGTTGGAGTACTACCGCTTGAGCATCTTGAAGTATGTGCGCGACCCCAAAACCGGCGAGATGAGTTTGGAGGATCGCGGTTCGTTCTGTCGCGTGCGTCTGGATCTTGAAGATGAAACACCGGAGGTGGGTGTGTCACCTGATCTATGGCCGGTTGTGATGAAGGATGGCAAGTTGATTGTGGGCCCCAAGCAGTAGTCAGTGATCAGTGATCAGTAAGCAGTAAGCAGTGATCAGTAATCAGTGGCTGTTCGAGCTGATAACTGATTACTGGCCGAAAAGGACAGGCAACATGAGCCAAGCTGAAGCATTAGATTTCAGGCAGGTCGTCGAACGGGCGAACCGTAGCCTGCATAGGACGTCAGTGATCCTGGGGTTCCTGACGTGGTTTGCCATAACCGCCACGACGTGGTTGGGCCTCTTTGCCCTCGACAACCTGCTTAATCTGCCCACCGCCTTGCGGTTTCCGTTTGCGATTGTCGGGTTGGTCGTCACGGTGGTCTCCTTTGCCAAGAATGCCGTTGGCTCCCTGCGCAAGCACCGCAGTGATGAGCTGGCCGCCCTGATGCTGGAGGAGCAGTTCGGCATAGAGGGAAACGTTCTGATCAACACCATGCAGTTCGAAGAGATGGGCTACAGCGATAAACAGAAAGCGTTCATCAATGCCACCGCCAATGCGGCCACGACAGGATGGAGCCATGTGCCGCTGCGGGAGTTATGGCAGGTAAACCGCATGAGCAAATGGTCGAGTGCATTTGCCGTGCTCATGGTGCTTTGGATTGGGTACAGCGTACTGGCGCCGGACTATTTGAGGAGCGCCTTCACCCGCTACGCCTTCAGCTTCTCGGACGCACCCCCTGCGGCCGCATCCATGCTGGTCATGACGCCGGCAGAGGATTTGACTATTGCCGAATACGACGATCTGGATGTCTCTCTGGATATCAGCGCGTTCGCCAAGGGCAAGGAATTGGTGATCTATCCGTCGATCAAATACAAGGAGGGTGTTGGCGTCTTTGATAGCCATAGTGACGACGGCGCGGAAGTCAAGATGCGGCCGGTTGTCGGTAACCCGAACCTTTACCAGTACACCTTTGAGACCGTTCGCCGGAGCTTCTCCTTCCGCATCTTCGTGGGTAGCACCTATACCCGCAGTGTGCAGGTCACGGTGAATGCGGCGGCTAAGATTGTGGAATCGACCTTCACCGTCACGCCGCCGGCCTACGTGGGCATGCCGGCACGGGAGCAAAGCGGACCGCCGAACCCGGTCAAGTGTCTGCCCGCTTCCGAGTTGGGCGTGCGCATCAGAGTCGATAAGGACATTGAATCGCTGCGTTGGCAGTCGCCAGGTGGCACGAACATGTTTCAGGATGCGGGAGACAGGGTCTGGAAGACGACGGTTGAGGTGGGCGACTCCGGCATCAACTACGATCTGATCGCGGTGGTGAAGCAGATGCCCGAGCCCATCGTCTTGAGTAGTGGCAGCGTGCTGCTGATGACAGACAGGAAGCCCGACGTGCGCTATGTCGATACCGAAATGAGTCATGTCGTGGTGCCCGGCGCCACGCTGCCTTTGAAATTTGAAGGCAAGGATGACTACGGAATGAAGGATATGAAGCTGACGTTTCGCCGCGCCGAGGCCGGCAGTCAACCCGAGGTCCTTCAGGACTGGGACTTTGCGGCACCCGGCGAAAGGGAACTGATTGAAAAGAGCGTTCAGTTAAAGGTCGATGCCAGCCAGTTTGAACCGGGCAACAAGTACTTTATCGAAGTGCACGGCAATGACTTCTGTCCCGCCACGGATGCCGCAATATCGGATGCGCTGCTGGTTACAGTGAAGGTCCTGGATGCGAGGCTTTCCGAGGGTGAGTCAGACATGAAGGATCTCTACGCCGCGCTGGAGCGGGCCATCCAACTCCAGAGGCAGGCCCTTGATGGAACCGAGGGTCTGCTGGCCAACAGTGATGGTGTCTGGCTTGACTTGAATCGTACACGGCGCGAGGACAAAGCGATTCAGGGGGATCTCGATAAATACCACCAGCGAATTCTTGGTCAGCAGATGGCGGTGCAGAAAACGCTTCTCGATGGGGTCAGGACGGTGCCGGATAGGGGCGTGCACATGGCGAAGAGAATGAAGAGCATTGCCGAAGTTGAGGCTGTGGAAGCCAATACTCGCACATTTGCCGCCGGCCGAGTGCGCCTTGATGCGGGTGCACTGAAGCGCGCCAACGGCTATGGCCCTGGTTCCTCATTCAGAAATACCGGCACTCAGGTTATCCGATTCAAAGAGACGCCGGCACGCTATTTCGGGCTGGTTGTCTATTCGGCTCATGACTGGTCGGGCAAGGCCTTGCTCGATAGCCTGGCCCTCGTGGGTGAGAAGGATGCTTACCTTGACAGTTCGAGCTGGAAGCTTGTGTCGTCAAGCGTCAAGGATGCCAAGAAGGCCCTGGCGCCGCCTAAGGGACAGAGGTCGACGGGCGGTGTGTTGCTTGATTCATTACCCGCCAGCTTGGTTTTTGATATGGGCACCGAGCAAAAGGTCTCCGGGATAGCTTGTTTCGGTAGAGGTGGAGGGGGGCACGAAGCGCCTAAGGGCGTTTCCGTTTACCTTAGCACTGCAAAGGCGCCCGCGATCGGGCCGATGCCACTTGAACAGACCCGCGTCGACGGTGAGTTTAGACATCTGCGAACCGTGCAGCAGCAGATCTATAACGAGCTGCTGGCTTTGAAGGGCGCTGAATTTGAAGCCTTGGCAGAGGCGTCCGATCTTGAGCTTGCGGAGTTGCTTGGCGAAGGCGAGGAGCAAGGCCCTTCGGTCGATGCTGACTTGGAGGACATGAAGGAAAAATTCGAAAACTGGCTGGAAGAGAATGAGGAGAACGAGAAGCTCCAGAATATTATCTCTTCGAAGGCTCCGGAAGATTTGACCGAAGACGATGAGAAGGCGTTGGCTGATCTGGATCTGAAGAAGGAAGCGTTGAGACGCGAACTCGAGGACATGGCCCAGGACCACAGCGAGTATGCGTGGGACTTTGCCGATCCCACTGACATCGCGACCTTCGAGGAGACGATGCACAACATCCAGGAGGAGAAAGAAGACCTCGAACTGGGCGCGATGGCCATGAACGATCGCGAGAAGCCGCGGGGCGATATGTCGCGCAATATGGACAACAGTAAAGAGCAGGATGGGGCGATGGAACTGGAGACAGGCCAGAAGGAATCGCAATCCGGTGCCCTGAAAGAGCCCGGGCATATGGAGAATCCGGAAGATGAAGGCATGCCGCCTGACCTGGGCGAGCTGCCGGCGCAACTTCCGATTCAGATCTCCGAGCTGACCAAGGGACTCGAGGAATTGGGGGAACCGATGCCCGAGTCCGGTAGCGAGATCATGGATATGAAGGACCCGGCAGGATCGCCTGTTTCGGATAACCTGGACTCTGGGAGTGCAGCCGGACAGATGACCGACCAAACGCCGAACCCGACGGCTAAAGCGAAGGGGCGCGGGAACGTGGGGCGCGCCGGACAGGCCGATGGCCAGATGGTGGCCGACAAAGCACCCCCCATTCCAGACAATGAGGTGGCGATGCCGCCTCGCGTGTCTGACAGTCAGGCGGAATCAGGCCAGATTAACGATGAAGACCCTGCGGCGGCGTCATCCGTGGGCGTGGGTAAAGGAACAGGCAAGACGACTGATTTTGAGAAAAGCGGCAAACTCCCACCCGATGCATTGAACAAGCTCAAGGAATTGATGGGGGCACCGAAGGACGAAAGTCAGGAGAACAACCATGGGCTGCTGTTAGCGCTTCAGCGTCACCATTTGCCCACAACCGACCTTAAGAAAGCCCTCAACCTAATTGAGCAGCTGCGCCGCGATGAGAAGAATGGCATCGATGTGAGGCAAGCGCTGAGCGCAGCGCAGGGACACGTCCGCGCTGCCGAAAGGGCATTGGCGGGCGCCTACGAGCTGCGGGCGAAGGAACTCGCGGAGAGGAAAACTGGCGAAGCCTTTGAGAGCGATACGGCTGGCGGCGCGGTTCCCGCCGGCTACGAGGATATTGTCAGCAGCTACTTCAGAGCCGTTGCTGAAGAATCCATCAGACAGAAACAGCAGGTTGAATAGACTCGAAACAACGGAGAGGTAAGACATGGAAACATCAGAGAACACAAACTCCGAAGCCGTCAATCAAACCGAAGCCATCGCCGCGCTGGCGCGGGCAGGGGAAGCGATCAAGGCCGAAGTGGCAAAGATCATTGTGGGCCAGGTGGACGTGATTAACGAGGTGCTCACGGCTTTCTTTGCCAGGGGCCATTGCGTTATCGAGGGTGTGCCGGGCCTGGCCAAGACCTTGATGATCAGCAGCCTCTCAGAGACCATGTCGCTGGACTTCACACGTGTGCAGTTCACGCCTGACCTGATGCCGACGGACATAACCGGGACCACGCTGTTGAACGAGGATGAACACGGCAAGCGACACTTCACGTTCTCGAAGGGGCCTGTCTTCACCAATATCCTGTTGGCGGATGAAATTAACCGTACCCCGCCGAAAACACAGGCTGCGCTGCTCGAATCGATGCAGGAGCGCAATGTGAGTGTCGGCGGCGAGAGCTACAAACTGCCCGAGCCGTTTCTCGTGCTGGCCACGCAGAACCCCATCGAGCAGGAAGGGACCTATGCCCTGCCGGAAGCGCAATTGGATCGCTTCCTGTTCCTGGTGAAGATCAATTATCCGTCGCTTAGCGAGGAAGAACAGATCCTGTTGTCGACCACGCTGGAGTCGCTGCCGAAGCTTCTGAGCATCATTGACGGTCCCACCATCATCCAGATGCAGAAAGCAGTGCGCGGCATTGCGGTGAGTCGCGAGGTGGCCAACTACGCGGCCCGCCTGGCCCGCGCCACCCGTCCCGGTACTCCTGACGCGCC
>CAZCDU010000097.1:0-18252 GCA_964497125.1 uncultured Victivallales bacterium | reverse complement strand
ACAAGGAGCACTTCTTCCTGCGCCAGTTCGGTGATCAGAAGACCAAGTTCCGCGGTCAGGTGCGCACCGCGCTGGGCGCACCCGCACCGGATGATGACGTGCTGCAGGTCATTGGTGACGACGAGATCTACTACGCATACTCCGAGCGTTTCCGCAAGAAGATGAACAACATGGCGGAGAAGCGCGGTGGCCCGATTACGGTGCGCTCCGATGCCGTCCTCATGGCCTCCGCCCGCAAACTCCTCAGCGAAGCCGAGCAGCGCGTGGCCGACATGGAAGCCAAGATGGCCGAGATCGCCAGGGGCGGGGAAAAGGTCACGGCGGCAACGGCGGCTGCTGCCAAAGTGCGGGCGGCCCGCGAGGCCGTAGCCAAGTCACGCACTCGTGAAGACCGCGCGGCATCCGAGGCCCGTGAGAAGGCTCAACTCACACAGGCGTTGCTGCAGGCGCGAGTGAAGCCCGGTCGGCCGATCAACGTGCGCGTTATAGATCCCGATGCCTGTCGCACCGCCGAAATCGACGAGGTGGCCGTCAGTATCGAAAGTTCCAGCGGTGACTCGATCGGACGGATCGTGCTCAAGGAAACCGACACGCATAGCGGCTGGTTCGAAGGCACCATTCCGACGGCCGGTGCCCAGGCCATGGCCTTTGCGCGCAATACCGAGCCAGGGCGTAATCCCAACATGGTGATCAGTCCGACACCCGGCTACCCCGCCTGGCGGCCCGTGGCCGAGAGAGGCGTGACGCCCGAATTCAAGATCGACCTGAACGACAACGTCCCGTTGGGCGAGATGATGATTACGGCGAAGGAAGCCGGCGCCAAGCTCCGGAAGTTCGTTCTGCAGACAGGGATGAACGCCCGCGACTTGACGACGATCGCGGTGTATCCGAAGGACCAGGTCACGCTCGAAAAGCCCTGGCATCCGAGCGTCACGATCATGAACGATACCGATCATCACCACCGTCGCGACGAGCGCTCGGTATATGACCTGCGCGAGATCGAGCAGCATCTTGAGCGCGGCTGGATGACCCAGACGTATGCCGCCGGTATCGCCGAGAACGTTGCAGGGCCGTCGGTAGCCATGACCAATTCGATTCCGGGCAAGGTCAGGTGGCTACGCGACAACCGTCACCACAACGCCCACGTGATCTACCGGTTCCGCGGCTACTTCCACGAGCCGGAAGCGGCCACGCGGCGCTTCAAGGTGGAGCTGGGCAAGTGGACGCCCCCGGATGTTCATTCTTCCGTTGCGGCTCCTGCCCAGTACACGCTGACGATTGACGGGCGACGGATTACAACCGTGTTGGAGAAGCCGCCGGCCGCGGGCGCGCCTGTCAACCTGGAGGGGGAGATCAACCTTCGTCCCGGCGTCCACAGCATCGAGATCTGGGCGACCGGATGGGATTGCCGCATCGGCTTCGGCCGCAGCGTAAAGGTGCTGGCGAATCTGGACGTGGGTCGGGCGTCCTCGCCGGATCAGGGAGAAGAGGAGACGGGGAAGGAGACGGGCGAGGACGCCCGTCCCACAGGGGAGGCTGGATCCGGGCTTGTGGAGGTGCCTGACAGTTTCTTTGATCCGGCGACATTCCCTAAGGGGGCTCTGACGCAGCGTAATGGCCGCCCGAAGATCACGCCCAGCGAGGACGGCACACAATACACGGTCAGCTTCGCTCCCGGTTCGGCCGCCCGGCTGGTGAACCTGGTGCTGTTGGGGCAGGAGGGGCCGATTCCGGCGCTCAACACGATATCGCTCACAGACAGCGACGGAAAAGGCGTCCTGCCCGTGGCCGAGGATTACGCGACGCTCAACAAGAACGATACCCTCGAGATTCTGACCGGCGACAAGGTGGCGGTACGCTACGTCGATGACCGCTTTGTGGACAAGGCCAAGGAGAAGCACGAGCGTTTTCTCAATGTCTCCTTCAGCGATGCCGCTCTCGGGTTCGTGTTCTTCGAGATGCGCAAGGAATTCAACGGCACCATCTATGTGGATGAGCCCTACTATGAGGGCCTGCTCCGCTTCGAGCATGGCAAGCCGCTGACGCTCAAAGTCACCGATCCTGATATGGACATGACGGACCAACCAGACACGGTCGAGGTCGTGCTCGAGAGCAAGAGCGGCGGCCAGAAGACCTTCGTCGCGAAGGAGACAGAGCCCTCTTCTGCGACCTTCCAGTTTGTCGTTATACCTGTGCCTGGCGCACCGGCGAACGAAAGACAGTTCCAGGTGGCAGCCGGCGGAACGATTTCGGCCACCTACCGTGACGAAGAGAATATCCAGCCTGGCGTCCCCGTCGATCGTTACGCATCGGTTAAGCACGCCGTCTACAGCACCCCCAAGCTGCGCATGTCGCACGCCACCGTGACGCCGATCGACCTCAAGAAACTCGACCCAACGCATCGGGACCCGAGACTACACCCGCCTGGCATGCGTGGACTGAGTATCGGGTTTGCCAGTATCGAGGAGCGTCGTGCCGGGTGGAAGCGCGAGGCGCAAGAGGCAAGCGAGGGCTTACTGAAGCTCGAACGGGACCAGCAGCAGCGTGCGACCGGCGGCCAGATCCGGCCGCGCTGGACGATCAACAATGCCTGGGCCGATGTGACCAGCCCGCCGCAGGGCGGTATTGACGTTGTGCATGGCCAGGTGATGCGCTTCGAGATTGAAGCACCACATCTGGCGTTGCGATCAGGGTCGAGCATCAACGTCTTTGTTCAGACCGATGCGGGACGCGAGCAGGGCGACCTGCTGGGGGGCACGCTCGACGATACGGCATCGGGGCCTTCGTTCGACATCGCCGTTCCCGGAACGATGAAGCTCAGGGCCGGGCTTGCCGGCGGCGGGGGCGGGTCTGATCGTCTTCGTTCACCGCCGCAGATACCAATCTACCTTGGCGGGATGCTCGCGCATACGGATGGCGCGCAAGTGTTCAAGCGCAGCGACCGCGTCTTCGGATGCAGTGTCCCGTTGATTGCCGACTTTCTGCCGGAAGAGGGAGCGCTCAGCGACGAGGAAATCGCATACCGCCGCGAAAAGAAAATGCCCATCGAGCGCAAAGACGGGCTCGTGGTCCGTCCTGGTGAAAAGGTGCATGTCGGGGTCCTGTACACTGACGAGAGTGGTACCGAGACATGGCTGACTGGGTCGGCCACGGTTACCACGCACCCGGTACTCGATGTGATGGACGAGGATTACCTTGAGGAGAAATCGACGGCCTATGCCGGTGAGGAGCTCCACCTGCGGGTCGTGGACCTCGGCGCAGACGTGAGCGATGCCAGCGACAAGGTTGAGATCCTGATGCAGGCCAGATCGGGAGCCAAGCACATGGTTGAGCTGCTTGAGGTGGACACGCACAGCGGCGTTTTCCGGGCCACCGTCGACTTAAGCTATGCGCAAAAACAGGCGGCGGCAGAAGGCGCACCAGCATACAGCGTCAAGCGGGACGGCTTCCCTGTGGTCTATGGCGATGTCATGGGTGCGCGCTACACCGATTCGAACGGCGTGAAGACCGACACGAAGCTGGTGACAATCATGAAGGGCGCGGACGGCACGATCTGGCCATTCTCGAAGAAGTACGATGATGAGACGATCGCGCAACGGACCCAGTTCTCCCTGGCCGAGGCCTACCTCGAGATGGCCAAGCGGCACCGCAAGTTGGGCGAGATCGAGCGGGCCAACCTGGAGTATGAGCGGGCCAAGGATATGCTGGAAAAGGCCATGGACATGTTCCGCGACCCCGACACGCGGGCCCAGGCGGAGTACCTGCTGGGCAACCTGACCCAGGAGGAAGCGGATGTGACCGAGGATAAGGAACTGCAGGAGGACCGCTACCGCGCAGCATTGTCGCGCTACATGCGCGTAACCGGCAGTTACGGTGATACGCTACCGGCCTCCAAGGCGCAATTCAAGATTGCCACGGTCTACGAGCGCATGAACGAGCCGGAGATCGCGGCCCAGGAATACGTGAAGCTGGCGTACAAGTATCCTGACTCCGAGTTCCTGGCACTATCGATGGCGCGCTTGGGTACGCACTTCCAGCGTAAGGCTGCCCAGTACGAGAAACAGGCCAAAGAGCTGCTGGCGAAGACTGATGACAAGGACGCCCAGTTTGACGGCCAGGCGATGGAGAAGATGGCCATCAAGGAGTACATCAAGTCAGCCGAGATCTTTGGCCGTCTACAGGAGCGCTTCCCCGATCATGAGCTGGCCGGCAAGGCTGGTCTACGTGCGGGGCAGGCCTACATGCGCGCCAAAGAGAATCGCGATGCCCTCAACGCCTTCAAGCGCGTGTTCGAACACGAGGCCTACGACGGACCCAAGATCCGCGCCCAAGCCATGTATTGGGCGGGGATGTGCTATGAGCCGCTGGGCGAGGCCATGGCCGCCTACTCAATCTACAAGCGCCTGACCTACGATTTCCCGGAAAGCAAATGGGCCGCCTACGCGCGCAGCCAGCTCTCCTCGGACAGGCTACTGAACATTGAACTTGAGATTGAAGAGAAGCGCGTGGAGGAAGGAAGATGATTACCGATTGCCGATTGCCGATTGCCGATTGGCTAAGAAGGGATCGATTGCTATCGATTGCTGTCGGTAGCTGTCGACAGCTGTCGATCTTCCTCTTTGTCGCGAGCCTGGCGGCGAGCTCAGCCCTCGCCACCCCCCTCGACGACAAGATTGCTGCCTTCAAGAACGCCGACACGCAGAGCGAGGCGGCGGTGGCTGACTTGCTGAAGGTGGGGTTGAGCGAGCACCGCTCGGCGGAAGCCCTGGTGGCGGTGCGGCCGTGGCTGGCGGACAACACACCGCGCTCGCAGGCGGCTCTGTTCTATGCGGGCCGCTCAATGCACTACAGCGGCGACTGGTCCGATGCCGTGATCTTCTACCGAAAGCTGCTCAAGAGCAAATCCGTGGATGGACGGCTGGCCGGCATTGTTGTGCCCGCTGTCTATCGGCTCATGATAAACGACATGCGTGATACCGAATCTGCCTACCTCTTCATGCGTGAGGACGGCAACCGCCTGCGCGGTTACGGACGCGCCAAACAGTTCGACCGCTGGTTCCTGCGCGAAGCCGTTCGGCGCGGTGATGTACGGGCGCTGGCCGAACGGCTGGCCGCGATCCACGCGAACGCGAGTGAGAATCCCAAGGATTACGCCGAGTTCATGAACGCGCTGTACAAGCAGCTGGAGAGCTTTGCCGTACGCGACGAGGATACCGTGGCGGCATTGGACAACCTTGCCCGTGTGGCGACGCGCGAACCGGGATTCAAGGCGCGTTGGAACTGGATCAATGCCGTTTCGAAGTATCTCCCGGAGGCGGGGGACCTGACTCACCATCGCAAGCCTATCCCCAAAGAGCTGCTCGATGAGCCGATGAAGGCGGCGCGGGCGCTGATCGCGGCCGACCCGCTGGGCGGGGCAAGCCTGGTCGTCAAAGGGTGGTCACAGTGGAACCACGGCGATACACCGACATTCTTCCGGTTTGCCCACGCGCATCGTGACCTCAAAGCAGAGCCTTTCGTCCAGGCACTCGCCCGCTTGCAGCCGGCTGATGCGAAGAAGCTTCTCGCCAAAGGCGCCAACGGCCCGCGGGGACGGTGGGTCTCGGTTGCCAGCTATATCTCTCCGAAGAGCGCCCGGACCGTCGTGCCACGCTTTCCGACCATCTTCAATGCGATCGATGCACCGGGTGTCTCGCTCTGGGATGCCAAGATGACGCTAGCGGAGGCAAAGGCGCTCGCCCCGCACCTTGTGCGCAACCCGAGCACGGAGGCCGCCCTGGTGCGCGGCTATGCCGCCGCCGGTACGAACTTGTGCAGCAAGATGGTGCCGGTCGTTGCCAAGTCTGAGAGTTGGCGGTTCGCGGGAGACCACAAGACGTCGGCGGCTCGTCGCATGGTCGACACGGCTTGGAATGCGGGACTCAATCGGACGGGCTTCGATCACGGAAAGAGCATTGGCGAGTATGAGAAGCAGTTCAACACACGCAATGCGCAGCTGAAGAAGCAGATTGCCAAGGAGGCCGACAGCAAGAGTCGGATGGCGGCCTTCAACAAGCTCTACCAGGAATTGCGTGGCACCCCCTCGACCCCGGAACTGATGGGGCTTTGGGACACGCTGCGGAGCCAGGCGCCCTTTGCCGACAGGGCGAAGATACTCAAGAAGCTGACGCAGGACTACCTCTCGGCGCAGCCCGCTGCGAAAGACCTTCAGACCCACCTGCTCAAGCAGGGCCTGGCTAGAATCGACTTCGGCAACCCCTATGCCAAGATCTCCTTCGGCCCGCATTTTGCGGGTGGTTGGGATCGTTGGGGGCACGGCCACGTTAGAAAGGACGCGACCGAACTCACCGACTATCTAACCTCGGTGCTCAAGCAGCAGATGCAGGCGGGCACGCTTTCCGAGCCCATCTTCTGCATGTGGCTCCACTGCATGAGTCCCAAGCAGGGGGAGACCGCGGCTCTTATCAAGGAACTGGTGAAATCACCGGCATACGCCAAGATGGATGCTGCCTGCCACAAGTTCGCATCACATGGCATGCTATTGGGGACCCGGGCCCTGACCCAGAAGAACGTGACCGATCCCCACGTGGTCAGCCGCGAGCTGCTGGCCCTGCCGAAAGAGGCCACTCCCGTACAGGTTGAAGCGGCGCTGAAGGCCGTGATGACTCGCGTGGCCACGGCGACGGAGCCGGTGCAAGTCATCGGGCTGCACAAGGTGGCGGCACTGCCCGAGATCAAGGGTGACACGCGCAAGCTGGCGTTTGCCCTGTTCAACGGGCTCTCTCCGCTGGGCAGCTACCCGGGCCGTCAGGGCTATGAGCAGCTTGCCAGGAGGCTAATCAAGGAAGCGCGGGAAGCCGGGCAGTGGGGTGATATCGTGCCATACGTGGCTTCGTTGTGGCGTTCTGCCGCCTCGCCGGATGACAACAGACATGATCACGGGAACCACCACGTGGAAGCCGCGCTGATCTCGTTCGCCGAGGCCGCACTTGAAGCTGAGAGCTTTTCGACCGCTCTTTCCGTGGGCCGTTGCGGATTGGCAAGTGGTGTGCCGATCAATGACCGTCGGGGCAGGCTTAACGCGGCTTCCGGCAAGGCTGCCGTGGCGTTGGGCGTGGTTGAAATCCCCGTGGATGAGACCGATCCAGCGTATGCCATCTTCAAATCCAACTCTGATTTCATCCAGGGCAACCTGGATTCCGCGTGGGAGCTGTATCTTGCGAATGATGCCTTGCTCATGCCAAAGCGTGATGATGATGAAGCCGGTGTAAAGCCGTTGCTGCGGCGGGTTTCGGTGGAGTACGGATTCTGGCTGCTGAAGCGGAATATCGCAGAGAGGCGTACGGACGAGGCCGAAGCACTGGTCAAAGAGCTAACGATCTGGTCACGCGCGGAAAGCGGCCTGCTGAGCATTGAGCAGCAGGCGGAGCTGAAGATTGCCTACGCCGACCTGGCCTTCCGCAAGGGCGCCTTGCCAACCGCACGTGCCTGGTACCGCAAGGTGGCTGATGCACGCGAATACCGTGGCTCGGATGTTCACGTACGGGCCGCGCTGGGATCGGTCATGATCGATCGCGTATCAAAGAATTTTGGCGCCGCGCTCGAGGAGCTGGACAAGCTGCTGAGCATCAAGCTCCCCGGTGCACGCAGTAAGATCCACTATGCTCGTGCCGAGGTCCTGATGGATCAGGAGGCCTACAAGGAGGCACTCGATGAAGTCGATGCGGTTCTGCGCCGTGAGCCCGGACATGCAGACGCGCTGATCCTGCGGGGTCGGATCGAGATCCTGATGCGGCGCCTCGTGGATGCGACCATCATCGAGCTCGGACTCACGCGTGAAGATAAGGTGATGGTGCCCGGCGAGGTCCTCAAGATCAACCTGCTTGACCCCACGCTGAGCGTTTCCGGGGTAGGGGCCGACATCGAGGTCGAGGTCTGGGCCAAATCCGGCGACCGTGAACGCGTGATGCTGCACCAGTTGGGGGAGAGCAAAGAGAAATTCCGAGCCGATGTACCAACAGCGCTGGCGCCGCCGGTGAAAGGCGACAAGACGCTCCAGGTACTCGGTGTTGACGAGATCCGCTTTGGCTATTCAAAGCGCTTCCGGGACAAGATGAAAGACCTGCCGGCCGACCCGAAGATCGTCATCACGATCGCTTCCGATGCGCATCTCTCGTTCTCAGCTGGAGCCTTCCCGGCGCGACAGGGCGAACGCAGGCTCGATATTGAAGAACTGGGACTGTCCACCGCGCAGCGTAAACTCGGCATGCGTACGGTACGTCCGGGCAACCCAGTTTACTTGCGGGTCATTGATGGCGATCAGAGCAAGACCGCCGGAGTTGACCAACTTCCCGTTAGCCTCGAAACGACCAGCGGCGACGTGATCCGACGCCTACTGCTGAAAGAGACAGGTCCCTACACGGGTGAGTTCGAGGGTGTCATTCCGACGGCCGGTGCCCAGGCCATGGCCTTTGCGTCCGAGATGGCGCCCGGCCGTGACCCGAATATGGCGATCAGTGCCAGGGACTATCCAGGCTGGCTGGGCAATGTCGGCGACAAAGAAAAGGCGCGCATCTTTGGTGTAGACATGAATGATAACGTCCCGCTGGACAAAATGACGGTCAAGTGGTTGGCCGAAGACCAGGCGGTCACGCATTTTGTGCTGCAGACGTCGCTCAACGGTCGCGACTGGATTACACGTGCACGCTATCCGGAAACGAAGAATATGGCGCCGTGGGATGGTCGCCCGCGGGTAAGCTCTTTCCCCACGTATCGCGGCGGCATTCCGGTCTCCAGCCCGAAAGGACGCGGACTGCCGGCTGACTGGCAGGAGAAGATGGAGCTGGGTTCGGTGCGCGCGTCGTGCGGCTATCACGCCGCCTATGTGCCAGGTCTGTCTACAAAGAAACTCCCCATGGTGAACACGGGCCACCCCGGCTATTCGGGCCTGCGGCAGTATCGCGCCCTGTTCTATCAGCCGGAGATGGCGGTGCGCCGTTTCCAGGTGAGCGGTTACGCGGACATGAGCACAATCTTCCTGCTCGACGGGAGGCCGGCGGACGAGGAATCTGACACCCCGCTTGTCATTGAACGTGAACTGACGCCCGGCCTCCACGAGATCCAAGTGTGGTGCCATGCTGGTGCCGATAAGCTTGCGGCGAGCAAGCCCGTGATCGAGGTCGACGGAGCGCCTGCTCCCGACAGCATGTTTGCCCCCACGAATTTCCCCGCGGGTGTGCAGGCGCTGATTCCCCAGGCTGCCAGCATTGCCAATATAGCGGGTGGGATTGAGGTCACCTTTGCCACGAATACCCAGGCGCGATTGGTGCGGATGTCGATCCATGGCTTCCAGGGCGTAGCGCCTGGGGTCAAGCAGGTGACGCTGACCGGACGCGACAAGAAGGCCTACCTGCCGGTTACGCAGGACTTCATGGCGCTGCGCGAGAACAAGCAGCTTGAGGTATTGCCGGGCGACCAGATCGTGGCACGTTACGAGGACCCGGTGACGGCAACGCCAAAGCGAACGAGGCACGAGGGACGCCTCGGCGTGGCTTTCAACACGGCGAGCATCTCGGCTTCCTTCCTCAATTACGTAACGACTACGACGGGAAGGCGCTTGATCCTCGAGCCAATCCGCCGCTTCAACCTGGAAGATGCCGTGGCCATCGTGATTGACGATGTCGACATGGATGGCAGCCCGGAGAAGGACGTGATTGAGTTCAAGATCCGGACCAGCGCGGGCAAGAGCTTCAAAGCCAAGGCGGTGGAAACCGAAGCGCATAGTGGACGCTTCGTTGGGCGCGTCTTCCCCGTGACAGGAGCACCAAAGCGAGCCTCCGAGATCCGGGTTCCGGAGGGCGGGACGCTGACGGCAATCTATCGCGATATGGAGAACCTGGACCCCGGCATTCCGGCAGATCGCAGCGTGACGATTGAGCACGCAAAGTATATGACGCCGGTGCTGGGAGCGTACACGGCGAGTAGCGAGTTGATCCCGATTACCGAAGACGAGAGCCCTGCGCCGAAGCCGGGCACGCCCCAGAAGGGCAGGAGCTCCAGCCGTCGGTCCGGTCCGGAGGTCGTCGCTCCCCGCCGTACACTGGCCTACGACTACGTGCCGGAGCCCAAGCTTGCCGGCACACCGCTCAAGGCCGTGATCGGCGGCAGCGTGCGTTTCGACGTGGTGGCCACGCACCTGGCATTGGCGCAGAGCAGTGAAATCAACGCATATGTGCAGGTGTTCACCAATACGTCCGCAGCTTTCGACATTACGCTTCCCGGTACGATCAAGCTGACCGGGAAGCTTGGTGGCGGCGGTGGCGCCATACCACGCGGCTATGCCGGTGGCGAAGGGAGTGGACCGGTGGCCGCTGGTTCCGCGCTGGACCAGGGGCGCTTTTCATTCTCCGTACCGCTGATACTTGGAGACAGGCCCGGGCGCAGTTTCGCGACCCAAGCCGGAGAGCGTTCGGGCGCGGCCGCCCCCGAGGGGCTCGTGGTACGGGCCGGCGACGCGGTGCGCATCGGCTATGCCTGGAAGGATGAGAACGACAAGGTGCAGTGGAAGACGGCGACAACGACCGTTGGCAGCCACGCGTTTCTCGACGTCATGAACGCCGGCTACAATGAAGCGCTAGACCGCGTGTTCGTTGGTGAACGGATCTTTGTGCGGGTCCTGGCGCCGGGGCTGGATCGTGGTCCCGAGCGTGACTGGACCTCGGTCCAGCTCTTGGCGGCCAGCGACGCGGGCACGGTTTTCAAACTGCGAGAGACGTTGCCACACAGCGGGCTCTTCAAGGGGGTGTTCACCGTAAACTACGCTGATGATGAATTGCCCGCCGAGCTGCCGCCTGTCGAACTAAACGGTTTCCCCGTGCGCTACGGTGATGACGTGACAGTGACCTATGCCGCTACCGAAGAGGATCCCGAGCAATCCGCCAAGGTGGCCATCAACATGGGTGCCGACGGTATCATCGAGCCGTTCAGCAAGCGCTTCACCGGTGACGAGATGGCGGTACGGACGAGCTTCACACTTTCTGAGTGCTTCTTTGAGCTGGCCAAGAAGCATCGCAAGATGGACCAGGAGAGCCTGGCACGTCGAGAGATGGCACACGCCAAAAAGCTGCTGCAGGAAGCGATCGCCACGCACCGTGACGATGACTTGCGGGCGCAGGCGGAGTACCTGCTGGGCAACCTGGCCCAGGAGTATTCGGACCTGTCAAAGAATGACGAGGCCAAGCTGCCCGGCTACCAGGAGGCACTGGCACGTTTCGTGAAGATCCCCGTCGACTATCCCGAAACCGAGTTCGCTCACAAGGCGCAGTTCAAGACCGGGCTGGTCTACGAGAAGATGGGCGAAGGCGAGATCGCCGTTGAGGAATACGTCAAGCTAGCGTACAAATATCCGGACTCGGAACATATCCCGGAGGTGATGGCACGGCTGGGCAAATACTTCCAGGCGGCCGGGCAGGTATTCAAGGAAGACGCAGACAAGATTCGCGAGAAGGAGGATGTGGAGTCACAGGCCGAGGTACTGCGACTGGACGAGCTGTCCTATCCTGAGTTCATCAAGGCGGCGATTATCTACGGCAAGTTGCAGGAGCGTTTCCCGGACCACAAGCTGGCTGGGCTGGCCGGGCTGGCCTCAGCCCAGAATTACATGCGCGCGCACCAGTATGAGAAGGCCATCAGCGGATTCGTCAAGGTGGTGGATACCGAGGAATACGATGACACCAGCATTCGCGCCCAGGCACTGTTCTGGTGCGGATTGAGCTATGAACGTATCGTGGCGTCGGCCGGGGCGAACTACAAGCTGTCCGGGGCGTCCCAACAGGAAGCCTACGAGACCTATCGCCGCGTGACCTTCGACTTCCCCGACAGCAAATGGGCCAAGATGGCGCGTGGCCGGCTGGCCGACGCGGCCTTTGCGAAGATTATTGAAGTCGAAGACCAGAAGCGTGAGAAGATGCTTGAGGCGATCAAGTACGAGAAGATCAAGCGGCAGCAGGACAAAGGGCAGAAGAACTTGATGGATAGGCTGCTGAAACGATAGAAGAAGAAGTACCCAAGCACCCAAATACCCAAGCACCCAAAGAATGACAAATTTCGAAACACCCAAAACCGAAAAGAAACTCGCTAGGTCTGAGACTGCGAGGGGGTCTTCTTGTGGAGATGTTTCAAGAGCTCGTGAAGAGGCGAGCAGAGCGAACATCAAGAGCTGGTGCGCTGAATGCGCCCATCCTGCCGGTGTTCTTTCGGGGTTGGGTATTTCGGGCTTCCTTGGGTATTTGGGTATTTGGGTGTTTGGGTGTTTTAGCGGCGCCGCTTTGGCTACGCAACGAATCCGGAGGGGCCTGTGAATCCACTGGAACAGCAATTGCTCGAAGAGGAATGTGGCAGCGAGGCGCCGCGTCTGGCTGTGCGCAGCCGTACCCGCATCGACACAGGGCGCTGGTGGTGGCCGACACGGGCTTGGGTGTGCGTGATGGCGGACGAGCTGGTGATGCTGGCCGTAGCGCGCCGGCGCTACATAGCACGCGTGCCCCTTGCAGACTGTGCGGCAACGCACTATTGTCACACCACGGGGGAGCTCGTGGTGGCTCCCGTTGAGGGGCTGACGGTCAGCCGCTTTCGTGTCACGCCTCGCGAGGCGCTGGAATTACTGCAGGCGATGGGTGTGAGTACATCGTCGCATCACGACGTCACCGAATCACAGAGTCAAACTTTCTACATAGAGAACGTAAGCAAGGAGGACGGATAATGTTAGAGCATCTTCTTAAGGGCGGCCCAATGATGGTTCCGTTGGTTTTTTGCAGCTTGGTGAGTCTGGCCGTCGTGTATGACCGCTGGGTCGCCTTTCGCGCAAACCGTGAGATCGACACGCTGTCGTTGCGCGCCAAGGTGCTGGCAAGCCTGCGCGAAGGCAACGTCGATGCGGCAATCGCCGAGTGCTCGACGGCCGGCGGACCGGTGGCCTCCGTGCTGCTGGCCGGGCTGCGTTCGTACCAGCATCTGCACAGCAAGAACGAGAGTTCGGAAACCATGCGCCTCGTGGTGGGACAGGTGATGGAGGACTACAGTGCTCAGGCCATGAGCGTGGTCAACAAGCGTCTCGATGTGCTGACAACCGTGGGTACCGCGGCTCCGTTGTTCGGAATGACCGGTACCGTAACAGGTATGATCGTTTCGTTCGCCGAACTCGCCAACAAGGGCAGCATGGCTGGTGGCGGCGGTGCCGTGGCTGATGGTATTGCCGAGGCCCTGGTGACAACCGCGGCAGGACTGATTATCGCCCTGGCCGCCGTGATCCCGCAGAGCGTGTTCAATCGCTGGAGCGACGAAATCGAGCTCGAAATTGAAGAGAGCACGGCAGATTTCGTGGAGTTCATTCTGACGCACCATTGAGAAATGCGGAATCTCGCCGGGCACCGTGATCGCCGGAGGCGATCTCTGGTGCACCGGGCGGAATTGGGGATTTGGGTCGATAGCTATCGATTGCTGTCGGTAGCAGTCGACAGCAATCGACGAGAGAGACAAAGAAGCCGTTATGAGAAAGAAGTACAGCAAAGAGAAGAAGCACCGCAGCGGGGAAATCCCGGTGGGGTCGTTCTCGGATATCGCGTTTTTGCTGATTATCTACTTCCTCGTCGCGACCTCGCTGGTGAAGCTGAAGGGCATTACGGCAGATCTTCCATCGGGGGAGAAGGCGACGCAGGAGCAGAGCTCGAAGACCCCGATCGTGAACCTGCGTGGCGGGCAGACGTTCTTTAATGACAAGCCCGTCAGCATGGAAGAGCTGACGGCAAGACTGAGCGCGCTCGATTTGGCCGAGGCCGAGGGCAATGCCAAAGTCATCATGCTGGAATCGACGCGTGACACGTCTTACCAATCCTACTACCAGGCGATGGCCCTGATCAGTGAGCAAGGCGGTGTCATAGCGATTGTTGACGAGGGAGACAAGTGATGCCTAGACGGTCGAACAGAAAGAAGCGGAAAGCGGTACCGGTGCCGGTGGCCAGTATGGGGGATATTGCCTTCCTGCTGATCATCTTCTTCCTGGTCTGCAGTGAAGTGACCAAAGACAAGAGCAACCTTGATGCGACGATGCCGATGTCGGAATACGTGGAGAAACAGGAGTCGAGCATCGCGGCACGCGTGGCCGTTGACGAGACCGGGCAGATCTTTCTTCAAGGGGAGCCTGTCGGCAGCCCCAAGGACGTGGAGTGGGGCGTACGGGCTCTGTTGGCCAACACGGTTACAGACGACCAGCGGCATGTGCAGTTCAAGTGCGATGCGAATCTAGCCAAGGAGACGTTCGAACCGGTGCTGATGGCAATTGCTTCCGCCGGCGGGATTATTGATGCGGTTGGAGAGAAGAACACGGAGTAGTCCGGATACTGGATTTACAACTGAAGGAGAGTGACATGAGCAATAGGACTGACAACGAGGCGACACCCGATTCGTTGATGGAGAATTTCAAGGGCAAGGGACTGAAGCCCATCCTTGTGTTTACGCTGGTGGTGCATGTTGTGGTGATCCTGGGATCAAGCATCCCGTATTTCTTCAAGATGGCGTTTGCCCGTGACAACTCGAAGCGCAGTGAGACTGAGCGCATTGAGAGCGCGGTCGAGGATGCGACCTCCGCCCTGCGTAAGATCGCCAAGAAGCATGGTTTGAACCCGCAAGACATCAGCGACCAGTTTGGCGGCAGACGCCCCAAGGCGGGGAAGGCTCCGGCTGAGACATCAGGCACAGATGAGCCAAGCGAAGCACCCGACGGTACTCCGGATCGCGAGAAATCAGCTTACGAAACGAACCTGGAAGCCAAGGTCCAGGGGCCGGCTGTACCAACGTTTGACGACGATGAGGACGACATTTTCTAAAGACCGAAGACATCCGATGGCCATCGACAGCCATCGATAGCTATCGGCAGCAATCGATCTTACTAGACTTAACGAGAAAACACGCACAGCCATGGCAGAAGCAAAACACTCGAAACCCCTCCCAGCTGAGTGGATCGATGAGATCCCGGTGGCAGCGTCGCCTTTTAAGGCGCGCGTGGTCAGCGTGGCGGCATTCTTGCTGGCGGGGCTGGGGGCGTTGGGTATGGCGCAGTGTCCCCAGGCGCTTGATGCTTTCCTTTCTCGCAATGGAGAGATCCATATGCTCTATGGCGGTAGCCTCATGCTACCGGTGTTGCAGATGGTATTCCTCTACTTCGGTGTCGTCGGCGGCATCTGCGGCCTGGTTGGTCTGCTGAGCCTGTTCCGTAGCCGTGCAACCTATCGACTGCTTCGCGCATCTCTGGCTGTTGTTTACCCGCTGGTTTTGGTCTACGCCTTCATGGCCTGGGAGATTCTCTTTGGCGTGCTGGCCGCCGAGCTGGATATCGATGGAAGCAAGCAGGACAGGGCGACGATCCTGCTGGCTTGGTGGTCGGTTGTCTGGCCCGCACTGGCTGCTGCGCTCTACGTGATCTGGCTGCACGTTATGCTCTATAGCCGTTCGGTTGTAGCGGCCTTTACGGCCCAGGAAGGCGAGGCGTTGCAAGGGGACCACGTGCTCGAGGACGTGCGTACCCATGGCCATGAGCCGCGACAGCGACGCAGTCTCTACGGAAGCATCGCGACGCATATCGTGATTCTCGTGATCCTTCCTGCCCTGATGGAGCTGGGGGGCTGCGTACAGGCCTATCGTGTTCCCAAAGGCACGGGCGAGCCGGTCGTGACGATGGTTAAGATGGTCAAACCGAAGAAGAAGAAAAAGAAGACACTCACGTTGCGACCCAACTCGGCCATCATCTTCGAGGTGCCGGACCTGGACAACACCGAGGTGGACGAGCAGATTGAAGAGCAGTCGCAGGTCCAGTACGTCGCGGCTGCCAATGCGAAGGCCGGCAAGATGGGCAAAGGCGGCCCCGGCAAGGGCGGATGGCCCGAGGGCATGGACAAATACAAAATACGGTTCATTCGGCTCGAACATGGCGGTGCGGGCTGGGATGACGGCATGGATGCCAAAACGGCAGCCGACGTAAACTTCCTACGCGCCTTTGCCAAGTCAACCGGCTTCAATAAGATCGCCAACAAGGGTGAAAGCCATTCGATCCGGTTGCTGAAGAAGTACCCCAAGGATGGCTTCCCGCCGTTTGTCTACATGACGGGCAATGGACATATGGGGCGCGTCTCCTCGAACGACATCAAGATTCTACGTGAGTACTGCCTGAAGGGCGGCATGTTGATTGGCGATGCGGGCAGCCGTCAGTTCCACGACTCGTTCGTTCATTTCATGCGCCAGGTTTTCCCGGATAAGCCGCTAATCGATATCGCCGACGACGACATGATTTACCAGCTACCGTACGGCTTCCCGAATGGATCGCCTGCCTTCTGGCATCACGGCGGACGTCGCGCGCTGGGCGTCAAACACGAGGGCCGCTGGTGCGTGTTCTATCACCCCGGCGACATGAATGACGCCTGGAAGTCTCAGGGCTACACCGATGTGACACCGGAGATGCGACAGGCGGCCATGAACCTTGGCGTCAACATTGTCTACTACGCATTCAACCAGTGGGATGATGCGGTAGCGAAGCAAAGAAAATGACGAAACACCCAAATACCCAAATACCCAAAGAACCCCGAAATACCCAATTACCCAAAGCATGGCGAATGATTGAACGATGACAAGCAACGGAAAACCCTACGATCTAGAGGAACGGACGGCGCTGTTCGGTGAGGCCGTGATTGGGTTTCTGAAGAAGGTCCCCGTCAACGACATAACGAGACGTCTCATCGACCAGCTTGCCGGGGCAGGGACGAGTGTAGGGGCGAACTACTGTGAGGCGGATGATGCACCGTCAAAGAAAGCGTTCAAGAATTCGATTGCGACGTGCAAGCGAGAGGCGCGAGAAGCGAAGTTCTTCATTAGGATGATCGTGCGGGCTGTACCGGAATTACGGGAAGAGGCGAAGCCTCTGTGGCAGGAGGCCAAAGAGCTCCACTTGATATTCGCAAAGATTTACCGAGGGTGATGTGGTGAACAGGACAGCAGAGGCATTTTCTGGTTTCGGCATTTCGGGTTTCGGATTTCTTTGGGTATTTGGGTGTTTGGGTATTTGGGTGTTTGGGGCAGGGGGTCTAGCATGAATCCAAGCATCTTCAGCTTCTGGGGGTATGTGAGCGTTGTGCTCTGGCTTGCGGTGCCGGCGCTGTGGGTCCTGCACCATATACGCAGACCGCGCCGTTGGCTTTGTCACTATGCGGTGATCGTGTCCGTTCTGGCGCTGTTCTTTGCCAAGATCAACTCGGTCACCTACGTGAACCGCATCCAGATTGACCGCTCCGAAGAGATTGCGGCGGCGCAGGCGCGCCAGGAGGCTGCGCGCCGGGCGGCGGAGGAATCCCGAGCCGGTGAGGTTGCTCATGTACGCTTTGCTGAGGATGATGCCAGCGATTATCTCGATGAAGCCGGCATGGACGAGGCAGACCTGAAGTACATGGCGTCATTTGACGAAGAGCCGGAATGGAAGAAAGAGAAGAAGACCCGTTCGACGACACGCGAGACGGACGACAGTCTCGAAGCCGCGCTCGACACGACAACAGAGGAGCAGACCGGTGTCGATGCCTCAGATGTCGAGGCCGAGGCAGGCGAGCCCATCATGATGCCGGAGAAGCGGCAGATCCTGGCCAACAGGCTGGATGGGCTTAATCTTAAGCTGACGCGGCTGTTAGTCCTGCTTGGGGTGGGGGTGGTTGTTGCCGACTACCTCAGGCGCGCCAACTGCTACGAGGATGCCTATCTGCCGTTGCCGCTTCCCAGCCGATGGGTGAACGGTATGGCCCCGATGCCGGCAACGCGCAGCTTGCCGCAAACACCGCGCCGCGAGATGTCCGAAGAGTTGGCGTGGCTGGTGCGTAAGGGCGAGACCTTCGTCTACCTGACTGACGATGCGCGCGATGCAGATGAGATTCCGGAGCGCCTTTGCCGATTGTCGCTCCTGCAGCTGCGGCCCGTTGATGTGATACACGTGACCGATGACAAGCCCGTTGACAGTGACTTCGTCTTTGAAACGCTCTGGTATGGCCGAAGCTCGTTCGTGGTGGAGTCCAAGGATCGTGCCTGGCTTCTGGTGACGCGAATCCTGGAACTACTCCAGGAGCGCAGGGCCTGCCGCGCCCATGTGCGCCAGACGGTTCACGTTGTATGGGACCTGTCGACCCCGCCAACGGACGATGCGGTGGCTGAGTTTGAGCGGCTGGG
>CAZCDU010000096.1:1750-18334 GCA_964497125.1 uncultured Victivallales bacterium | reverse complement strand
ATCAAGACGGGAAGTATAGTTGTCGTCACCCGGGAAGTGTTATTGTCGTTGACGATATCAGGGCGCCCTTACTCGAATATCGGGGAAATCCCTTGGGGGGATGTAGGGATTGGCCTACGCCATCGTAGGCAACTCCCTGATGCGCCGGTTTTCTCTCGCGCCTCGGTTCAGATGCTTGCCTTGGGTATTCGCTTTTAGTAAGCATGTCACAGCAAGAAGCATGTGAAATTCAATGATTCACAATTGGTGCAGCAAGGGGAGATTCTCTATGGGTGAGCAGCGTTTGAAAGTTCGAGAGTTTGTTGTTGAGAATTTCCTGTTCGGTGATGACGCTGGACTGACCGAAGCAACATCGTTTCGCGATGAGGGTATCGTGGATTCAACGGGAGTGCTGGAGCTTGTCGCTTTCCTCGAATCTGAGTTTGGTATCTCCATCGATGGCAGCGAGTATGTCCCTGACAACCTGGACAGCATTGAGAAGATCGCGAACTTTGTCATCCGTAAACAGGGATGAGTGGGACGCAAGGCAGGAAGCAGGAATCTAGAACGGCGATAGAAATGAGAGGGGCAGGGGGCGTATACCTGGAACCTTAAGGGGGTACTTTTGCTACTACACGAGTTTCTGACGAATAGCGCAAAGCGTAGCCCGGACCATGTTGCTATTGTGGTTGGAGACCGCCGGCTAACTTACGCCGAGGTGGATTCCCGAAGCACGGCGATGGCTGGTGCCCTGGTTGAAGCAGGAATGCGTCCTGGCGATCGCGTCGCTGTCTACCTTGATAATCGCCCCGAGACCGTCATTGCCTTTTTTGCAGCGCTCAAGGCGGGCGGTGCCTTTCTCCCAATCAACCCAACAACGCGTGAGCGCAAGCTGTGCCATCTTCTTGCTCATTCAGAGTCGAGTTTCGTCGTAACGGATCGTCGTCGATCGAACCTGGTTCTCAAGTCGGAAGCAGCGTTGCCGGCTCTGCGTGGCATCATTGGGGTAGGGGGTACCCCCGAGTTGCCGCCCCGGCTGTTATCGTTGGATTTCGAGAGCGTGACGAGTGGGGGGGGCACGCCAAGCCTACCGGATGTGATCGATGTCGACCTGGCCGCTCTGATCTATACCTCGGGCTCAACAGGGCAACCCAAGGGGGTCATGCATACCCACGCGAGCCTGGTTTCTGCGTTCACATCCATCACGACATATCTTGAGAACACACCTGAGGATGTCATTCTAAGTGTCTTGCCCCTGGCCTTCGTGTATGGGTTGGGCCAGGTGTTCACGGCATTTCGCGTGGGCGCCACGGTTGTGCTTGAGAATTCCATGATGTATCCAGCAGAGGTCCTTCAGCATGCCGTTGACGAGGGTGCAACGGGAATTCCATTTGTGCCGACCATTGCGGCGATGTTCCTGCAGCAGGACCTTTCGAGCTTCGATCTTTCAAAACTGCGCTATATGACCAACGCGGGCGCCGCGCTGCCTGCCGTTCATCTGGATGCGTTGCGCGAGCAGCTTTCTCACGTCAAGCTCTTCAATATGTATGGGCAGACCGAGTGCATACGCGCGTCGTACCTGGATCCGGCGCAAGCGCACATCCGAAATCGTTCAGTGGGCAAGGGGATACCGAACCAGGAGGTGTATGTCATCAACGAGCACGGTGAGCGGGCCGCGCCCGGTGAGCCGGGGGAGCTCGTGGTGCGTGGATCTCAACTGATGCGAGGCTACTGGAAGATGCCGGAGAAGACGGCCGAGAAGTTGAAACCGGGGGACCGGCCGGGATCGACTGTACTCATGACGGGAGACTTGTTTACCACCGACGAAGAAGGCTACTTGTTCTTCGTGAGTCGGCAGGACGATATCATTAAGACACGTGGCGAGAAGGTGGCGCCGAAGGAGGTCGAGGAGGTACTCTATCGACTGGATGCAGTCGCTGAGGCCGCCGTCGTGGGAGCCCCGGACCCCATTCTTGGCGAGGTCGTGATGGCTGTGCTGGTCCTGAAAGAGGGGGCAACGCTCGAGCGACGGGATGTCCTGCGCGCCTGTTCGCAGGAGCTTGAGGATTTCATGGTGCCGAAGATCGTAGAGTTCAGGGATAGCCTCCCGAAGACGGACTCGGGAAAGATTCGAAGAAATGCAATAGCTGTAGAAGGAGAGCAACCGTGACATCTGAATTCTCAAAGGAATCCCTGGGTCTTGATGCGGCCACGGAGGTGGACCGTATTGTGAAGGCGATCCGGGCCGCAGCGCGTCGCTTCAAGCGGCGTGGAGCCGTTGTGGCACTATCGGGCGGTATTGATAGTAGTGTGGTTGGCGCGCTCTGCGTCGAAGCACTGGGCCCAAAGCGTGTTTTCGGTCTGTCACTGCCGGAACAGGAATCGTCAGAGGCAACTCCGGGATTGAGTGATACGCTGATCAAGCATCTTGGAATCGATTCTGCCACCGTCAATCTCACCCCGATTCTTGAGAGCTTTGGGTGTTACGAAACTCGAATTGCCGCCGTGCGCGAGGTGATTCCCGAGTTCGATGCAGACTGGAAGTTCAAGATTGTTCTGCCGCCCGTGACGGAGGGCGACGCGTACCGCGTGTTCTCGGTCGTGGCGCAATCCCCTGATGGGAAGGAGGAAACGCATACACTGACGTTGTCTGCCTATCTCCAGATTCTTGCGGCAACGAACTTCAAGCAGCGCACTCGCAAGACGCTCGAGTATTTTCACGCCGACCGGCTGAACTACTTCGTGGCCGGCACTCCGAACTTGTTGGAATATGACCAGGGCTTCTTCGTGAAGCTGGGTGATGGAGCTGCAGACATCAAGCCGATCGCTCATCTCTATAAGACGCAAGTCTATCAACTTGCAGAGTTCTTGAACGTGCCAGAGGCCATAAGCTCACGTCCGCCAACAACGGACACCTATTCGCTACCGCAGTCACAGGAGGAGTTCTACTTCTCGCTCCCTTATGACAAAATGGATCTTTGCCTCTACGCCTTGAATCATGAAATCTCGGCGGCGGCGACCGCACAGGTGGTCGGGTTGACGCCGGACCAGGTTGAACGTGTCTTCGCAGACATCGCAGCGAAGCGTTCCGTGGCTGACTACCTGCATGCCGCTCCCCAGACGGTCGACGACTGCTTGAAGTAGAGCTCGAGTCTGAAGCTCTGCCCCCGCCTTCGCGTGGCGTACGGCGGGTAGGACTCTGAAATGGGGAAAGGCGCCGGCGCGTGGCGGCTGCCCAGGAGACGTTCCCCCCAGCTGAGATGCCATATTGAGGTGCTTCCGTTCAGAATGTCTTGTAAATGGGTGGGTAACGGGGTAGCGTCACTATAGACGTTTTTGGGGAGTTTTTGCTATGGCATATGAAGTATTGGCGCGCAAATGGCGACCGCAACAGTTTGATGATGTTGTTGGGCAAGACCATGTTACGCAGACACTTAAGAATGCGATTACCAGCGATCGCATTCATCATGCCTACCTCTTCGTTGGTCCTCGCGGCATAGGAAAGACCTCCGTCGCTCGCATCTTTGCGAAAGCTCTGAACTGTCAGGAGGGCGGTCCAACCGTCACCCCGTGTGACAAATGCGATAGTTGCCAGGAAATCATGAGCGGCACGAGTCTTGACGTGCTCGAAATTGACGGTGCCTCCAACAACGGTGTTGAACAGGTCCGTGAGCTTCGCGAAACGGTGAAGTTCGCTCCAACGCGGGGTAATTTCAAACTCTATATCATTGATGAAGTTCACATGCTGAGTACCGCGGCCTTCAACGCGCTGCTCAAAACCCTGGAAGAGCCGCCACCACATGTGAAGTTCATGTTCGCGACCACGGAGCCTGAGAAGGTTCTGGCAACCATTGTGTCACGTTGCCAGCGCTTCGATCTGCGTCGTATTGCCGTCCCGCAGATCGTTGAGCGCCTGGAGCTGATTGCTTCGACGGACAAGATCAAGGCGGACGCCGATGCCCTGTTGGCGATTGCTCGTGGAGCAGAGGGAGGGCTGCGCGATGCCGAGTCAGCCTTTGATCAGCTCATCTCTTTTAAAGGAAAGAAGATCGCCGAAGAGGATGTCCTTTCCGTTTTCGGTCTGGTTGCGCGAAGCACGCTCGAGAATCTGGCTGCACACGTGCTGACCGGGAGCATTAAGGAACTCATCGCCATCGTTGAGGAGCTCGATGCATCGGGGAAGGATCTGCAGCGCTTGGTCATCGAGTTGATGGCGCATTTCCGGAACCTTCTGATTTGCCTGAATGTCGATGACCCCGGTGCGACTCTTGATCTCACGACTGAGCAGGTCCAGACGCTGGTCGAGCAGGCCAAGCTGACCAACACGGGGAGGCTGTTGCGGATTACGGATGTCCTGTCGGAGACCGAGGATCGTATGCGGTATGCGCTGTCGCGTCGCACGCTTTTCGAGACCGCCCTGATTCGCTGTGCGCGTGCGGCAACTGTCGTGACGATTGAGGAGATCCTTACGAAGATCAACGCCCTCAAGGCGAGCGGTGACGTACATGATGTGCCGAAGGCTGAGGTACGTCAGCCCGCAGCGTCTCTTTTCGAAGCGAAGCGACCCGCACCTCCTGTACCGGCAAAGCGCCGCTCATCCCGGCCTCCGGCGCCGGCAGACAAAGAGCTGGCGATGCTGAAGCAGGGGTGGGGATCGCTGGTTGAACGGGTTGGCCGCCACGCTGTTGGCGTGAAGGGCGCGCTTCGGGATGCTCAGCCTGTTGCCATTGATGATCTGCACCTAACGATTGGCTATGCCCCTGAGTTTGCAGAGGAGATGGAGAACTTCAAGGCGCTTCGGACGCGGACCGCATTGCAGCATGTTCTCAAGAGCATGCTTCACCGCGAGGTGTCGGTTGAGTTCAAGGCCGTTGAGGATCTCGCGCCGACCGTGTCGACCGCGGCACCGGGCGAAGCGAAGCCGGAGCCCATCTATCACATCGAGGAGGCGCAGCATGAGAGCGTCGCAGAGCCTCCTGCGGATGAAGGCACCCGGCGGACGCGTGTGGATTGGCAACAGAACCCGGATGTGCAGCAGGTCCTGAATACGTTCAATGGCACAATCATGGATGTGAGAGGATAAGAAAAGAACCGCAGGTTTCGGGTTTCAGGTTTCAGGCGATAGGGTTAACGGAACCCATCCGGGGCCGGCGCTAGAAAGAGGATAAGAAGACTATGGCGAATATGATGAAGATGGTCTCGCAGGCGGCAACGATGCGTAAGCAGATGAAGCGCATGCAGAAGGAACTTGCGAAACAGGTTGTCGAAGTTACCAGCAACAACGGCAAAGTCACGGTTGTCGCTCGAGGGGATATGAGCATCAAGGAAGTACGGATTGATCCGTCGGCCTTTGACGAACTGAAGCACGATCGGCTCGAGAAGGTGATTGCGACCACGGTTAACTCTGCACTGAACGCCTCGAAGAAGACGGCCGGTGGCGAGATGTCCAAGATGGCGGGAGGTCTTGGCGGGCTCTCCGACATGCTTGGCGGAATGAAGTAGTCTCATATGGCCTTGCAGGGGCTCGATAACCTGACCCGGGCACTGAGTAAGCTGCCGGGAATCGGGCGGCGGTCGGCTGAGCGAATGGCGATGAAGCTGGCGGCTGACCCCGAACGGCTCATTCTGCCGTTGGTGGCCGCCTTGGAACAGACGCGGGAGACCGTGGCATTCTGCTCGCGATGCGGTGCGATGACCGAGATCGAACGCAACCCCTGTCGTCTCTGCACCGATTCAACACGCGACGGCACCATCGTCTGTGTGGTTGAAGATCCCAGCGATATCGTGGCCTTGGAGTCTACCGGCGCCTATCGTGGGCGGTATCACGCTCTGATGGGGAAGATATCCCCTATGCGTGGTGACGGACCGAATGACATCCGAATCCGGGAGCTCGTACGGCGGATACGGGAAGAGGGAATCAAAGAGGTGTTGCTGGCGTTGAACACCGATATTGAGAGTGAAGCAACAGCCGGGTTGATTGGCGATATTCTCAAAGCTCGAGGTATCCGCACGACGCGGTTGGCATACGGAATCCCTGCAGGAAGTGGCATCCGTTATGCCGATACCGTCACGCTCGATCGAGCCATCCGTGGCCGGCAAGACGTGTAGGGGAAACGCTGAAATAGGAATGAACCCAAGAGGCAGATGACGGGTAAGTTGGATGAGTATGCAGGAACAGGTTGACGCAATTCGAGAGCGAATGGCCGGAGCGTGTGCGCGCGTGGGACGCAACGCGGATGATGTGCGCCTGGTTGCCGTGAGCAAGACCTACCCACCGGAGCGTGTATGCGAAGCCGTTGACTGTGGCCTGACGGTGTTTGGTGAAAGCCGTGTGTATGAGGCGGAGGCGAAGATACCGGAATGCCCCAGTGTTGCTGAGTGGGAGCTGATCGGACACCTCCAGCGGAATAAAGTGCGCCGCGCAGTTGAGTTGTTCAGGATGATACATGCTGTTGACACTCTCGCTCTACTCGTTAAGATTGATACATGCGCAAGAGCGTGCGGAAAATCAATGCCGGTTTGTCTCGAGGTCAATGTGTCGGGAGAGAGCAGCAAGTATGGTTTTCCGCCCGGCAGTGTCCCCGAGGTGCTCGAAGAAGCGACCTCACTCCTGAATGTCGATGTGATCGGCGTCATGTCAATTCCGCCATTCGCACCGGATCCCGAGTCGGCGAGACCCTACTTCCGTCAGTTGCGGGAGCTTCGGGATGGATGGCGAGAGTCGAGTGGGTTCGAATTGGCAGAGCTTTCGATGGGAATGTCGGGAGATTTCGAGATCGCGATCGAAGAGGGCGCCACGTGTATTCGCGTGGGCAGCTCGATCTTTGGTTCACGAGCCTGATGCGGAAGGAGAAGCTATGCGAGTAATTGGAGGAGGAACGCACCGTGGAGCGCTGTCCCGGTCGCTTGCTGTTTTCCTGATTCTTGTAGCGATCGTTCTGGTGGCAGGTTGGTTTGCCGTCCGAAGTGATGGCGCCCGCGCCTTGATTGAAGAGCAGGTGTCGAAGCGCCTGGGGACATCGGTTGCGATTGAGAAGACGCGCATAGGATGGCCCTACGTGCTGGTGTTGGAGAACTTGCGAACACCCGAATTCGAGGCGGCCGGCACTGCCGGCTTTTCGGCTGCAGAGGTCCGAATCGGTCGCGATCTACACGGATGGTCGTTGCACCTGCGGCAGGCTATTGTCAGGGTTATGGATGAAGGCGATGGGCAGTGGGTACCGGAGTGCCTGGCTCGGCTGGGAGATCTCCGCGACGTGCACGTGCGCGATATCGTCCGGCTTACGGATGACTTGCGCGACAAGGTGTCTATACGGCTGACGGACTCTACGCTGGGCTGGCTCAATGCCGATGGCGAGGAGCTTGCCGCGGCACGGGATGTCAATTTCCGGATGCTTCCGGTGCGCATCGAGAAGCGGCGTCTCCACTATTTCGCGTTGGATATATATCGGACGACGGGCATGGCCATGGGCGGTTCTCGTGATATGCACTGGGAATGGTTGACGACGCAAGAGCTGGAGTACATTGAGCTTTCGCGTCATGATCAGGACGTCTACGTCGATGACGAGAGGATCCCAGGTTCATTTCCTGATACACAGGATCAGGACGGTGCCGCGGTTAGAGAGGAGAGCGGGAATGCTGAGCAAGGCTGATGCGCAAGCGCTGTTGGAGCGTCTTAAGGGCATTCGGATACTGGTTATAGGCGATCTGATGCTGGACCGCTACGTGTTCGGTTCGGTCGATCGCATTTCCCCCGAAGCCCCTGTGCCGGTGGTGCGTGTTACGAGCGAATCTTCACGCCCGGGTGGCGCGTCCAATGTGTCGTTGAATATTGCTTCCATGGGCGGCTCGAGCACCGTAGCCGGAATCGTGGGCCGGGATGCCTATGGGCAGGAGCTTTTGGGCACGTTGGATGCTGCCGGCATTGAGACTGATGGTATCGTCAGGGATGCCACGATTCGGACGACGGTGAAGACCCGCATCATCGCCGATCGTCAGCAGGTGGCCCGTGTCGATCACGAGGATACCAGCGAAGCGCATGATGAGCGTATCAAGGAGCTGTGTGAGGCGATCCCGGATCTCGTGGCGTCATCCGATGGTGTGATCCTGGAAGACTACGGCAAGGGCGTGATTTGCCAGAAGGTGGTTGACGCGACCCTCGCTGCTGCGAAGGCATGCGGAAAGCCGGTTGGCTTTGATCCGAAGGATAATCACCAGTTGGACTTGGCTTGGTTAACGTTGGCGACGCCAAACTATCGCGAGGCCTGCCTGGCCACGGGACAACCCGAAGTGTCGCTGGGGGCATCCCCCGAGAGCTGTCCGGGCCTGCAGGCTGCAGGTGAAGCACTCTCCGAGCGATGGGGTGTTGAATTCCTGCTGATTACACTGGGGGCGCACGGTATGTATCTCTGCCCGCAGGAAGGAAAGCCCAGCGTACAGCCGACGCTGGCACAGGAGGTGTTCGATGTTTCCGGAGCGGGCGATACCGTTATCGCCGTGGCCATGATGGCGTTGGCCGCCGGGGCAGGGCATGCCGAGGCAGCCGCGCTGGCCAACCACGCGGCGGGCGTCGTGGTGGGCAAGGTGGGCACAGCCACCTGCTCGCCTGCCGAACTGCTTGCATCCCTGCGGGATGCAGCCGACAGGGAGGCCGAAGCGTGAAAGCAGTAGGCGTTATACCGGCACGATGGGCTTCAACCCGGCTCCCGGGAAAGAGCCTGGTTCCCCTATGCGGGAAGCCAATGGTGCAGTGGGTTGTCGAGCGGGTCCGGCAGGCGCAGCGACTGTCTGAAGTAATCGTGGCTACCGACGATGAACGTATTCTCCAAGCGGTTGAGGCGTTTGGCGGGGTTGCCGTTATGACGCGTCCCGACCACCCGTCCGGAACGGATCGCATCGCAGAGGCAGCTTGCGGGATCGACGCCGATCTGGTATTGAATGTTCAAGGAGATGAGCCGCTGATTGCACCCGGATTGATTGATGATCTCGTCCTGGCGATGGAAGCCGGCATGGAGTGGGACATGGGAACTGCTGCAGCTCCCATTGAGTCGGCTGCAGATCTTGAGAACCCCTCGATCGTGAAGGTGGTCTGGGGGGCGGATCATGGTGCGCTCTATTTCTCGCGCTCTCCGATTCCTTTCGTGCGTGATGACGATATGCAGGGCAAGGTGCAGCATTGGCGTCACCTGGGCATCTATGCCTATCGACGTGAGTTCTTACAGCGACTGGTGCTTGAGCCGCCGTGTGTCCTTGAGGACGCCGAGAAGCTTGAACAGTTGCGGGCGCTGTACTTGGGCGGCAAGATGGTTGTGGTAGAAACGCTTGACCACGGAATCGGGGTTGATACTCCGGAGGACGTGGCCCGAGCTGAGCAATTGATGAGGGAAGCAGGGATCCATGGGTAAACGCGTGACGATTGGTGGGGTTGGTATCGGAGGACGGGGACCGTTGGCTTTGATTGCGGGGCCTTGTGTGATCGAGAGCAGGAAAGGCTGTTTGGCCTTAGCGAAGCGGCTGGCGACGCTTGCCAGCGAAGAGTCGATTCCTTTCATCTTCAAAGCTTCCTACGACAAAGCGAACCGGACATCGATCGACTCCTACCGCGGCCCTGGCATTGATAAGGGGCTGGAGATATTGGCGGAAGTTCGAGACACGTACGGCGTGCCCATTGTTACCGATGTCCACACGGCTGAGGAGGCAACGCAGGCTGCGACAGTCGTTGATGCGATCCAGATACCGGCGTTTCTCAGCCGACAGACCGACCTCTTGGTTGCCGCTGGTGAGTCGGGTATCCCTGTCAATGTAAAGAAGGGCCAGTTCCTGGCACCCGCAGACATGGCAAACGTGGTTGCGAAGATCGAGAGCACGGGGAACCGGAAGATCATCGTGACAGAGAGAGGAGCAAGCTTTGGGTACAACAACCTGGTTGCCGACATGCGCAGCCTTCTCGAATTGCGCGACCTTGGTTATCCCGTGACGTTTGATGCAACCCACAGCGTGCAACGCCCGGGAGGGGCGGGGACGCGTTCCGGAGGGGACGGTTGTTGGGCTCCCTACCTGGCACGAGCGGCTGTGGCCGTGGGATGCGATGCCGTGTTTATCGAGACGCATGTGAATCCGAAAGCCGCGCTTTCCGACGGGGCCAATGCGATTCGCTTTTCCGGTATGCGCAAGCTATGGCAGACATTGAGGGCTATCGATAATGTTGTTTCCTAAGGGCAGACATCGTTTTCTGTGCGCGGTTACCGGGCTAGGCTGTGTCGTTGCAGTTGGCATTGCCCAGGAACCGATGGAGGATTTGCGCATTCCCCTGGAGCATTATCCCTCGGGAGAGCTAAAGACAGAACTCTTCGCGTCGCGAGCCGAGATACCGCCGGATGGTAGCATCGTGGCCTTTGGTCTTGTCCTTAAGAGCTTCGCGGAGACAGGCGAGCTCGAGATGGAAATTAAGGCTGACGATTGCATATGTGATCGGGTGGGGCAGGTCGCCTCCTCGTCCAACCATGTCTCGCTGACGCGAGGGGAGATCCAGGTGAGTGGTGATGGTTTTTCCTGGCAGGGCGGGGAAGAGAAGTTGAAGATCCTGTCAAACGCACGCGTTGAGTTTCCAACAGCGATGATGCAGCGGGAGGGAGTTACCGGTAATGTACGTGGTGAGTAGAACAATGGCGGTTACCGCCCTGGTAGTGGCGGGAATCTGTTTGGGTGGTGTGGTGCATGGGCAGAGCACGACGAATGACCAGAAGACGGTCATCACGTCGGAGAGCCTGATGTTTGATTACGGGCGATCGACCTGCGTGTTTGAGGGCGACGTGGTGGTCACGGAGCCTCGGGTGAAACTCGAATGCGACAAGCTGTATGTATTTTTCGATGCCACCAACAACGTCGACTCTGTGGTGGCCACGGATGCTGTGAAGGTTACGCAGGAGAACAAGGTTGGGACTTGCGACAAAGCTGTCTACACGTCCAAGACCGGCGCGATTGTGATGACAGGCAATGCCACGCTGCGGCGAGGGCGTGACTCGATCAATGGGGATGAGATCACGATTTACGTCAACTCGGAAAAGGTAACGTGCAAGCCGGGCCGGCTGGTTGTGTTTCCATCCACGATTGAGAAGGCAAGCGAGAAGTCGGAGCGCTAGACGGATAGAGTTTTATGGCTGCAGAAGAAAAAGAGGGGTCACAGCTCGTTGAGGCGCGTGGACTGGCAAAATCCTACCACGGCAAACGGGTTGTTGATGATGTGAATATCAACGTCAAGGCCGGGGAGATTGTCGGTCTGCTGGGGCCCAATGGCGCGGGTAAAACAACATCATTCTACATGATTGTAGGGCTTGTGCGACCTGACTCGGGCGACGTATTCTTCCAAGGGCAGAACGTCACCGCGAAACCCATGTGCGGTCGGGCCAGGATGGGCATTGGCTATCTGTCCCAGGAGCCGTCGATCTTTCGTAAACTGACCGTGAGGCAGAATGTTCTGGCGATCCTTGAAACACTTGGGCTGTCACGCAAGGAGTTGAAGGAGCGCCTGGAGTACCACCTGTCGGAACTGGATCTCACAGGACTGGCGGATCAGCCGGCCTATACCCTGAGTGGTGGGGAGCGGCGCAGGCTTGAGATTACCCGCGCGTTGGTGACAAATCCTGCTATACTCATGTTGGATGAGCCATTCAGCGGCGTTGACCCACTGGCCGTTGCGGATGTACAGAAGATCATCACGCAGCTTCGGGAGCGCGGGCTTGGCATTTTGATCACGGATCACAATGTCCGTGAAACGCTATCGATCGTTGATCGCGCGTACCTTCTTTTTGAGGGACGCGTGTTGCGAGAAGGTGAAAGTGAATTCCTAATAAATGATAAGATGAGCCGGGAGCTGTACTTGGGTACAGAATTCCGTATGTAAATAAGGGGGGGTGAACATGTCGATAGAAGTCACAACACGCCACATGAATGCGCCGGGAGCCAAGGAGTACGCAAACGAGAAGGCAGAGAAACTGGTTGAGCTTTTCCCTCGAATTGAGCATGTACACATAATTCTGGATGTGGAGAAACACCGCTACGAAGCAGAGGTCGTGGTGCAGGCAAAGAATCATATTCGTGTGGAGGCCAGCGAGACGAGTGATGACATGTGGGCCTCCATTGACGTTGCGTCTGACCGGGCAGAAAAGCAGCTGCGCAAGCTGCGTGATAAAGTTCAGGACCATCGTGTCCGCAATGGTGATGTCGTCGAAGAGGCATCTGCTTGATCAACGCCTTCCGGCAAGTGTGAAGAGACGCGAAGGGAGCAATCCGTGGCAGGAAATGGAGCGAATGGTAAAGTGATGGTTCGGGTGGCCGATTTTCTTGAGGCCGGCAGTGATCATCTCAAGCTTGAGGTGGTTGCCGGTGACAAGGGGCTCAGCCACTCGATACCGGAGGGAACGATTGCCCGGCCGGGACTGGGGTTGGCGGGCTTTTTTAAGTACTTTCCGAAGCGTCGGGTCCAGGTTATTGGTTTAGCCGAACATGCCTACCTGGAGTCGCTGACTGCCAGCGAACGCGCCTCTCGGACGGAAGCGCTGTTTGCTCAGAAAGTTCCCTGTGTTGTGTTCACGCGTGGCAAACGCGTGCATCCTGAGATTGTCGAGCTTGCTGAGCGTTTTCGGGTCCCCGTACTTCGAACGCCTCTGATCACGAAGCACTTCATAAACGCTGCTACCATTGTCATGGAGAATCTACGTGCACCGAGGACCAAGCTCCAGGGCACCATGGTCGAGATCATGGGGCTCGGTGTTCTTATCCAGGGACGTTCGGGCATGGGTAAGAGCGATACGGCTCTCGCCCTGGTGCGCCGGGGGCACAGCCTTGTGGCTGATGACATCACGGCCATGCGGCGTGATACAGCGGGTGCCATCATCGCCTCGCCCGTCAAGGTGACGCAATATCACATGGAGATTCGGGGGCTGGGCATTATCCACGTGCCAAGCCTTTTCGGTGTGGCATCGGTCCGTGAAGAGAAGAAGCTCGACCTCGTCGTTTCGCTGTGCAAGCCCGATGACATCAAGCCAAGTGACGAAAGTCCCGGTGGTGTGACGGCGACCGAAATCCTCGGCGTGAAGATACCCCAGGTGTTTGTGGCTGTTGAGCCGGGACGTGATATTTCCAACGTGGTTGAGACGGCGGCATTGAACATGAAACTGCGCCGTCTTGGTCATGATGCAGAGAAGGAACTGGATGAGCGCCTTATGGCGTTGTTGAGCGAGGGACGCGACGCAAGTGAGTAACCTTGACCAGAACGATGGCGACCTGACGCGCGAGTTTGAAGTCTGTAATCAGTACGGGATTCACGCGCGTCCGGCAGCTCTGTTCGTTAAGACCGCAGCTCGGTTTGATGCCGACATTACTGTCGAGAAAGACGGTAACAGTGTGTCGGGAAAGAGTATCATGGGACTCATGACCCTCGAGGCCGGGCGTGGGACCGTCTTGCGCGTCACGGCTAGCGGTTCCGACGGGGAAGAGGCCCTTGATCATCTGGAAGCTCTGATCGTTGATCGCAAGTTTGACGAAGATTGAACAACGTATGTCGGACCAACAAGATACAGAGATCGTCCTGCACGGTATCGGAGTCTCGCCCGGTGTGGCAATCGGTCCGGCATTCCTGCTGGCAAGAGAGAAGACGCATGTGCCTGAGCGGAGTATCACCGCGGCGCAGGTTCCCAATGAAATTTCTCGCTTCGAGGAAGCGATCATTGAGACACGTAAGCAGATTCGTCAGATCCAGGCTGCTCTGGCCGGGCAAACGCGCGCTCATGATGCATCCATCCTGGATGCTCACCTCATGGTGCTGGATGACCGCACATTCATCGAAGAGGTGATCTGTAATGTTCGCGAGCAGCAGAAGAACATCGAATGGATGGTCCAGCAGGCTGCCGATAAATATGCCGCTGTCCTGAATGCTGTTGAAGACGACTACCTGCGTGAACGCGTGGCCGACGTTCATGATGTGGGCCGACGGATCATTCGTAACCTCCTCGGGGATACGGCGCCGTCGCATGACGAACTTCCCAACGATCACATCATCGTGGCGCCGGACTTGGCACCTTCGGAGACCGCTTCGTTGCCGAAAGACCGAATCGTGGGCTTTGCAACCGACCTGGGAAGTCCAACATCACACACCGCCGTGATGGCGCGTGCTTTGGAACTTCCTGCTGTCGTGGGGCTGCATGACATTACGGACCGGGTGGCGCCCGGTGACAGTGTGCTGATTGATGGCAATAAAGGCGTTCTCATCATCAATCCCAGCGAGGAACAACTTCGCAAGTACGGGGCTGTGGCTGAGGCGCGACGGTCGATCGAAGCGGTGCTCACCAGTCTCCAGCACGAGCCGGCCGAAACCAAGGATGGGCACAAAATTGTGCTGTCTGCCAATGCGGAAGGACCTGAAGACATTGAGGCGGTCCTGCAGCATGGTGCTCATGGTATCGGTCTGCTCCGATCGGAGTTCCTGCACCTGTCCCGCAACCGCGTGATGACTGAAGAGGAGCAGACGCAGATCTACACACAGATTGCCAAGCAGCTTGCGCCCGCACCGGTGATTATCCGTACGCTTGATCTTGGAGGGGACAAGTTCTTCCCTGAGCTCCGGTCGCAAAAGGAGACGAATCCATTTCTTGGGTGTCGTTCCATACGGCTCTCACTCAAGCATCCTGAGTACTTCAAACAGCAACTGCGCGCCATTCTTCGTGCTAGCGCGATCGGCAACGTCCGCCTCATGTATCCCATGATCAGCAGTGTGGGTGAGGTGCTCCAGTCGAACCGGTATCTGTCTGAGGCGAAGGAGGAAGTCCAGGCCGAGGGTGTGGCGTTTGATCCCGACATTGATGTTGGCGTGATGATCGAGATCCCGGCGGCGGCATTGGCCGCTGAGGCGCTCGCGGAGCACGTTGATTTCTTCAGCATCGGAACGAATGACCTCATTCAGTACACGATTGCCGTGGACCGAGGAAACGAGCGTGTCGCGTATCTCTACGAACCGACGCATCCGTCCGTATTGAAGCTAATCAAGATGACAATTGATGCTGCCCATGCCAATGGCATTTGGACGGGCCTGTGCGGTGAGATGGCAGCAGACCCGTTGATGACTGGACTTCTCCTCGGGATGGGGGTTGACGAGTTGAGTGTAACGCCGCGGGCGGTGCCGCTTGTCAAAGACGCCGTACGCAGTCTTGATTATTCCGAGGCCCTCGAACTTACAACGGCTGCACTGGACTGCAAATCTGCAGTGGATGTGTTAGCCCGCTGCCGTCGACTCACCGAAAAAGTTGCGCCAGAAATACTGGAACTTGTCTAGGAATAGGCGTATACTTCCGCGCTCTCATTTGAAAGACAGAGGCGTTTTTCGCCGGTTATGGAATGGTACGCCCGCGATTGGGCAAGCGATGAAAGGAACCCGCAATGGCAAAGCACACGAATATCTTCACTTCAGAGTCCGTAACTGAAGGGCATCCTGACAAGGTCTCCGACGGCATTTCCGATGCCATTCTTGACGCTCATTTGAAGCAAGACAAGAAGTCACGTGTTGCGTGCGAGACCCTGGTCTCAACGGGGCTCGTTGTGGTGGCCGGTGAAATCACAGGCAAAGGCTCCGTGCCTTACGCCGACATCGTACGTGACAAGATCCGTCGCATTGGTTACGACGACCCGGGAGCCGGGTTCGATGCCGATACCTGCGCCGTGATGGTGACGCTTGACCGCCAGTCGCCTGATATCTCCCAGGGCGTGACAGCCGGACAGGGAATGTTCAAGGAACAGGGCGCTGGTGACCAGGGGATGATGTTTGGTTATGCCTGCAATGAAACACCTGAACTGATGCCGATGCCGATCATGTATGCCCACCGTTTGACGCAGGGCCTGGCTGATGTGCGGCGCAAGGGAATCGTCCCGTTTCTGCGGCCCGATGGCAAATCCCAGGTGTCTGTGGTCTATGAAAACGGGAAGCCCGTCCGTGTGGACACGGTTGTTGTTTCAACGCAGCACGCACCCGAAGCCACGCACAAGGGACTGCGCGAAGCCATCATCGAAGAAGTCATCAAGAAGCACATACCTGCCAAGCTTCTCAAGCGTACCCGTTACCTCGTGAACCCGACGGGCCGTTTCGTTGTGGGTGGCCCCCAAGGCGACTGCGGGCTGACCGGACGCAAGATTATCGTGGACACCTATGGCGGCATGGGCCGGCACGGTGGCGGCGCATTCTCGGGCAAAGACCCCTCGAAGGTTGACCGCAGCGCGGCTTACATGGCCCGCTACGTAGCCAAGAATATCGTGGCTGCAAAACTGGCTGAGCGTTGCGAAGTGCAACTCGCTTACGCGATCGGTTTCGCAGAGCCTGTTTCCGTGCTCGTGGATACGTTCGGTACCGGAACGGTTGCGGACATCAAGATCGAGAAGGCCGTCAAGTCGGTGTTTGAGCTCAAGCCGGCAGGGATCATCAAGGATCTTGACCTGTTGCGTCCCATTTATGAGCCGACTTCCGCATATGGCCACTTCGGCCACAATCGCAAACTACGCACCTTCACCTGGGAGCGCAAAGACAAGGTCGAGGCCCTCCAGGCGGCAGTCTAGAGCAGC
>CAZCDU010000096.1:0-1650 GCA_964497125.1 uncultured Victivallales bacterium | reverse complement strand
CACCTGGGAGCGCAAAGACAAGGTCGAGGCCCTCCAGGCGGCAGTCTAGAGCAGCGCAAGATCGAGATAAGGACATTACGATGACAGCCAAACGCAAATCAAAAAAACGTACAAAGGCGGCTACCGAGTGTGTTGTAGCCGACATGTCTCTGGCAGGCTTCGGTCGCAAGGAAATCTCTCTTGCTGAGAAGGAGATGCCGGGACTCATGTCGCTTCGCGAGGAGTTCAAGAAGGAGCAGCCGCTGAAAGGCGCACGTGTCTCGGGGTCATTGCACATGACGATCCAGACCGCGGTTCTGATTGAAACGCTGCAAGCGCTCGGCGCCAAGATCCGCTGGGCAAGCTGCAACATCTACTCGACGCAGGATCACGCTGCAGCGGCCATTGCGGACGCGGGCATTCCCGTTTTCGCCGTTAAGGGTGAGACGTTGGAGGAGTATTGGGAGTACACGGACCGCATGCTCGACTGGGGCAACGGCAAGGGCCCGAATGTGATCGTCGATGACGGTGGCGATGCCACGCTTCTGATTCACCTCGGCTACAAGGCAGAGGAGGACCGCACGGTCCTGGATCGCACGCCCGGCAGTACCGAAGAGGCCGTCGTCTATGCGCAGATTCGTAAATCACTGAAGCGCGATCCACAACGCTTCCATCGGATTGTGAAGGAGATCCGCGGGGTTTCTGAGGAAACGACCACGGGTGTTCACAGACTCTACCAGATGGCGGAGAAGGGGGAATTGCTTTTCCCTGCCTTCAACGTCAATGATGCCGTCACGAAGTCGAAGTTCGACAACCTTTATGGCTGCCGCCACTCCCTGATCGACAGCATCTGTCGGGCTACGGACGTGATGATGGCCGGTAAGGTCGCCGTTGTCGCCGGCTACGGTGATGTTGGCAAGGGCAGTTGCCAGTCCTTCCGGGGGCAAGGCGCTCGCGTCATTGTGACGGAGATCGATCCCATCTGTGCGTTGCAGGCAGCCATGGAGGGCTATGAAGTCATGACGATGGATCAGGCTTGCCTGGAGGGTGACATCTTTGTCACGACGACGGGTAATTGTGATGTCATCACGGCCCGGCACATGCGCAAGATGAAGGACATGGCGATCGTCTGCAATATCGGGCACTTCGACAGCGAAATCCAGATCGAGAAGATCGAGAAGTACAAGTGGGAGGAGATCAAGCCTCAGGTCGACAAAGTGACCTTCCCGAACGGCAAGAGCATTATTGTGCTCGCCAAGGGCCGCCTGGTGAATCTGGGGTGTGCGACTGGGCATCCCAGCTTCGTGATGTCGAACAGCTTCTCATGCCAGGTTATGGCGCAAATTGAGCTGTTCTGTAACGCGGCCAAGTATGACAATAGCGTTTTCGTGTTGCCGAAGTCCCTGGACGAGAAGGTCGCTCGTATGCACCTCGGGAAGCTCGGGGTGAATCTCGATGTCCTGACAACAAAGCAAGCGAAGTACCTTGGCCTGAGCAAGGACGGGCCATACAAGCCCGAGGGCTACCGGTACTAGAATTCGAATATTAACGGTAAATGGCGGCGGTTCTTCTGAGCCGCCGCCATTTTCTTTTCGAGGCACGGACCGTAGACGCAATTAGGCACATTGTGGGTTGATGTTCCCGCCTGCATCGGGTAGATTTCTCGAAATA
>CAZCDU010000095.1:2426-18362 GCA_964497125.1 uncultured Victivallales bacterium | reverse complement strand
TCTGCTCCGCGGTCGTTTGTTTTGTTCGGTAGTGCAGAGATTAACCCATGCGGTAGGGATAGGATCCGCAAGAGAGATGCAGCAGCATAAACCCCGGGGTCTCCTACAGAGCCCCACAACGCCCCGTCACGGTGCAACAGAAGGAGTAGCAAGATGAAGAAGTTAATTACATTGTTTGCAATCGCGGGCATGGTCCTCGCACTGGCACCGGCGGCACAGGCGGCGCCGGGGGAGATTATTTCTGGCGTGACAGCCACTGCGAGCTCTGAGTTTCCCAACAGGCTTGCCGCGGATGCCGTCAATGGCGATGGGATGGTGTCGGGCAGCGGCGCAGGCGGGACGCACAACGGTACCGGTTCATATGATGATGGATGGCAGGGCACCCAACCCACAATAGCATGGTTGAAAGTCGACTTGGGCGTAACCGGGATCGTAGGCAAGATGTATGTATGGAATGGTCAATCCAATCTTCCGGATCGGGGTGCTAAAACGGTCGACATCTATTATGCGACCACCGATCCCGGCAACAATACCCACCTTTCCGGAACTGCTTTCAATACGACGGGCTGGACCCTCTGGGACGGTGGTGCCACGGCGTTCGCTCAGCACCCAAATACGGCAACCTACCTTCCATCCGATACAATCACGCTGAACCTTCCCAACGTTAGGTACATCGCCCTAAACATCACGGCTTCACACGAAGCCTCATCAACACGCGCAAATGTGAGTATCAATGAGCTGCAGTTTGAGGAAGGCACCCCCGCCGGCCCTACCGTCCAACTGGACGGCGACACCACGGGCTCCGTGGACGAGAACGAAGCCATCGGAACGGTCGTGGGCGGGATAGGCACGATCAATACCGGAAGCTGGGGAGCGACCAACTTTGCGTTCGCTGGCGGGACGGATGACGCGAGCTTCACAATCGGCGGCACCGGCGGCACGAACCTCCTGACAGCCGAGATCTTTGACAAAGAGACCAAGGACAGCTACTCGATCGACGTCAAAGCCGACGATGGCGCCGGCACTTCAACCACCAACACCTTCACGATCACGATCGACAACGTGGTAGAGGCATGGGGCGGCATCTATGCGTCGGCGTCCGTCGCGCCAGGCGAAACGGAAGTGGCGACCCTGGCATCGGTGCCGGGTGATAACACCGGCGTGACGTACACGATTATAGCTGGTCCAAGCGGCTATGATGATGGCGCCAAGTTCGGGATCGCGGGGGATGTCCTCTCACTCAACGATTCCGGTGACGCCGTGTTGGGCTCCAACTACTGGGTGACCGTGGAAGCGGAGGGCGATGACACCCTTGACTCCAATTCGCTCCTCATCAAAGTCTCGGTGGACAACAGCGGCCGCGGCATGATCTTCATCATTGAGTAAATTGGGAGGCGACTGCTATGTACGCATCCCGAACAACACTGGGCCTGTTATCGGCCTGTATACTCTGCATCCGGCTCGCCATGCCGGATGCGACGGCCGCGACCGTGCCGGAGGCGGAGTCCTTCGAGTCATATTCGCCCGGCTACGTCATTACGAATGAGGTCGACTGGAGCGGTGCGTCGAGCGAGGCCGGCGTGGTCTCGACGAACGCGGCCGCGATCAACGCCCTGACGACCTATACCGGCGCCGGAGGCGTATTGCCGCTGCCGGCGGCCACGCATGACCAGGTGCTGGCGGTTAACGATTCGCTGACCAATACGGTCAGCAGTGCCGCCGACGCCGTGGTGATCACGGAGTGGCTGGTGATGCCGACACTGCGCGAGGCGGCCGATTCGCCGGGCGACGACAACTACCAGACCGCGTTTTACCTGAACAGCGACACGAACATCGTGATCTGGCGACGCGACCTCGCTCCGACGGAAACCAACGACTGGTTGGTACTGGCCAACACGCCGACGATCGAGCTGGCGGAGTGGATGCGGGTGACGCTGACACTCGACTACGCGACCGACCGCTACCAGCTTGCCATCGACGGGACGCCGATCAGCGACCCTGAAGGGGAGCAACGCGATACGACCCCGAACGGCACCTGGTTCAACATGGTCCAGACCAATGGTGCCATGGCGCGGTTCCGTGCCGAGGCGACCATCGTCACCTACGTGGACGACCTGGTCTTCACCAATCGGTCCCTCAGCTACAGCGGATCGCTCTTCTCGGAGCCTGTGGGCAACGATGGCTCCATCGCCACGACCCATACCATCACGCTGGCCAACGACACCTTCGTGTCCGGGCTGAGCACGAGCGACGTGAGTGCGGTGGGCGTGCCGGATGGCTTGAACGTGTCGCTCACACGAACAGGCGACACGACGGCTGAGCTAACCTTCAACGGCAACGCCGATGCGCCACATACAAGCGACGAGACCGTGGACTTCGCTTTTCTCGATACGGCTTTCACGCTCGGCTCGGCAGCCAGTGTAGTGGGCTATACCAATACGCTCACGCTCGACTTCAACGACGGCCCCCTTGGCCTCGGCTGGTCCCCGACCTCCTTCACCGAGGACACGCCCAACAACGGCACGATCGGCAATACGGTGACAGCTACGATTAGCGGCACGACGCTGGCAACGAGCGGGACGCTGACGGCGCCGACGCACTACAGCATCACAAGTGGTGCCGTGCCCAGCGGCCTGGCCCTGAGTATCTCCAGTGACGGCGACAAGAAGCTGACACTGAGTCTGGGCTCATCGGCGTCGCCCCACACCTCCTCGCAGGATGGCTCCTTCGTGGTCACCTTCGAGAACACACTCTTCGTTGAGGCATCAGCCGCCGATCCTGCCTTGATCAGCCCATCGCTGTCCGTGACCTTCGACGATCAGCCCGAGATCAGCTACAGCGGCACGGTCTTCAGTGAGCTGGTCAGCGGCGTGATCGACAACGCCAGCCCCATCGAGATCACCCTCAGCGGCGATACCTTTGACGGCGCCAACGGCAGTGACTTCGTGGCGGCCGGCAAGGTGACAACCAACAACATCCCGGCCGGGCTGACGCTGACCCTGACCAAGAGCAGCGACACCAAGCTGCTGGCACGCCTGATCGGCGCGGCCACGGCGAACAGCGATCCCGGGGACGACGTCGACACCCTTACGATCACCTTCAAGGACGCAGCCTTCACGGCCGCCGATGCCGACCAGGTGACGGGGTACAGTCGCACGAACCTCGAGGTGGACTTCAATAACAACACGCTGGTGATCAACTCCACCCCCTACAGCGAGTCCTTCGAGGGCTTTGCCGATGGCTACGGGATGGGGATCGTCCAGGGGTGGCAGCCCCACGGCAGCCCGGTCGTCACGACCGAGAGCACCATCGTGAATGCGCTCAAGGGCGACTTCACCCAGTTCCCGCTCGAAACCACACATGAGCAGGTGCTGCGGATGACCGAGGAGACCACGGTTGAAATCGTGAGCCCCAGCGGCGGCGACCTCTACACCGACGCGATGCTCTACGTGACCGCTCGAGACACGGCCCCAGGAGGCAGCCCCGACTACCAGGTCGCGTTCTACGTGAACAGCAGCGAGAAACTGGTGCTCTGGCATGACCCGGGAACCGTCGGTCAATGGCTGGAAACGGGCACCACGGTTACAACGGGCGCCTGGCACCGGTTTACCGTGAAGCAGGATCAGACCGAAATGCGCTATCAGCTCTACCTGGATGGAGCCGTCGCGCCCGTTTCCGATGCAGCCGGCTATGCCGGTCGCACGGGATCAGCGACATCGGGCAGCTGGTTCGGCATGGTCAACACGAGCGGCTTCATGTCCCGCATCCGGGTGGTGGGCGCCGACACCGAGGTGCCGGCCTACCTGGACGATCTGGTCGTGAGACAGACCCGGCCAGAATACCTGAGCGGCACTCTGTTTATGTTCCGGTAGGCTTGGGGGGGGGGACGGCGCCCGAGCGAAGACACGTCCCTCGCCCACCTGGTGTGCCGGCGTTCTGCGGCCCTTTCCTCGTCAATCGTAGTCGTCGCCGTCGTCGTCCACCGATACGGCTGTGGTGCCTTTGAGATGTCACTGTTCGCTGAACGTCCCCGTTCACTCAGCGTCCTCGCTTCCCCGTAGCCCCGCTCGCCAGAGCGTGGATTGTGCGAGAGGGGAGGATAAGACGACCAGAGCAGGACGGGTTATCTTCTCCCTGGTCGCAACATCCGCACCTCACGCGCATCCACCGTCTGGCGACGGAGGCTACGAAAGATAGTTTCCGCCCTGCATAATCTGGCGGAGGAACCTGCGTGGGGACAGACCCTGGCGTAGGCCTCCTGCAACGGGTGTGGCCCGGTAGCCCCGTAGCCTCGGTCGCCAGACCGTGGATTGTGCGAGAGAGGAGGATAAGACGACCAGAGCAGGACGGGGTCATCAGGTCACGAAGCCACTGCTTGGCTGGGCTCTCAAATCAGAAGAGGAAGGAAAGGGGATCAATGACCCTGTCAAACAGAACGGCTTCGCTCACACGCGTAGCGACCCCGCCGGTGCAGATGAGAACGTTTTGAACGCTGTGCCTGGCCGGTGGCGCATACTGTGAAAAGGATTCCAGAATCTTGCGTGCATCCGTGATCGAAATGGGATTCGTATTGTGCCTGATCTCGCAGAGCGTGATGACGCGATCGGCGCGCTTGTACATAAGGTCGATTTGGAAGCCCCTATCGGTGGCGGCCGTACCCCTGCTAAAGAAAGCGCCTGACTGGTAATCCACATCGGCAAATCCAAGAGTCTCGGCGATGAGGTGAGCGTGGTTGCGGCAGTATCGCTCCAAGCCATACCCGAGCCACTGTTCAAGCTGCTGTACACTAAAGGCTTGCGCCGGCCTGCTCTGGTAGCGCCCCTGTTGGATATCGCTCAGCTTTGGTTCTATAAGGCGATGGTAGAACTGTAGGTAGGGATCGCTGATCTCATACCGGGCCAGCAGGCTGGTTGTCTTCTTGTCAAAAGGGGTGTACCGCCTTATGAAGCCGCAGAGCTCCAAATCCCGCAGAACAGTCGTCAGATTGCTTCCCGAAACAATACCCAGACGAGCGGAAATTTCGTTCCTTGTGGCATTTCGCTCCCCCGCAAGAAAGGCGATCACTCTCTTGTAGTGAGGGTTGCTCTCAAGGCTGCTCACAAAGATTCGCTCGTATTCCCCGCTGAAGAAACCCGTCTGCGTGAACGAATGCTGAGCCAGGGACAGGAAAACTGACGACGTCTCCTTCAGATACTTCAGATACTCAGGAATGCCACCAACGAGCAACAGAGCGCTCAGGGCCTCGCTCCTGGAACGCTTCGAATCGAAGAAACTATAGACCTCACGAGGAGTGAACGGTTGTATATGAAACTCGTGCAGAGAACGATTGTGCATGGCCTTGGACTTCACCACTTTTGAGAGCATGAATGACGGCGATGAGCCACAGAGAATGAGCGTGAAGTTGTCGTTCTTGCGCCAATAATTGTCCCAGAAATACTTGATTTCAGAGATCAACTCACCCTTGTAAGCGGATAGCCACTGGAACTCTTCCAAGTATAGGGTCTTGCGCCCCTGAATGAGATACTCCGTCATCATTCTTAGGACGGCTCTCCACGAATCAGGTGTTGCATGCCTCAGCGCGGGGACGTTGGCCTGCTGAGCAAACTGCTCGAGCATTGAATCGCGCTGGAAATCCTGATTCTGTCCTTCGATCCCCTCGCACTTAATCAGTCCAGGCCCAGAAAACGCTTTCTCGATCAGAGTCGTCTTACCGACACGCCTTCTTCCATAGACCGTAATAACCGAGGCCTCCTTGGCGGCCATGATACGCCTGAATCTATCGAGCTCAGACCGCCGGCCAATGAATTTGAATGACTTCATCACCACCTCTTTCGCTTCCGTCAACGGCCACGACAGCACCCAACGACAGGGATATAGTCGTGTATTTGGGTGATAGTGTCAAGAGTCGCCACCCAATTACGATGCCCGATCGTGCTATTTGGGTCCGGAATGACGCGAAGTCATGGCAGCCCTACGGGTGTGCGTTTTTCGTAAGGTGTTGGGGCAGAAGGATCAGCCGCATCTCAAGGACGCGATAGTCGCATCGGTAAACGATTACGGGCGACGATTACGGTGGACGATGGGGTGCGTGGGGGGTGCGTGGGGACAGACCCGAATGGCACTTCAGTTCAAGCCCCAGAAGGAGCGCATGGCACCACGGTTGGCCAGGCGCCACGTGTAGAGCCCAGGTGACGAACCAGGGCAGAGAAGTCACTCGTAGCGGGGGAGGGAGTGACGGGGCATTGATCTGGTCCGAGATAGAGGCATCCGAGCTCATCGGGAGGAAGGGCGTCTATCAGTACTCGGGCCGCCTCTATGGCGACCAACCAGCGCTGCTTCAGTGTCGTTAGTTCCAGCGGCACACGCAGACGTAATCGATCCAAATCGCTCTGTATATAGGCTGTATGGCGGCTGGCTTGATCGAGCAGGAATGCCGGCGTGAACCCCGGATCTTTTCCGCAAGCCGCCCAAGCCATTGCGCCGAGAGAGAGGTACGTGTCGTGAAGATGCAGGACGTCAACAAAGTCACGTATCTCGTTCCGACCCGCCAGGGCAAGGAGCTTGTTCGTTGCTGCATCAGCGTCGTGCAGGCGATAGCCGCAGCGTGCATCCTTCTGGACGGGAAAGAACCGGAATGCACTGTCTTGGGCCCACTCAAGCTTGAGCTGTTGTTCTTGTAGGGTCACCACGGCGCGATGGAATGTCGGCCTGCGAAGTTGCCATGTGAACGCGTAACCGGCCGCGAGTAGCGTCTCCGCGTCTTTTTCGGCGCTCCGTGCCACGCTGTCCTCAAGGTCGTGAAAGAAGTCGAGATCCTGCGAGAATCGGGGCGTATCAGCGGCACGGTGCAAGACGGTGGCGCCAGCCAGATAGCTTTCCGGGCTGCGGTTGGCTGCAATCTGACTCAGGACCTCTGCTTGTATGGGGCTTATTGGCATAGCTTCGCCGCCAGGAGAAAACCCTGTCGGCCTCCGTTCAGTCGTAGCCCGCGCACAATCTCAGGTATATCCGAGAGCTTGACCTCCATATCCTCACGCATGAACCAGAAGCACTGCGCGTAGAATGCACGAAAAGCCTTCCGCGCCTCGCGAACACGAACCATGTTGCGGGCGTCCTCCTGCGTAAGGCATCGCCGGCTCTTCTGCCCGCCCTTCCGTCCAATCTCGGAAAGGTATGCTCTGACACTCGATGGTGCTGTCTTCATCATGCAGGTATCATATCCCGCTTATGATAGATGCGCAAGCAATCATCCTTCCGAGATCTCAACTGCTCTCTTCAGGTTCAGTCTTTCTCGCTACAATTATGATTGCCAAAAAGTAGATCTAAAAAGCCAGAACGTCCATTGTGCAGAGGTCGCTGTTTGGGGCAATATGGCCACCTAAGGAGGAGCAATGTGTGCGCTTCAACCAACCGCGATGCAGATCACTATGACTCTACGGAGTGCGTCTTTTTGAAAACAGATAGCAAACTCTGTATCCGCTTTTTCAGGCCATGGTCTCTCATCGCCTCGGTCACACTCCTCCTCACCTGCTTGCCTCTAAAGGCCGGCGGCGTCACATGGCTGACGAGCCTCGCCGAAGCAAAGGCGACAGCCGCAAAGAAGGACTTCCCCATCGCCATCTGGTGGTCTGACGGTTCAGGGGCTGATACTCCTATTACCCCCAAAGGCAGGTTTGGTGATCTTGAGAAACACTTTATCTGGGTGCGCCTCGACAAAACAGAGGATGCCGCGACGTATAACGCACTCGGCATTGACGCTTACTTTGAGAAGGGCGGTGAAACTCACAGCACACCAACGATGCATAGAACCAGCGGCTATGTCTTCATGAATGCCAAGGGTGATATCTACGCTCGCCTTCCTGGCAATAAGCTGAAGTGGAGCCCCGACTGGTTCGACTCCATGCTTATCGCCCTCTGTCGCCGCCACTACGGCCCCGAAGAGTTCTATGTAGCCAAGTCAGTCGATATCGGTGGAGCTTCAGACCCCTCAGCGTTCGGCCGTCCAAAACGGATGTCCGGCAAGGTCAAGACCCGAGAAACACCGGTCGAGCTGCATACGTGGAAGAGCTGTGATATCTGCAAAGGATTCCTTGATAAAGCCATGCCATTCATTGAATCGAAATATCCTGGCAACTGGTACGGCGGCATGCTGGGGGCCTGGCCCGCCAACGCAGCGCTGATGATGTACGGCAAAGATGAGCTGGTGAAGCAGAAGTACCTGCAAAGCGCTCAAAACTACTATAACAAGGCACCCACAACCTTTTCTGGCTACTGGAACTGGTTTCGCGCCGGAAACGGGATGGCTGTCACCGAGTATGCGCTACGATACGGACTCACCCCTGACTTCGAGAGAATCCTGGTTGATACGCAGCAAGAGGCCTCCGAATATATAGATGAGTGTATGGCTTGGTTTCACCACCCACGCAGGGGCGGAAAGAACTATTCCCTTAAACAGGGCCATATCGCCAGTCTGTTTCATGCGTGTTTTGTTGAAATGGAATTCATGGGCCTGGAGGCTGAACCCGGCCTGTCACTCGCACGTAGCTCTCAAGGGCGATACGCGTACGGATCTAGTGACCAACCTGGGAAAACCGGACTGCAGGTGGCCGCACTTTACGCCACCGGCTGGGCTGATGACCCGTTCACTGAATTCCAGAGATATCCCATGCTCAATGGGCCTGAAAAGGATAGGGGGGTACTAAGTTATCCGAGAGCCAATTTCCCAGGATACGGGCATGGCTATGCGCCCTGGCCTTGGATGGGCTGCGCTGTGTCGCTGCACCGCATCGGACCCGCAGAGTACGCCGAGTGGGCGGATCTGTGGGTCCATCCGCTGATCTCGCTACAACTTGCAGACGGGGGCATCCCGAAACTACCAAACGATGCTTTCCCGACGGGCCCACATGCGGTCGGGGATGACCCGATGCCCTATATCGAGTTGGCGAAGAAGGAGGAGCAGAAGAGCATATACGAATGTACCGCCGTAGTCGCCGCAATCGTGCTGATGACCGAGCCTGGGGCTTACTGGGGCCTGCCAATCAAGCCCAAGGGATCGACCCCTAACAGGAAAGCCTTTGACGCGGGCACGAGCGCCCTCCGCTCTCGCGACTTCGCCACCGCTTATGCAAACTTCGCCATCGTTCTCCCGCCAGGGGATAATCTCGAACTGGTACCCCAAGCGCGCATCCATATGCGCGAACTGCAAATCAAGTTATGCCCAGATCGCGTAGAGCGCCGGAAACGCGCACGAAAGATCGCGTCCTTCTCCGCAGAAAAACGCGCCGAGGGCGAGATCGCGATTTACGCCAAAGCCGCCAAGAGAAGTTCCGCGCCATGGGCCACGAGAAACACGAAACCCACAGCACCGGCCATGCCGAAACGAACGGTAAAGGCGAAATACGCCAAGGCATTCGATGCCAAACTACTAGCCAAGATTGAAGCCCTCGCAGGTGAAGGGAAACTTCCAACCACCAGACTCAAGCTCAGCATAAGCCGCGCGCCCCTCCTGATTCGGGGTGCCGACCCGAAGACACTCACAGTGAAGCTCCGCAGCGGGGCCGTCGAGAAGAATATGGGGTTCCGATCTCTCACAGATACGGATCGCGCCGTGATTGCCATGGCCATAGCCAAACCGGATCCCAATAATCAGGGCCTGGCAGCCGCTACCGCCTTCCTGCTGGAATGCGCCGGGCGACCCGATATGGCTAAAGCCTACTTTGAACGCGCAGGAGAGTCCAATACCAGGAAAGTGAATAACCTCTTTGAACCACTTCCCGCGAAAGAATAGGAGCGAAATGCCTGGGGAGCCAAAGGTTCCCAAACCGTCGGCGGGTCACCGCGTCGATCCTTGGCGTCACCGGGTCAATAACCCCGCGCTACTGGGAACCGGCGGAGGAATATGCGTGGGGACAGACCCTGGCGCTGGCCCCCTGCAACGGGTGTGGCCCAGTAGCCCCGGGTCGTCGCGCGTGTCTTGGCGTAGCGCAGCCGGAACCTGAGGGCCTGCCCAGCACCGTGCGGCGAAGCCGCTCTGGTGCAGGGCCTGCCCAGCACAGTGACGGAGAATCGACGCGAGGGAGCGTGGATGAGCTCTGGAGGAATCAGTACAGGAACCCGAAGAGCCAGAGTGGGATCCGGGCATCAACCCCGGTCTCGATATCGTCGAGAGCCAGGAAGGCGCGCTCCTGGCCTTGGATTTGGCGTGCGGTCTTGCTGCGGCCGCCCACTTCGACCACCATCCCGTCCTCCGTCACGAAGTCGCCCTTTGTGGCCACATGTAGGGGTAGCGCGTTGGAAACCGAACGGGCAAAGAACGTTTCCCGCGCGTTGCCGATGTCGGCTCTGCCGGAAGGGGCCAGCGCAAAGGCCTGGTTGACGTCGCCAAGGTAGATCTTGTGAGGCTTCTCCATAGGTTTCAGTCCGCCGCCCTTCCGGCTGAGCATCATGATCAAGCCGGCAGATTCGAGGTAGCCAAGATAGGTCTTGAGGGTGCGGTCGTCGGCAATCTCCAGAAGTCGCCGCAGCTTGGCGAGATCGGGGGTCAGCGGGACCGATGCCGCAATGGCGGTGAGTAGCATTTTGATTTTGGCTACGCTCGCACCAGTGAGACTAGGATGGACGGACGGAAGATCATTCTCGATCGCGGTATGCATGTTCTGCTCAAGTGTCGCGCGGAAGAGGTCGCGGTCCTCATACTCGAAGTAGTAGGGATATATGCCGAACTGCAGATAGTCACGGAATGCGCCGAGAACCTTCGTCCCTGCAGCATTGATCATCGACACCAGATCCGGGGCAATCGATTCGTGTCGGCGTACCAGTTCCTCCATCTCGATAACCGGTAACTCCAGTCCCAGGCGCAGTTCCAGGAACTCCCGGAAAGACATCCCGTTGACACGGTAGACCACGGCCCTGCGTGACAGATCATGGCTCCCTTTTCGGATCTTCATCATGGAGCTTCCGGAGGCCACAACGGTCAACTCCGGGAAGGTATCACTGATGCTTTTCAGGTCGCGCGACCATGCCGGATACTTGTGGATCTCGTCGAGATATAGCCTCTTCCCGCCCTGGTTGGTGAAGTCTCTGGCAATCTCGTAGATCGGCATGCGCCTGACAGTGAAATGGTCAACAGGGACATAAAGCGTTTCGCGTGAAGTATCCATGTTGGGATCCGCTCCCAGCAAGTGCTGGATGAGTGTTGTCGTCTTGCCAACGCCGCGCTTCCCAACCACGATTGAGCACCGGCCCTTAAGATCGACGGTACGAATGAAATAGCGCCGGTATGGACGGTTCAGCAGTCGAATCAGGTGCCGGCTTAACTCAAAAAGGTCGTCAAGCATGGGGCCCTTCCTTTCTGTTACGAGTATCGCAACTCATTTATCGTGGTGCAAGTATGGTAACGGAATGCTGGAATAGTCAAGGTATATATGGACTGCATTACAATCTACGGAAGAGGCAGAGAGGAGGGACCGGCCTCCTATGCCTAATGAACTCCCAGAATGCGTGGGGACAGACCTTGGCGCTGCCCCCCTGAACGGGTGGGCCCGTAGCCCCGGGCCTGCCTGCCCTGCACCCCCGTGCGGCGACGCGTCCGCCGTAGGACTCCCCATGCACGTCGGGGTCACCGGGTCACTGGTCACCGGGTCAAAGACCTCGCGCTACCGGGGACCGGCGGAAGGCCTCCCTTCTGCCCATGCCTCCATCGCCTTTGTCTGCCAGAAAGTAGATCTAAAAACCCAGAATGTCCATTGATCAGAGATCGCTGTGTGAGGTATTCTAGAGACACTGAGGTCGAGCTATGTTTGAGAGCTTCAACCGACCGCAATGCAGCTGCGCATGGGGCGGACAGGGAGTAGTAAGATGAAAAAGATGATTACATTGTTGGCAGTTTTGGGAATGGTTCTCGCACTGCCACCGGCCGCACCGGCGGAGCTTATTGCCGGAGTGACAGCCACTGCGAGATCTGAGTTTGATATTAATTCCGGTTGGAACCGTCTTGCCGTGTCGGCCGTCAATGGCTTTGGAATGGTGTCGAGCGAAGGGGCTACCGGACTGCACACGGATGACGCTGAGAATGTTGGGTATGGTTGGTCGGTATCCCAAGCTGGCAACATAGCCCATTGGTTCAAAGTCGATTTGGGGGCTACCTACGAAGTCGGGAAAATGTATGTGTGGAATGGCTTCGGCGGCGGGTGGGTTGGTATAAAAACGGCCGACATTTGGTATGCTACCACCGATCCCGGCAACAATACCGCCAATGACGAAGTTGATTTCGTCACGACTGGCTGGACCTCCCTAACGACGGGTCAGGCGTTCCAGCAGCAAACCGATCCCGGCGAGGACTTCGGCCCTACCGAGTTCATCGACCTGAACGTGACCGCCCGGTACATCGTCCTAAACATCAGCGAAGCCCACGGCGGTATAAACCATACGAGTATCGGTGAGTTGCAGTTCTTTACTCCACCACCCCCCGCCGGCACGGTGTTTATCGTCAGGTAAGCGACCTCATATCATGCGCCATCCTGCCGGTGGCGTGCAGGGCTGAGTGGGGGGCTTACGACCTTGCTCGGTGTGACCCGGTGACCAGTGACCTGATGACCCCGACGTGCATTGATGAGCAATGTAGCCTCGCTCGCCAGAGCGTGGATGCGGGAGAATCGAGGATGAATAGGCCGAGAAAGGGAGAGAACTCGCTCACTTTGGTCCACAACATCCACAAGAATTCCCGATCCACGGTCTGGCGACCGAGGCTACAACACGCTTGCCCCTTTTCGGACAGGGTCTAACTGTCCTGCTTTGAGTTCCTTGCGTTCTTTGTGGTTGTCCTACTGCCGAGCGTACGCCTAAACCGCCGACTTAACTGGCTCTGGCGATGACGATGGCAGTCGCGGGTGACTCCTTCTTCATCGCGATGTTGATGCAGTGCTTCCTGCCTTTGGCCACTGTGCACGTGCCTGCGGCAGCGCCGTCGACCGACAGCGTATAGTCTCCATCGGGCAAGCCTTCGAGGCTTAGCGTTGTGTTGTGGTCGGAGGATGCGACATTCTGAAGCGTAAAGCTGATACGGGACAGGTCGTCATTCAGTGCGATGGGTGCTTCTTTTGCGTATCGGTCGCGGCCCAGAATCATGTGGAAGCGCTGTGCGCCACGGATGACGTGGAACAGGCGGCTGACGCCGTCGCGTGGAATGACTTCGACGCCAGCGTCGGTTTCGGTTAGCGCACCGCCGAAGGCGAACAGACCGAAGAGCGGATCATCGGCCAGTATTGTACGAGCGCAGCGTATGCCGCCCGTGAAGCCCAGCTCGATCTCGCAGCCATAGTACCAGGCACCGCGGCCATGAGGCTGTTCCAGCCAGGTCGTGCCGTATGCCGCCGGTTCGAAGCCGCCGCCGGCACCACCATCGTTCTCCTCGCCCGGGAACCAGTAGCCATAGTTGCTTTCTGGCGTACCCGAGTTGATGAGAGCCCATGAGCTGAGGGAGGAGGCGTACGCAAGACGCAGCAGCTTGAGTGGGGCATCGGTTCGGTACAGCACGTAGTCGAGCAAGGACCAGCCACCCATCTGCGCCATATAGGAGAGTGTGTAGCTTGCGCCGCCAGTCCGGCGATAGTCGCTGCCCAGCAGATAGTAGGCAGGCTCCAGCCAGCCGCGGCAGCAGAGGTTGGTTTGGGTCTGCAGCTCCATGAACTGCTCGGTCTTCTCGCGGGTTACCCCTAGACTGCTGTCGGGGTTGTCTAACTGCTCATAGGCATACTTGGCAAAGGCGTGCGTAGATTCGAAGCCCGTGGAGTCGAATGGGTATTCCGACCCGTATGGGCTGCTCTTCTCGTTGATGAAGAACCGGACTTTGTTTTCCCAGTGTTCCTTGATGATGTCGGCATCTTCCGTCATCTCCTCGGTGCGGAGCGCGGTGATGACGTCCGGGATTATCAACTCGTTGTAGAGTCCGGTCTTGTATGCGGACCATTTGCGGATTTCGTATCCGGCCTTGAAGAAGGTCTTGGCCGTGCCTGCGGCGCGGCACAGGTACTCTCTGGCGGACATACTGGTGTGCATGTCGGGATAGAGCGTCGCGATCTCGTACATCTTGAAGTAGAGCAGGATGATATGCGGGTAGTCATAGATGCGCCAGACGTGGAGTTTGCCCTTATCTCCCTCCTCCTCGCTTTCGCGGTTCACTTTCCAATTGGGGATGCCATAGATGCCGTAAGGGTAGGGCTCCTCTTCCGTCATCTGGAGTCCGCCCCAGACGAAGTTGTGGATATAGTAGTCGATCGCCTCGATCTCGGCCTGTACCGGCTGCTCAACATTCTTGGCTGCGATAAAGGGCACCTTGCCCAGACCGGGGTCGTCGCACGAGGCCATGTACTCTCGCCAGCCCGTGATCATGTCGAGGTGTTCGGGGTCTAGAAGGGCGTGATTGCTCATGTTGAAGTCGGACACGAGGCCGTTCCACCATTGAGCGGGGTCCCTGTGTTGGCATTTGTTGACCAGGAAGGCGGAACGTTTGTTGAGCATGGTCTCGACGGTTTCGGTGGCAAAGAACTCAAGAACCGAGTGCAGTCCATCGCCGTAGTCGATGGATAGGAGGTTCTCGCCGAGCTTCTTGAACGCAACGCGGTATACGTGCGTGTCCTCCTGCTTCTCGCCAAGGTACTCCAGCGTGGTCTGGTCGGGATGTTCGGCTGTGATTGCATTGACCTTGTGCTTTGTGCGGATCGAGAACATGGCGAACATGTCTTCCGGCACGGTCATGCCTGGGACCACGTTGATATCCATCAATCCGTTGCTGTAGAGCGCGTCTCGCATCTCATCGTAGCTCTGAGTCCATTCGAACTTGAATCCGTATCGGCATGCGTCATTGGGCTGGCCCGCGGGTGCAAGTGTTCGGCTTGTATGTGGCTGTCGCCATGAGCCCTTGTGTTCCGCGATAGCATCGATTGCTCCGGCAGAGTGGATATAGGCGTGGAAACCCGCTTGTCCCAGCTCGTCCGATATGGCCTCGCCCTCCTGGTGCCAATACTCCAGCGGTGTGTCGGGAAGCGGCGTCATCAGAAGATAGGGTGCCACCGTGTTGGGGCGCATCCAGAATATGCGTGAATTGTGGCCACTGATGAAGTCGTGTCTGAAGACTCGCAGGTTGCAGGTCTCGTCCGGGTCCCATACGAAATCCGAGTTCATGGGGAAGGGCAGTGCAATGTCACCGATCTCCAGGGGGGTGTCGGTCTTGTTCTCAAGCGTGATCGTCCATAACAGGGCATCGTCCTGCAGGTCCAGCGTGACGGTGAGCGTCAGGTCGCTGTCGATGTTGTAGGAGGCCGTGGTGGTATCACCTTCAGTGGTGATGTTGACGGAGCCTGCATTCGCGAGGGTGAGCGAGGATTGCGTCTTCCAGTCAGAGTCAGCCGCTCGATAGTTGACGACGACGTCACAGAGCCGGGAGTCCGGAGCGATATACTCGGTGTCGAAAGCGTCATTCACGCGTTTGAGGCCGACAATGGCGCCATTCTCGATATTCAAGTCAAACTCGTTATTGGCAAGCGTGGTCACAGCGAACTCCTTGTGGATTATCGACGATCAGCAAGAGCATACCGTGCGCTGCAAACGGCTGCAAGAAGGTGGCGGAAAGTGCATCAGAAAAGCCATTATGTGCATCGTCCGGTCTGCCGTTATAGAGAAGTCGGAATCATGCCAACAATAATGGGTTCTGGGCCCTTGCCGAAAGCCGGGGTGGGGGATAGTCTCTTTTGATCGCACTCTTAGTTTGACTTCGTAACTTTGACCCCAGCCGGCTTGTCCGGCTGGTGAAAGAGCTTAACCGCCACAGTCGAAGCCCCTATTCCCCCCCTTTTCCGGGCCGCCCCCCCCGGGCCGGGGGGGGGGCCGCAAAAGGGGGGGGGGGGGGCGCGAGTGGGGGGGGGGGGGTTTGGTTTTTTC
>CAZCDU010000095.1:0-2416 GCA_964497125.1 uncultured Victivallales bacterium | reverse complement strand
CCCCCCCCCCCCCCCCCCCCCCCCCCCCCCCCCCCCCCGCCCCCCCCCCCCCCCAAACCGGGGGGGGGAGAGACGCATTGTGGGGGTGGCAGTTAAGCTTTTTCACCCACGACACAAGGTCGTGGGGGTCACGGATATGTATCTTTACGAAGTCAAATTAGTCGTTTACACTCGGCCGGTCGCTGAACTGAGGATATAGACATGGCGCGGGGCAGGAATTACGAAGAACAGGTATATGCCGGCGTGCTCGGCAAGGTTATCGGCGTCTATATGGGTAGGCCGTTCGAGGGGTGGCCGAAGAGTCGGCTGGAAGAGAAGTGGGGGTTCGTGGATCGATATGTTCACGAGGAGATGAATGTCCCGCTAGTGGTCCCTGACGACGACATCACCGGAACGTTCACGTTCCTCAGGGCACTTGAGGACTCCGGGCTATACGAAAAGACCCCCGATGCGTTCTTCGGGGAGACGTGGCTGAACTACCTGATCGAACCGAAGACTATTCTCTGGTGGGGGGGCATGGGCCATTCCACGGAGCATACCGCCTATATCCGGTTGAAGCAGGGGCTCAAGTCGCCTGAAAGCGGCTCTATCCTGCAGAACGGGAAGGTCGTTGCCGAGCAGATTGGCGCGCAGATCTTTATTGATGCCTTTGGCATGGTCGCCCCGGGAAAACCGGAGCTGGCGGCTGAACTCGCGCGCAAGGCGGCGCGTGTTTCACATGATGGCGAGGCTGTCCATGCAGCAGTCGTAGTGGCTGGTATGGTGAGCGCCGCGTTTGTTGAGAAGAACATGAACAAGCTGCTCGACATCGGTGTGGGCCTCATCCCGGAAAACTGCCTGATCGCGAGGATTCATCGGGATGTTCGCGCCTGGGCCAAGAAGGACAAGGAGTGGCGAAAGACCTTCGGCAGGATCGACAAGAAATATGGCTACCACAAGTATGGTGGCAATTGCCACGTCGTGCCCAACCACGCCCTCATGGTCATGGCCTGGGTCTATGCTCCCGACGATTTCCAGCAGTCGCAGGCGATTGTCAATACTGCCGGCTGGGATACCGACTGCAATGCAGCAAATGTGGGTTCGGTCATGGGCATCAAAGTTGGGCTCGATCGAATCTGCGAGACGTACGACTTCAGGTCACCGTTCGCCGACCGGGTCATCATGCCAACAGCCGAAGGCACGCGAAGCATGTCGGACTGCTCGCTCGAGGCGGGCTATATCGCCCGCGTAGGCCGCAAGATCATGGGCTACAAGGAGCCGCCGCCTGTGAAGGGTGGGGCGCTACACCATTTTGAAATGCCCGGTTCCCTGCACGGCTGGATGGCAGAGGATAGCGATTTCGAGACGCGCGGCCAGGTAGTCCTCTCTAATGTCAAAGGCCAATCCATTAGCGGCACACGCTGCATGTCTGTTCAGTTCAAGGCCGGTCCCGGCAGTCCTACCCGGATATCCACGCCCATGCTTCCTCCGGTCGACCGCAAGCGCGGCGGCTACGGAGTGATGGGTACGCCGCGCCTCTCCAGCGGACAGACGGTCACCGTGCGGGGCCTCGGCGGTGCGGGGGCGACGGGTGCCTCCGCGAGACTGTACGTCAGGCCGTTCGTGCCGGGCGACGATGTCGAACATCCAATCCTATATTCGAGCTCGAAGAAACTTGCGGCGGGCAAACCATTCTCCATCCAGTGGGAGATCCCGTCCACTGACGGAAAGCCTGTTCTCGATCTCGGCCTTGAGCTCACCTCATCCGTGAAGAGTGAAGGATCGGTTCTGGTCGATTCTGTGTCGATCAAGGGCACGCCGAAGGTCGCGTGGCCCTTGGAGACGCTCATGGCGCACAACGGGAGCATCGCGGGCTGGATAACCGACATCGACATGTGCCGTGACAAGTTCTCGGACGAGAAGGAGGATGTCGTTCATTACGGCAAGAACATGAGCCGCGGTGTGGTGGTGACCGGAAATCGCGACTGGAAGGACTATTCCTTCCAGACCAGGCTTAGCGTGCATCTGGCTGACACGTCCGGCATCATGATCCGCTACCAGGGCATCCAGCGCTACATAGCCCTTGAGAAGACTGCCGACACGCTGCGACTCGTGGAACGCTTTTACAAAGACACCGTCCTCGACGAGATCAAATGCCGCTTCAAGGTTGACGCCCTTCACGAGCTGAAGCTCGAGGCCAAGGGGAAGAAGATCACCGCCTACCTGGACGGAGAGAAGGTCCTTGAATGTGAGGACAAGCATCTCGGTTCAGGCGGATGCGGATTCTTCTTTGAGAACGGGATCATCGGCATACGTGACGCGAAGGTGTTTTGAGGGGGTAGGTGATCAGGCAAGCTGCCTGTAATGTCCCATTAGTGATTCTGCTCCATAGGACCAATGGGGATCCTTACCAGTAGCCCTGAAAGGGTGACATATA
>CAZCDU010000094.1:5844-18819 GCA_964497125.1 uncultured Victivallales bacterium | reverse complement strand
CACACCACGGCTGTCACAGGCGCATTTGCGACAGAGAACATCACCGTGTGCGGCAAGCAAAGCCACCCGTTCGCCGGCTACCAGGCTGCGGAGCAGAAGGCAGCCTACTGACCGGTCTCGTCGGACGCGGGATCACTGGCGGAGAGCACAACCGGCAAAAGTTCGTAGACGTCTTCGTTATTGCTGCGCCCGAACAGTGCCACGTCACCGGGGACGGTCAGCCGCTCCCTACTCCCCGGAGGAGCTCAGCACCGCGCGCGGCTCGCAGATGGCAGCACCGAACTGCGCCTTGGTTTGGCGTACTGGCCCATCAACCAATTCGGGGACATTATACGTCCAGGTAAAGGAGTCGTAGAACGCCGGATCGCGCTGGGGCATCACAATCGGCTTGTGGAACCTGCCGCTGTTGTCGACATAGGAGAAGTGGAGCCGGGTCAGCAACCCGTTTCCCCGCTTGCTGGAGAATGCGACCCAACGGCCATTGCTGGACCACGAGTGCCAGGAATCACACAGGTCGCTGTTTATCTCCAATCGACGATGCTGCCGGGTCTGCAAATCCATGAGGTACAGATCGCTGCTACGCTGGTAGACAGGGAAGTTCCCATATTCGCACATGCAGAAAAGGAGCCACCGGCCATCCGGTGATTCCCGCGGCTGCCCCGTGCTCATTCCCACCCCATCGCCAGACACAAGCGTTTCGGGATCTCCCCACGTGTTGGATGCCGCATCGTAGGCGACCCGCACCAAGTCGTAGCGAACCTCGCGATACTTGGTGACCGGCACCTGGCGTGACCGACAGAAATAGAGGTGCTTGCCATCTGAGGACCATGACGGCCAAGTCTCACGCCAGTCGGGCTGATTGATGGGAGCCGGTGCCTCAACCCGGTTTGCGTCCACAAAGTAGACCGCCAGGTCCGAATCGGCATCCCAGACGTCGCGGACGTCATTCGCCGTATGTTCAAAAGGAGACGGTTTGTTGCGGGAAAAGGCGATAAGCCTGCCACTCGGGTGCCAGGAATGATAGGCCGCGGGGGAGACGTTGCCGGTCCGCGTGTCAACGTGACGGATTTCGTCATCCTTGACCACGATCATCGGCAGCCCGAACTGTCGGCTCCGGACCTGGAAACTCATGGTGTCCGGACGGTTCTGCCGAAAGGTGTGGCAGTTGACGCAGCCACGCTCGAACGTGCGATTATCAACGAGCGTCTTCTCGCTGAAGGTCTCGATGCAGCGCTGGTGAATCCCGATCCGATGCCACCGGCGATGAATCGGGGGGATCAGCCGATAGACGATGTGGCTGTCGATAGCCTCTTGGGCGACACGGTTCGTGATGGCGTTGAACCTGCGCCATATGCCCTTGGCATTCCTGGTATACACGACGACCCGCAGCTGCCGGCCCTTGTTCACTGACAAGAGCTCTCGCCACCGTCGGGATGGAATCTCGATGCCCGCACGGGAAGAGCGAATCTCTATCGGATCCCCCGCGTCGCCGGCGATCTCAACACGGTACCCCACCCCGGCCTCGCGAACCGTAAAGTTCAACGGTGCCATGTTGGGCGGGATCACCACGCCGGTGTAGTCCGGCGAGATGACCGGGGGGCGAGGGACGCGGACGATACCCTCAGTTCCGCCACCGGTTGCGGCGACCGGGATAACCACGCCCGAAAGCACCACTGCAATGGCTTTGAGCTGTGCTGTCTTCTTCATGGCCGTCTTTCCTGCCTGCAACATGTTCCATCTCCCCGCAGAGGCCAGGTGGGCCGTGGCGTCCCGACGCGGCCGAGCAAGGAGGGAGCCACTCCCGTGACAGGGCGACCGTCGGGCCATCCTGTCACGTCTCCTGGCTCTCCCCTTGCGCCAACGCCGTCCGGAGGCCGGCGTCCACCTGCTTTGAGCCCGTTTGGTGCGAGTGTGGGGCGAAGCTCCACACTCGCGCGCCCCGGGCTCTGGCCAGGAACTCTACCACGACGCCCGTAAATCCCAATCATGCCCCCACCGGGGCAAGCCCGGTGGTGGCCTCTCTACGCATTTCCTTTTCTCTCATCATGCCCCCCCGCGGGGCAAGCCGGTGGAGGCCTCCCTACGCACCACAATCCCCATCCCTAATGCTCCCCTCCCCAGATTCGCCAATCAGCAGATCCGTCATCCCGTCTCTCGCTCAGCGCGAACGCCCGACCCGAACGCCCGAATGCCTCGAAGAACCAATACGTATCCCCGAAATCCACGCTCAATGCTCTGCGTGCCGCAACGGGGTCCCTGGCATTCGCGGAATAGAGGCCCACGAACGCGTTGAACCGCCGGATGGTTTCAGGGCTCACAGTATAGAGGCCGAAAGACGGCAGGGGCTCACGAGTGCGCCCTGCGTGCGAAAGGACCGCCTCCTCGCAATGCCGCGGGATCCGCTTGTAGCCAAAGTTTCCGAGATACCGCATACACTCCAAGACCTTTCCGGAGCGGCGCGTCAATAGGTGCATTGCCACCAGGTATTCAAAGGCCATCTTGTTCCGCGGATTGGTGGCGAGAGCAAATCCAAGCAGTTCTTCCGACGTCAAGGTGTCCACATAGTCCGGCTTGAACATCGATGCGCGGAGAAACCCGACCTCGCTGTCACGCTCCAGGAGCGGGTCGTTGCGCAGCTTGCGTTCATAGTCCAGTGCCCATGTGCGCTGAAACGGCATCTGCTTCAGCCGCCCGAGATAGATGGCCGCCGCGCCGGGGCGACGCTTGACCATGTTGATGATCACCATCTGCTTCACCAGGTGCGGCAGCTCGCCCATGACATTCATCGATTCCAGCGTCCAGCGTTCGGCCCGGTTGATTACGCCAAGATCGAGGTAGGTTGCGCTGCGCTTCTCGGCCGTGCGGGACCGAAAATCAAACGCCTTGCCGTCCAGGAGAAGAACGTCCCCATTCGCAGTCTGCGGATAGCGGAACATGTCGTCAAGCAGACGACCGCTCTTGAACAGGGCGAGGTTCGCCATGTGACTCGTCGTCATGTCGCTCTCGGCCAAGCGCTCGACGCAAGCCAGTGCACCTTCCCAGTGGCCTTCGCCGACAAGCCGCTCCACGACCGTCCAGCGGCAGTGCTTCGCCTGGATCACCGGGGGGATGGACAGAGCCACGGCAGCTGCGATGATGGCCACGGTCCGGACGGCAGGGCGCGTGCCCTGCCTCGTCAACGTGTCCCGGCACCACACGCCCAGCGCCGTCTTCTCGGAGATGCCGGCCAGGATCATAAGGGGGAACGACGCCCACATAACACCGTAAAGGAAGAGCGGAAACGCCTCTACCGACTCCACCGTTGCCTCCAGAGGGGCATTCCGGAAGGCAAGCTTAAGCAGGTCGGGTTCGTAGAACAGGAATCGCGTAGCGAATGGTACAGAAACACCGCAAACCAGGATACCGGTGGCCAGCCACTTCCGGCGTGCGGCAAACTCGTGCACAACACAGATCGCGACACACAGGTGAAACGCCCCGCCGACCCCGTAGTGGAGCGCAAGCAGGGCGGCGATGGCTGCGAGCAGTCTTGCGACGGGGGTTTCCAGGGGGAGATGGATATAGAGCAAGGCGACGCCGACAGCCACACCGACGGCCGCAACCGGGGCGAGAGTCATGTAACTGTGCACGAGCACAAGCCCGACGGCCGCTGGGATCAGGGGGGTAACCCACGGCGCCCGAGCTGCGTAGCGCCCGGACAAATGCCGTGCCCCCGCATAGAGGGCGACAAACACCCCGGTCAACGCGGCCGCACCTGCCCATGGAAATGCGTAGAGCTGCACCAATAGCGCGTAGCCGTATTCAAGAGGACCGCCAACATACCCGAGGAACGGCCGGAGTGAGTTGATCCCCCAGATAAACTCACGCCGCCGGTCATGGCACATCTGCGGCACATCCATAACCCACCAGAGATAGGCATAGAGAGCCAGCACGGCCAGGGCCGCACCAGCGAGCAGACGGAAATCAACGTTCCGGCGGGAAGTCCTCGTTGCGGAGCCTCGCATCATGGGTCCGATGGTAGCACAGCGCTCAGCAGGCAGACAGCAGTTTTCTGCTGGGAAAGTGGTGGTCACCCCACCCCACCCACTCACCGCACGAGGAACATCATCCCCGCCGGCGGCGGCGGAGGCGGCCCCAGGAGAGTCAGGTTGTCGACATAGCCTTCCTGGTTCCAAACCCCTTTTGCGATGTAGAGGCGGATGGCAAGGGCTTCGCCGATGCGAGGATCGTCGGTTGCCACCCAGCAGGAGTTCGAGGCCACCGCGTCGTCAAAATCCCGACTGTTCGAGGGGGTCACCTGTGCCGTCATCACGACATTCGTCCCGGCCAGAAGGTCCGCACACAGGGTATACGTCATCCTCCCGTTTGATGCTGCTTTGAATGTAAGCGTGTAGGGAATCTTCCCAGGCACCAGGGCCGCGTCCAGGTTGTTGGTTGTGGTCAGCAGCAAGGGGGCGTTGTTATACTCATTGAGCCACGCGGCCTGGTGATCCCCCATGTTCGTATAGAGGGTGCCCTCGAGATGGCCCAGGCCGGTTTTGCCAGGCCGAGTCGAGAGGTCCTGCCAGTCCATGGGGTCGGTAGCGGATGTCTGACCTGCGACGACGGGATACTCGAAGCCGTCGTAGAACAGGATGCTCGAATCCACCGTTGCGCTCGCCTCCGCCGACCACGCGGTCTCGTTGAAGTTAGCGGACGTGTCACGCGCCTTGGCCTTGTAGGTGTAAGTCACCCCGTTGCCCAATTCACGCTCCCACCAGACCGGCACATTGAGCCACCCGCTGCTGTTGCCATTCACGGTATTCGTGAAGAAGTACTGCACGAAGTTCATGTCGCTCGCCGGCGAGCATACCATGTGTATGCCATTCTCGCCTGCGGGGGTCGGCGGCTCCACCCATGTGAGAGGATTCGGTGTTGGCGGATCTTCATCCAGCGATGACGGCAGGGCATCAAGACGCAGGTTGTCCACGTAGCTCTGCTGATTCCAGGGATACCCGCTATAGGTGACCCGAAGGCGCACCGCTAGCGCTTCTCCGATCCCGATATCGCCACTCTTTGCCAAGAATCGGTTCGATGCGACGTTCTCGTCGAAATCCCGGGACCCGGGGCGCACCTGCGCGGTCAGTACGACATTGGTGCCTGCCAGCAGATCCGCAAGGACCGTATAGTCGCTTCCCTCCTGCGCCCCATTGAAGGTGAGCACGTAGAGCGAATCCGCCACAAGATTCGTATCCAGGATGTTCAACGTGGACTGCAGAACGGGGTCGGCATTGTAAACGTTGAGCCAGGCCGCCTGGACCCCGTGGATGCCGGTGTAAGTGGTACCGGAGAGGTGCCCCAGGCCCGCCCGGTTACCCCGGGGAGAGATATCCACCCAGTCAGTCGGATCGGTCCCCGTCGCTGCGCCGGCGACGACGGGATCTTCGAAGCTCTCGAACAGCAGGATCTCAGATGGACGCACGGGGGCTGCCACGTTCCTCTCACAGGCCGCGAACAGCGTGGCACTCCCATCGGCACTGTTCGTCGCCGCCAGGCGATAGGTGTAGGTCACGCCCGATTCCGTTGCGTTGAGATCGACATACGAGGTCGTGTCCGCTCCCAGGGCGGCCAGCAGCGTGAAAGCGCCACCGCCAATCGAGCGCTTCAGGAGATAGCCGGTCTCGTGCTCAGCGTTATCCTGCCACCCCAGCTCGATCGCGGGCCATGTGGTGGCGACGACGCTGGTAAAAGCCGGCGTCTGCGCAGCGGAGAGCGGCGTGATGAACGTGCCCGCCCGCGACCAGGCGCTGGTTGGCCAGGAATTCGTCCCGTAGAGTCGCCAGGTGTATTCCGTGTCGCCCAGCAGACCGGTCATCTGCCCGCTTACCGTTCCCGCAGCCTGGGGTCCCAGGTTAGTCGCCCCCATCCAGGCTCCAGGACCGCCCGTGCCACGGTCCGCAGTGTCCCAGACCAGGACGGCCTCGTCCAAGTTGGTGTTAACGGTTGCTTGCGCCCAGGCCGAATCGATGCTCACCGTCGAAATGGCTAACGCGGACCAGATAATCTCCCCCGGGACCGGGACCAAAGACTCGAAGTTCTGCGTGACCTCTGCCGGCGTGAACGCCTTGTTCCGGTAGTAGCGGAAGAGCGCCAGCTTGCCGGTAAAATCCCCCGTATCGCCGTTGTCCGGTGTCCCGCCCGCTGTTCCGCCAAGTCCGGCCTCGTTGGACCCCGACCAGTCGTCGCCGTCAGCCCAGGTGTTGCTCGCCGTCAAAGTGCCGTCAACGTACAGGGAAAAGATATCGTTTGTGCTGTCGGCCACATAGACGACATGAATGAACCGATTCGTGTCGTCCGGTGTCAGGGCGTGCGTGATATAGACATTGGTGCCTTCGGAGACCGTTCCCCTGAGCAGCCCGTTGGTCAGGTCGAACCGGATCCCGTCGACACTGCCACCGGCCTCGAAGATGACCCCGTTGTCGGCATCCACATCCAGAAGAAATTCGAACGTTGCCGGCTGGTCACTGCCCCTCGCGTCCCAGTGCGCACAGCTCTCGTCACGCGCGCCGGGAAACAGATACGCCTTCGTTGCCCTGAAGCGTTCGTCTGTAACATCGACGGCTGTCTGGCTACCGGCGTCAAAGCCCCAGTCATAGGCGTTGGCCGTGACGCTCGGCCAGTTGGTCGCGGGGCCGGGGCTCTGGGCAGCATCCCACTCGTAGTAGCTCCCCCCTACCGGCTCGGCAGACACCGCCACTGCCACGACGCCGAAGCCCAAGGCGATCATTGCTGTACGTCTACACAAACCCAAACTCTCTCCTGTCTCTGTTTGTGGGGTTGGCCGTTTCGCCCAACACGCCTTTACCCCCTGCCATCCCGTCTACAACCTACCGGAACAGGAACATGCTGGGCGGATCCGGAAGCGGCTCGGCCGTCAGGCGGATGTTGTCGAAGACGGCCGTCGACTGCCACTGGCCGCCGTCGGAATGGTAGAAGCGAAGTGCCAGCGTCTCACCATTGTTGGCGTGACCCACCGTGGTGCTGAAGGTGACGCTACCCGTTTCGGTCATGTCATCCGTAGAGGTCTCCGCGATCACGTTCGTGAGCACGGTCGACCCGGCCAGCAGCTCGGCCGTGTATTGCACGCCGACGTAATCATGGACGTTGCCCGCCGCAAACGTGAGCGTATAGGCATGCCGATCCTCGAGGACCTCCGTGATGCCGGTGGTCTCGGCGCGCCTGCCGGTGGGTCCTCCCGTATAGCCAACGTCAACCACCTGTGCCCCATAGGGCGTCGATATCACGCCGTCGACCTCATTCCGCAACCAGGCACTGGAGAAGATCCATCCCGTGGTCTCCCCAATGGGCCGCTCGAACCCTTCGTAGAAGACCGTGTACGGAACAACCTGCGCACTCTCCGTAGAGGACCAGTCGGTTTCATTCAGGTTGGACGAGTTGTCGCGCGCCTTGACCTTGTAGCTGTAGGTCACCCCGGTAGTCAGATTGCTGTCCGCCCAGAACCGGCTGTCCTGCCAGCCGCTGTTGTTGCCGTTGACGGTGTTGAGGAAGTAGTACTGCACGCCGGCGGCGTCCGTGGCGTTGGTTGCCACCATGAAGATGGAGTCGTAGGCGGCGGCAACCGGCCCCTCGGTCCACCCCATCGGGTCCGGTGTGGGGGCATCGTTATCCTCCACCACCACGGCGGTCAGCTTGATGTTATCGAAGACGGCATACGGCCCGCTCCAGCCCCCGGTCGGCTTCCGCAGACGAATGGCCAGCGTCTCACCGAGATTCGGATGGCTCGGACCGGGCGTGAAGACAATCGCGTTCGTAAACGACATATCACTGCTGCCCGGCGTGCCCGTGGCGCTCTCGAGCACATTGGTGCCCGCCACCAGGTAAACGCCATAACCGGCGCCGCCCCCGTTGCGGCTCTCGGACGCCGCGTTGAACGTGAGCGTATAGGTGGTGCTCGCCGTCAGCGTTGCGTCAAGGTTGTCGGTCGTGGTGGTATAGATCGTCTTCATGGTGCCGCTATTGTCATAGATCCATGCCGCCTGCGCCCCGTATGGCGTCGTAAATTGCCCCGAGACCTCGTCGTGCAGACCCGCGCTGCCACCCGATCCCCCGGGCAGGTTGCTCTTGATCCAGCCTTGCGACGGACTCTTCCCAACGGCCGCGACCACGTCATCGTGCGGTGGCGCCTCGAAGCTCTCGTAGAAGATGACATCATCGCTCGCCGTCACGTTCCCGACGACGGACCAGTCGGTCTCGTTCAGATTGACCGAGTTGTCACGCGCCTTGACGCGATAGCCATAAGTCACGCCGTCGGTCAGCCCGGTCTCGCCCCACCATGGCTCATCCTTCCACCCGCTGGTGGCGCCACTCACCGTGTTGCTGAACAGGTACTGCACCCAACGCGCATCGGTGGCTTCATTGGCCACCATGGTCGACCCAATGCTACTGGCCGTCTCGGGGACCACCAGCCACGTAACAGGATCGGGTGACGGCGCTGTGGAATCGCCGCCGGTGTGCGTCGTCGTCAGCTCAATGCTGTCGAAGTAGATCTCGCCGGACGAACACGCCAATTTAATGGCTAGCGTATCGGTCAGGTTCGGATCATTCGGAGCCGCGGTGAAGCTGATCGAGTCACTCGTATCCGACATGTTGCTCGAAGCCACCGTTCCACCCACGTAGTCCAGCGTGCTGCCGCCTGCCATCAGGTCAACCCGATAGGTGCCGCTGGCGCCTTGCTTCGATGCCACATTGAAGGTCAGATCGTACTGCAAGCTCTCCTCCAGCGTATCGGTGAGATTCGTCGAGGTCGTGAAGGTGCCGCTGCTGCCAAGTGCGCCCGCCTGTGTGCCGTCAGCGGTCACGTAGTAGCCGGAGTCCTCGTCCAGCAACCCGGCGGTGCCGGACGCGAGCCAGCCTTGCGAATTCCCGGTCGTAATGGCGGACCCGGCCACATCGGCATGCGGTGGATTCTCGAAATCCTCTGAGAAGATCGTCACGGCAGGAGCCACCGCAGCCGCGGTCGCCACAGCCGAGTAAGCCGTCGCGTTCGAGACCGCATCGCGTGCCTTGACCTTGAAGCCGTAGGTCTCGCCCGCCGTCAGGCTGCCATTGGTCCAAACCCGGCCTGTGATCCACCCTGAGTTCACGCTGTTGTTCGTATTGAGGAAGTAATACTCGACCGGTTCACTGAAGTCCGTCGCATTCGAAGCTGTCATCGTGATTGTGTAGGGGTCGATTGCAGCCGGCAGCACCTCGAAGCCCATCGGATCCGGGTTCGGCGGCGTCGTATCTCCTGCCGGAGCCGCCGTGGATTCGGGAGACTCCGCGGTCTCGTTCCCCACCGCATCGCGGGCCTTGACGGTATAGCCGTAGGTTACGCCGGCGGCAAGCCCGGTGTCGCTCCAGCTCGTATTGGTCGTCCACCCTGAGTTGTTGCTGTTGGTCGTGTTGAGGAAGTAGTACTCGACCGGATTGTTCCACACATCACTCGCCGTGGTGGCCGACATGGCAATCGTCGAGGAATCCACCGAACTGGGCACAACGGCAAAGCTCATGGGATCGGGTGACGGCGGCGTTGTTTCATTCGTGGAGGATGCCGTCGACACCGACGACCATGTGGTCATGTTACCGGCCGCATCGCGCGCCCTGACCCGGTAGTCGTAGCTGGTGCTGCCCGTCAAGCCGTTGTTGCGCCAGAAGGTGTTGGTCTGCCAGGCTGATGCCACACCGGCGGTGTCGTTCGTGAAGAGGTACTCAACCGGCCCCGTCACATCCGTGGCTGTGGCAGCCGTCATCACGATCGATGTCGCATTGATGCCGAAAGGTGCCGTCGCGAAGCCAACCGGGTCCGGCGTCGGCGGCGTCTCGTCCGGGTCAGCCGTGAACTTGATGTTGTCGAACAACGGCTGCCACTGCCAGTCGCCCCCGGAATGGTAGAGGCGCAGCTTCAGTGTCTCCCCCAGCGCGGGATTGGATGAATCCGGCGTGAAGCTGAACGAGCCGGTTTCCGACATGTCTTTTGTCGAGGTCAGTGCGCTCAGGCTACCGACCACGGTCGAGCCGGAGACCAGTTCGGCCGTGTACTCATTGTTCGCACGCGTGGTACCATCGGATTCACGGACGTTGCCCACATTGAAGCTGACGGTGTACTCGGTGCCGGCCGTCAGGACATCCGTGAGGCTCGTGGTCTCGATACGCTTGCCAGTCGGACTACCCTGGTACCCCAGGTGCGCCATCTGTGTGCCGTAAGGCGTGCTCGCGCCCGCAGTCCCGTGGTCCTCGTTGAGCTGCGCGCTGCTGTTCTGGTACCACCCCGGACAGGAGAAGGCAACCCGTCCGGAGATTATCGGGAGCTCAAAACTCTCGTAGAGCACAATCGTCTCGTCTGCGGTCGCACTCCTCTCGGGCGACCAGGCCGTCTCGTTCAGACTTGCTGACAGGTCACGCGCTTTCACCTTGTAGGTGTAGCTTACGCCATCGCTGAGACCAGTGTTCGTCCAGACATAGCTGTCAATCCACCCACTGGTCTGGCCGCTGATCGTGTTCGTAAAGAAGTACTGCACTCCCGCCACATCCGTCGCGTTACTGGCAATCATGGCAATGCTGCCATCCGCAGCGGGCCACGGCTCAACGTACCACCCCATCGGGTCCGGCGTCGGTGCCGTGCTGTCACCCAACACCTCGGCGGTCAGGCGAATGTTGTCGTAGACGATGTCGCCACCGTTCCAGGACCCCGTTGGTTTGCGCAACCGGATTGCAAGCTGTTCGCCGAGGTTTGCATGCCCGGGGGGCGTCGTGAAACTGATCGAGTTGGAGGTAACCGAAACATCCGAGTTGTTTGGATTGCCGCTGACGGTATCCAGCACCGTGGAGCCCGCCATCAGGTCGACCCCGTATCCTGCGCCGCCGCCGTTCTCCGACGCCGTGTTGAACGTCAGCACATAAGTCGCGCTGACCTGCAGCGTGTTCGTCAGGTTGGTGCTCGTCGTGTATGAACTGCTGCTCGCACCGCCGTTGTCGTAGATGATTGACCCCTGGTCGCCAAAGGGCGTCGTGATTCTGCCCTGTGCTTCATCCGTCAAACCCGCATTGTAGTTGATAACCCAGCCCTGCTCGCTCAAGCCCAGCGTGCGTCCTGTAACATCCGTGAACGGCGGTGCCTCGAACGTCTCGTAGAAGACAATCTTCTCGCTGGCCGTGGCCGTCTCAGCACTCGACCACGCTGTTTCGTTCTGGTTGGCCGACTTGTCGCGGGCTTTCACCTTGTACGTGTAAGTGACACCGTCCGTCAGGCCCGTGTCCGTCCATGTCCGGCCATCCTGCCAGCCGCTGGTCACGTGATTGACCGTGTTGCTGAAAAGGTACTCCACCATATTGGGATCCGCTGCGTTCGTCGCCATCATCATTATCGAGTTGTTGGCCGCTGGCGTCGGGACTTGTACCCAGGTGAGCGGGTTCGGAGTGGGAGCATCCGTATCCCCAGAGGTATCCGTCGCCGTGAGGGAAATGTTGTCGTAGAGAATATATGCACCGTTCCATGAGCCAACGGGCTTGCGCAGGCGAATAGCCAGTTGCTGACCGATGTGCGGATCGCCTGGTGCGGGAAGGAAGCTGATCGAATCGCTGTTGGCCGACATGTCCGAACTTGTCGGCTTGCCGGTGACCGTGTCGATCACCGAGCCCCCCGCAAGCAGATCAACGCCGTAGCCCGGGTTGGATGATCCGTTCTCGGACGCCACATTGAACGTCAGATTGTACATCACAAAGGCCTGCACCGTGTTGGTGAGATTTGTCGACGTCGTGAACGTGGTCCCCTTCGTGTTCTCATGATCATGAGCGAAGGCAGCCTGCTCCCCCCACGGAGTGGTGAACTTTCCGCTTACTTCGTCGTGCAGTCCCGCAGCATACTGGCCAGCTTTCACCCAGCCACCCGAGCTGCCGCTCACAGCTGCGGCCACATCCGCATGCGGCGGTGACTCGAAACTCTCATAGAAGATCTGCGTGGCCATCGCCGTCCCCACCAACAGCCCCAACCCAAAGACTATCGCAATCAACGTAGTCACGTAACGTTTCATCATTGGTCCTCCATCCTACTTGTCTTGCTATCTAACAACAAATCGCAGCCCGGGGCCCTTGGCGCTATCCAGGACTGTCAACATCCCGTCTCCGGTGAAATACTCGGCATCCACGTGCTCAGCGACACTATTGGTGCCGCCCCAGGTACCGGCAAATGCGGCCTTCCCGTCGAGGTACAGGTACAAGACCGTCTCGTTCACGCTGCCTGCAAGGATTGCAGCGAGCGTCATAGCACCACCAGATCCACCGTTACCAATGATCGCACTGTCAGGAGTGCTGTTGTTCCAGGACACGTTGGCCCCGCCATCCCACCACTGGTCCGCTGCTAGCCATGTGCCCCCGCCGTCGGTCTGCCCGGCGCTGCCGCCGTTGGCGTCCCACATCAGAGCCGCCGCCATGGCCTGCCCCGCCAAGAACAGCCCCACCGCTGCGATCCCAATAAACATAGTTGCGTAGGGCTTCATCAGTTGCCTCACTGACTTGAAAAGCGCAGAAAACACCGCTCTGTCTGGTTACAATCCTCCATCCACTTAATATTGTATCAATCAGGGAAAACCTTATGCCATCGCGTTTTTGCGCCACCTTCATCGAGATATTGCGCCACTCGGCGAGTGGGTCGACTTCGTGACTTGGAGCGGAGTGGATAGATCGACCAACTGGGGAGTTCCTGCTTTCTTCTTGGTCTCTCATATCCGCCTTGCTTGCTCATCCACGCTCTGGCGAGCGAGGCTACAGGGCGCCAGAATGGGCTGAAGTTTCCGGTCAGATCAACCCCCGGCGTCGTGCCTCTGCCGGATTATGCAGGGTGGAAACTGAAGCATCCTTGTCGCGATCCTCGTCTCGATCCTTGTCTCCCCATCCTAGTCCTGATCTTTGTCTCCCCATCCTAGTCCTGATCTTTGTCTC
>CAZCDU010000094.1:3627-5744 GCA_964497125.1 uncultured Victivallales bacterium | reverse complement strand
CTCCCCATCCTAGTCCTGATCTTTGTCTCCCCATCCTAGTCCTGATCTTTGTCTCCCCATCCTAGTCCTGATCTTTGTCTCGATCCTCGTCTCGAGACCAGACTGTGCGCAGATCTGCGAGCCGAACGACGAAGATCGCGACTAGGATCGGGACGAGGATTGAAGAGCCGAAAACGGCAGGAAAACGGTGAAGTTTCAGACTAGATCCGCCGGCGAGTGGACTCTTGAAAGTGGAGAGATGAATCTTCTGTAGCCTCCGTCGCCAGACGGTGGATTGCGCAAAAGCAGTGAATAGATAGACCAAGTGGGAGCGGTTGGCTCTCTCTTTGGTCTTTCACATCCTTCCTGCTTGCTCATCCACGGCCTGGCGGCCGAGGCTACGCCCCCCATCCCATATGGCAGAATCGCTCAGCCAGAAGGCTCCTGACGGTCATCATCCTGTCGAACAGTGGTTCTGTCTTCTCCGGATTCGTCATTCCGCATTCGCGCCACCCGCCACTTCCGCGGCGAGGTGCCGAAGGCCTTGCGGAAGACGGCGTGCAGGTAGTCCGCCGAACGGAACCCACACAGCGGGACCAGGTCCCGGATGGGAAGATCCGTGGTCTTGAGTAGCTCGCAGCAGCGCTCAAGACGCTTACGGCATAGCTCGGCGCTGACACCGCGGCCAAGCTGCTCCTTGAAGGCACGCTCCAGGCTGCGGCGCGGCATGCCGATCTCTGCGGCAACATCACCCACCGACAGGTTCTGATCCAAGTGGTCCCACATGAAGCGCATGGCCCGCGCGACCCGCGGGTCGTGCACCGCCAGCACCTCGGTGCTGCGGCGCTCAACAATCCCGCACGGCGGAACCATGATCGGCTCCAACGGCGCGGATTCACCCGCCATAAGCCCACGCAGCAACTGCGCGGCCCGACGTCCCTGCTCTTCCGCGTCAGGGTCGATCGACGACAACACCACCGGCGACAGCTCGCATGTCAATTGGTGGTTACCAACCCCCAACAGGGCCACGTCGTCAGGGACGCTCAACCCCACCCGGTGGCAGACGATACATAGCCTCGCCGCTCGCCAATCACTGTATGTCAGCACCGCCACCGGTTTCGGCAGCCCCGACAGCCAATCGCCAATCTCACCGACCCGCCGCTCAAACTTGGCGGCATGTTCTGCCGGAGTCTCCGCGGCTCCCTGCTCTCCCCCAAACCGGAACAGGAAGGGCTCCAGCCCAAGCTCACGGGCACGTGCTCTGAAGGCCTCATGCAGCGGCCGGGACAGCGACCACGGCTTACTTCCCACGTTCGCCAGGTACTTGAAACCACGCTCCACAAAGTGGTCGACTGCCATCCGACCGGCGGCCGCCTGGTCCGGCAGCACAGCTGGCAGCAGGTCGTCCCGTGGATGCGGCAGAGTACCCACCCGAACCGCAGGGCACCCCATCTCCCGAAGACGCCTCACCAACGGCTCACTCGGGAGGCAACCGACAAGCGCCCCGCTCGGGAGCGGATCGGTCGGGACCGAGCCTCGCGTCAGTTCCAGGTCGAGCAGATCCCACTCCCATTCCCGAGCCAGGTGTACAATCGCCGGCAATGCGGCCCGTTTCTCTCGATCAAGCGACACCAGCACCTGCGGCCGCTCACGGCGTCTGAATTTTGGTCTGTCCGCTCGTCCCATAGGCTGAAGAGTATCACAAAGCGGCTAACCGAACAGCGGTTTTCTGCACGCAGCACCCCAGCAACCGCAACAACTCTATCCACCTCGGACGACCCGCACCAAGCGAAGACCGTCTCTAGCTCCCAAGTAAAGCCAGTTGTCCCCAACTGGCTTCTCTCAGTCCGACTACCCCAACCACCATCGCATCCAGTTGGCGACAACTGGATGTACCTGCAGGACCTCCCATACGACCCACACCAAGCGAAGACCGTCTCTAGCTCCCAAGTAAAGCCAGTTGTCCCCAACTGGCTTCCCGTGGTATCGTTCACTAATGGTGAATGATATGGCAGCCGCAACTCTTAGCTTCTCTCGCCGAAACCTGCCACACTGGTTGGTTGCAGACCGGACATACTTTGTAACCATGCGCCTCGCCGGCACAATCCCACGTGACGTGCTGAAGTCTCTTGTTGCAG
>CAZCDU010000094.1:0-3527 GCA_964497125.1 uncultured Victivallales bacterium | reverse complement strand
TTGCAGTGAGAGGAGCCAGTTGGAGACAACTGGCTCTACTCTAGAAGCGTTTACTTCACCCTCGCATCAAGATTGAAGTCGAAGCCGTCGTTGTAGACGCTCATGAAGAGCATGCCCCAGCGCCAGTTGTGGCGGGTGGTGACGGCGAGTGTGTTCTCGCCGTTTTTGAGGTGCTTGAGAGCCGACGCCTTGAAGTCGTTCTGAATATCGCCAGTCTTCTTCTCGATGTTGTTGATCTTGCCGATGATCTCGCCGTTCAGGTAGATCTCAATGCCTTGCTGACGGAACACCCAGGCGCGCAGACGTAGGCCATCAAAGGCTTTCTTGTCCTTAACGTTGAACGTCGTCCGCAGGAGCGCCGTGTGATACATCCGCCACGAGATCGGCAGCGTTGTCTCCAACCACTCCTTGTCGTCGAACTTCGGATCCATCCAGCCTTCGGGTGCCTGCGAAAGGCCCTCGACCACCTGCATTTTCCAGACATCAGGCTCTGGCTTGAGCATCAGGTTGGGATCAGCCTTGCCTTTCCGCTTGCCGCCAGTGTCCGCCTCCATGACCAGGCATTCCCACTTGCGCGGTGGTTCAGGCTCATCCTCGACCTTTTGCTTTGCTTTGGGGTCAGCCTTCGGCGCTGGAGCCGGCTTGGCCGCGGCAATCAGCTTCTCGACTTCGGCACGGCATGGGTCACCCTCAGCCACGATGCCCTTGAGCCCCGCCACGAAGGTACTTGCCTCCTTGGCATTGCCTGCCGAGCAGAGCGCCTCGATGCGTGCCACATCGGCCGCGATGCTCGCCTGCATGTCGCCCGCGGCACGCGCCAGGTACTCAACCGTTGGCATGTCATCCTTAGCGACCGTACCGGAGGCAATCAGCTCGGTCACGAGCTTCTCGCAGCCGGCGTAGTCACGCTGGCCATATGCCGCCAGCGCGGCTTTGAGAGCCACGGGGGCGTTGGTCGCAAACGGCGATGCGGGGGCACCGGTGATCTGTAGGCGCTCACGAGGGGCGACCAGCGCCACACCGCAGCCGGCGCCGACCTTGCCACTTTCATGCTGAATCAAGCTGCCATCGAACATGCGGTTGGACTCACGGTACCAGCGATGATGCTTCCAGAAGTTGATGAAGGCTGGACGACTGTGCTGATACGCCCCCAATGGCGTCCAGAAGTTGTTCCAGAAGTTGCCACCGTGTCCGTGAAACGTATTGTTCCAAGCGTAGGCGCTGAGGAGCGACGCCAGGTGCGCCCCCCGGTGGTTGCCGTCAAGTTTCATTAGAATACTGGCAGCCGAGACGCCGCCGTTGGCTGTCTCCATGTGTCCCGAGTTCATTTCCTCAGGGTTGAGCGGCGGTGGCACCTCGCGTGTGCAGGGACCGTAACCGTAGATCAAGAAGCCGGAATCGGCGCGCTTGTCACTGAAGTGCTTCACGCCCTTTCGATAGGCCTCTATATCGATATCCACGCCCGCTTCCTTGGCACAATACATCCCCAGCACGCCCGGTAGCCCCGCATTGGGAATCAGGCCGTAGGTGGCCCCCCCCGGGAAGTTGTGGCGCCAACCGCCATACTCCTTGTTCTGGGTAGCCGCCAGCCGATCGCAGGCATACTTAAGATGGCCCAGCACGTTCTTGTCACCGGTGGCCATGTAGTATTCACCCAGCAGAATCGCCTCGGCCGAATTGTGCCAACTCTTGCCGGCCTTCGTGCCGTCGATCGGCGTGGTCGGGATCTCCTTCCCGAGAATTCCGTAAACGATGCGCCGGACATAGCCCTGCATCTCAGGGTTGCCAGTGGCCAGCAGGAAGAGTGCATCCGTATTGAGGAAGCCGGCACCGGCGCCGCGGGCCACCACCCACTCCTCAAGTTGACGAATGATCTTCTCAGTCTTCAGGCAGTCATACGGAGCCGTCGAACTGTAGCTCCCCATCACTTCCAACGTCAGCTCCACGTCCAGGTTTTCCGCGCCCCGACGAACGCCAAGCACCAGCTTGCCTTTGGCTGCCGTGGTCTCGCTCTCGGTGATGGCTGCCCCCATGACTTCCCACGCCTTCTCACCCAGCATCGTGCCGTTGACGCTATAGATCACGTCGCCGACCAGCAGTTTGCCTTCAGCCGGAGAACCTGCCTTGATTTCGCGCACACCCATGTTGGGTCCGAAAGGCCCGGTCTTGAAACCGGCCGGACCAATCCATCCCGTAAAATTGCCATAGCCATGTGTTTTGAGCTGGGCGTTGATCAGCGTCACGTCACTCTTCTTCCACGCGTTGGCCGGCGTGTAGTATTCTGAGGGAAGGTCGTCATCCTTGTTGGTGACAAACCAGCCGTAGTCAGCCTTCTCACTTCGGAACGGAATGGCCGGCAGTCCGGCAGCGTTGACCAGGCCCTGGTCCGGCCGCTTGTTCCAGTTGTAGCGTACCCGACTGATCCGGTTGACGGTATCGCTCTCGATGCGGATCACCTCGCCGTCGATCCTGGCCTTGGCAGGCGCGTAATCACCTTCGACGGCCGCGACCTCGAAGACGTCCAGCGCATCGCCGCTAGCCCGCAATCCCTTGGCGGTGCCCTCGGCAAAAATAACCGTGGCCTGGTTCATATTCAGCTCGAGTCGCTCAAAGCGTGGACCGGTCGCGGGGGCATCGGCCTGCTGGTAGACCGCGCCGCGAACCCAGCCGAGTGCCCGTGCGGCCAGCAGGGCTTCATCCTGGGGCTGGGCACTGTACGGGATGTTCTCCGAACCCGCCAGAATCACGTCGACACCGGCGATGCTCGCCGCCGTCAGCCGCTGCAGCTCGCGCATCTCGCGGTGGTGCTGACCCATCGTGTTGAGGTCGGATCCGGGGGGCGCGATCAGCCCGATCGGCAGGTCGGAATCACCAAGGGTCTTGCGCCATTCGCGGGGAACACGCGGCGTGGTGACCGGCTCCATCCGGAAACCAACTTTGCGGATCATATAGGTGTCCACATAGGCCGTATTGAGTGCTGGCCGGTTGAATGGGGCATCGCTGGCCAGGATGCCCGCATAGATCATATAGGGGTAGTCGTTTCCGAGCTGGATCATGGCGGCCTTGAGGGCGAGTCCTCTCAGCGGATTGATAACGGCATTGTAGCCGCCGGCAGGAAAGAGTGCGCGGTGGACGGTATTGGATGGTGCCACCTTCTGCTTCGGCATGGGCTCACCCTTGGCCTCGGCTTCAAGGCGTTGGTCATGGTAACTCACCTGCCCAGGCACGTCGCTCTTGCCGTAGAACTTCTCGGTTTCATCCAGGGCTTCACGACTCAACCAGCTGAGCGGGAATGCCGATCCCAGGTTGAGGTCGATAATGCCAACCGGCACGTCGACTTCCGTAGCCAAGTCCCGGCCGAGATAGAAGGCCGCTGCCGACATATTGAGTGCGGCATCCTTATCGACCACGCTCCAGCCGGACGTCGCTTCTTCGGCAAGGTCGCTTTGCGGCTCAGCGGAAGGAATGGTCTTGATCGCGATCGTACGATAGAGCGGCGTCTTCTTGTGGGCCTTGGCCGCCTTCTG
>CAZCDU010000093.1:11614-18851 GCA_964497125.1 uncultured Victivallales bacterium | reverse complement strand
CGCGACAAGGATCGAGACAAGGATTTGAGATCGACGACGATCGGGACAAGGATCGGGACAAAGATGGAGAGGGGGAGATGTAATGGTCGTGAGCTCTCTTATCATCGTCGCGATCGTTGTCATGATCGTTGTCGAATCTCATCGTTGTCACGATCGTCGTCGCGATCGTCGTCGAATCTCACACGCACCGTTGGTTAGCATATAGCCGGGAGTTCCAGAGAATCTGAAAGAAGGAAACGCATATCATGATCGAAGATGCTCAATGTGAATCTACAATGTCTGAAGTCCTGGAGCGCTGCCGTGGCGTCTTTGTGAATGCTACGGGGCAGGAACGTCTGTTTAGTCGTGATTTTGCGATGGAGGAATTTAAGTCCCGTCGTGAACGGATGGCGGGGCTTATTGGTGACGAGGCACAGATCCTGATTCCGGGTGGTCCGGCGAATGTGAGTCATCGGCCTGGACAGGATGCGACGTTCTACTACCTGACTGGATTCGAGGTGTTGCAGTCCTATCTGCTGATCGATGGCAAGGGGGGGCATAGCACGCTCTTCCTTGCGTCCAGGGATGAGATGGACGGAGAACCCAGCGATCGGCTGGGCATTGAAGATGCCGGCATGATCAAGAAGCGGCTTCTCGTTGATGCGGTCAAGCCGCTTGAGGACATGGAGGCCTCGCTGACCGGCATCAAGAAGCTCTTCCTTCCGTCTGCTGAACTGGAGGCCGCCGGGATTACTCGATTCCTCGCGAAGGGTGGGGCAGCGAAGCGTGAAGCCGATGAGTGGGGCGGTGTCGAGCCGCGTCACAAGAAGCTGATACGCACGCTGGGGGAGCGCTATCCCGAGATGGAGATCGAGGATGCCAGTGACTTCGTCGGGAAGATGCGGCGAATCAAGAGCGCTGCAGAGATCGAAGTGCTGCGGCAGGCCGGTCATCTTTCGGCCCTGATCATGATTGAGTCAATGAAGGCCACCCGTCCCGGAATGTGCGAGAGTGAGCTTGAAGCGATTGCCAAGTATATCTACTCGGCCTATGGGAACTGCGATCTTGGCTATGGCGTAATTGCGGCAAGCGGCAAACGAATCGTGAATGGTCACTATCACTTCAACAATTCCACTCTCAAGGATGGTGAAGTTGTGCTGATGGACTGTGGTCCTGATCTTCGGCACTACTCCAGTGATATCGCCCGCATCTGGCCGGTCAATGGCCGTTACAGCGAGTGGCACCGCAAGGTCTACGGACTGATCGTTGAGTATCACAAGGTGCTGATCAGCCTGATCAAGCCCGGCATCTACGCCAAGGATGCGTATGCGGAAGCCAGGGCGATTGTCCGCAAAGACTACGTGGACAAATTCTTCCCCGGCGGCGATCTGCCGGAACCGTTGGATGGCATGCTCAGTGCGGGAGGTCCCTACAATCACTGCGTGGGGTTGAGCGTGCATGACTTTGTTGGCCCATGGCGTGAAGAGGTCATCGAAGAGAACATGGTGTTCGTGGTCGACCCGATGGCCATGTTCCGTGACGAAGAGCAGTACATCCGCGTTGAGGACACCATCGTGGTCACCCGCGACGGCTGTGAGCGACTGACGGGCGCGGCGCCCATCGAGCTGGATGAGGTAGAGGCCCTCATGAAGCAACCGAGTAGCTTCCCGCTGAGCGGGAACCTGGGATGGGGATGCTGACCGTGGATGGTTCGGCGACCCACGTCATGACGCCGGAGGGCGGGGAGATCGTAAGAGGATGAAAGAGATGGGGATTGGATCCACGATGCAAGTCGAATACGCGAATGGTCCTGTTACAATCGGAACGCGGATGCCGCGCTTCAGCTGGGAGGTCCCGCTGGAGGGGCGTGGGCGCAAACAGAGCGCTTACCAGGTTCTGGTTGCCTCGTCCGAGCAGCTGCTTGATCACGGCAAAGCCGATCTCTGGGACAGCGGTAAGGTCGACAGTTCGCAGTCAGTGAATGTGTCTTATGCAGGCAACGAACTTCAGAGCAATATGGACTGTTTCTGGAGCGTGCGGATTTGGGACGAGTCCGGCCAGGAAGCCGCGGCTACCCCTATCGCTCATTTTGGTACCGCGCTCTTTGACGACACCGACTGGAAGGCCGAATGGATCGGAATGGGGCCTGCCAGTGAACCGAAGTTTGATCCCTATTCCATATGCCAGGATGATTCCACCGGGGGGCTGCAGCTTGCTGATGAGGATGCGCAGAAGATGGATGTGGAATTCCGGGATTTCGAGCCCGAGCTGCGTTCGCCCCAACTGCGCAAGGCATTCGCGCTCAACAAACCTGTGAAGCGGGCCCGGGCGTTTGTTTGCGGCCTGGGGCTCTTCGAGCTTCGCCTCAACGGAAACAAGGTGGGTGAAGACGTCCTGACGACGCCGCGAACGGCCTTTGACAAGCGGGTCTACTACTTTACGTATGACATCACCGACGCGCTGATGGCAGGGGAGAATGCGGTGGGCATCATCCTCGGCGGCGGTTGGTACAATGCCCGGAAGAAGTTCTGGCACTGGCAGGCGCCCTGGTACGGTTCGCCTCGCGCCCTGGTGCAGCTTGAGGTGGAATATGAGGATGGCACCACGGAGCGGGTGGTGAGCGATGACTCCTGGCAAGGAGACTGGTCTCCCATCGGGATGAGCTGCATCTACGATGGCGAGGACTACGACGCGCGGCTGGAGCAGGCAGGCTGGGATGCTCCTGGATTTGATGCGAGCGCGTGGCAGCCTGCGAATCTTGTCGAGGAGCCAGGAGGCAAGCTCACCGCGATGGATTTGCAGCCCAACAAGGTAATGAATCGCTGGCAGCCGGTCAGTGTCTCCGAGCCCGAACCCGGCGTCTTCGTCTTTGATATGGGAACGGTTATGACGGGGTGGACGAAGTTGATGATCCCGCAGGGGCGGGAGGGTGAGACCGTGACCCTCAAACACTCGGAGCTTCTTTTCAAGACCGGCATGATTGCGCAGCGCCGCAGTTGTGGTCAGGCACGCCAGGGCGAATTCTACACCATGAAGGGCGAGGCCAACGAAACCTACGAGCCGCGCTTTACCTATCATGGCTTTCGCTACGTGGAAGTGACCGGGTTTCCGGGCACGCCGACGCTGGCGGATGTCGAAGCCTGCTATGTCTACAACGGGGTGAGTGAGGCCGGGAGCTTTGCGTGTGGGCACGAGCTCATCAACCAGATCCATCGTTGCACACTGCAGTCGCAGCGCTGCAACATGCAGATGGGCGTGCCCACCGACGACACCCAGCGTGAGGAGCGGCTGGGATGGTGTGGCGACGCCTGGAGCTATGCCGAGGAGTGTTTCTATAATCTGGACTCGGCACGGTTCTGGACCAAGTGGATTGCCGACTTCTACGACCAGCAGGATGAGGACAGTGGCCTGGTAGGATACATCAGTCCACTGCCGGGGTGGGGCGAGGCCATGATCTGGAGCGCCGCGTTCGTGCTTATTCCCTGGTGGCATTATGTTCACTACGGTGATCGACGCATTCTGGAGACAAGCTACCCGTACTTGAAGAAGTATCTTGCGTATCTTGAGAAGACCGGCAAGCGGAAGCTGCCTGACCTGGCGGGCAAATGCCCGAGCGATCTGCTCTTTCCCAAGACTCCCATCGAGCAGCGCTATTCGTCTCCCGAGGAGCATGGCTATCTCCAGCACTCGTGGTTTGCGGATCACCTGGCAACGAACGAGGGGGCTTCGGGCATGGGCAAGGATCAGCCCCGCTCCATGGCCACGGCCTTCTACCATATGGACGCCATCGTGATGGCGCGGATTGCGGAGACACTGGGGCATGGCGAGGATGCCGGGGAGTACCGCGAGCTGGCGGGCAAGATCAAGGATGCCTACAACGAGACCTTCTTCGATGAGTACGGGGCCTATTACGACGTGGGTTGCCAGAGTGCGCAGGCTCTCGCGCTATGCTTTGACCTGGTACCGGAAGCGCAGCGTGGCCGCGTGCAAAGCTACCTCAACAGCTCAGTCAACTTCCGCCAACGCTGCATTACCTCGGGTTACGCCGGCACCAAGTGGGTGGTTAACTCGATCGGCAAATCCGGCCGCAACGACATTCTCTGGAGCCGCGCTACCGCTACCGATTATCCGAGTTGGGGCTATATGCTGGCCGCAAACGAGGAGGACAAGATACAGGCGGATGTGAGCACCACGATTGCGGAGAACTGGCTGGGCACGGCATCACGGTGCCACACCACGTTGGGTGCGGCCATCGACGAGTGGTTCTATTGGGGACTGGCGGGCATCCAGCCCGACGAAGCTGCACCGGGCTACGAGCGAATCGTGTTCAAGCCCTACCTCCCGGCTGACCTGCCGTGGGCAAAGGCTACGCTTCGGACGGCGCGTGGCACGATTGTCTCGGAATGGGAGCAGGCAGACGGTGCGGCCACGCTGAGATTCGTGGTGCCCGCCAACTGTACGGCCACGGTGCATGTGCCGGCGGAGGATGCCGCCGCCATCCGCGAGGGCGGGGTGCAGGCAACCGAGGCCGAAGGGGTGGTGCTGCTGCGCGCTGAGGGCGGTGAGGTCGTTTTCGAGGTGGGTTCCGGGGTGTTTCGGTTTGAGATTCGCGCCAATAATGGCGCTCCGCAGTAACTGCGAGTGGCCATTCTTGGCCGCATTTGAGGGAGAGGTGATGCAGGGAAAGCGCATGTTCGTGCACGACTACCGCCGCGTGGGCTTCTACATGATTACGATGGTGGCTGGCAACCGGCGGCGGCTTTTCGGCGAATGCCGCGATAGCCGGGTGTTCTTGAGCCAGGCCGGTGAGGTGGTGAAACGACGCTGGCACGAGATTCCGCAGCACCGCCCAGAGATCGAGGCCTCCACGATGCAGGTGATGCCGGATCATTTGCACGGCATTCTCTACGTGAAGAAACTGCTGGAGAAACCCGTGGGCAACACCATTCGTGGTTTCGCGAGCGGCATCACCTCGGAGCTGCGCAAAACCGCAGGCGACCCCACGCTGAAGGTGTGGGAGAAGGGGTACCATGATCGCGTGATCATGAATTCCGCAACGCTGCGTGCTGAGCGGAACTACATTCGGGACAACCCACGCCGCTACTGCCTAAAGAAGGCACACCCAGATCTCTTCGTGCGGGTGAACCAGTTGAGCCACGCGCGCCTGCCGGCCGGGGAGGCCTGGGCGGGCTTTGGCAACCTCTTTCTGATCGAGAGGCCGGAGCTGCTGCCGGTACAAGTCTCGCGGGGTGCATCGCCCGACGAGCTTCTTGAACTGCAGGCGCAGGTGGCGGAACGGACCGCCGATGGTGCGGTAATGGTCTCGCCCTTCATTTCGCCGGGCGAGAAGGAGATAGCGAAGATGGTGATGCAGCAGGAGTACGGCAGCCTAATCCTGATCCGGCCGGAGGGTTTTCCTCCTCTATACAAGCCCTCCGGTGCCTATTTTGACCTTTGTGCGCAAGGGCGCTTGCTGGTACTCACTGCCTTCCCGTACACTGGCCGGAAGCAAACCTTGACTCGCGACTGCTGCTTGCGGATGAATGCGTGGGTTCGGGAGATGTGTTCATGAGAAGCACTTTCCCAGACCGGCTTTGGTGAATTCTGTGATCGAACGCTTAATGGAGTAATGAAAAGGGGATATATGGATACAACGATAAGAGAAACACTACAGGAACTTGGCAGGCGGTATGCGGAGATTGCCGCATTGCCTAGGCAGCAGGAAACAATCGATGGATGGCGGCGGCTCAACGGACTGCAAGAGACGCGCCCCATGGTGAGGATTGAACAGCTTCCCTGGCATGAGTTGCCCTGGGGCGCGGACGATATGGTCAGCGATGAAGGACCGTTGGCGGGGATCGAGCGTTCCCTGCGTATGACCATCTATGCCTGGGAGAACTTCAAGTCCGATATGGTTGTGATGCCCTATCTCGGTCTTGGCAAGACGGTCAGAAACGCGAGCTTGGGCCCGGCGGCCGAGGTGGAACGCAAGGGGCTGTCACAGCATTTCGCCGAGCAGCTCGAGACCATCGAAGAGGTAGAGGCCTTGAAAACGCCAACGGTTGAGGTCGATCCTGTTCTGGATCAGAAGCGCCTGGAAGAGATGAGTGAGCTGTTTGACGGGATTCTGCCGGTGCGCCTGGTAGGGCAATGCCGCCACTCAGGTCTGTGGGACCTGATCTCAACCAAGATCTCACCGGAACGGATGCTCTATGACCTGATCGACCGGCCTGACTACGTTATGGTCCTGATCAACAAGTTCGTCGAGATGGAGAACGGGGTCCTGGACCAGTTCGAAGAGCATGGGCTACTTGAGGCCGCACCACCGGAGATACACTGCACGGGAGGCTTCTGTGATGACCTGCCGTCAGCGGACTACGATGGCAAACGCGCCACGGCCAAGGACACCTGGGCCATGTCGATGGCGCAGATGTTCTCCGAGGTCTCGCCTGCCATGCAGGAGGAGTACGACATCCTCCCGCTCAAGCCCCTGCTCGAGCGCTACGGCCTCGTCTACTATGGTTGCTGTGAGCCCCTCCACCACAAGATGGATATCGTCCGCAAGATCAACAACGTGCGGAAGGTCTCGGTTAGCCCGTGGGCCGACAAGGAGATCGCCGCCGAGGCCATTCATGGCGATTACGTCTTCTCGGCAAAGCCCAATCCCTCTCACGTGGCGATGGTGTCATTTGACGCGGATCTCGTGCGCAAGGACCTGACCGAAACCGTCGAGATCTGTAAGCGTCACAACACACCATGTGAATTGATTCTCAAGGATATCAGCACCGTCTGCAATGACCCCTCGCGCCTGACGGAGTGGGAGAAGATTGCCATGGACGTGGTTGGGGCGTAGGGCTGATGCGGGGACCGAGGCTTGACTGCATCCAGTTGGCGACAACTGGATGTACCTTAGAGGTCCTGCGTTGCTGGAGCGGCTTCCTGCTACGCCTGCGAAGCCAAGCAGAACAAGATGGAGAGCAAGAGACCCCACCGGGCTTGTCCCGGTGGTGAATGGGATTGGTGGTTACGAGTCACGTGAGAACACGATTGGAGCTTGGTCCGAGCGATGCAGGAGCTTTGCGCCGCTCCTCGCTCTCCACAAGCTCAAGCGCTTGCCGGTGTAGTGCGTGTGGACTTCTTTCGTAGGCCGGGAAACCTTCCCGGCCGTGGGGAAGGGATGACGGGCGGGAAGATTTCCCGCCCTACATGAGATACGGGTGCGCTTGGCGAACCGGCACGTCCGGGAGCTGACGGGAGA
>CAZCDU010000093.1:7561-11514 GCA_964497125.1 uncultured Victivallales bacterium | reverse complement strand
TACATGAGATACGGGTGCGCTTGGCGAACCGGCACGTCCGGGAGCTGACGGGAGAACGCGGGGTTATTGACGCAAACTCTCCCTATGAGGGGGGACAGCGGAGAATTATCATTGTCGCTGTGAGTGCGGGCTCAAGGTGGTCCGCGAACAAAGAGGAGAGACAGTATGAACCGTTCATGGGTGACAATTTTGGGCGTGGCTTTGGCCATGATTGGAAACGCCTGGGCGGCAGGCATTCCGGATGTGCTTCCTGATCCTGATGGCAAACCGGCAGACATGAGTAAGCCGGTCAAGGTGTTCATCCTGATGGGGCAGTCGAACATGTTGGGGTTCGGTACCGTTTCCGGTGGTGCTAAATCGGTGGAACACGCCTGCAAGAATGAGAACAAGTACCCCTACCTGATCGATGACGACGGTAACTGGACCGTTCGCAAAGACGTCCGCAATGTCCGCGTCATGTGTTCCGGTGGCGGACCGTGGTCAACACATCTGAATCAATGGCTGTCACTGTCCGGCAACGGAAAGATCGGTCCGGAACACGGAATCGGCCACTACGTCGGGCACGTCCTTGGTGAGCCCGTGCTTATTCTCAAGAGCTGTATTGGCAACCGCTCTCTGGGGTGGGACCTACTACCTCCCGGGGCAGATGGGTATCAAGGGAACCCGGAGATGCCGCGAAAGCCTCGGCCGCTCAACGCGGGAGAGAAGTGGTATGCCGGTCTGCAATACGATGGCGACGTCCGGGCGGCGTTGGAGGTCCTGGAGGACCTGGGTACGTACTACCCTGGCGCCAAGGACTATGAAGTCGCCGGTTTCTTCTTCTGGCAGGGCGCCAAGGACTGCGGCGGGGGCGGCAGCGCGGACAACTATGAGAAGAACCTGGTTCAGCTGATCAAAGCACTGCGCAAGGATTTCAATGCTCCAGACGGCCTGTTTGTCTGCGCCACAATGGGGAACGGCATTAAAGGTGGTGGCGGTGCGGCCGGTAAGGTCACGGACGCCCAGCTCGCCGTTGACGGGCTCAATGGCAAGTACCCTGAGTTCAAAGACACGGTCAGGACCTTCTACTCCAATCCGGTCAGTATGGGCAGCAGCGCAAACGGTCACTACGGCGGGCATGGTCAGACTTACATGAACGTCGGCGTCGGGATGGGCAAGGCCATGGCCGAGCTGCTGGTCGCACGTGGCGCTTCAGGTGGCGCCCGGTCGTCAACTGGGCAAGCGTCCGCGCCGGCTCAGCGTCCTGCACGATCCGTGTCGCCGGACAAAATGGCAGCGCTTGATCGGGCTCTGCTTTCCACGCTGGTCAAACTGAATGATGCCGGCAAGTTGGATGCGACGCCAATCCCTCTAAGTATGACGCGGGCGAGGGTCTCGCTTGTATCCGCCCATGCTGATGGCACGTTGAGCTTCCGGGCTGCCTCGGGCAAAACAGTGCCCTTTGCGTTCGAGAAACTCACGCCTGGTGATCACGCCAACCTCGCCATCCTGGTGTCGAAACTGAAGCCTGAAAGTGGTGATGCGAAAGGCATGGCGGCAGTCTACATGGAGAGCCTGGGTCAAGTCGGCGCGGCTGACAAGTACTTTGGAGATGCCGGTGCGACATCGCGGAGAAAGATGGAAAAGCTGTTTGACTAGAGGGGGCACGATGCAAGCCAGAGACGCCGAAGAGTTTCAGAACCTATTTCCTGTTCCACGTCGAATGCGCGTGCGTAAGGCACGTCACGATATCTGCGGGGCGGAGTGGATCGTGCTTCCCAATGCTTGTAGCGCGCACCTGCGCGAGCGCGTTCAAGAGAGCGCACAGCGAGCAAGTGAAATCCTGGGCAAACCCATTCGCGTGGCGGCGGCCGCTCCGCAGCAGGGAACGGTACTGCTGAGCATCGGTCTCTCCGCGAAACTGACTTCCGAGCAGGCGTTCGAACTGCGACTTAACCGGGACGACCGGATTCTGGCTGCAGGTGGCGAGGCCGGCGCGTTCTACGGTTGCCTCGCATTCATCCAGTTGGTTGAGCGCGCTGGTGCCATGCTACCCTCGGTCGATATCGAGGATTCGCCGGACTTTCCGTCACGGGGTGTGATGCTGGATGTCAGCCGCTGCAAGGTTCCTACCATGGAGACCTGCAAGCAGCTCATCGACCGATTGGCCGGGATGCGGCTCAACCAGCTGCAGCTCTACACTGAGCACACGTTTGCCTTCTCGGCGCACAGAGCGGTGTGGCACGACGCAAGTCCGTTTACGCACGAGGAAATCCTGGAGCTGGACCGCTACTGCGCTGACCGCTTCATCGAACTGGTGCCCAACTTCAACTCGTTCGGGCATTTCGGGCGATGGCTCAGGCATCCCGAGTACCGGCAACTGGCGGAGTGTCCGGACAATGAGTTCACCGACTGCCTGGCGCCGAACAAGGCGAGTATCGAGTTCCTTGAAGGGCTGTACGACGAGTACCTGCCGCATTTCTCAAGTCGACTGTTCAACGTCGGCTGCGATGAGACCTGGGAGTTGGGCAAGGGCCGCAGCAAGGCGAGAGCGGCGAAGCGAAGCACGACGGCCGTCTATCTCGACTTCATTAAGAAGATCCACAAGCTTTGCGCCAGCAAGGGAAGGCGTATGCAGTTCTGGGGCGACATCATTCTGCATCAGCCGGAACTTATTTCCGAGCTACCGGACGATATTCTTGCGCTCTGCTGGGGGTATGAGGGGGATCACCCATATGCCAAACAGTGTCGTGCCTTTGCAGAAGCTGGCGTTGAATTTCATGTCTGCCCCGGCACCAGCGCCTGGAACAGCATCACAGGCCGCACGGACAATTGCCTGGAGAACCTTGAGAATGCTGCTCGCAATGGGGTGAAACACGGGGCCACCGGCTACCTCAACACGGATTGGGGCGACGGCGGTCATCACCAGGTGTTGCCGATCAGTTATGTTGGGTATGCCGCCGGTGCGGCCTATAGTTGGTGTCTCCGAAGCAATCGCCGCGTTGACCTTGCTGGCGCAATCAGCCGTCAACTCTTCGAAGACCCAACCGGCAAGCTGGGGCAGTTCTGCCTCGATCTCGGGCATACATTGAACCGGCTTCCCGGGCTGAGGCGCGGGAATAGTTCAGCAATCGGGCAGCTACTGTTTCAGAAGCTCAAGGGCGGCCGGTTGGACCTGTCGGGGCTGACGCGCAAGCAGTACAGCGATGCCGAAGCCTGGCTCGACAAGATTGAGGACGACCTCGTCACAGCCCGCCCGTCGGGAAGCGACCGGGCACTGGTTCTGGCCGAGCTGCGTCACGCCGTGGCGTGCAGCCGGTATGCGATCCATCGGGGCCGTTTTGTCCAGTTCGAGGACGGTGATGCCGATGCCTTGCGAGCCGAACTGCAGGGGTTGATCATGGGGCATGAGGAACAGTGGTTGGCCCGCAACCGGCGCGGCGGCTTGCGCGAAAGTTCCACGCGGCTACGCGAAAAGGGGGCCGTGTGAGCAAGAGGCCAAACATCCTGCTGGTGATGCCTGACCAGATGCGGGGGGATTGCCTGTCACTGGAAAACCATCCGGTACTGCAGACACCTGCCATTGACGGCATAGGGCAGGGGGGCGTCCATTTCTCTCGCGCCTACACGACATGCGCATCCTGCATTGCCGCCCGCCGTTCGCTTCTTACCGGGCAGTACCCGATGACCAATGGTGTGGTTGGCTACCGGGAGAAGATACCGATCAAGACGCCGACGGTAACGCAGCTCCTGAAGGATGCCGGCTATGCCACGGCGATCTCGGGTCGATTCATGCACCAGTCGCCTCACGATGAGCCGTATGGCTTTGAGAAGCGCGTTCTGGGTTCCACGTACGTTAAGGATGATGATTACGCCCGGGACCTGGCGGAGGGAGCCCCCGAACTGGGCGGAATCCGCGGTATCGGCCTCTCCGTCAACGGTCGCGAAGCCAAACCGTGGCCCGTGGATGAAGC
>CAZCDU010000093.1:5690-7461 GCA_964497125.1 uncultured Victivallales bacterium | reverse complement strand
TGTGAGCCCTATGAAGGGTCGTCTCGCATCCCGTTCCTGATCCAGGGATCACCGGAACTTGGTTTGGCAACTGGTCTGCAGTGTGACGGGGTGGTCTGCCTCGAGGACATCATGCCAACCCTCCTCGAGCTGGCAGGGGCGCCGGTACCGACGAATCTGGATGGTCGCAGCCTCGTGCCCATTCTGCGGGGTGAGGCCGAGGGTGTACGTGAAATCCTGCATGGTGAGCACTCGACCTGCTACGACAAGGAACAGGCCTATCACTTCATGACCGATGGCAGCATGAAGTACATCTGGCGACCGGGAAGTGGCCGCGAACAGCTCTTCAATCTAAAGAGGGATCCGCAGGAATTGAAGGATCTCGCGTCGGAGCCCGGGCACAAGGCAGAGCTGGAGCTCTGGCGAGGCCGTATGGTCATGCAGTTGAAAGACCGTCCTGAAGGATTCAGCGATGGAGAACAGCTCCATGCCGGCTGCCGCTATCCCGCTGTGCTGCCTTTTGCATGGGCGGAGAGAATGAAGTGACGAGTTCACACTCCAACAATCCCAACATCATCCTGATCCTCAATGACGACATGGGGTTCTCCGATATTGGCTGCTACGGTGGCGAGGTGCAGACACCCAACCTGGACGGCTTGGCGGCCAATGGGCTTCGCTACACCCAGTTCTACAATACCGCCCGCTGCTGCCCCTCGCGCGCATCGCTGCTGACGGGGCTCTATCCACAACAGGCGGACGTGGGCGAGATGGTTAGCGATGATGAGGTGGACGGCTACCGTGGCAGCCTGAACCCCAACACGGTGACGATTGCTGAAGCGCTTAAGAGCGGCGGGTATGCCACCTACATGTCCGGCAAGTGGCATGTATCAAACAGTGTGCTACCAGATGGTCCGAAAGAGAGCTGGCCTAGCCAGCGCGGGTTCGACGACTTCTATGGGGTCATTACCGGCGCCGCCAACTACTGGCAGCCACGTACGCTGACCCGGAACAATGAGGCGATCGAGCCAGAGGGGGATGACTACTTCTTCACCGACGCGATTTCCGACGAGGCTGTGCGGCAGATCCGGGAGCATGATTCGGCCAAACCGTTCTTCCAGTACGTGGCGTACACGGCGCCCCATTGGCCGCTGCATGCGCATGAAGAGGATATTGCGAAGTACAAGGGGCGGTTCGATGCGGGGTGGGACAGGCTGCGCGAGGAGCGCATCCAACGCATGGTCGAGATGGGGATCATTCACGAGAACTGGAAACTGAGCGAGCGTGATCCGGATGTTGCCCCCTGGGAGGAACAGCCGCACAAGGAGTGGGAAGCGCGCCGTATGGAGGTGTACGCCGCACAGATCGACCGCATGGATCAGGGCATTGGGCGCATCGTTGCCGCGCTCAAGGCGGCGGGACAATTTGAGAACACGATAATCGTCTTTCTTGCCGACAACGGTGGCTGTGCGGAGGAGCTGGGTGGAGGCTCAGACTCGTGGGTGAAACGCATGGTTACTCGTGCTCCCTACATTGGCACGCTCGAAACGCGTGATGGCCGCGAGATCCGTTTCGGCAACACCCCCGATATCATCCCTGGCGGCGAGGACACCTACTGCAGCTACGGAGTGCCCTGGGCCAACGTATCCAATACCCCGTTCCGTTTCTACAAGCACTGGATCCATGAGGGTGGCATCTCGACCCCTTTCATCGTGCACTGGCCCACGGGCATTGAGGTCAAGGGAGAGCTCCGTCACCAGGCCGCACAACTGCCTGATGTGATGGCGACCTTCCT
>CAZCDU010000093.1:0-5590 GCA_964497125.1 uncultured Victivallales bacterium | reverse complement strand
CAACCCCGCGGTCGTCGAAGACCTCGTCGCTCTCTATTCCGCGTGGGCCAAGCGCTGCAACGTGATGGAATTCGATGACCTAAGAGCGCTGCGGCAGCCAAAGTTCCGCGCCAGGCTCGAAGCGGAGAGGGCGGCCAGGGATGCGCAATGACCTGAACATCTGCGACGCGCCGTACAACGCTGATGCGACGGGGACGCGAGACTGTACGGAGGCGATTCTGCGGGCCTTGGACGATATCACCAACGCGACGCGGCTGGCATTCCGGCAGGGGCTGGCGGAGGTGGAGGCATTGCCGGCTGAGGGACACCACCGTCATCCGGGTGGGTTTGAGAACCACAGGGACGGTGGTGTTGTGAACTGCGTGTGCTGTGCCAAGCTACCGTACCTGCCCACGCTCTTCTTCCCGGCCGGAACTTACCGGGTCTCCGACACGCTTCGCTACCGTCACAAGGATCTGCTCAACACCTACGGCTCAGATATGAATCAGCAGATTCGCGTCCGGGGTGCAGGGGCAGGGGAGACCGTCATTCGCCTGCAGGACAACGCCGCCGGCTTTGAGGGGGCCAACCGGAAGCCGGTGATCTCCTACATGCCTGGCGAAAACAGCAACGTGGCTATGTCCAACTACTGTGAGGATCTCACGATCAACTGTGGTAGTGGTAATGCTGGGGCCGTGGGGCTGGATTTCTTTGCCAACAACTCGGGCGCTGTCCGGAACATCAGGGTCATCAGCGAAGACGGCTCCGGTTTTGCCGGCGTCCAGCTTGGGCACAGCAACTACTCCGGCATTCTGCTCAAACACATCGAGGTAGAGGGGTTCGACCACGGGTTGCATATCGACTCCGGCCTGGGCAGCATGTTCGCCCATGCGGAAGATATTGCCGTCTGCGGCCAGCGGGTCAGCGGGGTCACGGTTGGTTCGATCAGTTTCAGTCTGCGCAAGCTCAGAACGGAAGACGTCCCCGTCGCGCTCACATGCACGCGGGAATCCGGTCTTACCGTATTGGTGGATTCCTCCCTCGCGGGTCGAGGCCCGGTCGCCATCGACCGACAGGCCGGATTTCTCTATGTCTCTAACGTGGTGGTGACTGGGTTCGATCATACGGGCGAAGTGGACCTGCAGCCCGATAATGTCGATCGCCGGAGCGCGGGTGCAAGCGGCGAGGTCTCGCGAATCGATGAGTGGGTCCATCCCGGTGCGGTAGGGCACGACGACGGCATGGGGCGACTGCCGATTGAAGACACGCCTCTGTATGACGGCAACGGACGAGATGCCGTTGGTGTGCGTCCCTTTGGTGCGATCGGCAACGGGGTCAACGACGACAGTCCGGCCATTCAGCGGGCGATGAACAGTGGTGCTGCCGAGATCCGTTTTGAGCCGGGTCGGTACCTCCTGAACGGCCCGGTGGTGGTTCCCGACACGGTCGAGCATATTGATTTTGGTTTCTGCGACTTGGTGGCCGGCATTGACCTGAAGCAAAGCGAGGCTGAAGGATTTCTAATCAGCGGTAGCAACGGTGCGCGCACGCTCTTTGTTGAGCGTATCCTTGCCTGGGAGCAGTGGAGTGGCGAGCACTGTACCTTTACGCACGCGTCGCAGCGAACCGTCTGCTTCAAGGATCTACATACCCAGACGCTCAGCTTCTACCGCAACACGGTGCCGGGAGGGAAGGTGTTCTTCGACAATGCGGCGAGCACAACCGGCGTAATCCCCGGCACCAATGGGCATGGACGTTGTCCCGTCATCTTGCGCGGGCAGAAGGCGTGGGCCCGGCAACTCAATCCCGAGCGCGGCGAGCCAATGATTCTGAATGATGGGAGCGACCTGGTGTTGATGGGCTACAAGAGCGAGGGCATGGGTGTTGTGGCACAGACGATCAACGGCGGCCGTACGGAGGTCCTGGGCGGGGTCGTTAACACCGGGAAAACGGCCGATGTCGCCTTTGTGTGCGTGGACGCGCAGCAGCGGATTTCAACCACCACCAATGGGTGGCGGGCGGTGGCCTACTACAAGACGGCAATCGAAACACACCGGGGAGATTGTGTGACGCGCACTGTGGGGCAGGATTTGCCATCGCGAGGGTTCGAGGACTCACGTGGGCCGCAGTATGTAATACCGCTTTATCGCGGATGAAGCGGGGCAGGGGGAATGGCACTAGTTCAAGCGTTTTCGGGACAGGTACAAGGTATTTCGGCGTGCCATTGAATGACGAATGACGAAACACCTAAATACCCAGCCATAAAGAGCCAAGCCGAAAGAGGGAGAAGCCAGTTGGGGACAACAGGCTTTACCTTGGAGTGACGATGATTGCAGGCGTTATTTTATGATTCCTTTTGGGAGGGGTAGGGGTGAGACTTTTCAGAAAGTTGGGAGCCAAACGAGGATAATAGCATGACATCAAAAGAACGAATTCTGGCCGGGCTGCATGGGCAGCCTCTCGATCATACACCATTTTCGCCGTTCCTGGCCTATGTGTGGGAGTACTTTCCGCAAGAGGTCCAGGAGGCCGGGCAACTGGCCTTTCATCATGCCATTGGGGCTGACCCTCTTTGGCGCGGCGCGCCCTGTGCTGTGAAGGCGATCATGCCTGAGGGCATTGAACGCAAGGTCGTTACCGAAGGCGACCGGGAGGTGACGTATGTAACGACGCCGGTTGGCGGATTCCGTTTTGCGCATGCGAGGAGTGAGGACGGCAATACCACCTTCATTGTCGAACATCCGCTCAAGACCGAAGAGGACTACAAGGTCCGTATGTGGATGGAGGAGGGCATTCGGTATGAGCCCAACACCGAAGCGGTCCAGGCGCACCTCGAAGGCAACGGTGCGGAAGGCCTGTCGCTGGGGCAATTGATTCCGCGCTGCAAGTCAGCCTACCAGGACATGGTTGAGTTCTTCGTGGGCACCGAGGAACTCGTCTACGCACAGATGGATTATCCCGATACGGTCCGCAGCCTGTGGGAGCTAATGGTTGAGAATGACATGAAAGCGGCGCGGATATCGGTCGAGTCGGATTACGACCACTTCCTGACGTTCGAAGACTCCAGCACACAGAACTACTCACCCACACAGTATGACGAGTTCATCGGTAGCGAGATTGGTCAATGGTGCGAGCTGTTGGCCGGCGCCGGGAAGTACTACGTCCAGCACGCCTGTGGCCATGTGGCTGCCCTGACCGAACGGATGAGAGACCACGGTGTGTTTGCCATCGAGAGCATCTCGCCGCCACCCACCGGCAACCTGACGATCAAGGATGCGCGTGCGATGGTGGGCGACTCGATGGGAATCATCGGCGGTGTCGAGCCCACGCAGTTCCTCAACCTGGATGGTGAGGATCTGCAGCGTTACACCGAACAGGTGATCGAGGATGCCCAGGGCGGTCCCTTCGTGTTGGCCAACTCCGACTCCTGTCCGCCGGGCGTTACCGTCGAGAAATTCAAGCTAGTTGCTGATGTAGCCAGGACCTGGCGCGCGTAGTGTCCGGGTGGGGCTTGGTGTTAGGTCGCATCCCGTAGTAATCCGTACGCTATGAGTACGGAGCCCTTGGAATCATCCGAGATTTGCTTGAAACGCCAACTTGGCCTGCCTAAGATCTAATCAGAGCTCAATTTAACGACGCTTATGGGGGGGGCGACGACATGAAGTCACGACGCTGGAGCGTGTGCCTGGCAGTGGCGCTGGTGAGTCTGTCCACATTTCCCCAACGACGTGCAGCAGCGCGTACGAACGACCTTCTGGTGCTTTCGCTTGAGGAACTGCTGGACGTGAAGGTGTCGGTCGCGTCAACTGAGCCGGAAACGATCCCCAGTACACCGGCGATCGTCTCCACCTACTACATGAAGGATCTGATGCTCCTTGGCGCCCGGTCGCTCGCGGATGCGCTATCACTCATCCCGGGTGTTGTTGCGGATGAAGGAACTTATGGCATCACGTCGGTAATGATTCGTGGCGCCGCCGAACTGGCAAACAGCCAGGTGCTGTTCTTGTTGGATGGTACTCCCTACTGGTCTCCTTCGCACAGCTCGTTCTCAACACTTACCGTTCCTGTGGAGGCCATCGACAGGATCGAAGTTATTCGTGGGCCGGGCGCCGTCATTTACGGTTCCAACGCCATTAACGGGGTCATTAATGTCATTACCCGCTCACAAGCGGGAGGCCGGGTCGCACTCACCGTTGGCAACAATAGGCATCGCAACGTCGGGGCCTCCGTCACCGAGAACCTGGGTGAGGATTCATGGATTTCCGCATCCTTCGAACACCAGGAGCAAGAAGGCTATACGGGTGAGTATCGGTTCAATGAGCTCCGACTCCGCATGCCGAGGCCCAAGGAGATGTCTTCAGCCATGGTACGCTATGGCAACAAGAACCTGCACCTGCTGTTTCACATGTACGAAGAAACCGTGCGGGGTCGCAATCCTCCGACCGCAGCCAATCCCGATCCATTGCCGGATATGCGTGAATATGTATACCAGGATGGCTTTCTTGCTCACGCTGATTACAAATGGCAGATGGAATCATCGTCCCTGAAGGTCTATACAGACTACAACCAGTATGCACCGTCCCTTGAGCTACCACCTGTCGTTCTTGCCTTTGATAATGATGGCAATGACAACTATCGGTGGCGCTCAGGCGCCCAGTACTCTCTGGATGTTGAAGCAATTGACCATCTGAGTCTATTGACGGGGATTGAGTTTGAAAGGCGAAGTATCGGAACCTACCGGTCCTACTTGGCCAGCGATCAATCCGCACCACTCGGCACAATTATGGAGGCCGACTCGACGGATGAATCAGCCGCTTACGCGCAACTTGATTACTGGACAGGTAAGTGGCGCTACGTTGCAGGCGCGCGAGTGACCGACAATGAGAAAGCCGGCAGCAAGGTTACGCCCAGGGCGAGCGTGGTCTACCATTTCACTGACAAGCAGTCACTAAAGCTACTCTATGCAGTCGGCTTCAGGTCGCCGGGATTTGTCCATTCCTCCATCGATATTCCCGGCCTCGTCATCGGTGACCCTGACCTGTCTCCGGAGACCATTACGAGCATCGACTTAGCGTATACCTATAACACCCCGCGTGTGCTTTTCGTCATCAACGCCTACACCTTCGACGCTGATGATTTTGTCAGGAGAGTACCCAGCGCTGATCCTGGGTACGCCACAACGTATCAGAATGCAGGTCAGTTCAGGCGCAGCGGTTTCGAAGTGGATCTCAAACGGCGCTTCGACAGATGGTCCGTCATTGCCAACGTATCCTACAACAATGAAGGTGACACTTGGGATGAGGATGACCCGACCGCCTCGATCGTGCCTCAAACGGTTGTCAATGTTGGCGCCAGCTACGACCTGAATGAGCGCCATACACTGGCGGCAACGGTGCAGGCGGTGAGTGAGCGAAGTACGACTGATGCCTACCAGGTAGCCAACATCACCCATACGTATAGACGGAATGCTCTGGAAGCCTTCCTCAGTCTACGAAACATCACAGAGGAAGATCCGCACAACCCCGATGTGGGCACAGGGCTACCCACCATGTCGCACCCCAGGGACTACGACAAGCTGAACTACCTGGCGGGTATGAAGCTGTATTTCTGA
>CAZCDU010000092.1:0-19664 GCA_964497125.1 uncultured Victivallales bacterium | reverse complement strand
CTTTGCCGATGTTGTGTTTGAACTTTTCCGGCACCGGCTGACGCAAGCCCTGATCGGCCCAGTCCCAGACATAGCCACCCATGTGACGGTCTTTTCTGTAGATGTTCTCAAACCAGTATTTTGCAAGGGTTCCGTTGCTGTTCCCCATCGCGTGCGAGTATTCGCTGAGAATCGACGGCTTTTTCTGTTTGGTCTCCAGCCAATCCGGATCGGCATACATACGTGCCTCCATATCCGTCACCTCCACGGCATCCTTATCGTATGAACGAGGATTGGAGTATTTGCCACCTAACATAAATTCGGCATGAATCGGGCGGCCGGGCGCATTTTCGCGAAGCCATTTCGACGCTATTTTTGAGGCTTCGAGCGCTCTGCAACACTCGTTGCCGAGCGACCAGAACAGAATGCTCGGCTGATTCCGGTCTCGATAGGCCATCCGCTGAATACGATTCAGAAAGAGTGGAGCCACCTCTGGTTTTGATGCCACCGCATTGGGCCCGCCCGAGCCGTGGCTTTCGTTGTTCGCCTCGTCCATCACGTAGATGCCATAGATATTCGCGAGCTGATAAACACGCCAGTCGTGCGGGTAATGACTCGTGCGGATCGAGTTGATATTGTTGTTTTTGTAGATTTCGAAATCCAACATCACGTTTTCGACCGACTCGCTCTGCCAGAGGTCGGCCTGTGATTCGTGACGGTTCACCCCTTTAATTTTGACCGGCACCCCGTTCAGATAAAACACGCTGTCCTTGATTTCCACATTGCGGAACCCGATCAGCTGCGGGATCGACTCGACCACCTTGCCGCCTTTTTTCAACGTCATGACCAGCGAGTAGAGATTCGGACGTTCGGCGGACCACGCTTTTACGCCCGCAATTTCTGCGCCCCATTTCGCTTTACCATCAACCGGTTTACTGGTGCCCGAAGCGACAGTTCTACCGCTTGCATTGAACAGTTCAAACTCAACGACGGCAGCGTCATCGGTGCAGAATGCGGTGATATCAAACTGCCCGTCTTTGTAGTTGTTCTTGAGCGTGGCGTACGATTCGTAATCGCGGATCTGCGACTGCTTGTCGCGCGACCAGAGCCAGACCGGACGGAAAATGCCCGCCAGACGCCAGAAGTCCTGATCTTCCAGCCAGGAGCCGTTACACCAGCGGTACACTTCCACCGCCAACTTGTTCTCACCCTTTTTTAGGTAGGGGGTGACATCGAACTCCACCGGCGTACGGCTTCCTTCGCTGTAGCCAACTTTTTGCCCGTTCACCCAGACGGTAAAGGCGGAGTTTACCCCTTCAAAGTGCAGAATCGTCGCGCGGTTTTCCCACTCTGCTGGGACAGTGAACGTGCGCACATAACTGCCGACCGGATTATATTCCGTTGGCGCATTCGGAGCTTTTAAATTCTTAGGGAACGGATACTTCGAATTCGTATAAATCGGCATCCCGTATCCATGCTTGCTCCAGTTCGACGGTACCGGAATGGTTTTCCAGTCCGCCGTGCTGTAATCGGGCTTCCAAAAATTCGCCGGACGGCTGGCGGGATTTTTGGCCCAATCGAATTGCCAATCGCCGTTGAGCGACCGATACCACGACGAGTTTTCATAATCCGTTGCCCGCACATGTTCCAAAGCCGCCTTCGGGCTCGGATAGGTCATCATCGTGGCGTGCGGCTTTTCGACGCCCTCCTGAAAAACCTTCACGTCCTGCCAACTCTCCAGCGCAAATGCTGCGGAGGCAAATCCAGTAAAACACGCAATAAAACCGAGAGGTTTCCATCCCGCCAATTTCTTAACCATCATTCCAGGTTTCCAGAGGGTTTTACCCGCAATCCAACACGATATCATTTGCTGTCTCCATTTTCTCTATTTGGCGCTTCCGGGTTTAGCGGGGGATTATCTATTGGGGATAATGCCATAGCAAGTGACGAATGCAGGCCGACTCTTGTCCGCCTGTGGAGGAAAGCAGTTGGACGAAGTGTATGAGGACTAAGCGTGGCGACGAAGTGTGGGACAAAGTGTTGGGAGAGCGCGAAGCGCACACTTCGTCGCATTCTTAGTCCCTTCACTTCGTCGTTTACACCTCGTCGAACTGCTTCGTCGATTGTAGCCGTTTCGGGTGCACGTGCCTATGGGCCAATGAAAAAACACCCGCAAATCCCGGAAGCGCCTCCATTTGTTTTATTGGCCGATTTATTCAACTCCTCTACCCTTCCGGACAGATCCAGCCACTTGTTCCACCCACAAGGTATGCCGGTTCTGGAGACGCTGAACGATCTCCGGATGCTCTTTGGCCAAATCGCGACTCTCGGAAGGGTCTTCCCGCAGGTTAAACAAACGGAGGCCTTGCAGATAGTCTTCGCGATTGACGATCCCTGAGGTCGGCGTTCTGTTTTTTCCGCCGTTATGCAAGAGCTTCCAGTCGCCGACGCGGGCGGCGTAGCTATCGTTGCGCAATCGCCAGAAGAGCGCTCTGTGTGGATCCATTTCTTTCGATGTTTTCGGGATGACCTGGCCATCGAGCGCTTCGGGCACGGCGATTCCAGCAGCGTCCAGGCAGGTAGGCAGCACGTCTAAAGTGGAGATGGGTTTATCCCAAATTTCGCCGGCACAGGGATCACCCGGGCGAGACAGAATAAAGGGCACGCGTATACCGCCTTCCCAGAGCGTGAACTTGCTCCCAGCCAGCGGAAGATTCCAGGCGCCATTGCTTGGCGGCCCACCGTTGTCTGAAAAGAAGACCACCAGCGTATTTTCCAATAGCGACAGATCCTCCAGAGCATCCAGCACGCGCCCGATGTTGTCATCCAGGCAATTGAGATTGGCCAGGTAATACTTGCGCATGTCCTCGTCGGAGATTTCGCCCAGCGTAATGAAACGCTTAAACCAGGTTTGATAGCTACCGTCCGTCTCGGGATCGTAGTTCGGGATCTCTCGAACACCAAACGTGTCCAGATAGCGTTTCGGAACCTGATGAACCAGGTGATGCACTGCGTTGTAGGACAGTGTGAGGTAGAACGGCTTGTCCTGATTCCGACCAAGAAATTCGATCGCTGCGTCCGTAAAGATCTCTGTGAGGTAGCCTTCCTTGAATTCCTTTCTTCCACGATTGTGCATGAGCGGCCCCAGCGCAGCGCTGTGCCCTCGCGGGTCAGGCGTGCTCGCCTCGATTTCCTCCGTCAGAAGGAAGTAATCGAAGCCGTGGGCACAAAACCCCAAAAACTCGTCGTAGCCGTGATGAAGCGGATACTCTCTCATATCCTGTCTATGAATACTTTTATTGCTGTAGTCGCTCTTTCCAACCCGGGCCGTGACATAGCCGTTCGCCTTGAGAAGTTCCGCCAGGGTCGGGATGGCATCCGGTAGCCCACAATCAAAAAAAAAAGGATGTTGGATCCCAGCGCACCTGATGCAGGCCCGTATTCCAACCCGCACGCGATGGACTACACACAGGCGCTGTGGCATAGGCTTCTGTAAACAGAACGCCTCTCGCCGCCAAGCGATCCATGTTCGGCGTGTGGACATCCGGCGCATGGTGTTCGAATGCGCTCAAGTCGGCGTATCCCTGATCGTCGGTAACGATTACGAGGATATTCGGGTACGTGGCGGATTCAGCCACCGCAGAGCCAAACAGAGGTGCAGCCGCGAGGAATCCGACCAAAATGAGTTTAAAATACAGTCTATGGATGCGCATTTTTTATCTGCTCCAGGGCCTTCTTCAAGCGCTGAACAATCTCTGGGTGCTGGTTATAAAGGTTGTTCGCTTCGCCGAGATCTTCGTCCAGGTTGTAGAGTTGGTCTGGAGGAGCTCCGGGGCCAGGATTGGGCACGGGACCTTTGGCGCGCATTTCGCCGTAGCCGCGATTGCCCTGGCCCTCGATGAGCTTCCATTTACCGGAGCGTAGGGCGAGGGCACCGGTTCCGCCACTGATGAAAATAATGGGGCGGTCAGGATCTGGCAGGGCATTCCCGAGAAGCGCGGGAAGCACGCTGTAGCTGTCGGGACCGGCATCTTCGGGCAGGGCCTCACCGATCACGGCAGCGAAGGTGGCCATCATGTCGGTGGTGGAAACGATCTCCTTCGAAACCGTTCCAGAAGGAATCCTGCCGGGCCATCGGGCGATAAAGGGAACTCGTGTTCCCCCTTCTACCAGATCTCCTTTACCCCCCCTTAGGATGGGGCCGTTTGGCCAGTGTCCGCTGTACTCGCGAGGATAACCTCCGTTGTCGCTGGTGAAAATGACCAAGGTATCGTCGGCAATGCCGAGGCGATCCAAATGCTTAAGAATCTCCCCCACAGACCAATCCAATTCATGAACCGTGTCGCCGAAGGGGCCGGCTTGGCTGCTGCCGGCGAAGCGCTCGTGCGGCCAGTGGGCCTGCCCTTTGACGGAGCGAGATCCGATGTGGGGATGAGACGGGGTGTAGCAGAGAAAGAAAGGCGCTTCGTCTCCGGAGAGACGGTCGAGCTCGGATTGGAGCTTTCCGGCAAAGAGATCGATGAGTTCTTCATCTTTCCAACGGGCGCCATCGCCGCCTTTCATCTTGCCGTAGTTCTTCGACTGCAGTTTGCCGATGGGGCTTTCCTCCGTGAGACCAACGACACGATCATTCTCGACCATGACATAGGGCGGGAAGCTGTTGGCGACGGGGATGACGTAGGAATAGTCGAATCCGTTGTCCTCAGGCCCGGGGCGGAGAATGCCGTTCCAGTCCGGTCCGCTACCGCGAGTTTCCCAGTAGTTGGCTGGGGTATCGCCGCGATGATCTTCAAAGCCGGGCTCGCTTCCGTAACCGAGATGCCACTTGCCGACCAGGGAGGTGTTGTACCCCTTCGATTTGAGGAAGGAAGGCACGGTGACGCGGTCCTTCTCGATCAGGAGCGGGGCGCTGGTGCTGAGCGCGCTGTATTTGAGCCAGCTCCGGAAGTTGTAGCGTCCGGTCATGAACCCGTAGCGCGTCGGCGTGCAGGTCGAGGCCCCGGCGTGACCGTCGGTGAAGCGGATCCCCTCCTCCGCCAAACGGTCTATATTGGGCGTCTGGATCTTGGTGGCGCCGTAGCAACTGACGTCGGCATAGCCGAGGTCATCCGCCATGATGAATACGATATTGGGCTGCTCTGCCGATAATGCGGAGCATACACTGAACACAGCCAAAGCTGCCCACATTAGGATCGTTCTCTTGATCTTCATCTTAATTAGCCTTTTTTCTAGCTCGAGCCTGCCCGAAAAGCCCCAACGGGGCGAGATATACCAGCCCAGGGCAACGCCCTGGGGGAGAAACACAAAATTGATTTAGCCCTGAAAGGGCGGGATATATGGATGAACCATCAACGATTTCGCTATATCTCGCCCTTTCAGGGCTTGTTCATCCTTTTCTTCGGTTCCCAGGGCGTTGCCCTGGGCTAGTATATCAAGCCCTTTCAGGGCAAAGACCCTTTTCGGATAGCGTCTAGCTCGCTGCGGGGGCTTCGCCGGAACATCGGTCGGGATTATTGCGTTATTCGCCTTGAGCATGCCGTCTAGCTGCGCCTTCATCTCCGCTGCTTTCTCCGGCATGGCGGCGATGAGGTTCTTCGTTTCACCGATGTCGTCCTTCAGGTTGTATAGCTCCTCGCGTCCGTCTGCGTAAAAACGAAGATACTTCCAGTCTCCCTCTCGGATGACGGAACCGGGATGGGAATGGGCGATATGCGGTACGCCAACCGGGAAGTGCCAGATCATGGGGCCACGCTCGAAATCACTTTCGCCTTTGAGAAGCGGCACGAAGTTCACGCTATCCTGATGCTGATCCGGCTGCTGCGGCAGGCCGGTCATGGCGAGCAGGGTGGCGTAGAAATCAACCCCGTGAATCGGCGCATCCGACACGGCACCGGGCTTGGTAACCCCTGGCCAATCAATGATGCACGGCACACGGATACCACCTTCGTAGAGCGACCCTTTGTAACTGCGTAGTGGTTCAATATCTGATGCTGCAACGTGTCCACCGTTGTCGGACGTAAACACGACAATGGTGTTGTCACGCACCTTGTTCTTGTCCAGGCACTCAAGCAAACGCCCGACGTTCTCATCCAGCGAATCGACCATGCCCGCGTACCTGGCGTTCTTGACCTTCTCGCCCGCGTACTTTTTCGTCTTCTCCGGCTTCGAGTGGAACGGCGCGTGCACCGTGTAATAGCTCATGTACAGCAACCACGGCTTGTCATTCCTGGCGAAATTATCCATGAGCTGAATCGCCTCGCTGGTCAGCCGGTCAGGCAGGTACTCGCCTTTCGGGCCGTCTTTCAGATGTGCCATCTGATAGGGGCTAAAGAATCCCGTCCTGCCGCGAGGGGACCCCCACGTGCCGCCAGCAACGTTAACGTCAAAGCCCTGGTCAGTGGGTAGCCGTGCTTTGTCGCTGTCCGTCAGGTGCCATTTGCCAATGAACCCGGTCTGGTAGCCGCCTTTCTTGAAGGCTTCTGCCAGGGTGGTCTCTTTCAGCTTCATGAACGATGGATTCTTGTATTTGATACCCTTTAAATTGCCGCTGGGGGTTCGCGACAGTTTGCCGTCTTTGTTCTGACTGATGTAGTTGTCCACATAGCCCGAGGTTGAGGGAAATTTGCCCATCAGGATGGCTGCCCGGGACGGCCCACAGATTGGACATGCAGCGTAGGCGTTAGTGAAACGCATGCCGCCTTCAGCGAGCTTATCGAGGTTCGGCGTTTCAAAAACGTCGTTGCCATAGCAGCCCAAATCCTGCCAGCCCATATCATCAACCAGGATGAATAAGACATTCGGGGGCTGCGAGGATGCCGCAGCAAACACATCGCGTACCAGAAAGGCTGAAACGACAAAAAGGCATACGGTGATTTTCTGATAAACGTTCATGACGATATAGGCTACGGCAGAATCGGCCTAAGCGCGTTCCCCTCCTTCACCGGATACACCGCATCCATCGACTCCAGTTCCCTAACCATGCCTTGCATCATTCGCTGTAATTCGTTGCGGTGGGCAGCTGCGAGGTTGTTGGATTCGCTTGGGTCATCAACGAGGTTGTAGAGCGAGTAGCGCTTGGAACTCTCTTCGAAATATTCATACACCACTTTCCAGTCACCCTCTCGCCAGGTGGTGAAGAAGTTGCTCACTCCGCGTCGGGGATGCGGATAGTGATTGAGGAATTCGTTACGATGTTCCGGATTGCCCCGCCCGGTCAAAAGTCGCGCAAGATTCTGCCCGTCCACGGGATGGTCAGTAGGAACGGATGATCCGACAATATCCAGAATGGTTGGAAACAGGTCGTTACAGGTTCCGACCTCCTGGCGCACACTCCCAGCGGGGATGGGCAGTTTCTGCTGCCATGCATTCCCGGCATCGGCTTTTCCCCAGGCGGCGATAAAGGGTACGCGCATCCCGCCTTCCCACTTTCCACCCTTGCGACCACGCAGTGGCGCGCTGGCGTCAATGGCATCCACGTCTTCGACAGGCGCGTCCCCGCCGTTGTCGCCGAGGAAAAGGATGAGGGTGTTTTCCGCTACGCCCTTCGCTTCGAGATGGTCCATCAGATCGCCGAGCGACTTGTCCATCCCTTCGATCATCGTGGCGTAAGCAAGGTAGGGTCGGTGCTTGGATTCGTCTTGGTAGTTCGCGGCGAAGCGGGGATCGGAATTGAAAGGCGAGTGCACCGCATAATGCGACATGTGCAAGAAGAAGGGCTTCTCTTTAGCGATGGCCTTGTCGACCTCGGCTTTCGCTTCCAAGGTCAGCGCTTCGGTGAGGTAGGTATCTGAGCCATGGTAGTGGTCCAAGCCTGGTACGGGTCTCGCAAGCGGGTTCTTGGAGTGCTTGCCATATCCCTGCTCCCCGTAGTAGCTGCCTGGGGCGCCGATCGCGGAGCCCGCGACATTCACGTCGAATCCCAGATGGAGGGGATCTTCTCCCGCGTGTTCAAAGGGAGCGAAGTGCGCCTTGCCCACATGGATCGTAGTGTATCCCAACTGCTGGAGTTCACGAGGCAGCGTTACGTCGTCCTTGGCGAGGCCTTCCCAGAGCCATTCGGGAGGTCCTTGCCGGGAGATCTCAAGCGGGTATTTCTTGTTGTCGATCTGGCGGTTATTCCGCCAGGGATTGATGTAGTCGGTACAGCGGTGGCGGGCCGAGTTCTGGCCGTTCATGATCGAAACCCGCGTCGGAGAGCAGACGTTGTGCGAATAGAAATTACTGAAGCGCACGCCCTGCGCGGCGAGTCTCTCCATGTTGGGCGTGCGATACCAATCGTTGAGAGGATGGCGCTGCGGGCTTCCATCTTCATCGGTCAACATCGGCGCCGACGTATCCATCAGCCCCATATCATCTACGAGAAACAGGATGATATTCGGGGAAGTCCGGACCGGATCCGAATCGACCCCACCTGCGCCGTAGCCGGCAAGAACGCACATCATGAAAGACGCAACCAAATACCGGATACATGCAGCCAAGTCCAACCTCACTTCCCTACTCTCTCAAGCACCATCACCCAATCCTGTGGGGACGGCACATTCGGTGAAGTCCAGGTGCCGGATATGTTGACGACTCCGTGATCAAAACGCCGACCGGATACGGGATCGAATAATAATACAGAATAGGCGCCTGGCTCAATGTTCTGCACGGTGATGCCGTCCCATACGTAGATATTGCGTTTCGGCTGATAGATCACCATCACCTCGCCCGGGATTCCGGCGGCGAAGCGGGCTTCCGAAGCAAATCCGTCGTACGCCGCGGGGCGCTTCTTCGGGTTGCCCTTCCCGACCCACTCCGGGTGCGGTTCAAACCGTTGCCATGGATACTCTTCGAGTAAAGACTTCGCCAGGCCAAGTTGCGCGGCTCCAGCGAAATGCATGGCCTCTCGCCACGTCGTCAAGTCGTAGGGCTGATGATTCCATCCACCCCAGTTTCCGTGCTCTCCGGTGACCCCCATGTGCCAGATGCCGGCCGCGCCATAGGTGTGCCCCGCCGCGCCAGAAAGCATGCACCCCCAGTAGAGGTAACGCTGAAGGTCCGCGAAATTGACCTGCATATGCTGCTCGTAACAGGCTTCCCCGTTTAAAACCGGCTTGATCGGTGTGACGTCGTGGGAGTCGATGACTTTCTGGATCGCCTTGTTCACCGTTTCCCATTCCTTATGTCCGGAGGCGTCCATATCGAAATCGAAAACGGCATGATCTTCCAGCGCTTCACGCCGGCGATTACTGTGATTCGTCAGCAGACGCCCGTATGGATCGGTGGCGTCCATGTATTCCGCCGCCTCATACCAGGGACCATGTTTCTGTTGCGTTTCGCCGCCCAGGATCCAGACCACGGGGTAAGCGCCATAACGCGCAATCAGATTCCGAAAATGACGCTTGTATCCATCAAGCCCCACCGAACGGATTTCTACCGCACGTCCCCAGCCGCCGACAATCGCAGGCACAATACCGGCATTGATCAAATGCTCGAAGCGGCGATCCGCATACTCGAAATACTCCGGGTTCATCACACTGAAATCTGTATCCAGATACGGCATCCCTCCTTCGTTCTCCCAGCTCGGCTGCAGGATCCCTAACTCGTCCGGATAGGTGCCGCACACGATCTGTACGACGTTAAATCCCTTCTCTTTCCGATCGGCGGTCAATTCCTGAAAGCCTTCCCAGGTCAGTCGCTTGCACAGACCTTTCCACCAGGTATCGCCAAGCCAAAGAAACGGGGTACCGTCAGCGTGCTCGAAATGCCGCTGACTCGGCCCCACCTGGATCGGGCCGTGGCGATAAAGTTCGTTTTCTCCGTAATACGGAATGACCTTCACCTGCCCTTCAATCCCATGCAGGCCCTTGTCTTCCGTATCACTACACTGGGTACGGTAAGAATGCGTTCCAAGAATGGGAGAGGCGTAGCGAACCTTCCAACCCTCGCCTCCCGCCCAGAAAGCGGGCACCGTCTTTTGCGTTCCCTTCGGATCGGTAAACACCACATCCACCTCGACTTCCAGGAATGGATTACTCCGACTCTTTTCCGCCTGGAAGGAAATCTCAACCACTCGATTGGCCTGTGAGTTGATTGCCTCCGCTTGCGCGGACAGACTCAACGAGAAGCAGCACAAAAAAATAGGATATACCGGATAGTTAGCACTCATAGTTGAACTTCCTTGGGGTTATCTATTTACCTTCTTCTTTCCCGGCTTTTCCTTCTTTCTTTCTTTCACCATCGGCACGTCTGGATGCGGCGGATCGACGCGGTTATTGCTGTGCTGAACCGCGTGATCACCTGTCCCCCCATTGATCCATCCCCCTCGCGAAGGGGGAAGTGCGCTTGTGAATAGATTGTCCTTTACGACGCCCCCAGGGAGGTCGCCTATGGAGATGGGCATCCAGGGAACCCGGTCTGCGCTGTAACGTATCGTATTGTTTTTGATGACAAAGTTGCCACCCAAGCCGTGCCCGGTTGTGGCGCTAATGGCAGTGCGTCCACAGTTCTCCATCGTGTTGTCGCGGATGACGTAGTCCCGTGAGCCACCGCCTTCCACCGGGAGAGGATTGGGCAGATGGGAAAACCCGGCGGCCACAGCGATCCCGCGAAGGTTCCTGAAGGTGTTGTCGGCAACCAGGGCGCGCGTGGTGTTGTTGAGCATGCCGGCGCTGCCGCCGGTCACTTCGTTGCGGCGGAAGACAAAGTCCTGATTATTAGGTGACAACCGGATGAGCAGCATGCTGTCCAACACTTTCCATGACGTCTTGCCCGGAGACAGGAACGAGGCGTCTTCCAGGCGAGCCAACTCGCGGTTCAACTCTGCCGCATTTTTCGACAGCACCAGACGTCGGGGGTCTTGGAAATCCAGCTCTTTGATCACCATCGGGCTGCCGTCGGCGTCCTGGACCTCCAGGACGGTGACGCGAGTGGTCCGTCTCTTCTCACCGTTCATGCAGTCCCACAGAACGAATTCGTCGTCTTTACGAATATCCTGTGGCCACATCCACGAACTCTTGAGGATGGCCACATTGCCTTGGATGTTGTCGACGGGCCATGGAAACGTATGATCCATGACGTTGTCGTCTGCGCCCATTTCAAAACGGCAGTCTTCGTACCACGACCCGGTCCTGCCGTTACCAATCACGCCTGATGCCCCGGTATAGTGCCCAGGACTCAGCGGCAGAAATCCGCAGGAGAGACAGGAATTAGCATTCTTTTCCCGCCCCGACCAAATGGTACCGGACATCCCCACAAAATTGACCTTGCTGAGCGTGACCCTGGTCACGTAATGTGCTTTCCCGAAGCCCCCCGTATAGGTCTTCGCATAGGCGGTCATCCCGGGATGGATCTTTTTGAGGGTCGCAGTGGGCAAACCGTGGATGCGATAACGACGCTCGCCCAGCTCCTCCATGCTTTTGCCACCCGTTCCCCATCCGGCGAGGGCTAGCCCCCGGTGTTTCTCGTCAACGACGCGCATGATCGTATTCCCGCTTTTTCCAGCTGGAAAATAGGAGGCGAAGTCTTCAGGAAATCCCGGCTGGACCTGCACCGTGAGCGTGCCGGCGTCCGGGTCGACCGCCAGCACATCGACGTTTGTACTGCCCTCACGTTCAGGCGTCACCGTCATGTTACACACGGTGATGTCGGCGCAGTTTTTGAGATCCAGAAACCGGTCTTTCAGGGTTAGCGTGCTGCCGTTTCCGTCAATGATCAGGTCCTTGACCTTTTCCAGCCTAATAATCGTAGCGATATCGTAGTCCCCCGGCTCGAAGAGTACCTTGGCTGGGGTATTGGCGGCGGCTTCTTTCAGCACGGCCACAATCTCTTCCGTCGTGGCCCCCTTCTTGATCCGGTACTCGTTGGAATTGCCACGCGCGAAGCGAAAGGTCTTCGACCACCGCGTTTGGTCCTCCCGGCGAACTCGCCAGAAGTACTTCCCGGGCGACAGCGGCTTTGCGCAAACCAGCCGCGAAACCACATCGATCGAATCATCAACCACCAGCGTATGGAACGCTTCGTCGCGGGATACCTGAACCCGGTACCGGTCCTCAATGTCGGCGCCGGCTTCCTTCTGCCAGCGAAAATGAGGATGCGGCATATATAGGGTTTCGCCGTTCTGCGGAGAAAGCAGGAGGACCTCGTCGTGGGCGAGGCGGTCGTCGGCCGAACTGCTGATCACCCCCCACAGCAAGAAGCTAAGCACCCATGACAGGATCGGTATGTGATATCGCTTCATGTCTTGATGGTCTCAGTTCTTCTAAGCGAACGTCACTCCTGAGGCGCGGCCTTTTGGACGTCGCCCCCAGGTGCTTGTTCGCGGTTGGTTCCCACCGGACAGACTGCCAGGCATCGATAGCAACAGTAGCATGTGTCGCCATCATGTGTGCGGTCATCCTTCAAGGCATTGACGCGACAGATGTTCACGCATTTTCCGCAGTGGATGCAGACATCCTCTTCCAGCGGCCCATCTGGCTCCATATCTGCGTCGGTAATGATCGAAGTGAACTGTATGCCGGGTCCGTATATGGGACTCAGGATGCAACAATTATCCCCGAGTGTTCCGACACCTGCCAAACAGGCCGCGGGCCGGTGCTCGAACGGTGCCAGTTTGGTTTTCGGGTCCTTTACGTTCACCGTAAAGGCGAATGACTCAGCTCCGGCACGACGAAGCCACATGCTCATCCTGTAGGCAATCCTGTTCAGCTCCATATAGAGGACCATCTTCTCATCGTGAAGGAACCAGGTCGCCCCCGGACCAGAATGACCCAGGAACATACTATGCCCCTGTGTGCGGCCGGGCTTTATCCCGTCGGGACCTTCCGGGTCATCATAGAACGGCAGGAGTTCCTCCGAGCGCAGCGCCGTTGCAAGCACCGACGGCTGATAAGGCAGGCCGATTACGACGATAGAACGTGCCCCCTTGACAAACAGTTCCGGCTGAACCTTATCAGGGAACTCCCTGCCGAACGCTTCCACAGATGCAACACCAAAAAGCTCCGCTCCCAGCGATAGAGCATACTCACGTAACTCGTTCTTGATCATCATTCATCTCCTGCGAACGTCTGCCGTACTGTCAAAACTGACAGCGCTCTTTTCTGTCCAATTCTCTTTCCTGCTGTGACGGAAGCATTCACCCGATCCCGCACAGGCTTCAGATTCTTCGCGTCTCCATCGTTGAAAACCGCACTTTCTCTCAGTTCATCCGCACCCGCACCCTGGATATATTCAACGAACTCCTCAAAGAACTCGGCGCCCCGGCCTGCTTCCGGGAACTGACCATCCAAAATGACCTCTTCCTTAAACACAAAAGTCGGATTTTCGTAGGAACGCGCCTGAACGGGCAGCTGTTTATAGGTCGCCCCCTTCCCTTTTCCGTCCAGCGTCGACCAGGAAACGATCTTCTCCTTGCCGCGGATGTACACGACGTTGCAAATGCTGTCGCGATCCCCGTAGGTCAAATCTCCGAAGGTCATCCCTTCAAACTCTTTTGTCGCGTTCGCGACGCGGTATTGCTGATCCCGATACACCCCGGCAGCCTTATTCATACTGCTTCTGCTATTGGCCCAGAAATAGACCTGATCATCCGGTACGGGACGGTTCTGTGCCAGATGGGGCCAGAGGTTGATCCCATCGAAGGGAAAATCCGGTTTGTCCCGATCATCAACAATCCCGACGAGGGTCGGAGCGATGCAGGTCGTTGGGGTATTCTCGTCGACGATCCGGCCGCTGGCTTCGGATCCTGCGATCGGCTTGCTCCAGAAGATCATCGGCACACGGATTCCGCCCTCAAAGTGACTCGCCTTGAAGTTCTCCAGCGGATAGTTCGAGCCGGAAATGCTGCCGTTGTCGCTCGTAAAGATCACCATCGTATCCTCGTCCACACCGGCATCCTTGAGCGTCTGCATGATCTTGCCGATCCCCCGGTCCATCCCGAAGGTCAACGCTGCAAAATTTCGGTCGTTGAACGTTTTCTTCCCCATCGCTTTCGCCTTGCTGTAGGCCAGTGATGTTTCCTTTGACCAGCCGGGAGCGGAGGGGCGCACGCCTGTCTGTTTGGACCGTTTATGCGCCTCGGGCGACATCGGTTCAAAATCCCGGGGTTTTTTCGCGTTGATCAGCTCGATCCAATCTTCTTTTTCGATGCCATCAAACTCGCCCGGGAACATTTCCTGCAAATCTTCCAGCTTGCCGTCCAGCGGGGTGTGGGGTGCCGTGTAGGCCAGATAGAGGAAGAACGGTTGATCCGCTTTTGCGGAACGCGTAATGAAGTCGGCCCCGAAATCCGTAAAGAGGTCGGTGATATGCTCGCCGCCCTCCGCCACAAAGGGATCCGATTTGAACCCCACGCGACGCGGCAGCGTTTCCCCTTTGTTCATATAGAATTTGCGCATGCCACTGTTGTAGAGCAAGGCATCGTTGAATCCGCCCGTCGCGGGATTGCTGTCCATGCCTTTTGCGATGGTCCCGTGCGATTTTCCAACAAAGGCGGTCGTATAGCCCCGGTCGCGCAGCTGTTTTCCGATCCACGGGCGTTCCAGCACATCCGCGCGATTGCACCAGCGCCCAGCGAGCAACGACGAGCGTGAGGGGGCACACCAGCTGGCGGTATAGGTCTGCATGAAGCGGATACCCTGACGCCCCAGCGTATCGAGATGGGGCGTAAACTCATCGGCGATACTATAGTCATCATCTCCCTGAAACAGTTCGCTATAACACCCCAGGTCGCCAAAGCCGAAATCGTCGGCAAAGATGACAACGAAGTTCTTCGGAGCCTTCAACTCCAGCGCATGGGCCGTCAGACAGGACAAAAAGAGAAAAGCAAGAAATGAATTCTTCATGGTTTTAACCCCGAATCTGAGACGCGCACGACCTCATCTAGCCATGACCGCCTCGCATGGAAGAATACTATCAGACCGGGCTTCTGCGAACCGCGATAAAACAACAGCAAATCCGAACAAAACAACGGCAGCCGCCGCGAAAGGAAGGGAGAGCGACTGTAGTGCCGTGTATGCGAACAGGACTCCGCGTGCTCACCTGTCCCCCTACTGATCCATTATCGTCGACCGGGGGGTAGTGGTCGTGTGTGCGCTCTCGGTGCTGAGTTCTTTGACCTTGATGTTGCGGAAGTGGACTTCGCCTTTCTTGCCAGAGTGGCTTTGCAGACCGAAGAAGCCCTTGGTGTATTCGTCGTTCACCCAGTGTGCTGCTGGGAGGCCGTTCACCCATGTTTTAATGGTGTTACCTTTGGCTTCGATCGTTACACGGTTCCAGCTTTCCTTTTTGAGCGTTTTGCGAACTTCCTTATGTGCATCCAGCCAGAGTGGGTAACGCCAACCGCCTGCGGATTGGCCAAAGATGCCGCCAGACCAGCCGCGGTTCTGGGTGAAGCCTTCCATTTCGCACTGTGGGCCGTGGACGATCTCGCCGCGTTTGCTGCTGGGCTTGCGACCCGAGCGGAACATGATGCCGCTGTTGCCATCAACGACCCACTTCATTTCAGCGGTAAAGATGAAGTCTGTGTAGTCTTCTCGATCAGTGCACAGGTATGTGCTAGGCGAACCCGGGACGCAGGTGCTAACGATCACTTCGCCCTGTGCTTCAAAGGTGCAGTGGCCGCCGCGGGGCGTCCAGCCGGTCAGGTCTTTGCCGTTGTAGAGGTCGACGAATCCTGAAGTTAGATCTGGTTCCTGCGAGGTGTTGATGAGTGCGTCTGCAGGTTCAACTTTTTGTTCCTGATGTTCGTATTTCTTGATGTATTGCTGTTGGTCCTCAGAGATTTGGTTGCCGAAGCTCAGGGACGTGGCAGCTAGCAAGGCTGCAAAGATGGCGGTGTATTTCATTTTTGGATCCAGTTACAGTAAGACTTACATTTTGTAGAATTCTTCCCAACCCTTGCGCGGAGCCGGGTCCAACAGCGACTGCGCCGTGGCATGGTTGGTGATGGTTTTTGTTTCACGGTCAAACTTCAACATCCCGCCGAAGCGCTGGGCCAGAACACCCAGGTTAAAGACTTGGGTCAGCGGCCCCGATACCGAGAAGGGCGAACGCGCTTCCTCTTCCCCTTTCACGGCTAACAGGAAGTTCTCAAAGTGGTCCGAGTTTCGTTGTGCGAAACGGGGCAGGTCTCTTCGCATGGCCATGTATTTCTCACGCGGGACAATCTGGAGGGAACTGCCATGCGACCCTCCCTTGAAAACCAGGTCCTTGCCGTAGATAATCTTTCCGGTCCCACCCAGCATCACCGGTTTGCGAGACATCTTGCCCGTCGCCTTGTCTATCGCCAGGGCGCCCAGCTCGGGTTCAACGGTCGGCTTGTTCTGCACGCCGTCGTACCAGGTCACATCGCAGGCCGGCATGCCTTCGCGTTCGGGAAAGCCGAAGTTAATGGTGGAGGCCTGGGGGAAAACAAAGGGATTGGCTCCGTCACGGTGCACCGCTTCGATGCTTTCGGGCAGGCCCAGTTTGAGAAAGCGATGACAGGTATCCAGAATATGCGGGCCCCAGTCACCAAAAGCCCCACTGCCGTAGTCAAACCACGAACGCCATTCCTGTGGGTGCAGCTTGCGGCTAAACGGATGTTCGGGTGCAGAATCCATCCACTGCTCCCAGTCCATGCCGTCCGGCAGCGGCTCTGAAGGATAGCCTATGCAGTCCTGCCCCCAGCCGTGCCAGCGACGCCCTCGATTCATGAAGGCCGTAATGCGACTGACATCCTTGATAACCCCCGCTTCGCTCCAGGCCTTGAACTGAAAATAGTTGGCTCCCGAATGGCCCTGGTTCCCCATCTGGGTGACCACTCCGCTCCGGGCAGCCAGGTCGATCAAGCGCTCGCACTGACCGAAGGTGTGCGCCAGCGGCTTCTGCACATAGACCGGCTTGCCCAGCGACATTGCCAGCATCGTGGCACAGAAATGGGAGTGATCGGGAGTGGCAATCAGTACGGCATCAATCTCATCCGCCATCTCCTCCAACATCACACGGAAATCCGTATAGGTCTTTGCCGAGGGAGATTGCTTCTGTGCATTCTGAGTGTGCCCCCCTTTCAGGTCCACGTCACAGAGCGCGGCCATCCGGCAGAGTTTCGTGTTGAGGAGTGAATTGATATTCGACAAGCCCTGGTTCCCAATGCCGATAGCAGCCACGTTCAGCAATTCGTTCGGCGCGGCCTGTCCGGCACTTGACTGCTGACCGAACAGCACATGCGATGGAAGAAAGGATATTCCGCCATACACCAGTGATTGCTTCAGAAATTTGCGACGATTCATGTGGTTGCCTCCTGCTTTGTTTGGTATTCCCTGCTTTGTCGTTCCAGTTCTTTTTCAACCTTCTTTTCTTCAACCATCCGCACGTTGGGATGCGGCGAAGAAGAAAGACGATCCACCCGCTGGGATTACTTTTTGCGTTTCTTTGGGCGCTTCCAGATGTCCACCTCAGCATCATTGCTTAACGGAGCGCCAGGGGTGCTGCGACCGCTTTGCACCTGCGTTTCTAGTAGCGTGACAAGGCTTTTAGTAATTTCTGGATGCGCATCTTGCACATTTTTCGATTCACCGGGATCGCTGGCAAGGTTGTACAGTTGACTTTCTGGTCGGCTGTCTTTCGGAAAATCACCTTTTTCGGGATCGAGTAGCAACTTCCAATCCCCTTGCCGGATAGAGAATCTCCCCTTGAATGAATGATGAATGATATCTTTTCGCGCCACCGTCGCATCAGGCGTTTTCCCCAAAAGGTACGGCAGGAAGCTGATGGAGTCTGGCACTTGCGGTGGCAGGGGTTTGCCAATAATGTCAGCGCAGGTGGCAAGGAAATCGGTAAGCCCGATGATGCGATCACAGCTACTTCCCGGCGCGACTTTTTTGTCCCAACGTACAATAAAGGGTACGCGGTGACCGCCCTCAAATAGATGGGTTTTATGGCCGCGATAAATATCACTTGGGTAATGCGCGTCCGGGTCAATGGGTTGCCCGTCGCCGGTCTGGAAAATAATATCCGTTTTAGACTTATTCGACGTTCTCTGTGCAGTCGTACTGCAACCATTGTCAGCGGAGTAGATGATGATGGTATTTTCCACAACGCCGTTTCGCTCAAGTGCCGCAACGACCTGCCCCAGCGACCAATCGGTCTCCATCACAAAATCACCAAAAAGACCGACCTTACTCTTACCCACAAATTCAGACGAAGGAACAATCGGGGTATGCGGGCTATTCAAGGGCATATAGATAAAGAAGGGTTTCTTGTTTTTGACCGCCTGGTCGATATATTTAACGGTTTTTTCAGTGGTCTTCGCCAGCACCTCAACCGCTTTAAAATCGGGGTGCGCTGGCCCAGGGCGTCCATTCTGTCTTTTGATTACCGAGCCCGTGCCGACAAAATGGTCATTTTCAATCCAGACGTAAGGCGACATATCCAATGAGGCGCTAATCCCAAAAAAATACTCAAAGCCCACCGCAACCGGGCCGCGCTTAATCGGTGCCGACCAGTCAAAATCTATGTCAACATTTTCACCTGTTCTCCACCTAGCCTGCAGGGCGTTATATTCTGTTCTTTTATTGCCAACCGTTGAGTCAAAATTCAGGCCTAAATGCCATTTGCCGATGCAGGCCGTTTGATACCCATTATCTTTAAGGAAGCTGGCAACGGTGGGTACGTCAGGTTTAATCAAGGCTTTATTGTAGCCATGCAGGACACCGCCTTGCTTGCTTGTGCGCCAGCAGTAACGCCCGGTGAGCAAACCATAACGGCTGGGGGTACAGACGGAGGAGGAGGTGTGCGCGTCGAGAAACTTCATGCCCTTGGCGGCGAGTTGGTCGGCGTGAGGAGTATCAATTTTGCATCTATCGCCCCCATAAGCCTTGATGTCGCCGAGTCCCATATCGTCAGCGAGAATAAAGACAATGTTGGGCCTGGAGTCAGTGCCCCCCGAACCCAACGCCGTGACCGCCATCCCGCTCAACAAAACTAATAATAGGCCAACAGAACTCTTTTCATACCTCTTCAACAGGTCCTTCCGAGTTTTCCGGGTGCTTTTTCTTTGGGTTTAGGAGACAGCGTTCTCGGCCAATCGGCCTAGATAGGGGATTCGACAACGATCGGGACTAGGATCGGGACTACGATACCGAGACGACGATCGGGACAACGATCGCGACAATGATGAAGCGGGAAACGATGCGGACGAACAGACAAAAGGCCATACCGTCCGCATCCACTCCCGTTTCCCCATCGTTGTCTTGATCTTCGTCCCGATCATTGTCCCCTCCCATCTTCGTCACGATCATTGTCTCGATCGTTGTCGGCTTGCCCTGCCTATCGACTCATCCATCTCTCGGTTACCCAATAGAGAATTCCCCGCTAATCCAGGAAGCGCCCTTTTCTAGCGACATCCGGCTCTGTGTTTTTCTTCATCCAGCCCCCCCCCGCAGGCACTGTCGCTACTTTTTCTTCTTACCCTTTTTCTTCCTTGGCGTTTTCGGCTTTCTTATTTGTACCATCTCCACGTCTGGATGCTCCGGCTCGGCGCGGTTATTGCTGTGCTGGACCTCGTTATTACCTGTACCCGAACTGATCCATCCTCCTTTCTCGGGGGGACGTGGGCATTTGAATAGGTTGTCCTTTGCGACGCATCCTGGCATATTGCCCATGACGATGGCAAAATTGGGAACCCGGTCTGCGGTGTAACTTATGATATTGTTCTTTACGATAATGTT
>CAZCDU010000091.1:0-20030 GCA_964497125.1 uncultured Victivallales bacterium | reverse complement strand
TGTTGAACATGGGGCCATCTACGACAACCGTGTGGAACTCACCATTTTCGCCGCAGGCATCAATCCCCTTGGCTTCGAGTGACGCCGCCAGCTCTCGCGTTAGCGCCTGGCCGAGATACTCCGGCCCCATCAGCTCCGCCTTGCAGGACACGATGCGGCAGTCAATGCCGGCATCAATGCATTCATGCACCATCGCTATGCGTGGCTCATGCCAAAGCGGGAGCATGGCCTGCATATCCGCCGTCGCGCAGATGCGTTCCACCCAATCACGATGGTCCTGAAGATCAATGTCACCAAAGATGCCGGCCTCGACTCCCTTGGCCTTCACTTCAGACAGGACGTCGATGAAGCTCGTCTCGTAGTCTTCCCACGAGGTATCGCGAGTCACGACGGGCAAATCCATCGCTGCCGCTTGAGCGCCAACAACGTCCCGCCGCAGTCCGTGCGACCGGGAACGCTGCCCATCTTCGATCATCATCGTCACGAGACAGACCGGCGTGACACCGGTCTGCATCGCCCGATGAAGTGCGAGGCAGGAATCCTTGCCCCCGCTCCAGGAACAGAAGACGTTTTGCATCGCGCCACCTCCAATGGATACCCACCCCTGCCCCTCCCAGGAGGGGATCTCTCTCAAAGCCCCCTCCCTGGAGGGGATCTCTCTCAAAGCCCCCTCCCTGGAGGGGATCTCTCTCAAGTTCCCCTCCTCGGAGGGGTTAGGGGTGGGTTCTTCAGCCGCGTTCCTTACAACGCCACCTTGACACCGCCGTAGCCGGAAACACCCGCCGTGCCATAGCCGAAGATCTCTTCGTATTCTTCGTCAAACACGTTGTCGACGCGACCAAAGACCGTGACGGTATCCGTCACATCAACACTCGCGGCGAGGTTCACAACCGTGTAGGCGCCTGCCTTGGCATCAATGGACGTAAACATGGAGTTGTCGAAATAGCGGTCGTTGCGCGGGCCTACGTAGAGGACAGTCGCATTAACACTCGCGCGCTCACTGACGTCATAGGCCGCTGAGAGTGTTGCGCGGTCCTTGGGCACACGAATGAGCTGGGTGCCGGTATCCTTGTTCTCCGCTTCCGTGCGGGTGTAGCTTGCATCAATGGAGAGCTTGTCTGTCGGTGCCAGGCTAGCCAACACCTCAACACCACGATTCTCAACTTCGCTGACGTTCTCGTAGCCATTCATGAACTCGATCTGATCCTCAACGTCCGTGGCGAAGTAGGTCACCCCCATAGTCAGCAGACCATCCAGTACGGTCTGCTCGACGCCTGCATCCCATCCCAGTGATGTCTCGGGATCGAGATTGGCGTTGCCGATCGGACCGAAGAAGCCCGCGGGAGCATAGAGCTGGAAGAGTGACGGCGCCTTGTAGCCCGTGCCAACCGAAGCCTTGAAACGGGTGCCGATCTTCTCGACGTTGAAAGAGGGAGAGAGGCGATACGTCACCTCATCACCAAACACCTCGTGGTCATCGTAGCGCAGGTTCACCACGGCATCGAGTGGACCATAACTGGCGCTGTCCTGAAGATAGATCCCCAGGTTGTCTGCAGAAACGGAGGCCATATCCTCGGTCTCGGCTGACTCATCACGGTAGCCCACACCGGCCGACACGTTGTGGTTCTCGCTGACGGCGAGATCGTGTCGCCATTCGGCTTCCCAGTTTTCCCCCTCGAACTTGCTGCTTCCCCAGCTATCCTCGAACGTGCGCTCGAAGGTTGAGAACTGGGCGTTCACAGACTGCTGCCATGCGGCATCCGGGGCTCCGAGAAGAGCGCGAAGACCAGTAAGCACCTGTGTCGTTTCTGCAATATTGTCTTCAGCATCAGCGCCCGGACCTGCCCCGGCATCGTACTCGTTCTCGCGTTCGACATATCGAACCGTCGCTTCCAGTGATACCGCGTCGCTAGCCTCAACACCAACTCGGGCCGACGCCGTAAGGCTCTCGAAACCATCGTCCTCATCATTGCCGGGGAAACGTTCGTTGGCCGAGGAGAATCCCTCGGTTTCAAGGTATGACACGCTGGCTACGCCGCTCACGTTGCCCTGCTTTGAAGCGAGCTCCGCCGCCACGCTGTAGGTATCGTAGGATCCCGCTTCCGCGGTCACGGATGCAGTCACACCGTCCTCTGGCTTAGCCGTAATAATATTGATCACGCCGGCAATCGCGTCTGCACCGTAGAGACCGGACTGTGGGCCCCGGACAACTTCAATACGAGCTACGTTGGCCAAGTCTACGCCAGCGATATAGGCTTCGCGGGTCGGCCCGGACGGATCGTTTACCCGTACGCCATCGACCAGCACAACCACGTGTGCGGAGCGGCTGCCACGGATGAACATGCTAGCCGTCGATCCGGGCGCGCCGTTCTGAGCGATATGGAGTCCGGGAAGCGAACGCAGGGCCTGCGGCAGTGTCCGCCAACCGTTGTCGGCAATCTGCTTTGACGTGATAACACTGATGGAATGGCCCAATTCACCGACGGCGGCATCCTGCCCTGTCGGCGTCACCACCATATCGGGCAGTTCGGTTTTGGTCGTTTCAGCAGCGTGTGTCGCGCACGCGGCCATGAGCATTGCGGTTACAATTGCGGTCTCTCTCATGTCGGCTTCCTTTGCCTTGTGTTGTGTACCGACGTCAGCCCGACAACAAAAAAGCCTCCGCCCACTCGCGATGAGTGAATGAAGGCCTACGCGCTCCGGAGAGCTGTGTGTAACCCCATCCTCCCCGTTCGCGAGGGAGTCGACAATCTTGCCGTATGGGCAGTGAGCTACAACATCTTCTGGCTCCCGGCATCAATCCTTGCTTTCGCCTTCCCGCCCCACCCCAGTGGAACAGTGGCCTGTTGAAAGCGCGTAGCCGGTTACAGCGGCGCGACCGCATCCGATTCTCACGGATTTCCGTTGGTCACTCACTTGTCCGTCGAAATTCAAAGAACCCGGCGACCCTACGCCAAACTCACCGCGACTGTCAAAGCCTTAAGCCAACCAACTGCTCAATCTACGTCGCTATTGCGCACCGCGATGATCTGGGCGGCAATGCTGACGGCGATCTCGGCGGGGGTATTGCTGCCGATCGGGAGCCCAATGGGCGCGTGCACGGCATCCAGGGCTTCGCGTGAGATGCCGCGTGCCAGCAGGCGTTCACGGAGTGCCGCAACTTTGGCCGCACTCCCCATCATACCCAGGTAGCGTAGCCTGCGCGCCACAAGCTGCTCCAGCACCAGCTCGTCGTGACGGTGGCCAAACGTCATGATGGCCACGTAGCTCCGATCCCCTTCCTGCACATGGGGAATGACATCCGCGAAATCCACCACTCGCCGTTCATCCGCAAACGTATTGTCTGCCATCGTAGCGAGGTCCGGACGATTATCCAGCACGACGACGCGCATGCCAACGGAGACAAGCAACGGCGCCAGCGCCAATGAGACGTGACCGCCACCAACCAGTGTCGCGGTGTCGCGCATCCCGATCGGCTCAGTATAGCGCCATGCGTCGGGGTCAAACTCCGGCCCTTCGGGCATCGTGTCCGCGGGCCCACAGTGCAGGCCTTCGGGATCAAGAGCGATCACCCGCGGAAGGCCACGGCGGAACGATTCGATAATCGCAATCACCGTCTGAAGGTCAGTGACAGACAGACACACCAACACAAACCGCTGACTGCCGGAGCAGATCATGCCCGAACTGTCGGCCGCCGCATCGGGACGATGGTTCATCGTGACCAGCTGCGGAACAGGACAGGCGTCGGCGGACAATGCGGCAGCGGCCATCTCAGCCAGCGCGAACTCCGAGCCCCCACCGCCAACGGTGCCGACGCGCGCACCCACAGAGGTGACCAGCATCCGGCAACCAGGCCGGTTTGGCCCCGACCCTTCCGCATTGACCATCGTGACCAGGCAGGCGTTCCGACCTTCCTCAAGTGCATTCCGGGCCGCTATCCAAACATCAATCCCCTGCATGGAACCAGACTCCACTGAGTGCGTAATAGATCGCCATCAACCCCGAGAACGTGGCACTGCCGACAAAGCGCCAACGGAGCGGCAGGACAACCTGAATGATGAAATTCCCGACGGCCGAAATGGGGATATTGACGAGCCAGGAAAGTAGCGCCGTTTGCAGCAGCGCAGGACGTACGGACTCCCACTCACCACTGAACACCGCGATGAAAAGCAGGTGACGTCCAATCCATAGCGGATTGAAGTAGAGCAATGCCAGGGCGGTACGGCTGGCCGCCCGTCGCCACCCATGAGGCAACCCAGAGGTGCGCCGGTCAATCCATCGAAAGTAGGCCGGAATCTCCCATGCATAGATGGTGGCGCCCACAAGCATGATGCCAAGGACACGCCCCCAGGAGAACTGACCGAGAAGAAACGCAGCAATAGTGTCGCCACTCGCGTAGATCAGCAACCCGTGTAGGGCATCTCGCTTCGCAATCGGTAAGTGCATCAATTTGCCTCCCCGCCGGCCTCGAGCTCATGTAGAATGCGCTCGTGGGTAAGCGGTGCGTGGAAGAAGTCGCTGGGCAGCTTGCTAACGCATTGCATCGCCCGCCGGATCGCGAAGTACGCCCCAATGCCATACATGAAGGGAGGCTCACCGATTGCCTTCGACTGCATGACCGCGCTCGGATCACTGCTGTCTTCGAGGAACACGGTCTCTATCTCCGGCGGCACGAAATGCAGGTCGGGTACTTTGTAGGTTGTCAGGGAGTTGGAGAGCAGTCGACCTTCATCGCTGTATACAAGTTCCTCAAGTGTAATCCACCCAATGCCCTGCACAACAGCGCCCTCGGCTTGACCACGATCCACCAGCACATCCAGGCTACGGCCGGCATCGTGGACCATTTCGACAGACTCGATATCCGCGGTGGCGCGCAAGGCATCGAGCCGGGCCTGGACCACGGCCGTGCCACAGACGTGATACGCAAAGGGATGGCCCTTCTCCGCGGTCTTGTCGTAGTGGAGCAAGGGGGTGGCGTAGAACGCGTGGGCCGACAGATCCACGCGCCGCGTGTAGGCGGCCATGACAAGATCGTGCCACGCTACGTCGCTGACTGCACCATCGACACACACTTTGCCATCTCGAATTGAAATCTTCTCGGCAGAGGCCCCGCACAAATCTGCAGCCACGGCAGACAAACGTTCCAACAGCATCCGGCAAGCCATCAGGACCGCGCCACCATTAAGGTCCGCCCCGGAGCTTGCCGCCGTGGGTGACGTGTTGGCAACGCGTCCCGTACTCGTACTCTCCAACCGGATTCTCGCTTCCGAAATACCGAGGGAGCGAGCCGCAATCCGGCGGAGCTTCGTCAACACGCCCTGGCCCATCTCCACGGCGCCCGTACTGACATTCACGCTGCCATCCGTGTAGATATGCACCAACGCCCCGGCCTGGTTGAGCATCGTATTCGTGAACGAAATCCCAAAACAGACCGGCATGAGGGCGATCGCCTTCTTGATGTATGGCGACTCGGCATTATCCCGCATGAGACTTGCGTCGCGCGCTTCGGGATCGAACCGCGATAGCGCTTCTGCGAAACTGCGGCACGCAGCGTCTCCTTCGTAACGCATCCCATAGGGTAACTCGTCACCGCGTTTCAACAGGTTGGCCTGCTGCAGTTTCCAAGCCGGCACTCCGAGAGTCTCGGCCGCGGCAGTGATGGCGGCCTCCATAACAAACATGGCCTGCGGCCCGCCGAACCCTCGGAAAGCAGTAAAGGGCGGCAGGTTTGTTCGACAGCACATCCCCGTGGCACTCACGTTGGGGACGTAGTACGCGTTCGTGGCATGGAACAGCGTGCGCTCCAGAATGGCAGGTGACAGATCGGCGGCGGCACCGGAGTTCTGGTAGTAGGTGGCCTCGAAGGCAACGAACTTCAGGTTGTCATCGAGTCCCAGGCGGTAGTCAGACGAATAGGGATGCCGCTTGCCCGTCAGACACATATCCTCGTGCCGCCGTAAGACCAATTTCACGGGACGGTCCAGGGCGCGTGCGGCCAGGGCTGCCATGGCCGCCCAGGGCGTAGCCTGGTCCTCCTTGCCGCCGAAGGCACCGCCAAGACGCTCGACCTCGACTTCAATGTCATGCATGGCACATCCCAGGATGCGGGCAACAACACGCTGTACTGCCGTGGGAGCCTGCGTTCCCGCGTAGATATGAAGACGATCACGCGCCTGAGGGATCGCCAGAGATGCCTGCGTCTCGAGGTAGAGATGCTCCTGGCCACCAGAATCCACACGTCCCTCTACAAGGGTTGTGCAGCGCTCCCAGGCAGCATCAACATCGCCGAGGACCAGTGTACGGGCCGGCGTTATGAGACTGCCGCGCATTGCGGCCTCACGCGGGTCCAGCACCGGCGGCAGCTCGTCGATCTCGAGGACGATGTGAGAAAGCGCCTGCCGAGCGGCACGCGCGGTCTCCGCAACGATGACGGCGATGGGTTGCCCGACGTAGTGGACATCATCGACGGCCAGGAGCGGTTCGTCCTCGACGATTGTGCCCAGCTGGTTCTGACCGGGAATGTCGGCGGCTGTGAAGACGGCAGCCACCCCGGCGGCCCCTCTGGCTGCGTCAACGTCGAGGCTGCGGACATGTCCGTGGGCGACGGGAGACGCAAACACGGCTGCGTGCAGCGTTCCTGCCGGTTCGGGAAGGTCATCGACAAACGGTGACTCCGCACGGACATGAGCAATAGTGTCAGGTGAACTCATACCGGCAACTCCCCGATTTCGAGCTCCGGGAAGAGCTCAACGAAGTGCGCAACCAGAAGCCGACGCAAGAGGCGTCGCTTATACGTCTCGGACCCACGCACATCACTGATGGGAGCAATCTCCGCGTCGGCGACGGAGAGAAGGTCTGTCACTGTTGCCGGAGAAACCGGCTGTCCGGATAGCCAGTCGGAGCTCTGCTTCATAAATAGCGGAACAGGTGCCACGCCTCCGGCCGCAACGCGGGCCCGCGTGATGATGCCGGCCTCAACCGTAACGGATAGTGCCGTGTTCACGCTGGCAATGTCCAAATGCTCCCGACGCGAGACCTTTTCGAAATTGGTCAGACTCCCGGTCGCGGGAATGGGAATGATGACGTTTTCAATGATCTCTTCAGACTTCAGGTCGAATTGCTTGTATCCGTGATAGAACACATCCAGAGCAGCATGCCGCAGGCAACCCCCGGAGCGGATCGTGAGCTGTGCGTCAAGTGCCAGGAGCAGAATCGAGAGGTCACCAATCGGCGAGGCGTTGACGATATTGCCGGCAAGGGTTGCACGGTTGCGGATCAGCGTCGATGAAACCAGTCGCAGCAGGTCGGGCCACTTTGGGAATAGATCCTGTACCAGCGGGTCATGAAGCAGAGACTCAACCGGAGTGGCCGCACCAATAACCACTGTATCGTCGATCCTCTCAATGCCTTTCAGGCTCTCGTCGTTCCCGAGAAAGCGCAATTCGCCATCAACGAGCTGGTCTGCCTGTTGCACGAACAGGTCTGTGCCACCAGACACGCGTACGGCAGGCCCAGCATCAGGACTCGGGGCATGCTCGGGATCGATGGCGTCGAGGCTCTTGGGAATGTCCAGGAAGTAGCTGGGGAGAAGTCCCCCCCCAACAAGCTGCTCGAGCCGAGTCGATTGATCGGCATCAACGTCGGCGAGTTGCGTAACCAGTCGTTGTGTTGCCCGCCGAATGGATGCATATCCCGTACAGCGGCAGATGTTGCCCTCAACAGCCGCCTCAGCATCAGCGACGCTGAATGACTCGCTAGTCAGGAGAAAGCCGGCCAGCGCAACCACAATACCGGGGGTGCAGAAACCACACTGTGTAGCGCCCTCATCGACAATCGCCTGCTGAATCGGGGAAAGACCGGTTTCTGTGAGGCCCTCGATCGTCACGATGTGCTGACCATGCAGGGACCCCACGGGAAGCAGACAGGACGCCGCTGACGAATAGACAACCCCTCGTTTCGTGCGTTCACCGATCAGGACGCTGCATGCCCCGCAGTCCCCCTCACGACAGCCCTCCTTGGTTCCCTTCAGTCCCAGCTCGCCACGGAGGACATCCAGCAGGACGGCGCCCGGTGGAGCCACCACCGCAACTCGCTCCCGGTTGACGAAAAACTCAAGCATAAAGGGCCCTTTCAGAATCCGCTCAGCGAACGCAATGAAGCGCCGGATGTGCTCACCTTTTTAGCACCGAAAAGGAGGATATGCCAGCGTGAGGCGAGGGAAAAGGGGAGATCTGCCAGGGTCATTCACCGGCCTTGAATCCCGCGAAAGACCTGTGGCAGCTCGTTGATCACGTCGGTAGCGGTCATGCCGGCCTGGGAGGTCAGCAGGGCGACGGAGTCCCCTGCCCGACCATGGATGTGTACGGCGGCACAAGCGGCATCAGCCGGCGACATCCCCTGTGCGGCCAGGCCAGCGGTGAGCCCAGCCAGAACATCGCCCATTCCCCCCGTGGCCATGCCGGGGTTACCAGACAGGTTCACGCGCGGCGCATGCCCCTCTTGAGCAACGACAGTTCCCGCGCCCTTTAGAATGACCGTCGCCCCAAACTTCTCGGCCGCGCGTGAGGCAGCGTCAAAACGGTCGTCCTGTACCGTCGCGGTATCGCATCCCAGTAGACGAGCCATCTCGCCGGGGTGCGGTGTAAGAATCACGCCGTTACGCTTCGTAGCCAGCAGGTTGGGTCCGGTGGCAATCACGTTGAGTGCATCGGCATCCAGAATGACACTGCCTGGAGCATCCAGCACGTACTTGAGAACTTCTCCTGTATCGGAATGCGGCGTCATGCCGGGACCAACCAATATGGCGTCATAGCTGCTTAGATCGTTATCAAGGCCTCCTAGAGCATTTGCAGCAAGCGATCCCTCTGCATTCGACTCTGCGCCGTGGACCATGGCTTCCGGAACCATACCGGCAACAACCGGCGCCACCGATTTCGGCGTAACAACGGAAACCAGTCCAGCCCCCGACCGCACTGCCGCCATGGCAGCCATACCGATCGCACCGGCGTAGCCCGGCGCCCCACCAATCAGCAGCACATGACCATAAGACCCTTTGTGTGAGATACGAGAACGGCGACCGCCGAGAATGCGCGCGACATCGTCGATCGTAATCATGTCGACCGAAGATGTCAGCGGCTCCGTGAGCGCCGGGGGAACACCGATATCGATCACCTCAACGGTACCCACGACGGGGAGTGCAGGGGGAAACACCAGGCCCCGCTTTGGCAACCCCATTGTTGCCGTAAGATCAGCCACAACAACATCACCGTCGGCACGCCCGGTATCGGAGTTCAAGCCAGAGGGCACATCGATGGCCAACACCAGGCCGCGGCGGGCAAATGCGTTGATCACCTGGATGGCGCCAACTACGGGGCCACGGGCGGGGCCCGTAATGCCTGTCCCAAGCAGGCCATCAATCAGGATATCCCCTGCCGCTTGCGGTGTCGCCCGCAGCATCTCCCAATCTTCAAGCGTCGGCAGCTCGCGCAAGGCGATGCCCTCTGAACGCATTTTGAGGAGGTGCTTAAGAGCGTCGCCGGACACAGCCGATGCTTCGCCGGCGAAATAGACCTCAATATTGAAACCCATCTTCTTCAAGTAGCGCGCGGCAACAAAAGCATCGCCGCCATTGTTTCCGCGGCCGGCGAACAGCTGGATGAGGGCATCGCCCAGGCCGCTCGTGCGGGCAAGATGGCGGGCAATGTCGGCAATTCCATAACCGGCACGATCCATGAGTACCTCACCGGGGACCTCAAACTCTTCAATCGTGCGGCGGTCTAGTTCGCGCATCTCGGAAGCAAGAACAGTCTTCATGAGAGATCATCCCCATCTTCAACACCCAGGAGCACCGCACTGGCGACAGCGTGGTGCCGCGTGTGTGACAGACTGATCATCACGCGTGTCACACCAAGCTGGTCGGCGTACTCGGCGGCTTTGCCGTGTAACTTAACCGAGGGCGCTCCCGACTCGCTATTGCGTGCCACCTCCAGGTCCAACCAGCCGAAACGGGGACCAATGCCGGTACGAAAGGCCTTTGACACCGCCTCCTTAACCGCGAAACGGCCCGCGAGATGCCGGCTCGGAACGGCCTTCTCCTGGCAGTAGGCCTGTTCGTCCGGTGAAAAGACACGGTCCAGGAAATGCGCACCCCAACGCTGCACCATCTCCTCGATTCGTTCATTCTCAACCAGGTCAACGCCCGTACCCAGGAAACGTTCACTCACAGCCACACTCCCCTCACGCACAGTGCATTCCCACTCTCAATTTCTGTGTTCTGCTTTCCCATTTGCCACTCCGTTGCCGATGGGAATCGGCCAGTTGCCTTCGGCTGCGCTGCTCTACTCAATGCCCCCGTCGTACGCGCCCATCGCGGCCATCATGGCCCGGACAGCATTCTCCATCCCGACAAAAACGGCATGCGCAACAATACTGTGACCAATATTCAGCGTGTCCAGGTATGGCATGCGCAGGATACCGGCAAGGTTGTCGAGATTGATGCCGTGGCCGGCATTAACCTTCAGCCCCGCTGTCGTGGCCAGCTGCGCGCCCTCGATGAGCCGTGCCATCTCGGCGTCAGCCTCGTCGCCTGTCGCATCGCAAAACGTACCGGTATGAAGCTCAATATAGGGTGCACCCAAGGCAACCGTCGCTTCAATCTGTGCCGGCTCGGGATCAATGAACATGCTGACTAAAATACCGGCTTCGGTCAGGGCGGCCACGGTCGGCTTCAGCTCATCGAACTGCCCCGCGACATCCAAGCCACCCTCTGTCGTGAGTTCCTCGCGCTTCTCGGGCACGAGACACACCTCGTCAGGACTGACGTCCAGCGCGATCGCCACGATCTCAGGGGAATTGGCCATCTCAAGATTCATGCGGACCATCAGCGCTTCGCGAAGTGTATAGACATCAGCATCCTGGATATGGCGGCGATCCTCCCGCAGATGAATCGTAATCCCGTCCGCGCCCGCAGCTTCGCAGCAGCGCGCGGCCGTCAGGACATCCGGATACGCCGTCCCGCGCGCCTGCCGCAATGTCGCAACGTGGTCAATATTAACACCGAGTTTCAGCATCGTGTTCCTTTCATGATTGGTAGCCTAGTGTCAAACTGACCGCAGTCGGTGTCAACTCCGTAAATACCCAAGTACCCAAATACCCAATTACCCAAAGAACCCCGAAATATCCAAACAGCAAAGCCCTTGGCTCAAGGGCGTGGCCCGCCGATATGCGAGCGAGTCAGATTGCCATCGCACAGGCAGTACCAAGTGCACCGAGCGAGGGAACGCTGATGCTCTGAGGTCCCTGCAGTTTCTTGGGCACTTGGGTGTTTAGGTGTTTCTTTGGGTATTTGGGTGCTTGGGTATTTGGGTACTTACACGCTGAATCTTGTCACATGGCCTAAAACATAACTATCTGGTCTCACCTCACAGCTGGGGTAACATAAATGGATGCTATCTGATTAACCTTGCTTTTTCACGGTATGAACAGCATATAGTTGGGGCTCTTTATGACGCGACAATGAGGAACATTATGACCGACACAGAAAAAACTCCGCAAGAGCCCGCCCACCACGGACATCAGCATGACGAACTGGCCGAGGTAAAACAGCTCATCGAGACCTACGGCAAACCCGCGGTCACAGCGCTTCTGGCCATCATGCTTGGCGTCGCCGCCGTCCACCTCTATACCACGCGCAAAGAGAATCACGTCAGGCAGGCTGCGCAGGATCTGGCCGCTGCCCGTTCCATCCCAGACTTCGAATCCGTATACGCAACCTATGGCAAAACCAAGGTTGCACCACGCGCCCTGCTCGCCATGGCTAAACTCTACTACGACAGTGCCAACTACGAAATCGCGGCAGACAAGTATGAAGAGTTCCTGAGCACGTTTCCTGAAGACCGCATGGTCGCCACGGCGGAACTCGGGCGAATCTTCTGTATCGAGGCACGCAACCACAGCGCAGCCATCGAAGAAGCAGCAGCTGCATTTGCGGCCTTCGCAACCGCGAATGCGGACAGTTTCCTGGTGCCACAGGCTCTGTTTGGCCAGGCACGCTGCTATGAACAGCTTGGCCGGCTTGATGAAGCCCGCGCCATCTATGAGGACTTCATTGCCAACCAGACTGAAAGCCCATGGAGCGTGCGAGCCGAGGACCTACTGGCACAAGTCGTCCTGGACATCGAGAAGCAGCAAAACGCTGAATCCGGCGCCACGCCGGAGGTACCCACCGCCGCTGCACCTGCCGTCGCACCTGCCATCGAGATACCGGCAGTGGTCGAGATCCCCGCAACCGATAATGCGGGTGAGTAGGGTTGGATCGAGCGGATGAATTCTAACGAATCCAGCTACTTCTAGTGGGAATGCATCAGTCCCTTTGTAGCTGGATCCGTTAGGATTCAGCTACGCTGCAGGGACGATTCAGCATCAACTGGCCTCAACCGTCAGTCTTCGTCTCATCCGAACCCGAATCAATAGCCTCGGGGTCCGGCTTGGCGCCTTCCTCACGGCCTTTCTTGAATTCACTGAGGCTCTTGCCTAGCGAACGCGACAGCCCCGGCAGCTTCTTTGCCCCAAAGAGCAGAAGTACAATTGCCAGAATAATCAGAAGTTCGGTTGGGCCGGGCTGGCCAAAAGCGATCAAATTCATGAAAGGGTCTCCTTTTTTGCTGTAGAGAGTATCGCGATTCTAGGCGAAAGAATCAAGGGGTCTGTTTGAGGGAGCTTCCCCTACCGTCGCCGGGCGGCTGCCACGGCGCGGCCGGCTTCGCGGTCGGCAGTCTGGCGTTTGAGGGCCTCGCGCTTGTCGGCTTGCTTCTTGCCGCGACAAAGGCCTAGCTCGACCTTTACGTTGCGGCCCTTGAAGTAGAGTCGAAGCGGAATCAGCGAGTGGCCCTTCTGCTCGGTCTGCGCCTTAAGCTTCAGGATCTCGCGCTTGTGGAGCAGAAGACGGCGAGGACGGTCAGGAGCGTGATTGAACCGGTTGCCGAACTCGTAAGGCTGAATGGTCACGCCTTGCAGGAGCAGTTCCCGCCCGTCGATCTCGGCGAAAGAACCCACAAGGCTGACGTGGCCTTCGCGGAGAGATTTGACCTCGGTGCCACGCAACTCGATTCCCGCTTCAAACCGTTCGAGAATCTCGTAGTCGTGCCGGGCCTTGCGATTGGTGGCAATATTCGAAGCGCCAGCGGCCATTAGGCCCTGTCGGTCAGGGAGGGCGCATCCGTGAAATCGAGTTCAGCAATCAGCTTGCCTTCGACGATCTCCCGCAAAGCAACATCAGTCCGCTCCTCGCCAACCTTGGGTTTCACGAGAGGACGGTGACCGGCATTCAGCTGGCGAACACGCTTCGAAACCATGTTAACCAGAACGGGGACGTTGGGAATGCGCTCTTTTGCCTGCGTAATAAGCTCAATATTCAATGCTATTCTCCCAAAAAGATGAAAACGGGGCGCATACTATGCGCCCCGTTTCCTGAAGTCAACCACTTAACTTACATCATTCCGCCCATGCCGCCCATTCCGCCCATGCCGCCGCCCATGTCTGGGGCAGGCATTGGAGGCTCTGGAGCCGGCAGGTCCGTGACCATGCACTCGGTCGTCAGCAACAGACCCGCAATACTTGCGGCGTTCTGCAGTGCAGAACGTGTTACCTTGGCCGGGTCCAGGACACCATCCTTGATCAGGTCAGTGAATTCGCCCGTACGTACGTTGTACCCGAAGGTCGCAGAACGGTTTTTCTTCACTTCGGCCACGATCAGGGCGCTTTCGAGACCCGCGTTGCTCACGAGTGTGCGCAGCGGAGCTTCCATCGACTTGCGGATGATCTCGACACCAACGGCTTCGTCACCAGTAGCCTCGATCTTATCCAGCGCTTTCTGGGCATTCAGCAGGGCAACGCCACCACCGGCGACCACACCCTCTTCGACCGCAGCGCGCGTGGCGTGCAGGGCGTCCTCAACGCGAGCCTTCTTCTCTTTCATCTCGGTCTCGGTTGCGGCGCCAACGTTGATCACAGCAACACCACCAGCCAACTTCGCCAAGCGCTCCTGGAGCTTCTCGCGGTCGTAGTCTGATGTCGTGTCTTCGATCTGACGCTTGATCTGAACAACGCGGCCCTGGATGTCTGAGGTCTTGCCGGCACCTTCGACGATCACGGTGTTCTCTTTGTCAACCGTGATGCGCTTCGCGCTACCCAGGTCGTCCAGCGTAACGTTCTCGAGCTTGATGCCGAGATCTTCCGTCAACAGACGGCCACCGGTCAGAACAGCGATATCTTCCAGCATGGCTTTGCGGCGATCGCCGAAGCCCGGAGCCTTGACGGCGCAGCACTGCAGCGTACCGCGAAGACGGTTCACCACGAGCGTGGCCAGGGCTTCGCCCTCGACGTCTTCAGCGATGATCATCAGCGGCTTGCCGGCCTTGGCCACGTTCTGCAGCAGCGGAAGCAGGTCCTGAAGATTCGAGATCTTCTTCTCGTGGATCAGGATGTAAGCGTCCTCGAGGATCGCGTCCATGCTGTCAGCGTTGGTTACGAAGTAAGGGGAAAGATAGCCCTTGTCGAACTGCATACCCTCGACCACGTCGAGCGTTGTTTCGATCGTCTTGGCTTCTTCAACCGTAATCGTGCCGTCTTTGCCGACCTTGTCCATCGCGTCTGCGATGATGTCACCAATCGTGGTGTCGCCATTGGCGGAAATGGTCGCAACCTGGGCGATCTCGGTGTGCTCTTTCACGCGCTTGCTCATCTTGGCGATCTTCTCAACCACGATCTCGGTCGCGCTATCGATACCACGCTTCAGGCTCATGGGGTTGGCGCCCGCGGTCACGTTCTTGAGACCTTCGCGATAAATCGCTTCGGTCAAGAGCGTTGCCGTCGTCGTACCGTCACCGGCCACGTCGCTGGTCTTGCTCGATACTTCACGCACCATCTGTGCGCCCATGTTCTCAAATGGATCGGGAAGCTCGATTTCCTTGGCAACCGTCACGCCGTCCTTCGTTACCGTCGGGGAACCGAACTTCTTGTCCAGAACCACGTTACGGCCACACGGACCCAGCGTAACCGTCACAGCGCGGCTCAGCTTCTCAACTCCGGCCAGAACGGCCTGACGTGCATCGACGTCGTACTTCAACTGCTTACCTTTGTCAGCCATTGCTCAAATCTCCTGTTTCGTTTTCTGTCTAGCCAATCACGCCAAGAATATCATCTTCGCGTACGATCTGATATTCTACGTCGTCAATCTTCACTTCGGTTCCGCCGTATTTCGGAAGAAGAACGAGATCGCCCTTTTTCACGTTGAACGGAATAGCCTTACCATTCTCATCCAGTTTGCCGGTACCAACGGCGATAACTTTGCCCTCCTGGGGCTTCTCTTTGGCTGTATCCGGAATGATGATACCGCCCTTGCTCTCCTCTGCCGCGTCGACAGGCTTGACCAGTACTCGATCACCTAGTGGTTTGATCTTCATCTACTTCACCCTCTCCTTGTGTGTTGCGGTCTGCAGAATGCAGACCCATCAGTTGTGATATGCGCAGGACGCGCACCTACTTCTTGTCGTCGTCAACCATCTCGAAATCGGCGTCGATGACTTCGCCCTCGTCTTCCTTCTTGGCCTTGGGCTCTTCAGCTCCGCCCTCGGGCGCCGGGCCGCCTTCGCCGCCCTGCTGAGCTTCCTGCTGAGCAGCCTGGGCCTTGGCATACATCTCTTGCGAGATGGCCTGCATCTCGGTGTTGAGTGCTTCCATCTTGGACTTCATCTCCTCGGTGTTATCCGATTCGATCGCCTTCTTCAGGTCAGCAATGAGCGCCTCAATCTTGCCCTTCTTCTCGGCATCAACGCTCTCTTCCTGTTCCTTGAGGAGTTTCTCAGTCTGGTAGACGATGTTCTCAGCCGTGTTCTTGGTCTCGACAGACTCGCGACGCTGCTTGTCCTCATCCGCGTAGCGCTCGGCGTCGTCGACCATGTTCTTGACCTCGTCATCGCTCAGCCCACTGGAAGCCGTGATCGTGATCTTCTGCTCTTTGCCCGTGCCGAGATCCTTGGCCGAGACATTCAGAATGCCGTTGGCATCGATGTCAAAGGTCACTTCGATCTGCGGGACACCCCGCGCGGCCGGCGGAATGCCGTCCAGGTGGAAGCGGCCAATCGACTTGTTATCGCCGGACATTTTGCGCTCGCCCTGCAGAACGTGGATTTCCACTGTCGGCTGGTTATCAGCCGCCGTGGAGAAGATCTCACTCTTCTTCGTCGGGATTGTCGTGTTGCGCTCGATGAGCGTCGTCATCACGCCACCCAGCGTCTCAATACCGAGCGACAGGGGCGTTACATCAAGAAGCAGAACGTCTTTGACGTCGCCCGCCAGGATACCGCCCTGGATGCCGGCACCGACAGCCACGACCTCGTCCGGGTTCACACCCTTGTGCGGGTCTTTACCGAAGAGCTCTTTGACCATCTCCTGTACCTTGGGCATACGGGTCGAGCCACCCACGAGAATAACCTCGTCTACAGCCGCAACACCGGAATCGCGCATCGCGGCGCGGCAGGGATCGGAAGCGCGCGAAACCAATGCCTCGGTGAGCTGCTCGAGCTTCGCCCGTGAGAGATTCACATTCAAGTGCTTCGGGCCACTGGCATCGGCCGTGATGAACGGCAGGTTGATGTCGGTCTGCTGCGAGCTGGAGAGTTCGCACTTGGCCTTCTCGGCAGCTTCCTTGAGACGCTGCAAAGCCATGCTGTCCTGCGAGAGGTCAACGCCATTCTCCTTCTTGAACTCATCCACAAGCCAATCGATGACCGCCTGGTCAAGATCGTCACCACCGAGGTGCGTGTCGCCGTTGGTGGCCTTTACCTCGAAGACGCCATCGCCGATGTCGAGAATCGAGATATCGAACGTGCCGCCACCAAAATCGTATACGGCAATGTTCTCTTCCTTCTTCTTGTCCAGACCGTAGGCCAGTGACGCAGCAGTCGGCTCATTGATGATACGCAGTACTTCCAGACCGGCAATCTTGCCTGCATCCTTCGTGGCCTGGCGCTGACTGTCATTGAAATAGGCCGGCACGGTGATGACCGCCTGCGTGATCTTCTCACCCAGGAACTCCTCGGCGTCGGCGCGCATCTTCTGGAGAATCATCGAGGAAATCTCGGGCGGCGAATAGGTTTTGTCTTCGATCTTCACGTGGGCATCGCCGTTGGCGGCTTTCACCACTTCATAAGGGACAAGCGAGATCTCATGGGCAACTTCGTCATACTTGCGGCCCATGAAGCGCTTGATCGAGAAAACCGTATGCTTCGGGTTCGTCACGGCCTGGCGTTTTGCCGCCTGCCCTACAAGGCGCTCACCATTCTTGGCGAAAGCCACGGTGGAGGGCGTTGTACGCGTACCCTCAGCATTTGAAATCACAACCGGCTCGCCACCTTCCATGACGGCCATACACGAATTCGTCGTTCCTAAGTCAATTCCCAGTACTTTTGACATTGTCGGCTCCCTTCAAGATCTAAATTGGCAAACTGTGCCACCCCGTCTGTTAGCACGCACCGTGCCAGCATGCCTCATTTTTCACGAGAGAACGACGCAACCCACTAACCCTCAATCATTTAAAGAATATGCAGGAATTGAGACAGTGTGCCAACCACCCAACAAACCAGGGCCACTCTGTCCCACTCTGGGTATCAGAATCACGAATTGAGCCATAATGTCTCACTTAATCTGTGAGGCTTCGAGCTGGATTCAAGGCCAATAGGCGTGATACCCACTGACGAGAGGAGCCAGTTGGCGACAACTGGCTCTACTCTAGAAGGACGTCCAGTTGTCTCCCACTGGATGCAGGTGCGCGCTAGATGCGCGAAACTTGCGCCTAACGCCTCTGATGTGAGTAACAGCTAATTGTCCAGCACTTGACATGAAACGGCGCCAAGGTCACGGTTGTAGCGGATCTCCTATGGCTAGACCTAAACAGAAACGAATCGTGCGCAAGCGTCAGCGCCCCCTGGTGCTGTTGTCAGGGCTGCACGGGGACGCTATTCGGCCGATGGTTGAGCTCGCCCGTGAATGGAACTGGGAGCTGCGGGGCACTTGGGGGTCGTCACCCGATCCGGTTGCCGATCAGCCTTTCACCGGGGCGCTGATCACAGACCTGGCGGTCACGCCACTGGCGCAGCAGCTGCGTAAAGCGGGCTGTCCCGCCGTACGGTTCGGTGCACGGCCGCATCCCGATGACGACGTGCTGCCGGCGGTTCTCCCGGACCTCGCCATGAGCGGACGGCTCGCTGCCGAGCACTTTGCCTCACGACAGTTTCAGCATGTTGCGTTCGTGGGATACGACCCCGAGAGCGAGGAGGCCAATATGCACGTGGCGTATGTGGCATACCGTGAGCGCGCAACGGAACTGGAAATGACCTTCCACCTCTTGAGTCGTGCCGCGAGCAACCGGGCGGGCGATAAGGGTTCGGACCGGGATGCGCGGCGGACGCGTGATCTCTTCGACTGGCTCAAGGCCCTGCCCAAACCTGTAGGGGTGTTCTGCTTCAACGACATCATGGCGGAGCGCGTTGGCTTCGCTTGTGGGCAGGTCGGGCTGATGATCCCCGAAGATGTCGCGGTACTCGGCTACGGCAATTGGGTGCAGTGTGAGATCGCACCGGTGCGGTTGTCGTCGGTCGATCCCGGCCTAGGTGCTAGCGTGAGGGTGGCCATGCGGCTGCTGCGCCGACTAATGAAGGGCGAAGCGGCGCCTACGGAGCCGATCATGGTGCCCCCGGCAGGAATCATTGAGCGCCACAGCACCAACGTATTGGCTGTGGCCGATCCGACCGTCGCGCGGGCACTGCGATTCATGTGGGATCACGTCGACCAGGATCTGTCGGTCGACGACGTGGCCCGGGACGTCGGCGTCAACCGCCGTAAGCTCGAGCGGGCCTTTCAGCGCTCGCTGGGTCGCACCGTCAGAGATGAGCTGCGCCGACGCCGGCTGGACGCTGCCTGCAAGTTGCTGCGCTCGACGAACGACTCCATTACCGACATCGCCGCCCGGATCGGCTACCGCTCCACCCAATACCTCCACCGCGCCTTCCGCGCCACCTACGGCATGACCCCACGGCAGTACCGATTAGGTGGGGGCGGGTAAGGGGGAACTGTTGGGCTCTGCGAAAAGCGGCGTCGCCGTCCCTGGCCGCTGGCGCGCCCAAGGACTCTGCCGCCGCACTCCAAGTTTGGGAAGCGGCAACTTGGAGTGCGGTGGCAGAGCGTAGCGGCGACACCGCTTTTCTAGCTGACCTCACCAATCCGTAGACACGTCGAAATCATCCGGCACGTCCAGCCTGTCGTTCTTGAAGCCGTAGATTGTCTTCACCTGAGCCGCGCCGGCCGTGCGCTCAAACCAGGCTGCCGAACACCAGGGGTACTGGTTTGCGACGCGAACGAGCCCATGCTTCACCGCATTCTGGTGACAGTAGTTCAGCCGCGCGAGATATGACTTCTCATAGGTCAGACGTGTGTCGCGAAAGTTGAACCAGACTTTGCGGCCCTTCTGATCGTCAAGCCGATTGATCCATTTTGCCGTCTTCTCATGCAGCGATCCCAGAACATACGACAGGCTGCCGGCATCTCCTGCATTCTCGGGGGAGTGAGCGACAAAGTGATAGTGATTTGAAAAGACGGCCCAAGCCTCGAGCTGCCACCCCGCGTTGCGCGTCACCTGCAGCAAGCCACGGTGCAGCACGCCCATGCGCTTGGGCCCGCGGAAATGGTGGGACTTCTGATAGGTGCCGGCCGTGACGAAGTAGGTGCCCGGTTCCGAGAGGCGGTGCACCGGGGCATGCGGCCAGGCTGTGGCGTTTGGTGCGGTTGTATCTCCGGAGCGCATGCTGTGGATGATAGCGCGGCAGATCACGTAAACGAGCATTAATTTCATATGGCGCTGGTTGCTCGGGTTCCGCGGAAAAGCGGCGTCGCCGTCCCTGGCCGCTGACGCGCCCAAGGACTCTGCCGCCGCACTCCAAGTTTGGGAGGCGGCAACTTGGAGTGCGGTGGCAGAG
>CAZCDU010000090.1:0-20104 GCA_964497125.1 uncultured Victivallales bacterium | reverse complement strand
CTGCACAAGGCGCTTCGCTTGCAGTCCGTTGAAACCGCACGGTCTGTCTCCGAACTGATCAATGACGCCGTTCGAGACGAGCTCGCCGAGGATGCTCGCGACCTTGCCCTGTTTGATGAGCGAGCGAATGAGACAACCGTTGATTTCGAAGACTTCGTAAAAGGACTGCAGCGCGATGGCACAATATAGAGTCATCGTCCGCAAGTCCGTCGCAAAGGACATGAGGGGCATTCCGAAGAAGGATGCCCGGCGCATTGTTGCCGTTATCAAGTCCCTGGCGGATACTCCCCGTCCTTCAGGTAGCAAGAAGCTCTCAGGGCAGGAGCGTTACCGCCTCAGACAAGGGAACTACCGAATCCTGTATGAGATCGAAGACGACAGGCTCATCGTCTGTGTCGTTCGCGTCGGGAATCGGCGAGATGTTTACCGATAGAGGAATCGAACAAGGCCAATGGACGGTACGGCTTACAGCCGCAGGGAGACATAGAAGAGCCAGGCCTGCCGAGTGTGTAGAAGCGCTCTCAAGATGCGTTCTGGTTTCCAGCTATGAATCATTGCCGGAGCCCAAGCCCCCTTCTGGCTCACCTATGGGCTGGCTCCCTTATCAACTCCAGACCGGATATTGCGGGGTTCTTGCCGGAAAACGTCAGTGATAATGTCCCGTCATGAGAAACACCTCTGAACGTCTTCACTTCCGGCTGCCCGGACACGGGTCTGACATCGTCAACTATTGGCGTTCCGTTCAGTGCAATCGTAAATGGCCCCGCGTTTCTGTGGCCCGGGATAACTAGATTGACTGTATGAACGCCGTTTGATGGCAAATTGACTGATATCTGAGTCATCCCTGTGAGCCCGGAAGCGGCAACCCATTCCAAGGGGTGCTCGCCCTCTATGATGGATGAATGAGAATCAAATCTCTCATATCCTGGCTCAACAACAACCGGTATTTTGGGAGATGGGCCACCAACAATGGGCCATTCCAACCATAAGGTGCCACTCTCCGCCATTCGATCGCCAGGAGCACCGAAGTTAATGCCCAGTCGCTCAATTGAATCTGCATCTGCAATGCTGTTGAAAGTCCACGTATCCACATCAGGCATTGGTACTAATGCCAAAGATGACTGTATCTGATAACTACACGTACAGGTTCGCGTGTAGTCTGGAGCATTAATAACACCACCTGCTGGAATCAGACTTGCTGTACAGCCCGATTTGAATCCCCCGAAATTCCCAGTGCCACTATTGTTTGCAAGGTTGTAGTAGCCAGCAGCCGCAGATCGGAACGTAAGCAGGTTCTTGCAGGCAATCGCCGTATTGCATCCATAGTTGCGTGTGAACTTCCACTCCACTTCTTTGCCGGATATCGGATGACTGACCTTGAGCTTCTTGCCGGTCAGCAACTCATAAGCAGCCCCTTGCGTTATTGCGTTGTCCCCGTGAAGCAGAACGGGGCCGCCATACCTATCGGTATTGCTCCACAACTCATCCCCGGTCTCAGCCTTGTAAACGACCATTCCGGCGCCCGTTTCGTCCCACGCCCTGTCGCGGTTCGCACTCCCGCCCTGGAACAGCACTTTGTGATCCGCAGAGTAGGAGAGCCAGGTTCCGAAAACGTTATCGCTCTTCTCCCACACCACTGCCCCATCTCCAATATTCAGAGCCAGTAATCTGGCTTCAGAGGGAACGTCAGCACCGCTCTGCTGGAGGACGCCACGCTGCTTGCTGCTGAGCGAGTCGATGAGGAAGATCTTATCTTCCGCAGCAACGATCGTGTTATGCCGGAAACTGAAAGTAGCATCCCGCTCCCAGAGAACGGCTCCAGTGTTCTTATCCAGCACGAAAAGTCGTTTACTGCCAGAAGCATGGGAGGCGTTGTGCCGTACACCACGCATGTGAGTCCAGCTTGCCTTTACGACCTCTTTCTTCCCGGCCTTTGGAATAATCCACGCGACCTCCTCAGCAGACTCTGAAACGCCCGGAGCTCCCTTTTCAATCTTTGGAGAAACTGCTAACGGTGCCCCTCCTGCAATGAGATACCTCTTGTAGAGCTTGATTGTGCCCCAATGGGCTTTACCAGGAAGCCGAAAGACAGCCTCCGCCTCTCCCGTGGCTGAATTCAGTCTCAAACACTTATCAGGCGTGAACGCATAGACCGCTTCCGGAGAGGACGCGAAGTTACTTCCTATTTCATTTGCACCGGGATGGTGCGCAGTATTGTCGTAGTAGCTACCGATGTTAGAGATGTTCTTCTCCCACAGCAGTTTCCCATTATAGGAATCGATTGCCCGGATCATATTTGCACCTTCCATGAACACACGTCCTCCAACGCTCTGAGGCGTGGGACCATGGCCATGTCTAGGCAGAACCCCTGCGTGCGAAGGACCTCCGAACCAGAGCATGCCAAGAGGCAGTCGCACCAACGTGTCCCGTGATACGAGGGAATTGCCGGGATCGGCACCTTGGTGCGTCCACGTTCCAGCCCCTTTCAACGCGCCTTCTCTTGATAGTACGATGTAGGAAGAATCCTGTTTGATGGCTTCATTCTCACTCATGCCACGTTTCAATTGTGACTCAAGAGATGCTGGCGCGATGAGCACGCCTCCAAAGGGGCGTATCGTATTGATCAACTGCTTTGCCTGTGCAGTTGAGCTCAGGAAGGACTCGACCCTGTTCCCACAGATCACCAGATCGGCGAAGTAGGCCGGCATTGCGGTGTCGTCAGGCGCGCCCACAATGACATGGACCCTCTCCGGCGGGAACTCACTTCTCAATACAGAGCACCGTGTCAGGTCTGGTTCCAGGACAATGAGGTCCATGTCGGTCTGTCTGGCGAGCTCAGATATAGTCTCTTTGGAATCGGGTTGAACGAGAAGAGCAAACGCATGATCCCTACGCTTGATGTGAGTTAAGGCAAACGCGGCAAGTGCACTGTCTCCTTCTGGCACCAAACGTTCAGCAAGCTTATGCTCAACGGTAACTGCCCCCTTAGTGGAGAAGCACAGGATGGATCCGTCCACGGTCGAAACAACCAGCGTCCCACTTGAGAAGGCAATGTGTCCGGGTCTGGAAGGCAACGGGTATCGCCAGAGAGGGTCCGCAGCATCCTGGCTATAGGCGACAAGTGACTTGTCTCCTTCCACGCCAAGAAGCGTATCTCCGGCTTTCAGAAGCAGAGACTGAAGCGCAATCCCTTTTTCCCAAAGGACAACGGGTGTATGCCGGATTATCTTTCTGCCTCGTCGGTCGACGATCTCCTCTCTCTTGAAATCGGCGGATATGGCAAACAGGCTGTCATGCGCCGTACCGTAAAGGGCAGATTTTCCAATTATCGACACGTTGTGCGACGCTAAGGGCTCACCACTTGGCAAGGCATAGCATGCCGTGCCATTGACAAACATGTCGTCCCCCGCTCTAACATCGAATCCACCTGCCGATTTTCCGATAGCACGGCTTGCCATGTTGAAGAACAGCAGGCGGCCTGTATGCCTATCGAATGCCGCGGGGACCGATCGGCCGCCAGGAACAAGCAGAACATCGCCCGAGATTGTCAAGTACCCCTGCGGAGCAACCCCGCCGAACGCAGGGCTGGAATGCTGTTGCATCGTATAGGTCGAACCCGTGCTGCTGTTTGTCCAGACGACTTCCCCAGTTGTGGTATTTAGACAATGAATAAAGACGCCCATGAATGGCCAGATACCTGCTGCGAAATAGACGTGATCGCCATCAACTACCGGAGCCCCGCGGACACACCACATACTTATCATGCGCCCATTCCCGAGGAGCTTCCGATCATCCGGCCCACCTCTGAAACGCCAAAGTTCCTCGCCCGAGTTGAGGTCCAAGCAGTATAGGTACCCATCATCAGCACCAAGAAACACTCTTGCATCTTTAACCGAGGGAGAGAACCTGACGGGACCATTTGCAGCAAAGGACCATTTTTCCTCGCCATCGACTAAGCTATACGCCGTCAGATCATCTGTGACGGATGAGTTCACGAGAACCAGGTCACCTGCGATGACCACGCCATGGGCATCATCAAACCGGAGTTTCTGCTGCGTCAGCGGCCATGCCGGTGACGGGCTGGAAAGCTCACGCGCCCAGGCAAGCTTTGGGTTCTCCGGAAAAGGCTCTTCTGAAACAAAGGTATGTCCGGAATCCCCCCCCCAGGTTGGCCAGTCTGAAAAGACTGTAGAAACCGTTGCAAATTGAAGCACTAAGATCAATGTGACTGTCAGCTGTTTCATTGTTCAGGGGCTTTCGTACGTTTATGGATCTCCGTCCTTTTTCTGAAGCTAACAAACTACCACGCGCGAGGAAATGGGCATCCATACCTTTCTGCACGCTTCGATCATGGCAGAGACCGTCCCAATCACGTATCACGCCATCTCCCCGCCGAGGCCGACACCGCCTGCGCCGGCCACAGATTCAGATGATGGAGAGCCGACCGAAGGGAGACCGGCTGACCGCAGGACAGCAAAGCGCTTAGGCGCCAGGATTCAGCCCCTTGGATCTAACGCCTGGCAGCTAACGACCGACGCCTGGGAGGCAAGATCGACAAGAGGCTGAGATCGATGCCTGTGCGAAGTTCCTAACGCCTAACTCCTCGGAGAAGCGCCAGTTCGCGATAACTGCTTAATGGAACGAGAGCTAACCAAACCACCGGGCCAGAGTTCTTGACAGAACGCGTCATCTCGGAAAGATACAACAGAGGAAAGAAAGCCCGACCATCTCCCATAGTCGACAGCCTGAAGGCCGCGCCTGGGGAGTGGCCTTCGACTCAAAGAGGAAAGCTAAACAGACGGCCAGAATGCCACTACAGGATTCGGTCTTTAGAAGTCCATCAAGAACGTGCTCTTGAATCCGCCCTGCTTTTTCGGCAAGGTGCCGTTCCCGTCTGTCGGCTATGACGAAAGTTGCTATGAGCCTGAAACATCAAGGACGGAAACATCCGTGAAACATATACTGCCAATACTCCTAACACTGACTGCTTCGCTTCTCTATGGGGATAGGGTTGATGTTCGAGATTCGAAAGCACGCCCCAATATCGTCATGATACTGACAGATGACCAGGGCTGGGGTGACTTGAGTATCAACGGAAATACAAACCTCAGCACACCTCGCATTGATTCCCTTGCACGAGATGGAGCAACATTCGATCGTTTTTATGTCAGCCCGGTGTGTTCGCCGACACGTGCAGAGATGCTGACAGGGCGTTATTATACCAGGACAGGTGTTAGTGGAGTCAGTGCCGGAGCCGAACGCCTGAATGTGGATGAATCAACAATGGCTGACAGCTTTAAGGCGGCAGGCTATGCCACGGGCGCGTTCGGGAAGTGGCATAATGGGATGCAGTGGCCCTACCACCCAAATGCCCGGGGATTTGATGAATACTATGGGTTTTGCTCCGGACATTGGGGATACTACTTTAGCCCTGAGCTTGAGCACAATGGTCGACTAGTAAGAGGGAACGGATATATCACTGATGATCTAACAGATCATGCCATTAAGTTCATCGAGGAGAATAGGGATCAGCCATTTCTTTGCTACATTCCACTATGCACCCCCCACTCACCCATGCAGGTGCCAGATGAATTCTGGAACACATTTGACGGAAAGAAATTGGCACTCAAGCATCAGGGCTCAGCAAAAGAAGATATAGGTCATACGCGGGCCGCTCTTGCTATGTGTGAGAACATTGATTGGAACGTGGGGCGGGTATTGGACAAGCTGGACCAGCTTGGCCTAGCTAAGAATACAATTGTCATCTATTTCAGCGATAATGGACCCAATGGTTGGCGATGGAATGATGGAATGAAGGGAAAGAAGGGGCACACTGATGAGGGTGGCGTCAGGTCCCCATTCTTTATTCGATGGCCGAACACAATTAAGTCGGGCATCACAGTTCCGAACATATCCGGAGCAATTGATCTGCTGCCAACCTTAACTGATCTCTGCGACATTCCTATCGTAGGCAAGAAGCCATTAGACGGCGTCAGCCTTAAGCCGCTGCTTGATGGAGTGGTTGAAGAGTGGCCTGAACGGATGATTTTCAGTCGATGGGGAAAGCGTTCGAGTGTTCGTACACAGCAATACAGGCTGAGCCATAATGGAAGACTCTATGATATGATAGCTGATCCCAAACAGACGGTTGACGTATCCAGTGAGCATCCAGGCATCACGGCGCAACTTAAGAGAGCCGTGAAAGACTGGGAGAAAGAAGCAGTCAGACCCTCTAAAGCACGACCATTCACTGTTGGGCATCGGGGAACATCAGCCACTCATCTTCCTGCTCGAGATGGAAGACCTCATGGCAACATTAAGCGCAGTAGCCCACATCGAAATTGCTCCTTCTTCCGTAATTGGAGGGATAGAAGTGACTACATCACGTGGGATGTTGAAGTTCTCAACTCCGGCACATATGAAGCTGAAGTGCGCTATACTTGTAAGAAGAACAATGTTGGTGCAGTTATGGAACTAGACTTCGGCGGGGAAACGGTTCGGAAAACAGTCACAGAACATTTTGATCCGCCCTTGCGTGGCGAAATTGAAAACAGAGTACCCACTCGGGAATCTTATGTAAAAGACTGGAAGACGTTAACACTCGGAAACGTTACCTTAGCAAAACAGACAGGGACTCTGACCTTGCGCGCCACCAAGATTCCAGGTAGCGAGGCCATCGATGTTCGGTATGTCATTTTGAGAAGACTATGAGGGGCATAGCAACTCCGGGCTAGAGGCAGAACAAGACGATGAAAGACAACGGACTATCAGGAGTAACCGAAGGAACAGAATGGACGGACGACCAAACATACTATTCGTGATGACTGATCAGCAGCGGTTCGACACGATTGCTGCGCTTGGCAATCAGCACATCTATACCCCGAACATGGATCGTCTGGTGCGACGTGGGGTGAGCTTTACGAACGCTTACTCCACATGCCCCGTGTGTGTACCTGCACGCTACACGGTCCGGACGGGGTGCGAACCGCCCACCATGCGTATCTTCGGCAATGGTCGCGCCAAACCAGTTCACGGCCAGGCTGATACAATCGCGGAGCGATGCGGACCATATCTTGCCGAGACAATGAGAAACCTGGGGTATCGCACTTTCGGCATAGGCAAATTTCACAGCGGCCCATGGGACGAAGACTTGGGCTATGACGTTCACTTGCACAGCGAGGAGCTTTACGGATCGCCTGAGCAACGGGCTGGCGATGCGTACGCCTCATGGCTGCACCGTGAGCATCCGGAGTATGACCATCTCGAGGGACTGATGGGCGAACGTACCGAGATGTATTACATGCCGCAGATGAGTGCCCAACCTGCTGGTTGCGCTGTTGAAGGATGGGCCGCGGCTCGCGCTGTTGAACAGATATCCAGCGATGACAAGAGACCCTATTTCGGCATGGTCTCCTTCATCGGGCCTCATCCTCCTTTCGCACCACCGATTCCGTTCAACCGCATGTATGACCCCGACCGTATGCCCGACCCCATCAAAGGCGACATCGAGACAGACCACATGGATCAGCAGATCCCCTGGATGAACGACATCATATGGGCCGAAGCGATCAATGCTCCCCTCGCTCGGGTTCTCAAAGCCAGGTACTACGGGGCAATCTCGTATATTGATGATTGTCTCGGAGGCATTCTTGATGCTGTCGAGGCACGTGACGATGCAGACAACACTGTCATCTGCTTCTTTGCGGATCACGGCGACCACCTTGGGGATCACCATGGATGGCAGAAGGAGAGCTTCTTTGATAGCAGCGCTCGCATACCTTTCCTTCTCAGCTGGCCGGAGCAACTCCCAAGAGACGAATGCCGGACCGAGCTGGTATGCCTGACCGACCTGTTCGGTATAGCAACCGGGGCAGCTGGAGCTGCAGAGGTACGCGAAGGCATCGACCTTCTCGGCGTTCTATCGGATTCTGCCGAACCCCGCGAGTATTTGGCCGGCTATCACGGACTTCCAGGCAGTGAGCAGTTCAAGGTTATGGTGCGCGATTCCAACAGCAAGTACATCTATTTTGCCAATGGCGGTAAGGAGCAGCTCTTCGATTTACAGAACGATCCCCACGAGCTTCACAACGTAGCGAATCATGAGCGCGATGCAGTTGAGCTCATGCGACAGAGAGCTATCATGGCTTGTCGTCAACCCGGCGCACAAGATGCGCTTGACGGCGAAGCTCTCAAGGCTCTGCCCTTTACCAAGTGGGAATGGCAGGGCGAGCGGATCTATCAGTTCGACAGATCGAGAGGAATCAAGGGATTCCCTGAGCAACCTGCGGATGTATTGAACCCGACAGCCGGCAATTCCATGTAGGCGACGCCCTAAAGGCCGCGCCCACTGCCGGCGTTCGGACTTGGAAGAGGAAGATTATGAGCAGGCGCTACCATGTGAGAGGAGCAGGACGGATTGCATGCGTTTGCGGTCTGTCGTGTATAGCGCTTCATGTGCTCGCAGGAGAGAAGAAGCAAATCGATCGCGCCGCCTGGAAACAGTATGCCGGAACTCCCGGTCCCAGCGGCTGGCGGGTGAATGTCATTCAGCCCGACCCCAATGATCATGGCCCCGACGGTTTTAACCACCATGACTGGGATGGCGACGGTGACCTGGATGTATTCGTCAATTTTGAGGAAGGTGGCTACAGCCGCCTGTACTTTAATCCCGGCAGGAGCAAGATCCGCGCCCCATGGACTGACTACATTGAGCTGGCAAGGCATGGAAAATGCGAGGACTCCGGTATTGGAGATCTCGACAACGATGGTGATGTCGACTACATCGCCAATGGTGGGTATGTCTATTTTAATCCTGGCGGAAAAGGGGTACGACATCCCACGAGGTGGATCCGCATGACCCTATTCAAGAATGAGGCACGTAATCCGGTCGTCAGCGACATTGATGGAGACGGCCTCAACGATCTCATTATCGGCGCCACAGCATGGTACAAGCAACCCGTCAAGGGCAAGCACGAGGCCGCCAATTGGAGGCGATACGAACTTGGGCAAGCCAAATGGCCAATGACCTCTATTGTCACAGACATGGACGGCGATGGGGACAATGACATTCTCGTCCAGGAACGCAGGAAGCAGGGCACGTTCTACTTCGACAACCCCGGCAAGAACAAGGTGACCGAACCATGGCCAGTGAAAGTGATTGATGCCACGGCCGGTGGGATGTTCATGGCCCTTGGTGATGTGAACGGTGATGGCCGACTTGACCTGGTGAGGGCCGGCAATACGATATCCATCTTTCTGCGAACAAACAGCGGCGGCGTCCCCACGTACAAGAAGGTTGAGGTGGAGAAGCCGGCTCAACCCGGAAGCGTCAGGGTGAATCCCAAGCCCAAGGGCGTGGCGCTTCTGGAGTTGGATGGCGACCCGGAGCGCCCGGAGATTGTCATCATCCCGGAATACGAGGCGCAGCTCTGGTATCTGAGCATGTCCGGTGACGGCATGTCCCCCACTGACTGGACCAACACTCTGATGGACATGCCCAGTCCGGAATCGCGCAAGAAGATGGACAATGCCTTTCTGGTAGATCTGGACGGTGACGGAGATACGGACATTGCCACCACAGAAGAGAATGGCGGATGGGGGGTCATCTGGTTTGAAAACCCTGCGAACAACTAAAACGGCCAAAGCCCAACAGCTGATCCTCTCATGCCTGATGGGAGTGTTCGTCTGTATAACTGGAGGTCCTGCTATGAACGTTCACGCTGCGATCAAGGAGGGAATGAGGAGTATCCGCGACTTCGGTGTTCTGCCCGGGAAGACAGCCGAGGAGAATGCCGCAGCTCTGCAGAAGGCTATTGACTGGGCGGCGCCGCAGGGGGCGGCGTTGTTCGTCGAACCGTCGGAAGCCCCCTACCCGGTGGCCGGGGGCGTGATCCTGCGAGCCAACGTCTCTTTGATTGGGGTACACGGTCCCGTCGGGCGTGGCACCCGCCATCCTGACAAGCCCCAGCCAGTTGGCAGCGTCTTTGCCATCACTGACGAGAATCACCCGTTCCTGACCGTAGAGAACGCTACCCAAGTGCGCGGAATTCAGTTCTGGTATCCGCAGCAGACAAGCCACGACGCGACGCGCATTATCGAATACCCGCCCACCATCCAGGTTTCGCAGACGAAAGGAGCGCAGGGCGTGACGCTTTCGTGCCTCACATTTTTCGGCGAGTATCTTGCGATGGATTTCAAGGCAAGTCCCGAGGCAATCTGCGAGCAGATTCTGATTGAACACTGCTATGGCTACCCGCTCGGAGGCACCTTCGTGCGAGTCGATTACTGCTACGATATCCCTCGCATCCTGCACTGCCACGTCAATCCCGCCAACCGCCGCTTTATTGACGATGGCCACGGCCGATCGGTGATCGATGCGGTCATGGCTCGAAAGACCTTCTGCTACGAGATTGACCATACCGACAACGCTCAGCTGATCGATGTCTTTACGTTCGGCACCTGGGGCGGCATCCGCCTCGGCGCCGCCAGCTACGGTCAACTCACGAACTTCAACCTCGATTGTGTTGCGGTTGGCATCCACAAGCTTGGCGACAGCTCGTTCAATCGAAACTGGCAGATTGCCCAGGGCTCGATCATCGCAAATGCCGGTGCACCCCTGGCTGATATCCATCCCATTATCATCGAAGGTTCTGGACACACGTCGATCAGCAACGTCGAGTGCTTCTCGGGAGACAATCCAGCGCTCACCTGTGTCGGTAGGTCGCAGGACTTCATCCTGGTAAAGGGGAAGGAACGCCTGACAGTGAGTCTGACGGGATGCCGCATGCGAAACTACGCTGCCGCAGAACCCATTACCGTCGAGAATCCCAATGCGATCGTTCAAGCCACGGTCTGCGTGGATAAGAACGAAACCCCTTACAGGCGAACGCCGAGCAGGCGACAAGGCATACATGATCCCGGCGCCCAACAAGACACTCCAGCGAACGCAGACAGGCTGCGCCGCTGAGCTTCGCGTTACATGAAAGCGTGATCTATGAAAAACCGTGCCGGCATAACAACGGGAGCCGTGCTAGTGATTGCAGCGGCAGTTCTTGCCGGATGCAAAGAGTTCCAACCGCGGACCATCTCAGGGACACGGGGTCAGGAATTGGCACCCATAGCCGACCGACTCGAAACGCCTGTTGATGTATCATCATCTGCCCTTCTTGGGCTAACCAAAGCCCAAGTCCTGAAGACTGAAGGGGTGAAGGAGCTGAAATCAGAACATGGCGCGCCAGACAAGAAGTGGTTTTCCGGCGGCATCGTTCACTTCCCGAGCGTACCCGGAGACTCCTACGTTATCGAGCGATGCCATGTTCTGACGTTCCAGAACGGCAAGGTCGTGAAACACGAAATGCTGGATCGAGCCACAGCCCATATAGGAAACAGTACTTGTGGTGGTTGAAGAGTGCGAAAAGGCCGGAGACGCGACAGAAAAGGCTAGCTGCCATCGTTAGCAGGTGCGAGCGAGGTCTCAAGCCAGGTGCATAATCATCGGCCGACAACACTTTTGCGAATGAAGTACTGAAGAAAGAGGAAGACAATCGAATGAAGAAACACCGTGCGCTCATGGCAACAATCGGATTGATAGTGACCCAACTAACAGGAGGCACCATGGAGGCGGCCGCAGAGGGCACAACACTGAAGGGCTTGAGTCAGCCCCCGTTGAACACCACCATGATGGGCGTGCTCAAGGCGGCTGTTGATTACCACGATGTGAAGCTGGAGGTGCCGATGGTCTTCGGGCTTTCGGGGCATGCCTTCCTGATCAACATTCATACTGAGCTTTGCCCCAGTGGCCCGTATTGCTGGAAGCGCAAGAACGCGGAACCATTGATCGAGAACATGGGGCTGCGCATGACCGATCTTGGGTTCTTCGACGCAACCGCCACAAAGGAGGCACGAGCCGATGTGGAGCGCAAGTTGCGTGAAGCGCTCGACAAGGGAATCCCCTGCTCGCTCATCAACCTTGAGAACCAAATCATCCGTGGCTATGACGACGTTAAACTACTGTCCGTTCACCCGTGGCCGAAGCACAACAGATTCCCTCCCGCGACTCTTTCCTTCGGTTCCTGGACGGAGTTTGGCAAGAAATTCCACGTCAACTTCTACACGATCGAGAAAGGGCAGCCGGCTGACCGGCTCGCGGCGATCGTGGCCAGCTTGGACTATGCGGTGGACCTGTGGAAGAACCCCGAAAAACACAGTCTCGAGGGGTACGGCGTGGGTCCCGACGCCTATGACAACTGGATAGCGATTGTGCCCACGGCCGGCTCAGCTCATGGCAACTGGTGGAACGCAAGCGTCTGGAGCGAGTGCCGCCGTATGGCAGCAGACTACGTCACCGTCATAGGGAACGAGAACGGGACCGCAAACGACCTCTGCACGCAACTCAGAGGCGATTACTTGAAGATTGCGGAGAATCTTAAGAAGGCGAGCAACAGGAAGATGGATCCAGAGGAGAAGATTGCGTTGTTGAAGGAGACGAAGGCAATTGAGGCCAGCACGATCAACAAGGTCGAAACTCTCGCCGACACGCTCCGTGCACTCGGAAGTCGACGTGACGTCTGCCCATAGAAGAATCGACCCCGTGCGCACTGGTGACGCAACCGCCCTAAAAGAAACAAGGGAGATGAAAGAATGAACCTAATGAAAGCCAATGCACTCACATGCAATGCCGATGTTGTCCAAAGGTGCATCTTCCGCATCGCATGGGTCACGCTTCCCCTTTCCATTCTGGCGCCCGGCACTGGGTCCTTGATAGAGACCAAGGGTTCAACGTCTGTCTTCACTGCGGTGAGTTACATAAGAGCCGGCAATCTGCTATCCAAGCTATCCAGAAAAGAAATGGAGAGGAGTATTGCTGTTCATAAAACGCATGTAAGAGAAGAAGGCGAGAATCTCAAAGCTATTCTAGAGAGGTGATGACGGAGAACTCCTCATCCCGCCGCGTAACCAGACGGTGTGCGATACCCGCTGCGGCATTCGGACGCACCCCAGCGACCCCGTGATCCGCAACGGGGCCTCAATCGGACCTGCCACGTCCTCAATCACCTCGCGGCTCTCTGCGCAATTGCGCGAAGAACGCTCTTGCGGCGTTGACCTCGTCTTCGTAACCTGATCACAGGGACAAGGCTGATATCTAGCGGGGGAATCGACATGATAACTCCACCATACAAGAAGCTCCTACGAGTGGTGGCTGTTTCGTGCCTGTGCGCATTCCCGCACATCCACGCTGATGAGCCCCGCGACGACCTGCTCGTCCTCTCTCTAGAGGAATTGCTGAATGTCAAAGTATCGGTCGCATCAACGCAACCCGAGACAATCTCGAGCACGCCGGCTATCGTCTCTACCTACTACATGAAGGACCTGATGCGGATGGGGGCACGGTCCCTCGCTGCCGCACTATCATTCATTCCCGGTGTCATTGTCGATGAAGGAACCTATGGCTTCTCAACGGTAATGGTTCGTGGTGCTCAGGAGACTGCAAACAGTGAGGTCCTGCTTCTGCTCGATGGCATACCCTATTGGTCACCTTCGATTAGTATGTTCACAACACTTGTCGTTCCCGTGGAAGCCATTGACAGGATCGAAGTGATTCGCGGGCCAGGCGCCGTCATCTATGGATCCAACGCAATCAACGGGGTGATCAATGTCATTACCCGCTCACGGAAAGGAGGCAGGGCGGCGCTTACCGTGGGCAGTAATAACCACCGCAATCTTGGCGGGGCAATCATCGAAGACCTGGGCAATGAGTCCTGGATTGCCGTAGCCTTTGAGCATCAGCAGCAAGAGGGCTTTGCGGGTGAGTACCGGTTCAACGATCTCCGTCTCCGCATGCCACGGCCCAAGGAGATGTCTTCGGTTCTGGTTCGCTATGGCACCAGGAACTTGAACCTGCTTTTTCAGATGCATGAAGAGACCATGCGGGGGCGCGTGGCACCTACGACAGACAGTCCCGCTCCGCTGTCTGAGTTGCCCCAGGTCTCCAGTTTGGAGGGGACGCTTGCGCACATTGACTATACCTGGCGGCTGAGGACGTCAGAGCTGAAGGTGTACACAGACTACAACCAGTATCCACTGGACTTCCATGTGCCACCTGTTGTTCTTAGCTTTGCTGATGAAAAAGACAACAGCTATCGCTGGCGTTCCGGCGCCCGATACGCATTGGATGTTGAAGCGGTGGAGCGGTTGAGTCTGCTGGCGGGGGTTGAGTTTGAAAGGAGGCGTATTGGCAACTACCGGTCCTACTTGCTCAACGATCAATCCACACCACTCGCGACGATAATGCAGGCCGATGCGACCGATGAATCAGCGGTCTACGCACAATTTGACTACCAGACAGGCAAATGGCGTTGTGTTGCCGGGGCGAGAGTGATCGACAATGAGAAGGCAGGCAGCAAGGTAGCGCCAAGGGCTAGCGTAGTGTACAGCTTTACGGACGAACAGTCGCTGAAACTCCTCTACGCGGTCGGCTTCACATCGCCGAGTTTTCGTCAGTCTTCATCTGATGTTCTTGGCCGTGTCAGCGGTGATCCCAACCTGTCACCCGAAACCATCGCAAGTGTCGATCTGGCGTATACGTACAGCACCCCTCGTCTTCTCTTCGTTATCAATGCCTATTCTTACAGAGCGGATGACTTCATCAGATTAGTGCCAACCCCGGATCCGGACTATGCCGTAGTCTATAGCAATGCCGGCCGATTCTCGCGCCAAGGCGTCGAGGTCGATCTGAAACGGAAGTTCAAGAGGTGGGGAATCATGGCCAATGCGTCGTATAACCATGAGGGAGACACCATGATTGACGATGACCCGACGGCCGTCAATGTACCTCAAACAGTTCTCAATGTTGGCGCTACCTACGATCTGAATGCACGAAATACGCTGGGCGCAACCGTGCAGGCCGTAAGTGAGCGCGGCACCACAGATGCTTACCAGGTGGCCAACGTGACCTATACCTACAGAAAGGATGCCCTTGAGGCCTTCCTCAGCTTGCGCAATATCACAGAAGAAGATCCGCACAACCCGGACACCACCACCGAGCTGCCCGAGATGTCACACCCCAAGGATTACGACAAGTTGAACGTCCTGGCAGGTGTGGCCGTGCATTTCTGATTCAGTTTTCAATGCTCCGTGCCTACCCTCGCACCGTATTCGGAGCGCTTCCGAGCAGGGACTTGAACTGCTTTGTGAACATGTTGACGGTGCAGGCTCTCAAAGATAGCCTGGTAGCGATCAACGTGCGACGTGACATGCCATAAAGCAATGGGCTGCCTGAGAACATGAGCCGGACGATCGCCACGGTTGTCATAGATGAAGAAGCGAATCGGCACAACATGCGGCGGATCGTCTCGGCCCTGTTCTGCGCTATACTCGACGCCGTTCGAAACAAAGATGATCCGGCCACGATAGAGAGGCACATCCCCCCCCTACTCGGGAAAGCCCCTTGCCGCCCATCACCATCAGCGGATGGAGATCATCAATCACGCGCGGCTCAATCCGCCACTCCGGTGACACGGCAATGTTGCCGCACATATGCACCCGAAAGAAAGTGAAGGTAGGAATGGTCCTCAGCATCTCACGCAAGACTCCGCCCTCAGACACAAGAGTATCCGTTTTTTGACATCCACTTGATCCTTTGTGTTATTGTCACCCTTTCGTACTAGCGTCATACTCACCAAACAACTGCAATACATAGAAGGAACGTTTAGACATGCCTGACCGAACTATATCGAGCCTTTTAGCCATCTTCATGTCTCTAACAGTGTTGCCGCACATGAGCGAAGGAGCTGCAATCATGAATAGCCGACCCAACATCATCCTCTGCATGACCGATGACCAGGGCTGGGGTGATACGGGATACAACGGAAACCCGGTTGCCAAAACGCCACACCTGGATGCCATGGCGAAGGAAGGGCTGCGGTTTGATCGCTTCTACTCCGCTGCGCCGGTCTGTTCCCCTACCCGTGCGAGCTGCCTGACAGGCCGGAACCCCTACCGCATGGGCGTCTTCCATGCGAACCAGGGCATTCTGCGCCCCGAGGAGTTCACGCTCATGGAACTCCTGAAGAACAAAGGCTACACAACCGGACACTTCGGAAAATGGCACCTCGGCACACTCACCGCGGCGGAGAAGGACTCCAATCGCGGCCGCCCCGACAACAACCCAGAATACAACCCGCCCTGGGAGCACGGCTTTGATGTCTGCTTCTCAACCGAAGCCAAGGTCCCCACCTGGGACCCCATGAAGAAGCCCCTCAACGCCAGCCGCATAGGCTGGAAGGCACTCGGGCCGAATGACGCATCCCTCCCCTACGGCACCTTCTACTGGAATGAGAAAGGCCAAAAAGTCACCGACAATCTCGATGGCTGCGACAGCCGGGTCATCATGGACCGTACCCTCCCCTTCATTCAGGATGCCGCAGAATCCGAAACGCCGTTTTTCGCCGTCGTCTGGTTCCATGCGCCTCACCTCCCCTGCGTGGCCAGGCCAAAGCTGTTCGACCACTACAAGGCAAAAGGCCTGACAGATGACGCCGCCAACTTCTACGGCTCCATCAGCGGCGTGGACGAACAGATGGGGCGTCTGCGCGAGAAGCTGAAAGCGCTGGGCATCGAGGACAACACGATGCTCTGGTACTGCTCGGACAACGGCCCCGAGGGCAAGGCATCCCCCAACACGGGAACCGCCGGACCCTACCGCGGACGCAAGCGCGATCTCTACGAAGGCGGCGTCCGCGTCCCCGGCCTGCTGGTCTGGCCCGGGCAGATCAAAACGGGACGCATCACCGACGTGCCCTGCGTGACATCCGACTACCTGCCCACGATCATGGATTGGTTTGGTGAGAGCTGCGACGAACGTCCGCTAGACGGTGTAAGCCTGCTGCCGCTGATCCAGGGCAAGCCATTTGAGCGCAAGAAGACGATTGGCTTCAAGTTCCAGGGCCGCTCCGCCTGGAACCAGGACCGCTACAAGCTCTACGCCGACAAGTGGGGTCAGGACGTGGAACTCTACGATCTGCAGGAGGATCCCGGCGAGAAATGCAACCTGGCCGACGAGAAGCCGGAACTGCTCGAGCGGCTGCAGGCCGAGTACGGCGGCTGGGAGAGCAGCGTCAAAGACAGTTTTGAAGGCAAGGAATACGGTCGCGTGTCATTCGACCGGCTGAAGCAGAAGTGGCCGGAGGATGGAAACAAGAAGAACCGCAGAGAACGAAAGTCGCGACCTCTGAAAGGGCGAGATATGGAAAGCCGCATGACAAAACCCAACATTCTATTCGTCCTTCTCGATGATCTCGGCAAGGAATGGATCAGCTGTTACGGCGCGACCGACGTTGAGACGCCCAACATCGACACGCTGGCAGAGGGCGGCATGCGGTGTGAGAATGTCTACAGCATGCCCCAATGCACCCCATCTCGCGTGTGCCTACTCACCGGGCAGTACCCCTATCGCAATGGCTGGGTAAACCACTGGGATGTACCACGCTGGGGCGCCGGGGCTCGCTACGACGTAGAAGCCTACCCCTGTAATCTCGGGCTCACCATGCGCGAAGCCGGGTACGCCACAGCCATCGCCGGCAAGTGGCAAATCAACGATTTTCGCGTTGAGCCGGACGCCCTCGAGAAGGCCGGATTCGACGACTGGTGCATGTGGACCGGTGGTGAGGGAGGCAATCCGGCGAGTAACGAACGTTACTGGGATCCCTACATTTTCACGAAAGACAAGCCTTCCCAGACCTACCAGGGCGCGTTCGGCCCGGATATATTCTGCGACTTCGTCATCGATTTTGCACGCAAGCAAAAGGACGCCGGCAGGCCGTTCTTTGTCTACTACCCCATGGTCCTGACCCACACCCCATTCACGACCACTCCCCATGAGCCCGACGCAAAGGGAAAGGAGGGCAAGCATAAGGCGATGGTACGGTACACCGACTTCCTGCTGGGGCGCATCACTGCTGCATTGGACGAGATGGGGGTCAGAGAAGACACGCTACTGATCTTCACATCCGACAACGGCACCTGCGGGAAGATCGTCGGACACATTGGAGAACGCACCATCCCCGGTGGTAAGGCAAAGACCATTGAGCCCGGTGTGAATATTCCCTTTATCGCCAACTGGCCGGGAACCATCCCCGCAGGACGCGTCAGCGAGGCGTTGGTCGACTTCACGGACATCATCCCGACCTGTGCCGCCCTGGCAGGACAGGAGGTCCCCGGCAATGACAAAGTCGACGGATCTTCGCTCGCGGCCTACCTGCGTGGCGAGACGGACCATGTCGAGCGCGACTGGATCCTGGCCATGGGCGGACAGAACAGAGCTAGAGTGAGTGACGCCGGTGTCGAGAACGAGTGGTGCTTCCGCGATCGGGTCGTACGCGATGAGCGCTACAAGCTCTACGTTGGCACGGACCGCAAGCCACAGAAGCTCATCGACCTACAGGCTGATCCCGACGAGAAGCGCGATATCACCGGCAGCGAGGATGAAGCGGCACTGACATCGCGTGCGAAATTCGAAGCGTTGATTCCACAATGGCCCGAACGAGACGCTGACCCGATCTACACACCCCAACCGCCACAAGACTGGGACAAGCCCGTGACGGTCAAGAGCATCGAATGGAAGAAAGGACAACCATGAGCAAACCGAATATCGTATTCTTTTTCACCGATGACCAGCGTTTCAATACGATCCACGCGCTGGGTAACGACGCCATCAAGACGCCCAACATAGACAGGCTGGTGGCGCGCGGCACGGCCTTCACGCATGCGCACATCCCTTGCGGGACATCGGGCGCGGTGTGCATGCCCAGCCGGGCCATGCTGCACAGCGGCCGCAGCCTGTTCCATATCGAAGGCGAAGGCCAAAACATCCCGCAGCAACACACCACGCTTGGCCAGGCGCTGAGGGCCAACGGCTATTGCACCTTCGGCACTGGCAAGTGGCACAATGGCCGTGAGTCATTCAACCGCAGCTTCAGCAATGGCGCCGAGATCATGTTTGGAGGCATGGCCGACCACTGGAACGTGCCGGTTTACCACTACGATGCTACCGGCAACTACACCACAACGCTCCCGCGCTGCAAGGACCCGTTCAAGGGCAAGGAGATCGAGAACCGCGCTGCCGACCACGTCAACGCCGGCCTCCACTCGAGCGAGATGGTCTGCACCGCCGGCATCGACTTCATCCAGCAGCAGGATGGCGAACAGCCATTCTTTGCCTACATCTCCTTCCTCGCGCCGCACGATCCCCGCATCATGCCCGAGGCGTTTCACGCCATGTACGATCCGGCTGACATCGAGCTGCCACCAAACTTCATGGGCGGGCACCCCTTTGACAACGGAGCCTTGCATATACGCGATGAAGAGCTGGCCGCGTTCCCGCGCGACCCTGAAGAAACCCGTGAACATATTGCGGAGTACTATGCCATGATCTCGCACCTGGACCACGAGTTGGGGCGTGTGGTGCAGGTGCTCGAAGATATGGGCATTCTTGACAACACGATTATCGTTTTCGCGGGCGACAACGGACTGGCCGTCGGCCAGCACGGACTGTTCGGCAAACAGAGCTGTTACGAGCACAGCGTACGGGTGCCGCTGATCTTTGCGGGTCCCGGCGTGCCGGAAGGGCAGACGACAGATGCCTACGCCGACCTCTTCGACATCTTCCCGACCCTCTGTGGCCTGTCGCAAACGACGATCCCGGACAGCGTCGAAGGCAAAGATCTGCTGCCCTGCATGCAGGACAACGACACGCCGCTACGCGACACGCTCTACTTCGCCTACACCGACGTCCATCGCGCCGTCAAGGATCGTGACTACAAGCTCATCGAATACGCAATAGAAGGACATGACCGCCAGACCCAGCTTTTCGACCTCAACAACGACCCCTGGGAACTGACCAACCTTGCCGAAAACCCCGACTACACCGACAAGGTGGCCTCCCTACGCAAAGAGCTCCTCCGCCTACGCGACGAATGGGACGATCAGCAGCACCGAATGGGAAAGACCTTCTGGGGTCTGTATTAGGCGGCGAGTTCTACGAGCTCGAGAGCGATCCGCAGGAGCAGACAACTGGATGTACTACCAGAGTAGAGCCAGTTGTCGCCAA
>CAZCDU010000089.1:0-20120 GCA_964497125.1 uncultured Victivallales bacterium | reverse complement strand
GCGATGGTCGAGGGGGAGAGTGCCAAGACCTTTGGTCCCGAAATGTCGGTTCTGGGCAGCTGCTTGAAGGCGAAGTTCGGCGGCGATGATGTGCCTTTCATCTACACCATGCCGACCAAAAATATCGCACCAGGCATCACCGTGCCCACCGGCATCGAGGGTGAGTCCGTCGGTGTCGAAGTGGCTGACTGGAAGGATGCGACCGCTGTGATCGAGGCAGCGGTGAAGGCTGCGCGGTAGCGCAGCCACGCTGCGGCGTGAGCGGGCTACTGGGGAGTCCTGGATGTAGCCCGCGCGCGCCGAGCGTGAGGCCGGATGGTTAAGAGCCCCACTGAGCTTTCTTACCCGCACTCTTCACCGACACCCTTCGTCGGACACACTTATGCCCTGCGGCAGGAAGATCTGTTGGGGCGGGGCGCGTTCTAGATCCTGAACCTGTAGCGTCTATGCGTGTTGCGCAGAAGTAGGGCGCGGGTGAGAGGAGTGCCGCCTGCGGAATTCTGATAGCCTGTTCGACTTGACATTCCGGCGCACAAGGTATATACCGATTGGTAGGTATTAGAGGAGAAAGGATTGGGTCCTATGATCACAGCCAAGGTGTTCACATCAGGCCGCAGTCAGGCCGTCAGGTTGCCCAAGCGTTATCGCTTCCACTCGCGGGAGGTCAACGTCCAGCCTACCGCCGATGGGTTGCTTCTTACCGAAAAGGGACCGTGGACGCTGTTTGCCGAGGGCCTCTCTGAGCTGCCGGATGATTTCATGGCAGAGCGGAATCAGCCGCCGCTTGAAGACCGGGGCTTTTGAGTTGTGGCTGCCGACCTCTACATGCTCGACACGGACATTCTGGTCTTCATGATCCGGGGCCTGAAGGACCCCGACCGGGCGTCTGCCCGCCACGTGAAGGCGCAACGTATCCGGCGACGTATACAGCGTCATCTCCGTGCCGGTGCCACTGTGGGTGTGTCTATGGTGACCGTCTGTGAGCTTGAGTATGGTGCGGGGAAGTCTTCACATCCAGAAAGGGAGCGCCGGGCCGTATCGAAGATCCTGGCTCCATTTGCCTTGTTGGATTGCGACGCCGTTCATGTTCCTCGTCACTACGGCGAGATACGCTGTATGCTTGAGAAGGCCGGCGTCCCAATTGGGGCAATGGACCTCATGATTGCGGCGCATGCCCATGCGCAAAGCGCGACCCTTGTGACGAACAACGAGGATGAGTTCAGGCGCGTCGAAGGCTTGAAGGTGGTCAACTGGGCCAAGAGATAAGGACCGGGCAACTTCACTCTGGGCTACAGGGATGGCCTCGCGCGTGGTCCCGATGCCCTTCGCGATCGGGACGGGCTACAGGGAGGGAGACAGGCGAGGACGCCTGTCCCACGGGCAGTCAGCCAAGCTTGCGCTACTCGCCCACGTGCACGCGGAGCATGCCGTTCGCTCCGATGACGCTGTTGCCGGTCCACTGCACGGTATTGCTGTCGGGCATTGACAGGGATCCTGTGAGCGGGGCCCAGTTGCCCGCGGCCAGGTCGGCGCAGTTTGACACCGTGAGCGCGCCATTGGGCAGGCCGTTGGCATGGTACTGCAGCCAGGGCACGTGGCCGGGCGTCAGGCCGATCGCGATGATCTCGAATTCATTCGAGATGGTGGGGTCGGTTTCGATCAGGAATTCCTGGTCGAGGGTGAGCCCATCGCCATCTTCGTTGCTGCGAGCGGGATCGCCGCCGTAGGCGAGGACCCAGGATCGTGGCGTCATGCTGCCTCCACTTGCCGTGACGAGCGCCTGCATCTCCTCGGCCATGGCCTGGCCGATCAGGAGATAGGACTTGGCGTTGCGGTTCCAGTGATAGCCCTGGTCGGCCGGGGATGAGGCGTGGTCGTAGTAGAAGTTCTGTGTATCGGTCACAGCGACATTGCCATCGAACTGGGGGTAGGCCGTTGCGTTCCCCATCTCGAGCTGCGCCAGCTCGACCTCGCTGTAGTCAGGGGTTCCATCCATGCCCGTGGTGGCAATGACGAAGGGCAGGGCAGGGCACCCCACGGCTGCGCGCACATCGGTGATGAAGTTCTGCATGTTCGTTTCGTATTCCGCGGCGTAAGCCGGGGAGACCCGATCGTTCCAGCCCTGGTGCCAAGCGAACCCGGCGAGCTCGTGTCCATCTGCGGGATCATGCGCGGGGAAGTACGTTGCCAGGTGCGCCATGACGTCAACGACCGCGTCGAGCATCTCCTGGTAGTAGAAGCCTTCATCCCCGGCCGTGACCGGGGTGTCGAGACCCCAGCCCGAGCTGGGCGGGCGGAAGTCGGTGCGCAGACTCTTGCCGCCCCAGGCGGTTTTGATGACGAGGACCTTCTCTCCATAGGTGTCGCCCATGGCATGCCCGAACTGCAGCTCCGGCCCGATGGTCGCGCTGGAGGCGCCGTACCCCGCCGTCAGTCCGCCCTTCACCAGCGTGGTTCCGCCGCGCTTGTACCAGATCCAGGCATCGTCACGCACGGCCCAGTTGGCGCCGTCTTTGAGATGCCCGTAGGTCGCTGCCTCGTTGGCAACGGTGTAGGCAAGCGTGCCCGGGGTCCCGATGGGATCTATCTCGCCGTGTCCTTCGGTATTGGACTGACCGGCCATGATGAAGATCTTCACTTTGCTTGTGCCGGCGATGGGCGTGGTGATGCTCCATGTATCACCGGTGGTGGTGCCCTGGGCGTTGACCTGGTCGATGCGCCAGTGGTAGGTCGTGCCGGCAGCGAGGGCGCCTGGCGAGAAGGTGGTCGCAGCCTGGTTGCCCTGGAACTCGGTGGCATCGGGGGTGGCGTCCGTGCCGAAGTAGACGTCACTGGAAACGGCCGAGGCAGACGCCCCTTTGACCCAGCTCAGCATAACGCCATTGCGTGCGACGGCAGTCATGCCGTGCTGCGGCATCGGGCGGAAGGCCTTGCCAGGTGGGCCAACCGTAAAGGTCCAGACCGGACCGGTTGTCGTTGCGTCGCTGTTGCGCTCGTCGACACGCCAGTAGTAGGTGCCGTGGGCCAGCGTGCCCGGATCAAACGTGGTTCCCGCCTGGTTGCCGCGGAACTCACCGGCGTCGGGCGTTTCATCCGTACCGAAGTAGACGTCATGGGAATCCGTATCAACCCCGGCAGTCCAGCTTAAGTCTGTCTCGGGCGGAAGACCGACAACGCCGTGTGCCGGATTCGGGTTGGAGGCCTGCCCGGGAGGAATGACACCACTCGTATCTTCAACAACCTGGAATCCGGTGGGGCCAATGTGATTGCTCCCATTGCCCCACACGCGTAATGCGAGGGAGGTGCTTCTTAGTCCGGTGTAGACCATGTAGTTGCCGGGAGTTACCGCATTGGTAATCTCGGCGAAACGGGTGAACGTTCCCGAGGGCAGCTTGAAGTCTTGCCCGGCGCCGCCATTCAGAACAATCTTACCGGTCCCATCGCCGAATTGCGCTGAATTGGCGCCGAGGTAGACGATCAGATCGTAGACCGCATAGGGAATACCAGACACCGCCATGTCGAAGATCTGCGATCCGTCGTAGGGATCGTCGGTGCCGTTGCAGTGACCATCCATCAGGTCGCCGTTGCCGTCACCGGGGAGATTGGAGTGAGGAGAGCCCCAGACGTAAGGGCCGCCATTGCGCACGTCATTCAGGGTCAGCGTTGCCGTCTCCCCTTCACCGCTTGTGATAGTCACCGGCGTGGCCGGTGATTCCAGCCCCCACGGCACCAGGTAATTCTCCCAGCCGTTGGTGTTGTACGGCGCGACGCCAGCCGATTCGTCGGCTTCCAGCGTGACCTTGTCATAGTCGGCGGCGTCCATCGCCCCGTAGGCGTAGAAATTGACGCTGAGGATATCCGGGGCCGGTGCATGGGTCGGGCTGCCGGGGATCAGCACAGATGCCGCAACGGATGCTGCTGTTGTGTTCTGATTGCTGCTCCTGTCACGTGCGGTGACCGTGTAGGTGTATTCCGTGCCCGCGGAAAGTCCCGTGTCGGTATAGCTGGAACTGTCCTGCCAGCCGCTATCGTTGCCGCCGCCCGCGGTGCAGGTGAAGTAGTACTCCACGCCCGACGGATCCGTAGCCGCGGTAGCCGTCATGGTCACCGCATTGCTGCTGTTGCCGGCCACGACATCCGCAAAGCTCGTACCGAGCCTGATCTCGTCGAAGACCGCGCTTGCCTTGTTTCCCAGCAGCGCAACCCGGTCAAAGGCGGATTGGTCCATATCTACCGTAACGGTTGCGATGGGCGCAGTCGGTTCGGTGGTCAGATCGATCACATCGTAAAGGTACAGCTCATCGTTACTACCGTTCGATTTCCAGATGATCTTGCCGGCGATCAGCGTGGTACCCGCCATGCTGACGCCGCTCACCACCTCGGTCATGCCGGTGGAGCTGTCGTAGCCCACGGCGCTTACCGCTAAATCCCCGGACGACCCGAAGCCGAATCCCTCACCTCCTGCGGCGTAGTTGCTCAACTCCCAGCCAGAAAGGTCGAACGTATCTGTCCCAATGACCAGCCCGGCGTTCTCGGGATTACCGGTCTTCGCGTAAAGCGCACTGAACCAGATCGTCGTCCCGTCCGCGAAGAGCGCAGAACGAGCTGCAGCGGACAGGACGCGGTTCGCCTCCGACCTTCCCGCTGCGGTATCGCGACTGGCGCTGTTTCCAGCAACCGGAAGGACATTGGCGGTTCCATCGGTGAATGACAGCCCCGGGCTTTGGACCTCAAAGTATCCTGCGCCAGTGTTGTTCCGGGTGGTTGCCCAGGCCCCCGCGAATCCGAGCCCACCGCTGTTGGTCAGGTCGCCCCCTGCAGCATAGTCAAACCCCTCGTAGACAACGGGCGCCGCACTTGCGACCGCAGGAACCGAAGCCCAGGTCATCGGGTCGGGATCCGGCGCGTTCGTATCGGCAGAGGCATGCGTCGTTGCGCTGCCATCGGCCGAAGCGGTGCCCACATTCGGTGTTGGCGTCGCCGCGTCGCGCATGGTCACCGTATAGGTGTACTCGGTAGAGGCCTCTAAGCCCGTATTCGTGTACGACGGGCTGGTTTGCCAACCGCTGCCATGGCCGCCGGCTGTCAGGCAACTGAACAGGTACTCGACGGGACCGCTTGCATCGCTCCCCGCTGTCGCCGCCATGCGGATCGCGCTCTCGCTGATCGCGTAAGGAGCTGCCGCAAAGGTAGCGGCATCCGGCGTTGGTGGCGCGGTGTCAGATGTTGACCCGGCGCTGGCGATCTGGAAACCGGTCGGGCCGATATGATTGAACCCGTTGCCCCATACCTGCAGTGAGAATGAGGATGCGGTCTGATTCTTGAAGAGAATGTAGTTGCCGGGCGTGACCGCATCAGTGATCTCTGCAAAGGCGTAGAAGGTGCCGGCGGAGAGGGTGAAGTCCTGCTCCCCACCGCCGTTGAAGACGTACTTAGCGGACCCGTCACCGTACTGGTCTCGATTGCAGCCCATGTAGACGATCAGGTCATAGGAGGCAAGGGAGATGCCCGACACCGTCATGTCGAATATCGCCGTCCCGTCATAGGGATCTTCAGAGCCATTGCAGTGGCCATCCATCAGGTCGCCATTGCCGTCGCCGGGTAGGTTGGCATGTGGTGTGTTGTAGATATAGGGGCTGCCATTGCGCACGTCGTTGAGGGTCAAGGTTGCAGAGGATCCCAGCGCGCTTGCGATAGAGACGCCGCCGGCAGGTGATGACAGGCCCCATGGGACTGCATAGTTCTGCCAGCCGGCAGTGTTCCAGCCGCCGAACCCGGCCGATTCATTGGCTTCGAGCGTGACGGCATGACGATCAGACGCCTGCAGACTGCCATAGGCATAGAAATTGACACTGATGATATCTGATGGCGGCGGCGTGCCGGGCGTCGTCACTCCTATAGCGCTCGACGTGGTGCCGATGTTACCCAGGCTGTCACGGGTTGTGACCATGTAGGCGTAGTGCGTCAACGAGCTCAGTCCACTGTCCGTATAGGACGGACTTGTCTGCCATGAGCTGCTGGACGCGCCGGGGTTGCCCGTCGTCTCTGAGAAGAGGTACTGGACGGGGCCGGATGCATCTGCGCCAGTGGCTGCTGTCATGCTGATCGATGTTTCGCTATCAGCGGCGGGAGCCGAGTCGAACGAAGCCGGGTCCGGTAGCGGCGGATCGTCATCGATCTCGCCGTCTGCACGCAGAAACACGGTCACCGTCTCATAGACCTCGGTGAACCCGCGCGAGTCCGACATCGTGACCTCGAACTGGTAGGCGCCCGGCGTGCCGTCAAGCTGAAGCGCTGACACCCTGTTGGAGGTGCCATTAGGGGTGATGCTGAACCCGCCCGGCCCCAGGGTCTTGCGCCAGGTGTAGATGCTGTCCCCGTCCATGTGGTCGTGACCACTGACCCGCAGAACCGTGGCCGTCGCCGGCAGTGTGAGAACAGACTCGTCGGTGGTAGCCGACTGGATGCTCTTGAACGCGTCCAGCTGCCTCGTGTCCGTATCCGCTGCGATCTCGAGGAGTATTTCGTCGATCCGGTCGCCGATTTCCCAATCGTCTTCATACGATTCAATGAAGGCCACGGCGCCGGGATCCGGTGTAACGGTGTAGAGTCTCTGGCCATAGGCCCCGAGCATGGTGTAGGCCTCTCTCCGGTTGTCCCCGTTCCACACCGTATCGGCGCAGTAGATCATGCCGGCCGGTACGCCCTCGGCAATGTTGTGCTCACGCAGGGCTGCGACACCGCCGGCGCGCACACTGTGGTTGAACATCCGATCCGAGGGGGCCCGGTCAACGATCGAATCGACAATCGATTCGGCGAGTGCAAGGACGTCCGCATGATCCAGGTTCTGGTAGGTATGATAGAGGGTGCTGCGGGCCGAGCCATGCGGCGTTTCCGCCACAGCCCGGATGGCCGGATAGAGCAGGTTACGATCCACCCCGTCGATGCCGTCGCCCCAGATGATCCCCTTCGGGCCGAACACACTGCCGCTATAGAACAGCAGCAGCGCGAGCCTGCCGTGGGCCATGTGCAGTGGATCCTCTTCGACCATGGGAAAGAGTGGTTCCGCGGTACTGGCGGCCGCAGCCAGGAGCGTGTTGAGAAATGGCAGGGTCGAAGAATTCGGGAGGTGTCGCATTCCTTCGGCTGCCATGAAGCGGACGTAGCGGTCGGAGTCCGTTATCAATGCTGCCAGCACGGCCGCTGACCCGGCGTTGCCGATCTGGCCCAGGGCATAGCAGGCCCCCGCCCGCGAGCGTGAGCTGCCGCCGGTGTTGTTGGCAAGCGCGGTGACCTGGCTCAGCTCTGCCGCGCTGATGCTGCGCGTGCCCAGCTCGTCGCCCGCCGCAAAGCGGACCTTCGGCGACCAGTTGCCGAGATCGGCGATCAATTCGCTGTCGCTGCGGACGTCCGCATTATAGTCATCGGCCGCGACGGCGGCGGCCACATCCGCCGAGCTCACCCAGCGGCCGGGATCGTGTCCTTTTCCGGTGATGCGGAGCTGGCGCAACGGCAGCGCGTAGGTCAGCAGGGCTGCTGTGCTCATGCGGAAGCTGTGGTAGTCGGATCCGCTGAGAGGACCCTCACCGTTGAGGCAATCGTATTGGAATCTTCCATCCCAGCAGCGGTTCAGGTCGTAGGCCCAACTGAGCCGGCCGAAGAGCGCCGCAGCGGCCGCTTCGCCACCCACGGCGGCGCCCAGGGGTGCCCACACGTAGTTGAAGAAGGAGCCCGTATGGCCCTTCTCGCGCTCGGTTGCAGACGCGGTACACATCTTGGCGAAGAATTGCGCCTCTTCAACGCGGTTGGTCTGAAACATAAACGCCAGGGCGCTCGTTCCGCACTTGCCGTTGTTTTCGTGCTGCTGGAAGAAGGGCTCATGGTCGCCGTAGGGGATGGCGCCCTTGCCGGCATAGAAGGCAAAGAAGGGAAGAGCGCGCGCGATGGCCGGCGCAATCTCGGGGTTGGTCAACCCACACTCCAGCGCCAGCTCCATGCCGAGAAGCGCGAACAGGGCGGTTGTGTTGACGGTGCCATAGCCGCTGCCCACCGGGCCATTGGGACTACCATCCGGCCACTTGTCCGCAAAGCCGTGCCCGAGCGTGCCGAACAGGCTCGAGTTCTTGGCGAGGTTTACCGCGTAGGCTTCGATCGCGGGCAGGACCTGCGTATCGCCGGTCGCCAGGTAGTACTCGGCCAGGAAAATGAGCACATGCCCACGCTCCCAGGCGGGTAACCCGCCGCTGTCGTCGCGCTCATCCGACATCATCCGGTCCATGGTCGCTTGCGAGGGAACCAGGTTGCGGGCGATCGTCTGTGCCTTTGCATGGTAGCTCGGACTGTTGGTGACCAGCAGTGTGATGCCCCCGAACGAATAGCGGCCCGCGGACTCGTTGTCATACACGTACTGAAGTCCCTGCTGCAGAATCAGGGCCGACTTGGGGCAGCTGTAGGGCGCCGTGGCCGTGTAGGCCCCCATGGTCGCGAGTGTGAGCGTATTCGTGGTCGTGCTGCCGGAACGCCAGCGCAGGAGCTTCAAGGTGGCCGGCGTGCGCGCCTCCGCGTCGCCGATGGCAAGGCCGAGGGTCTTGCGGGCATCGGAACTGAACAGAGCTGGCGCCGCACCGGTGCCGTCGGCGCCGAGGATCACATCATCGACCGCCAGCACGCCGTCGGCAGGGGATCCCGCGTCGACCTTTGTGACCAGGATCTGCCGGCTCTCGCCGGTGTCGATCCCGTCGTGATAGACCCAGCCGCGGGCGCCCGTGGGACCCAGGTTGATGGTGATGTGAGGATTGTCGCTTGGAACGCCACCGTTCGTAAGATCGGGTGGCGCGGCCAGGCCATTGGCTCCGAGAATGGCTCCCACGACCAGCAGGATAGCCACGGGAGTCCGTTTCGACTCAACTGTTCTTACTCGCAACTCTGATCCTCCGGTAGAGCCCACGACTAGCTGTTGGGCACCCCACGTGTGGCCGCATCTCTTGGCTACATTAAGGGGGAAGACTAGCACAGGCGGAGGGTTCCCTCGTAGTGGAGATACGCGACAGTAATGTTGTCACATTGCGTCAACTAGTGGTGGGCGCATGGCTTGGAAAGGGCGGGCCGGGGGGAGACTGACCGATGGGCTTTGGACTCGCGACGCGCGACACTCGACGCTCAGCCTCCAACCGCAACGTGGGCGAGCGAGAGCCCTGCGTCGGAGCGTCGCGGGTCTGATCAACGCGCGTCGGGAGTCGCGCGTCGCGAGTCCAGAACAACATCCGTGCTTTCACGTTCCACGATACGCGATGGCGGTACCATGATCGGTGTCGTCGGCGCCGGCTCGCCCGCCATCAGCCGCTTGAGCAGTCGCATGGACTCCCTGACATGTTCGATCTCGGCCATGTCGACTGATGACAACGGCATCGGTGAGAGCAATGTCCGGTTGTCGGAAAACGCCATCCTGCGTGTCGGGTAATGCCACTGGGTGTTCGTGTCCGGAGCGGTTAGAATGGTCAGCATAGGAATAGTTAACACAAGAGGAGACCCATGAATTATCGCACGCTCAGTTTGGCCCTGATGCTCAGCATCGCATCACTCAACGGCTTTGCCGCGGATGTACCGGCACAGTTGCCGAAACCGGATGGGAAGGCGCCCACGGATGGTAAGGTGAAGGTCTACCTCCTGGCGGGGCAGTCCAATATGGTTGGCTTTGGCCGATACACGGGGGGCAGCCCGGTTTACCCCAGCATCTTCCTTTCAGCAGATCCCAGTGTGGTTCCCTGCAGAATGCCGGTGGGCCGGTCGGCGATTGTGCCGCACGGGATCTATCAATCGGCCGACAAGGATGCAGCCAAGGGGGCCAGGGTTGCGGTCTACAAGGGAGCCTACAAGGCCGAAACGGACTATACGAAGCTGACACCGGCCAAGCAGGCCACGGTCGCTCTGGGTAGTACCGACGTGATGCTGCCAAGTATTGGTGGCGAACACACCATCGTGGCCAATGCCTTCATCGAAGTGCCTATGAGCGGCGCCTTCATGGTCAATGTTGGTTTCGAGGATAGCACCTACGCCGTGGTGACCCTCGACGGCGAAGAGGTCTACCGCAAGGAGCTCCCTTCGACCACTTCGACCACTTCGACAGGCTCAGGGCAGGCAGGCTCTCTTCGAGTCCGAGCTGAGCTCTCCTCAGAGTCGAGGACAGGGCAGGCGGTCCTGACCAAAGTGAACCTGGAGAAGGGCAAGCGTTATGCCACGACTGTCACTTACATGAAGGGTGGATCTGCCGCATTGTGGCTTGAGCATGTCGACCTGAAAGCAAAAGGCGACCTGGCTACCCTGAACAAGGCAGGCAAGTACCTCTGGTTTGTCGACGACGATGGCCAACCCACCAAGCGCAGCGACGTGATCTACTGGGACGTGCGCACATCAAAGACCCCGGGGGGGAGCGGAGGCTATCTCCACACCCGGTCCAACGGCAAGTTCATAGGCCCTGAAGTGCCCTTTGGCTACGTCATGGGGACTTTCCACGAAGAACCCGTCCTGCTGATCGAATCGTCCATGGGCAACCGTGCCCTGAACTTTGATTTCCGTCCCCCTTCCAGTGGCAAGACTGAAGAAGAGAAGGCCAATGAATACTGCGGCTTCGAGTACGATGCGCTGGTCAAAGGAGTTCATGAGACCCTGAAGAAACTTGACGAGGTCGTTCCCGGCTACAAGGGCCAGGGCTATGAAATCGCCGGCTTTGTCTGGTTCCAGGGACATAAGGACGGTGGCAGCAGCAAAGAGACGTATGAAGCGCACCTGGTCAATCTGATCAATGACCTGCGCAAAGAATTCAACGCCCCTGACATGCGGGCCGCTGTGGCGACCGTAGGCTTTGGTGGCATGAAACTTCTCCCGGAATACGAGGGTGTGCATGCGGCCCAGATGGCGGTGGGCGATCCGAAGCAGCATCCGGAATATGCGGGCAAGGTGGCCAGTGTCGACACCCGCCCCTTCTGGCGTACCCGGGGCGATTCTCCCTCGGGCACCGGCTATCACTATAATCACAATGCCGAGACCTATATTCTTACCGGTGACGCCCTGGGCCGCGCCATGGTCGAGATGCTCGGCGGCAAGGCCGAGACGCTGAATGTCCCGCCGCCGCCTGTGCGTCATCCAGACGTGGAACGGATCTTCTCCAATGAGATCGTTGATACCTACACCCCCCGGTCCCGGCAGAAGTATGGCAAGCGCTCTGAGAATCCGACCTCAGAAGGGTACCTGAAGATGAGTTCCGCGCTCAAACCCATCATCGCCGGCAAACTGATCCCGGACTTTCTGAATGACACTCTGGGTGAGACACGCAGTCGTGCCCGTGGCCTCCCGCTGAAGAATATTGTCAAGGGTGAGCCGATTGCGATGAGGTCCCCTGATGCGACGAGCCAGTTGGACAGCCTCATCAAGCACTACGAAGCCATGGGCATTAGCGAGTATGGCTGGAAGCCGTTCGGTGGGGATCTGAAGTCGGCCAAGTGGAACTACTTCAGCTTCGATCCACCAGAGAAAATGCCGTTTGATAAGAGCAATCGCTTCCGGGACATCACCTTCCCCAAGGGGATGGAGAATTGGTCGGCCGCCGACTTCGATGCTGCCCAGGCAGGCTGGAAAGTGGGACAGGCTCCCTTCGGTCAGTGGGACGGCAGGCAGGAGGGCCGCAAGGTCAAGCCATGCTATCAGCCCTTCTGTGACTGCCATCTGACGCCCGCGACGCTGTGGGAGAAGGAAGTGCTGCTGATGCAGCAGACCTTTGACCTGCCTGCCGTGAAGCCGGGCCACGCCTACCGTGTGCTTCTGGGGGGCGGTAACTGTGACCGTAGCGGCGAAGGGTTCGCCATCTACGTCAACGGCAAACTGCTCACTAAGTCCGCTGGCGGTCTGCTCAAGTACGAAGGCACCCGTGGCGCCTACCTGACCGCCGATGCCCTGTCGGAGTTCAAAGGCGGCAAGGTGACGATCTCCGTGATCAACTACTTGCGCTACACCCACTTCCGGAACAAGACCATCTATTTTGGTTCGCACCCTGAGTACAACGGCAAGACCGTGCCCCCCAACGGCCATGTCAACCTGTGGATCGAGGAGGCGAAGTTGCCTGCCGCGGTGGTGGCGGCTGCTGCAGGCGGAGGGAAGTAGGGCCTTTGCAAATGGAGTCCTCCGGATGCCGCCTAAAGGCGGAACAACATACGGCTCGTCTCCAAGGGTCCCAAGGGACACACCCTCTGAGCCCAGGCAGCGTGGACAACTGCCCACCACGATATCTTCTTTTGTGGTGTCGAGAACAGAGGCGCCGGGACACGAGCTTGTGTATAGAAAGTGTGTCCCTTGCCGCTCTCTTGCCGCTCCTCGTCTTTGCCCTAATCTTTGCCATTGTCTTCCCCTTGGGGTGTGACCGTGTGACCCAGTGACCGCGTGACGGCGTTCAGAGGGCTCAGGACTTCGTGACTTCGCGACCTCGTGACCCCGAACGACGGGGTGCCCTGGTGACTGCGCTGACCTTGGGACAAGGTCGCGCCACTCTAGAGTAGCCCGCGCCCCGACGCAGGTCGGGGCGGGCTACACGAGGACTAGCTTGCTGCGGCGACTTGCCTCCCATATGGCCAGCCCCCTTCCGTTGGCGCAAAGTGACACTGTATGTGACGCAAACCTTCTCTGGTTGGGCGGGGTATGGCGCGCTAGGATAGACATCTCAACCTGAATCCGCACTACAGCCAGCTGAATCGAGACCTACCATGTTTACACGAATGCTTGTGACCACCCTCATCTTCGCCGCGGCGATTGCGGTTGGAGAGGTCATGCCGGGTGAGGCGCCCGCGAAAGCGTCCGTCTCCTTTCATCTGCCTGCCGATTACCACCCTGATCCCGGCTTGATTAAAAACTTGGAACCTCGCTTCATGGGCGTGAGTTGGGGAGTGCTTTTCAGTGATGGAAATCAATTTTCCTATCAGGAAAAAGGGAGATGAATATGACTACACCACGACAGCGAATGATCAACGCTCTTGAGCGCGGTACCCCCGAGGGACTGGTCCCGCATTTCGAGCTTGAGTTCTTTTTGACCATGGAGGCCTTCGGCAGGATTCATCCGGCCCATCGGCGTTTCTACCAGTGGAAGCAGATGAGCGAGAAGGAGCGTGACCTGCACCGCAGGGATGTGGCGGATGTGCAGGTTGAAACATTCAGGCGCTTCGGACTTTCGGGAACGATTCTTAATTCTTCCCTCTTCTGGGAAGAGGACGATACGAGAATGATGATCGAGCATATCCGGTCGCTTTCCGGTGATGAGTTCTTTCTCTCGCTGCATGGGGATGCGACCTACGGGCTCCCGGATGGCGGTCATATGATGGACTTCGTGATGTCACTTGCCGATAAGCCGGAAGAAATGAAGGACAGGGCGCAGGCCAATGTCGATAATGCGCTGAAACGTGGGGAACGCCTCAAGGGGTGGGGCACACTTGACGGTTTCTGCCTCTGTGCTGATTACTGCTTCAACACTGCGCCCTTTCTTTCCCCGGCAATGTTTGATGAATTTGTCACACCCTATCTGAAACAACTCATTGCCGGGTACCGTGAGATGGGGTTCTACGTGATCAAACACACCGACGGCAACATCATGCCCATTCTTGATTCACTGGTGGAGTGCAATCCGCATGCCTTGCACAGCATTGATCCCCAAGGCGGCGTGGACTTGGCAGAGGTCAAGCGATTGGTTGGCGATAAAGTGGCTCTGATCGGCAATGTGAATAGCGGGTTGCTCCAGACGGGTACCGATGAAGAGGTCGTGGCGGACGTGCAGCGTTCCCTGCGTGATGGTATGCCGGGAGGAGGCTATATCTTCGGAACAAGCAACTGCATCTACGCGGGTCTGGCGCTGGAGCGGTACGAACTCATGCTTGATGTCTGGCGCAAAGAAGGTGTGTACCGTTAAGATGAAACGAGTATGAATGAAGTATTCAATGACTAACCGGGCAAACCTGATCCCCGAACTGATCCCCGACCGCATTGACCGCGTCCTGAGGGAACTGAAGAGTGAACTGTGGGAACGCAAAGAGGATCTGCTGGTCAGAATGGGTCCGCTGAACGTTCCTCCCATTTCTTGTGCAGAAGCACAGGAGCAGTCATTCCGGGACGTGAAGCCGGGAACCGATTAGTGTGTTTACAGTTGTATATTTGAATCTTAGGCAGGGAAAATAGAAGAAACCGGGTATTCCCAGCTTTTACAAAAACTAAACCAAAACAGTGCGATTTTCGCAAAACTCCGGATATTGCGAATATTCGTATAAACATAGTTCCACTAAAGGAGACAATAATACATGACCGATTTTGCAGCACAGCACAGGGATGTTGTTTTTGGCCGTTCAGGCGGTCAGATCATCTGGCAGCCACGTATCGGTTGCTGGTACCACGACAAGCGTTTCGCGGGTGACCCCCTACCAGAACCCTACGAGGGCAAATCAATCCCGGAGATCTATCGCCTGCTGGGATGCTCCGCGCGGCTCTACGAGTTCAACGCCTGCTTCAGGCGGATTGAAGACCCCCGCGTTAAGTTTTCTCAGAGGCCTCTGAACGAAACCGACACCGAGCTCACGTGCGAGACCCCGGTTGGCAGACACGTGGCAATTAATCGTCGATCCCCCAATAACCCGCACATTATCCATCTAAAACGGAGGGTCGAATCAGAGGATGAACTGAAGGTTGCTGCATGGCGCGAAGAGAACACCACTTGGGAGTGGGACCAGTCACGCTACGAGGAACTGCTTTCTGAAGTCGGAGACTTGGGGGCGCCTACTATGTTCATGCCCCGCATGAACGTGCAAAGTCTCTACATAGAGAAGATGGGGGTGGAAAACGGCGTATTTGCTCTTCTCGATTGGCCTGACACGACAGCAGCCTATTTTCGTGCCCTTCACGAAAGTCATGACCGGCTTATTGATGTCATAAACGCATCCCCAATCGACATCATCAACTTCGGCGAGAACATTCATTCCGCTACGCTTTCGCCCGACCTTTTCAGACGCTACCATCTACCGGAGTGTCAGCATCGTTGTGAAAGGCTCCATGCTGCCGGCAAATTTGTTCACGCTCATTGGGACGGTGACTGTGCACCGCTTCTCCCCTACGCCAGAGAGACCGGTCTTGATGGAATCGAAGCGATCACCCCAAAACCCCAAGGGGATGTCACAATCGAGCAGATCCATGAAGCACTCGGTGAGGATATGTTTCTTCTGGACGGCATCCCAGCCGTCTACTTCAACGAAACGTTCCCCGTCGAGACACTGGTCAAATGTACGGAGCGGATTATTGAATTGTTTGCCCCCAAACTGGTGTTGGGCATCTCAGACGAGATTTCATCGACAGGAGATATTGAACGGATTCGCATCGTCGGTGATATCGTGAATGAGTACAACAAAACGAAGTCGAACAAGCCGGATGCAGACGACGGCAAATAGCCGCGCCTGATGGATGACGTTCGGTGAGTGATGAATCGAAAGAAATGATCACCGAGACTCGAAGGCTCGAACTCCAACAGACAGCTGAGCGAATCAAGACCATTGATATTCTAGCAGATCAAAGCTAAGGACCCCAAATATGAAATGTGACAGAAAACGGCGCATTAAGTTACTAATAGAACGAATGCCACGGCTCTTTTACACACCGCTGGAGACCATCGAACTATCCGGGGCGGTTACAACTGACCATCTGAACGTGGATGAAGCGCGAAGCTTGTCCTTTGAGCCGATGCCTCCGGGAACACGTTGGGGAGAAAAATGGGACTATGCCTGGTTCAAAGCCGAGGTCACCCTACCGGAGAGCAGCAAGGACAAGCGTATTGATTTTTGCCCCGGCACAGGCATAGATTCCGCCATCTATATCAACGGGAACGCCACAGGTGCCAGAGACTATTGTCATAGAGAGGTAACGCTTTCGCGGAAAGCAACTCCGGGTACAACTTTTGAGATTATGATCGAAACCTATGCCGGCCATGGCCACCGCGCCATCTGCGGCGGCGGACCACTTCCGTATGGTGAGGAGTTCATCCCTGCAGACCATAGCCCAAAAGCGGTGGAACCATCCAGCGTCGGCATTTGGCATGAGCCACTGTTCCAGTTGTGGATGGACTGTATGACATTGGAAAAATTGAGCGAATCCCTGCCTGACACCTTGCTGCGCTATCAGGAGATCAACCAGGCGCTTTATGAGATGACGTTGGTCTTTGACCTGGAACTCCCCCACAGTGAGATGCTCAAGACCGTCGCCGAGGCCAGAGCCATACTGAAACCGGTGCTGGAATGCCATAATGGTTCAACGGCACCGACCTACTATTGCTTTGGTCATTCCCACCTGGATGTAGCCTGGTGTTGGCCCTTACGTGAGACCGAGTCCAAAGCAACGCGCACCTTCGGAACTCAATTGGCTTTGATGAACGAGTATAAGGATATGACCTACCTTCAGAGTCAACCGCACCTCTATTGGATGGTTAAGAACAAGCACCCCAAGCTGTATGCCCGCATCAAGAAAGCTGTTAAGCAAGGCCGTTGGATTCCTGAAGGAGGCATGTGGGTCGAGCCTGATGCCAACATGACCGGAGGCGAAAGTTTGATACGCCAATGTGTTCATGGCAAGCGGTTCTTCCGCGATGAATTCAACATCCAAAGCCGTCTGTTGTGGATGCCCGATGTCTTTGGGTGTACAGCCTCATTGCCGCAAATCATGAAAGGTTGTGAACTTGATTACTTCTCCAGTCACAAGATGTTCTGGGGCGTAGGTCGCCGAGAGACCTTCCCCTACCAGAGCTTCTGGTGGCGCGGTATCGACGGTACAGAGATTTTTGCTCACCTGCATAACCAATACAACAGCGAGGTCGACCCACAGACGCTGGTTGACAAGTGGAACACACGTCAGAAACAGGAGGGGCTCACATCACGTCTGGTTCCCTATGGTTGGGGCGATGGCGGTGGTGGCCCGACCCGCGAGCACCTGGAATATCTGCGCCGACAGCAGGATCTTGAGGGCGCCCCGCGATGCAAAAACTCTCATCCCCTAGACTTCTTCCATGCGGAGGAGGAGAAACAGACGGACTGGATGCCGACCTATGTAGGCGAACTCTATCTTCAAACCCACCAAGGCACCTACACAACCCAGGCCGCAACAAAGAAGGGCAATCGCCAAAGCGAGTTTGCCCTGCGCGAAGCCGAGATGTGGACAGTCGCAGCAGCAAATGTTGCTCAAGCACCTTACCCTCTTGCAACGTTTGACAGGCTCTGGAAGAAGGTTCTGCTGAATCAGTTCCATGACATTCTTCCCGGCAGTTCCATTGCCCGGGTTCACGAAGAAGCAGAAGCTGATTACGCCCGTGTAATTTCGTCCTGTAAGACCATTATCGATGAATCAACAGGATCACTTATATCCTCAAAGAAGGAAACAGTAACAGTCTTCAATTCCCTCTCCTGGCAGCGCAATGCGATGATTGTCCTGCCTGACGGCTTTACCGGGGCAAGCACCGATGATGGCGAGGTACTCCCCGTCCAGACGATCGACGGGCGCACATGCGTTCAGGTTGCCGAGATACCCTCCTGTGGCTGGCAACCATTACGGAACAGCAAGCCGGTCAAGGTAGAGAATGAGCTGAAGGTGAGTCAAAAGTCCCTTGAAAACTCCCTGCTTCGTATCAGCATCAATGCCAAGGGCGAGCTGACAAGCATCTTTGACAAAGAGTTGGGCCTGGAGCTGACCGATGCCCCTTGCAATCAATTCATGCTGTTCAAAGATGTCCCCTATAGCTTTGACGCCTGGAATATCGATGCACCCTACAAGGACTGTCCTGTTCCATTGAATGGAAAGGCAACCATCACGGTCAAGGATCGCGGCCCACTCGTTGCCAGTGTGGTGGTCGAACGCCCTCTGCACAACTCCACACTCCGACAAGAAATACGTCTATCTGCAAAGTCTCGTCGTATCGAGTTTGAAACATGGATTGACTGGCAGGAGCGGCATAAGTTACTCAAGGTCGCTTTTCCTGTGACCATCGTTACCGACGAAGCGCTACACGAGATTCAGTTCGGCCACATCGCTCGCCCAAACCATGCGTCCACCGATCAGGACGCGGCGAAATATGAAGTGTGTCAGCAGAAGTGGACAGCGCTATGCGAGAACTCCCATGGCGTTGCGCTTTTGAATGACTGCAAGTACGGTATTGGGGTGGATGATAACACCATGCATCTGACGTTGCTGAAGAGCCCTCTGGCGCCCGCGGCTCGTGCCGATATTGGCTCCAACCACTTTACCTATGCATTCTACGCCTGGAAGGGATCGTTTGCCGAGAGTGATGTGATTCAGGAAGGTTACGCTCTCAACGCCCCGGTAACCGTTGCATCAGGGCATACCGCTGCAAACAGCCTGCTTCGGGTTGATCAGCCCAATATAATCATTGAGTCTGTCAAGGCTGCCGAGGACGGTTCCGGTGATATTGTTCTGCGGTTGTACGAATCAAAGCGTATGCACAGCCGATGTGTACTCAGCACGACGCTACCCGTTACCAAAGCGAGTGAAACCAACATGCTTGAAGAAAAGGGCTCTGCTCTTGACCTCAAGAAAGGAGAGCTTGAGCTCACATTTCGCCCGTTTGAGATAAAGACAGTGCGGATGAAGGTGAGAGCCAAGTGATGAATAGATATTGGTTAAGACAAAGATTAGGAGAAGACGATGGCTGATGACAGATATAATACAATTATGGGAAAAGGTCCTAGAAAGATAATCCATTGGGAACACTGGTCTTGTCCGGATGCAGAGACTTATCTTTCTGGAATTGATTACTATGACCACCCTAAATTGTGCCGGGAAAAACTTAAGGAGCTGTATCCTCAACTGAACTTACATATCCCAAAAACTGATGACCCCAAAGTACGTCCTGAAGATCAGGAAGATAAGGGGCATGGTCGCTGGGGAGATTCATATCGCAATCACTGGCAGCAGGATGTTGCGGGGCATCGTTTTAAAAGTATTGAAGAAATGCTGAAGTTCAGTCCTCTCGAACAGGCTGACTTTACCGGATGGAATGTCGTTGTAGATGGTGACTTCAGCAGTGAAGAAGTAATATATGAACGTTTCCGGAGGAATTATCCTGCTGAATGGGGAGATAAAGCTCCAGAAGGGAGTTCAGCGACTTGCTGGTTCTACAACACAATGTTCATGTGGCCCATGCTGGTTTTCGGTTATGAGAACTTTATGATGATGTGCCTGGAACCCGAATTCGAAAGAATAATGGATGAATTTGCAGAAATCAACCGTCGGGTTTTCAAGGCTTTCGCACGCCTTCCTGTAAACTTTGCGAACTGTCATGACGATATCGTATTGGCCAACGGTCCAGTTGTATCTCCGGAATGGATGCACAAATATATTTTCCCGAGGTATGAAGAGTATTGGGGAATACTTAAAGATGCCGGAAAGGAAGTTATGTTTATGGTTGATGGATGTGTGGATGCATTTGTTGATGATGTAATGGCCTGCGGAGCCCGTGGCATCATAAGTGAACCATATACCGATTACAAAGCAATTGCCAGAAAGTATGAGAATTGCTTTCTTGCAGGAGAAGGAGACAATCGTGTACTCAACCGTAATAATCCTGACGAGATAAAGAAGATGGTAGAAAGTATGGTTGAAACAGGAAAGATGTCTGACGGATATATGATGTGCATAGGTAATCATATTCCTTTCAACACACCACCTGAAGCAATCAGGACATATCTTGATCTAGCTAATGAACTGGCTTATAGGTAAAACTTCAGTCCGTCAATGCCTGGAATCAAGTGAAGTTGCCCTATTCGCCATCCAGAAGAGAAATGTCCGTGGGAGAGTTTGAAGTATATACTACATTCTACTTCTCCATTCGAATGAGAATCAGGACATCCAGATCACAACCCGTCGGCAGCACGTCGTCGGGTATCTCGTCAAAGCATGCGTGCAGAGCATGCCAACAGGAACCGAAGAGGATGAATGGGTAACCTGGCAATGGTTGCCTGCTGAAGAGGAACGCGCCGCAGGCGCGGAAGCCTCTCCGGGTAAGGAATAGTCAACCGCCCGGTAGTGAAATGACTGAATCCGCA
>CAZCDU010000088.1:19971-20161 GCA_964497125.1 uncultured Victivallales bacterium | reverse complement strand
CGCGTTCCTGGACCCTCAGCAGAGACTGGCGACGGCCAAAATGAGAATTGCTGAGCGGAACTCCTTGATGTTCAATGGCGCTTGATCTATCGTCTGAGCTCGCCTGCCCGGGTGGTGAAATCGGCAGACGCAAGAGACTTTCCGCCCCCGGCGGACCAGCCGGAGGCTGGAAAATCCGTTGTCCGAAGAA
>CAZCDU010000088.1:1844-19871 GCA_964497125.1 uncultured Victivallales bacterium | reverse complement strand
GAACTAGGGAGTTTGGTGTTGCCCGAGTGGCGGAATTGGCAGACGCAACGGACTTTCCGCCCCCGGCGGACCAGCCGGAGGCTGGAAAATCCGTTGTCCGAAGAATTGAACTAGGGAGTTTGGTGTTGCCCGAGTGGCGGAATTGGCAGACGCAACGGACTTAAAATCCGTTGTCCGCAAGGGCGTGTGGGTTCGAGTCCCACCTCGGGCACCAATGATATGGCAATGGAACTTGATGAGGCAATTGAGGCAAGTGAGAACCGCCCTGCTGCTTACGTGCTCCGTGGAGCAAGTCAAGACTACCTCTACAAAGGTGCCTGCCGTGATCTTTCCAAGCGCATGAAAGACCATCGAGCCGGGCGTGTGTCCCGCACCAAGAACCGTAGGCCACTCACGCTCGTCTATTTCGAATATTGTGCTGATTTCAGCCAAGCGCGCAAACGAGAGAACTACCTCAAGTCCGGTATTGGGCGTGAGTTCCTCTCCCAGATACTGAAGAGGGAACCACCAGACGCAACGGACTTTCCGCCAAAGGCGGACCAGCCGTAGGCTGGAAAATCCGTTGTCCGCAAGGGCATGCGGGTTCTCCACCTACGGCGAATTCGGGGCGAAGAGTCCCGCCCCGGGCACCACCTAATCATGGTGGGAGCGGCCATTCGGCTGCCATGCCGTTGATGCCCTGGTCGTTCTCGTCTGCCCTCGCGTGCCTGTCGTGGCTTCTGGTGAGTCTTCATCATGCAACGCTCTGAACCGGCTTGATTTCTGTGATCCGCAGTGATACGTTTGTTTGAATTCGTGTTACGGGTGTTTGGGGGGCGTGTGAGTCGCGCTGCAGTCGGGCCGGCCCTTCGGAATTGGATAGGATTCGTTATATGCAATGGGAGAGTAGAATATCATGAATACGGATACATTAATCCTCTGCGGCACGGCTGCATCCATCGGGTTGCTGCATACGCTGTTTGGGCCGGATCACTATCTGCCGTTTATCGTTATGAGTCGGGCGCGGCGATGGTCCATGAGCCGTACGGCGTTGATCACGCTGGCGTGTGGGGTGGGGCACGTGTTGAGCTCAGTGGTGCTTGGTATTGTTGGGGTCACATTTGGTATCGCCGTGACAAGCCTGGAGATGTTCGAAGGCGCCCGCGGCAGCGTGGCGGCTTGGCTTCTGATCGGTTTCGGTGGCGCCTATGCCGTGTGGGGGATTCATCGCGCCATCCGCGGCCATTCCCATTCGCATCGGCATCTGCATGACACGGGAGCACACTCTCACGAACACACCCATGTTGCCCAACATGCGCATGCGCACACGGAAGGAAGGCGGAATTTGACGCCTTGGCTTCTCTTCACGATCTTCGTGTTCGGCCCCTGCGAACCGCTCATTCCTATCCTCATGTATCCAGCGGCCAAGAGCAGCATCGCCGGGATGATTCTCGTCACTGCCGTTTTTGCGGTCGTTACGATCGGTACCATGTTCAGCATTGTGATGCTGTCTGCGTGGGGTGTCTCTTTTGCACCCCTGGGCAGGTTGGAGCGCTTCACCCACGCGCTGGCAGGTGCAGCCATTTGCTTGTCCGGTCTGGCCATCCAGTTTCTCGGTTTGTAACCGGAAAGGGCGCTGAGCGGCGTTCAGAATCCGCTACGCAAACAGGCAGAGAGCGCGGACTACGCTTCAACACTGATCGCATCGACCGGACACGTTTCGGCAGCTTGTGCACAGGACGGCTCGATGTCTGCCGGAATCTCATCAACCGTAACGGTTGCCAGGTTCTCCTCCATCGCGAAGACATCCGGACAGATCTCTACGCAGAGCTCACATCCAATACAGAGTTCAGGATCAACGGTCGCTTTCATTGGCTGTCTCCTTCTCGGTTGACGGTGGTGGCAGATCGAGAGGCGCCGGCGGCTCGCCCGGCGCTGTTGGGATATGGCGTTCGGTCGGGTAGGCGAACTCAATCCCCGGTGCCTCGGCGACATCGTCGACTACCCGTCTCATGATCTTGTCTCGCATGTTGAAGAAACGCCTGTAGTGCGCCACATAGAAGAGACTGTAGGTAACACCGCTATCCGCAATGAAGGTGTGGATGTGCGGCTCGAAGATAGCTCGCGATACGCCATAGTGTTTTGCCATGAGCGCGCCACCTTTTGTCGCCGCGGCGTAGGCATCACGCGTCGTCTCTTCCAATGCCCTGAAGAGCAGGTCGTAGGTTGGCTTCGGTGGGGATTCGAAGGTAACGGTGATATCGACTTTGCCCCAGATATGGGGATGGACATGTGAGTAGTTGAAGACCTCCGATTTGAAGATGAAGCTATTCGGGATGATGATGGTCCGGCCTGTCGCCTCGTCAACTTCGAGCCAGTTGTTCAACTCGGCCAGCGTCGTGCGCAGCATCTCGATGTCGATGATCTCGCCTTTCACCCCGTTGATCTCAACGCGGTCACCCACACGGAGCTTGCGGCTCGCGATAATGACAAACCAGCCGGCAAAGGCTGAACACATATCCTGCAGGGCGATGACGATGGCGGCACCTACGATACCCATGATAGCCGCAATGTGTTTGAGGTCCTCCAGGAAGAACCCCACCAGAACCAGGATAATGATGAGGATGGTGAAGTAGCTGCCGAGCCGCCTCGCAATGAAGAGGGAGTCTTGTTTCAGGATGAATGGCAGTACCAGGTGGCTCACCAGTAGGTAGAAGACAGCGATGACGGTCACAACGGCGATAGGTAGGAGAATCCGGCGCACATAGCGGTTCTTGAGATTGTCGTGCCGGCCTGTCAGGTAATCGGCTTCTGCAACAAACAGCTCCTTGCCGTGATCGATCAGATCCAATGTGTTGTGCATGCTCGTACATTGACCCCTGAGATGCTCAATACGTCTGTCGACAAGTTCGATTTCACTCTCGACATCTTCGATCATCTGCTTGAGCTGTCGTTCTGCTGCCGTCCCTGACCGGAAGAGCTTGCTGAAGACGCCGCGCTTTTTCGTGTCATCACCAGAGGGAGTCTTCTCGTCCTCCTTCTCAACCCGCGAGCGATCGGTGAGCAGGTCAATCTCTTGCTTGAGCTGGCCAATACGCTGTAGTGCAATCTCCATGGCCGAGTAGGTGTCTTCAAGCTGAGACTTCAGGTCAGCCCTGATGACAGAGCATTCCTCGTTGCGTTCGCGGTTACGTTTGACGCTTCGGTAGGAGTCGACCAGCATGCGTGCAGTCACGCGCACGTCCTGCTCGACAGAGCTGAACATCTCATCAACCCGCTTCGCCTCGCGTGCCAGGCGGATCTTGTACTCCTCGGTGTCACGTGCCAGCATTTGGGCCATGATCTCGGCGTCAATATTGGCTAGCGTTGCCTCGCAGCGGGCTTGAACCGCGATAGATGCTCTCGGATCGGCTGCCAGGCGCGCTCGCCGCTCCTCTTCCGATCCACGTTCCTCCTTCAGTTCACGGAGCTTGGTGTTGAGGTCACTAACCGCACGTGCCGGCGCGATCTCGTCGGTTTCGATGGCGCTGAGCGCCTTTCGCAGCATGAAGTCCGCACTGCGGCTGCGCTCCATGGACAGCGCGCGCTCCGTCTTTCCGAGCTTGGCTTGCTGACGGTAGTTGGCAAGGGCCTTCTCGGTGATCTCGATTCGGCGTTCGTGGAGGGCCCGTTCCATGTCGTTCGTGGCAGTGGCCAGAGCCTGTCTTGCCTTGAGGACTTCCTCGGTCGCCCACCGAATTCGCGCGGATTCAAGGGTGTTCGTCTCAAGGGCGTATAGCGGTAAAGCTGCTGCGGCGAGTAAGCAGAGCAGTTTCAATATGCGGATAATCATATGGATGCCTCCTGTACTCGCATTCTGCGTGAAGTGGGCAGATTGGTCAATGGAGCATTTGACGGGTAGGGGGCTAGGCGCGTAGACTAATCGGAACAGCATGGGAGGCACCATTCATGGATATTTGGCTACGTGAGCTATCAGAAATCGTTGGCGTACTTCTGGGGAAGCCGGGCACGCGACTGGAGTATGCCATTCTGCTTGTCCTGGTGATTGGCGTGCTTCTGCTCGCCACTTACCTTGTCGGCGCAGCCACGCGAATTCCCAACCTGGGGATCTTCCGACGGATTTTCGCGCTGGCGGCAGGCTTAAGTTGCCTGATGTGCGTGTGGGTCGCCACTCAGCGGCATCTGCTCCCCTTCGTCGAAACCGAGTGGATGCGCTTCGCGGTTTCCATTGGCGTGCCCGTGTTGGCCGGACTGGTGATTGTGATTCCAGTACAGCAGGCGATTTTCCACTCAAGCTATGTCTCGACGCTAATCACCTTCGTGGCCAGCCTCGCGCTCGCCGGGCTGTTTGTGATCCTGGCTCACGCCGTTCTGGGAGCCATTCACGGGGGCGGCAAGGATTCACGCACGATCAAGAACCGGACCGAGGCCGTCGACCAACTGCTGGATCGGTGAGTGCGTTCGTGGTGGCTGGGCGTCGGATCATTCAGGAGTGACACGTGGCGAGAGGGCGCTTGCCACTCGGAGAGTGGCGCGTACTAAAGTAGCCCCCACTCTCCGAGTGGTAGGGCTCCACGGCAAGTGGAGTTGCGTGGAGTTCCTGGTCAGCGGGGCCCCAAGCGAGCTCGGTCTAATCATGGGTGAAACGCTCTTCGTAGGCCGGGAAATCTTCCCGGCCGTTCGACAGACGGGAGTAGGCGGGAAGATTTCCCGCCCTACGGAAGAGCCGAAATCACTAGAAAACACGGCAAGTCTCAGACTAGCACCCCAGCAGGTACTCAACCTGGACGTCCTTGTTCATTGGAATGATCCACGTCCGGTAGATATCGACGATCTTCTCGGGAGCTACCGTTGGGGATGTTGAAGCGGCACCCAGCTCCTGCGTATAGGTCTTTGCCTTGGCCCCCACACGCCGCAGAACCCGGTCCTCCACATCATCGTCCGTTATGGCTGCCATGATGGCCTCTGCATCCCTGGCCTGGATGGCCGATTCAAGATCCGGTTGTGCCTCGCGCCGCTTGCTCTCCGCCACGAACTTGCCGTAATGAATACGTTTGGAGAGCGCCTGGAGGCAGGCTACATCACACACTGCGGCCGATCCGTATTGATCATCGTCGCCCTCGCGACAGATGTGCGGGACAATCTCCTTTTCATAGCTGCTCCGGATCGATGCATTCCTGTTGATCGCGTTTTCAATCAACGGGTTATCGGCAAGGTGCAGCGGCGGTAGAATGGGTTCTGGCAGGTTGTTAAAGAAGGGGTGCTCGTCCGGGCTCGTATAGCGTCGCACCTTGGCGTGACTGCGTTCGCACTCGTGAAGCATGAAGCCGACGAGACTTTCTCCTCCCAGGACATCGCCGAAGCGGCCAGGTTCGTATATGGCGGGGTCATGCAGGAACTGGGTACGTTCTATGAGGGCGAAGATGATGGTTTCCTCAAGCCGCACCAGCACGTTGCGTACATGGTCAATCTGTAGCTGCTCACTCATAAACGGGGAGAGTAAAGCTGAAAGCGGAAAGTTGAAAGCTGAAATTGGTCGCACGGCACTCCCGCCGCCAAGCTTTAGGCGCTGGATTCGTGACATGGGGTTGCCGGCTGTGATACACAGGCAGGGTGAACACGGCCTACATGATAAAGCGAATTGTGGCGACGCTGTTGACGGCCATTGCGGGAATTGCTGCTCCCGTTGTGTTGATGTTGCTGCCGCAGTTTGAACCCTCCATTTCCGAGGCGGGTTGGTTCGCCGCGCTTCCCTTCGTCCTCATTATAGTCAGCTGCATTCTGGCCGTCTGTTTTCGCCAGACTCGGGTGTCCGCCCTCGGCCTCGTTTGGCTTGGAATAGCGGCACGTGGCGTTCAGCATTTCGGTGGGGCCCTTCCAGAGCACGCCCTGGGCGATTTCGTGCTCGTGGCGTCCTTTGTCCTTCCCGTGCTCTCAGCCTGCCTGTTTCTGCTGGCCGAGCGCCGGGCACTATCAGCACGCGGCATCGTCCGTTTCTACGGTGCCCTGGTTACGCTGGGCATCCTGTATTGGCTCCCCGGGTTGCGCGGCTTTCACGCGTGCGTCCTGTCCTGTCCAACCTGGATGGTGGGCACCTACCGGCCGGAGGTCCTGAACCTGTCTCTGCTGCTGGGGGTTGTTCTGCTGGCGTCCATCAACCTGCTGCTGTGGGTTGAGCGCCCGGAATCGCCGTCCCTGGGGCGTATGTTCACGGCGCTTCTGGTCGTTGGCCTGGCTGCCGTTAACGCGCCGATGTCCTGCTGGCCGGACGTGGGGTCGTTGGTTGTCTTCCGTACCATGTGTCTTTCCGCAGGCTGTTTGCTGGTTTGGACGGTGTTGGATGGTGCATGGCGCCATGCCTACGTCGATGAGCTGACCCAGTTGCCGGGCCGGCGCCCCATGCGTCACCATTTTGCATCACTGGGGGATGACTACGCCTTGGCTGTCCTGGATATTGATCACTTCAAACGCGTCAATGACCAGTATGGGCATGATGTTGGCGACCAGGTGCTGCGTTTCGTCGCCGGCGCCATTCGTTCCGTAAGGGGGGGCACGGCATACCGCTTTGGTGGCGAGGAGTTCGTTGTTGTGTTCGGACGCCGCTCTGCCGATGACTGCCGTGAACGCGTCGATGCGTTGCGCCAGCAGATTGCGGACCGTCCTTTTTCGCTGCGTGACATCTCCCGGCCTGAACGCAAACCCCGCAAGGGCGCCGCCTCGGCCGCAGGCAATGCGAAACAACTCAAGGTTACCGTCAGCGCGGGCGTTGCCTGGCCAACGGACGAGGACTACTATCCGGACGACGTGTTGGGGTTGGCGGACAAGGCGCTGTACCGCGCCAAACGTGGTGGGCGCAACAAGGTCTGCGTTGCGGGGAAACGATGACGACACAGATCCTGGTAGTTGAGGATGAGCGCGACATTGCGGATGTCATTGAGTTCGTCCTGCAGCGGGATGGCTTCGGTACAACCGTGGCCCTGGACGGCGACACGGCTCTCTCTCTGTTTCGCGACCAGCAACCTGACCTGGTTGTTCTCGATCTGAGCCTGCCTGGCATCTGTGGTATTGAACTGTTCCACGAGTTTCGCCGCGAGGCACCGGATATCCCCATCATTATCGCAACGTCACGCTCCGAAGAAGCGGATCGCATTGCCGGGCTGGAGATGGGGGCGGACGACTATGTGACGAAGCCTTTCAGCGCCCGCGAGCTGGCTGCTCGCGTCAGGGCCGTCCTCCGCCGCCTGCAGCGGCCGGCAGCTCATGACGGGGACGTCTTGAGAATGGGGGGCATTATGGTGGATGCCGAACAGCTTCGGGTGGAGTATCGCGGCCACCCCGTGTCCCTGTCGCACCAGGAGTTGCGCCTGCTGGCCTGCCTGATGCGGCATCCCGCCCGCATCTTTCCGCGCGATGTCCTCATCGACCTCATCTATGATGGTGAAGCCATCGTGACGGACCGCACCGTGGATGCCCAGGTGAAGCGTATTCGACGGAAATTTGGTGAACTGGACGCTGACTGTGATCCCATCCAGACGATCTATGGCATGGGGTACAAGTTGCATTCCGACATGGGGAAATCCGATGCGTAGTCTGCGCTGGAAACTCATTCTGATGGCCGTCGTGACGGTCTTCATGCCCGTCTATCTTCTGAACCGTTACGCTATCACCTTCTTTGACCAATATACGCGTACAGACCTTGAAGCGAACATGCGGCATTACGCGTACATAGCGGGGGAGCAGTACAAGCTGTTGCGAAGACTGGGCCGGCCGATGCCTGACGCCGAGGAGAACCAGATGTTCGTGCGCATGGGCAGGGAGATTGATGCTCACGTCCAGATTATTGCGAAGGACGGCTACGTCATTTTCGACTCGATAGGTGACGACGGTGTAGGAACCGACCTGCGGGACCGGCAGGAGGTCGCGGCCGCCCTGACTGGCGGGTACAGCGCAAAAGCCCGTCTTACACCGGATCGGCAGTTCATGTATTACTACGTGGCGCAGCCGATTAAGGATGATGCCAAGAACGTTCTCGGTGTTGCCTACGTTGTTGCGCACACGAACTCCATCGTTCAGGCCATCAAGCGTATGGTGGCCAACCAGCGTCTCGCCACCTACATTGCACTGGCTTGTGCAGGACTTGTTGCGACAGTCCTGGCGTTGACGATGACGCGCCGACTGCGGGCGCTAATGCGCGAGACCCGGGCCTTTGCCGCGGGTCGCGCACCGTTGGGCTCGCCGCCCCGCGGCGGTGATGAGATTGCGGAGTTGGGACGCGATATTCACAGGATGGCGGACGAAATTGAATCCCGCAATCTGTACAATCGGGACTTCATTCAGACAACGTTGCACGAGCTGAAGACCCCCTTGACGGCAATCCGCGGAGCGGCAGAGGTGCTGGATGGCCTGGAGCAGACGCCGGGGGATGGGGATCAGGGGCCGGACAGCGGAGACGCGGGCGCCCGACAGCGATTCCTCGATATCGTTAGCTACCAGGCGAGGAGACTCATGCAGCTTGTTGGTGAGCTGCGTGAGCTAACCCGCATAGACGTCGATCTTTCACGGGCTGCACGCGAAGAGGTCGATTACGGCCAGTTCGTACGTGAGGCACTGACCCGTTTGGCTGATACATTCCCTGAACCGCATGCCCGGCTCGACGTCCAGGTCCCTGAAGAGCCGATGCTGCTCCATATTGTTCCCGGACGGATTGAACAGGTACTCGCGAACCTGCTTGATAACGCGTTCCGCTATACTCCCGACGATGGCTGCGTGATGGTCCGGGTTGAGAAGGGCGATCCGGTGCTGACTACCGTTTCCGACACCGGGTGCGGCATCGCGGCATCGAACTTGCATCGCGTGTTTGACCGCTTCTTCACAACGGAGCGTCGGGAACAGCCACAGGATCATGGCAGTGGTCTTGGTCTTGCTATTGCTGCCAGCATTATCCGTAACCACCAGGGCGAGATCCGGGTAGCATCCCAGGTCGGTGAAGGTACATCCTTCACGTTCGAATTGCCCTGTCACATTTGATCACATTCTGGTCATCGTTCTGCCGTATTGACTCGCTTTGATGATGTCAACAAAAGGAGGCACCATCATGAAGAACGTCAGAACGTCAACGCTCACACTCGCAATTGCATTCAGCGTACTGCTGCTGAATGGATCACTGTTCGGGCAGGGGGACACCGCCCCCTCCGCTGAAGTCTATCCGTCCGGCGTGCTCTGTGCATGGTCGACGAATGGGTGTAACAAACTCTTCCTGCCGCTCAAGAAGACCGATGTTAATATCGAAATGGCATCGGGGCTAATCACCGCCACGGTCCGGCAGCGATTCGTCAACGACACGCCGCTGCCCCTGGAGGCAATGTACATCTTTCCTCTGCCGCCCGATGCCGCCGTCACTGATATGGAGATGCAGGTTGGCGACCGCTTGATCCGAAGCGTGGTGCAGGAAAAGGCACAGGCCAAGAAGACCTACGAAGCCGCCAAGGCTGCCGGCAAGAAGACGGCCTTGCTTGAGGCGAGCCGGCCCAACGTGTTTGAGACGTCGCTGGCCAACTTTCTGCCGGGTGAGACGGTTGATATCACCATTAGCTACACCCAGGTCGCGGCCCTTCGCAAAGGGGTTTACGACGTGACCTTCCCCATGGTCGTGGGACAGCGCTATTACCCCGTTCCGCAGCCATCCTCCGGCGATGCAGTCACGAATGCTGTTGCCTGCGATGCCGAACACGTTAATCCGCCTGTACTGCATCCCGCTGTTGACGCCGGACATCGTCTTTCTCTTTCGCTGGATGTATACGGGGTTCCCGTCGAAGAGATCCAGTCCAACACCCATCGCATTGATGTGACGCCGATTGTCAGCACACCGCATGGTAGGCGTGTGGTCCTCGCAGATGTCATCACTGTTCCCAACTCCGACTTCAACGTTCAGATCATTGTGAAGGAGTGTGATGCTCTTGAGACCTCGTTCCTGGCAGCGGACTACGCCGGACGTCTTCACGGTCTGCTGACCGTATTTCCGCCGGTTCCACCTGCTGATGAGTCGTGGGAGGCCCCGGCAAGGGATGTTGTGTTCCTGGTTGATACCAGCGGGTCCATGGATGGCGAATCGATAGGGCAAGCCAAGTCGGGTCTGAAGCGTTGCCTCGGCATGTTGCGACCGGAGGACCGGTTTACGATCGTACGCTTCGCGAGCGACTTCTCATCCTACACCCCGGACCTGCGCGCTGCGACGCCGGACCGGCTGCAGGCCGCGACAGAGTACATCGAATCTCTCGTCGCCGACGGCGGAACCGAGATGCAGACTGCGCTCAGCCATGTTCTCGACCTTCTGGCGGAAAGCGACCAGATGCCCATGGTCGTGTTTCTGACAGATGGGTGCGTCGGTAACGAGGATTCTCTCATGGCGCTTCTGGCCAACAAGCTGCACCGCGGACGGTTATTCACGTTTGGCATTGGCAGCGCTCCGAATGCCTTCCTGATGCAGAAGATCGCTGAGATTGGCCGTGGCGAATCCCGCTTCATTCGGTCACATGAGGACGTGGGTCGCGTGATGTCGGATTTCTTCGAGACCCTGGCAACTCCGGTTCTTGCCGACATACAGGTGCGGTGGCTGGATGGCCAGGGAGACGTCGTTGCCGGTGGTGAGTGTTTTCCCAGTCCATGCCCTGACCTGTTTGCCGGCCGGCCGGTGCAGATTGTGGGCGCGTTCCCCAAGGGCATATACGGGGTCGAGATTGAAGGTCAGCTCAACGGCGAACGGCAAGTCCACCGTGAGATGTTCTCCCCCTCAGAAAAACTACACCCGCCCGTGGCCCGGCTGTTCGGCGCTCGGCACGTCGATGAACTGATGTACCGTATGCTGCGCCCCGAAACAGCGGCGGAGAAGATCGACTTGAAGCGGGAAGTCCTGATGACGGCGCTATCCTACCAGCTCGTGACTCCCTATACGTCACGGGTGGCCGTTGAGGAGAAGGTGTCCCGGGCCCCGGATGGAAGCCTGTTGTCTGTGAAGGTGCCGGTCGCCCCTCCCAAGGGGTGGAACATGTTCAATGCTACCGCAACGCAGGATACGGCGCTGGCGCTCTTTGGCCTGGTCTGTCTCTTTGCTCTGGGAGTTCTCCAGTGGCGCACAAGAAATACATATGCCTCCTAGCGACTGTGGCACTCGCCATGGGATCTGCGCTGACCCTCGGCCCGGCCGCTTGGCGTTATGCCAAGCGAGTCGTGGTGAGGCAGCAGGCGAGACAACGCTGGGTGGCGTGGTGTGCAGGTGAGAACCATGCAGTTGAGGATGGGGATCCAGCCGGGTGGTTGAGAATCCCTTCCTGCGGCATTGATAGCATTGTGCTGGCCGGCAGCTCCAAGTCGAACCTTGAGAAGTCCGTCTGTAGTCAGTCGCTTGAGGCATTGGGTGGTGAACCGCTTCAGGTCCTCTCCGGTCATCGCGATACGCACTTCCGCCGGTTGCGTCGAATCAATCCCGGGGAAGAACTCTCCATAGCTGATGCGGATGGTTCCTTGTCACACTACCGTGTGGCGGACATCGAAGTAATTGAGCATGCCCGCGTGGCGGACCATCTGCTCGCACGCCCACGGCCCGGTTGGGTCGTGCTGATGACATGCTACCCGTTTCGCTTCGTTGGTCCCGCCCCAGAACGCTTCATCGTATGGGGACGCCCCATCGATCCTGCCTAGCCCAATTATTAGCATGCAGGCTGAATACTCAACCGTCACCCGCTCGCACAGGCGTGCCTGTTGTGTCGTCCTGGTTTCCGTTTGTCACCTTCCTGGCTGCTTCAAGATCCCCCGGGCTTGCCCCGGGGAGTTTCAGGATGCCTGGCTACACGCGACTCCTTACGATCTTTCCAGAGCCCGATCGGCGGCAGGGGGAAGAGCGGCGCTCAGCCCTGCCTCTATCCGGGCTCAGAGGGTCTATGCCTCTTTTGTAGCCTGCCACCCTAACGATCCCCGGGGCAAGCCCGGGGGATTCCCTCCGCAAAGGTGTCAAGCTATATCAGGACGACACAAAGGACCCGGGCGCCAAACACCCAAACACCCAAGACATGACGAAATCCGAATATCAAAACATACGAATTCACTCGGCATGCGGGTTTCGGACTTCGGATTTGGGGTTTCTTTGGGTATTTGGGTGCTTGGGTATTTGGGTATTTCAGCGCTACGACACCAAGCTGTAGCTGTAACTTATACATAGCCAAGTTCTTGCATAGAACTGAATGACCCTGAGCGTGCCCCTCTCTGTTTAACCTTTACTCGTTTCCCTCCCAGCAGCTAGATTCAAAGACCGGTATACTTGTTTGACTAAGGTTACGTATCAGGAGAGCAGCAATGCCCGTTCTTGCATGTCAGCACTGTGGGGGAAATTACGAGATCGAGGATAGTGACATTGGGGGTTCCGTTATCTGCCCTCACTGTCAGCAGGAGACCGCCTGTAGTGCGCCTCAGCCCGCGGCGGGAGGGGCTGCCGAAATGGCGCGTGCCTTCACGCAACGTGTGTCAGACCGGAGCCAGTTGCAGAAGGTTCCTACGGTTGCATGGGTGATGCCCCTGGCTGCGCCGATCGTGACGGTTCTCTGCCACATCGCGTTGGCGGCCGTCGTCATCCTGTACAAACCGATTCCGAATATCGTGGTGTTCTGGGTGCCCGTCATCCTCGGCGTTGCCGCTTGCTATTATATGTTTGTTGGCCTTACGCGAAGTGAGTTCATTGGGGTCCCCAAATGGGCGCCGCCCGTCATCATGCTTGGCGGGTTCATCCTCTCCAGCATACCGACCCTGATTACTGAGAAGCAGTACACGGTTAAGGTCCGCCGGTCTCTGATACAGCAAGTGACTCAGTTCATCAGTCCCCCTCATCTTCCTGCTGATACCGCCGTCTGCGCGCTGGTTTCGGTGCCTGAACGCGTTGAAGACGCTACCCACACGTTCCAGGCCTCCCTCAAAGATGGCCGTGACCATACGCTGACCGCGGACGTGAAACTGTACAAAGCCGCCCTGGTCTATGATGAGCAGATGGAAGACCTGCAGTGCCAGCTGGCCGAGTCTGTGCTGACAGAGCCGTTGACGCGTTGTCTTGAAAGCTACCCCCACCTGAAGAGCCTGATCGTAAAGGAGGCGGTTGTGACATCGACTCCGAAACCGGGGGCGTATTCCGGGCATGCTGAGTTTGAGAACGGGTTGAATGTCGCGTTCACAGGCAAGGCAAAGGGCAAAGAGCTTGCATGCAAGCTTGAGCCCGAAGCTCATGTGCGCGCACTGGCCATTCCGCTCGCGACTGAGCTCTGGAAGCAGTTTGATCCTACTAGTGACGACGTTTGCTTCGATGTGAAACTGGGAAAGAAGCTTGGCGAAGGACTGCGCCTGTGTGATGCGATCCTGTCAAACGAAGCGACCATACCCGTGGTGATTGAACAGGATCCCAGTGATCCCGAAGCCGCGATTGATGTCTTCTTCCAGTTCCGCGAGGCCGCAATCGTAGAAATCAACTCCGAGCTCCAGGAAGTCGCGGAGCTCGCCGGCGATGCCGTTGCTCGCTGCTGTGTCAATGTGGACAAGAAGGAGAAACTGCGCGAACAGGAGTATTCGCTTCGCGCCATGTTCCCGGAAGGCGATCCCCTCATGGTGTTGGCGCGCCAGGACGGTCATGATGTGTCCATCGTCCCCAGTGAGCATATCGTACTGCTGTCGTCGGCCGCGCGAACCCCCGAGAATGGCTGGTCTATGCTGGTCCCCGAGCACTATGGCCGTGGCGACCATGATGAATTCAAACGTACCGTGAACTCAGGGGTCGACAAACTCGAGCTCGTATTGGAGATCAGGACGGTGAGCCTGCATTCCAAGTTTGCCTTGCAGGAATATGCCGAGAATGAGCGCACCAAATGGGGTGCTACTCGCCCGCAGGTTGAGCTTGGCGAGATCGCCTCGACCGAGACGATGTCCGGGCTCACCGGCTATCGCTACACGGTGGTGAAAGGGCCTGCCCTGCGCATCAAGTACTTCTTCATGCACGGTGCCAACCTGGCCATTATCACGGCGACATCCACAGAAGCGGAACCGGGTCTCACAGAGAAGGCTGATACCATCGTATCCACACTTCGCTTCAAGGACGAGGTAAAGGAATAGCGCTACACGTAGCGGGGATTTGCGTAGTTCTCGTGCATTCAATGCGCACCGGCATCCAGTTGGGGACAACAGGATGTACTTCTAGAGTAGAGCCAGTTGTCGCCAACTGGCTCCTCTCGCCCGCCGACATCACGCCAATACCTTCGGGGGGATGTTCATCAGCGGCAAAGCTCAACGCTTGCGCTTCCAGCATACAGTCCCGCGTAGCAAAACTCGCGGGAACTACCCGCCTTCGCTCAGCCGCTTCTTGTCTTCGGCGTTGAGCAGTTCGTGGGTCTCGCGCAGCATGGCCGGTACGCGGTCGGCGAAACGGTAATCCTTCAGGCGTTCGGTAAGCGCGTCCCAGTCGACCTTGTCTACCTTGTCGCCGGGGAACCAATGGTCGCCACTACCCAGAAGATTGTACCGCATCTTCCCGTAACCGGTCATGTCAAACGCCTTTGCCATGTTGTGCATACGCAGCACATGATAAAGGGGGATGCCGCCGGGGCGCTCGTTGACAGTGGGTAGGCCATCCTGCCAGTGATTGGCCCAATCCGCACCAAGTTGCTCAACCGCCTCCGCATGCAACCGCTCCTGGATGGGGTCGATGTGGGCGGACACGTCCTTCATGTACGGCAAGATGTCCAGATGGGCGTCGAAATCGGAAGGGCGTGCCACACCCAGACTAATGGTATGCACCCGCGGATCGGCCAGGCAGAAGAGGTCGTTGAATCCCATGGGCGTCAGTGGTGAACAGAGATCAACCAGTTTTGGCGGTGGCTCGTAGAGTCTGCCGCCCTTGTCGTTGGGACTAATGATGAAGACGCCCATATCCTGTTCGGTTGCAGCTTCAATGGCAGACCAGTTGCATTGATCAAAGTAGTACCAGTGCAGGTTGACGTAACTGAACTCACCCGTGTTGATGGCATCCTCGATCACCTGCGTTGGACCATGGGTAGAGAAACCAACGTGCCGAATCCGTCCCTCATCCTGGAGCTTTCGAATGGCTTTGAGCGTTCCTCCTTTGAGGGTCTTACGCAGCAGAAAAGACGTGTTGATGCCGTGGACGCCCATCAGGTCGACATAATCGAGCTGGAGGTGTTCCATGGATAAGTCGAACGTCTTCAGAAACTCGGCTTCCGATGCAGCTGGTCCGATCTTTGTCTGGACGATGATTTCATCGCGGGGGAGGGTGGGGAGCACGCGTCCCAGCTGGTACTCGCTCGAGCCATAGCCGCGAGCGGTCTCGATATGGTTGATACCGGAATCAACTGCACGATGAATGCAGGCTTCCAGGTTCTCCTGTCCCTTGGCGTCGAGACCATTCTCCTGCAGGTCCTGCCATGACTGCTGGTAACGCATGCCGCCACACGTCAGCACGGGCATCTGCAACTCGGTCTTGCCAAAGCGTCGATAAATCATGTCTGTTCTCCGTCTGTTTCGGATCTCGATGGTTTGCGGGAGACGATGAAGCTCATTCGCTTCCAGGATTCCCGATGGTACTCCTGGACGCTGTAGTCTCCCTCGATTGTCGTCAGCCACTCACGAAAGGCCCGCTGTTCGCCGGCGTAGGGGCTTCCTCTATAGGAAAACCAGTCATCGAAGATCAGGATCGTGCCGTCCTGGATAAGATCGGTAATGAATGTCAGGGCCGTCTTTGTCGAGCTGTAAAGATCAGCGTCTATCCAGACGACGGCGGCCTTCTTGAGCTCGTGTTCCCGGGCGGTTTCGCGCGTACAGGAATCTTTGAACCACCCCTTGATGATGCGCGTCTTCTCCGCGGGGATTCCCCTGGTCCGAAGCGTGGCCTCGAACTGCTCGACCGGGTGTCCGTATTGTCCCTTCTCGAAATCAGGCGTGGCAACATCGTCGGAGGTCAGCTCTGGTAGCCCTTCGAATGAGTCGAACGCGAAGAAACGCATGTTTGACCAGAGCTCTTCTCGCCTCTTTCGCGCGGACTCTTCGTTCTCTCCCCCGGTGTCCTGTGAGATTCGGGCGGCGAATTGCCGCTCCAATGAGCGGTAGGCGTTGATGAACGTGGCTCCGCGGTAGACGCCAAACTCAAGGTAGTCACCTTCGACCATCTCGCACGCAACAAACCGTGCCACCTTTTCCATAAGCGTATCTCTCGGTGGTGTAGGTAGGAATGGGACTACATACCGCTGGACCGTCTTTCTGAGTAGCCGCTCTATTGTTGACTTCACGCTTGTCTCCAATGGCCCCGTGTTGGGCCGTTTGATCTGTCGTCCGAGAGGAACGCACGCCACTCGGAATTCCATGGTGGCGAACTTTAGTACTTTCCTTCCGCCAAGGCAAGGGGAGGGGGCAAATACCGGCCATCCGGATACTGTCAGTCCGCTTTTTCATGGCTTTGTGGGACAGTTGTGGTATGAAGCTGCCTTCACCTCTTTTCTGATGGAATGGTATTTGGAGTAGGACGCATGAAGATTGCTTTGATTGGGCTGCCGCAAGCCGGCAAGAAGACCCTGTTTTCGTTGCTAACGGGACGCTCGGTTCCAGAGAACCGTAAGCCGGGTGAAACGGTTGAGGGCATCGCTCATGTCCGGGATGCCCGCGTCGACAAGCTATCTGAGATCTGTGATCCCAAGCGCAAAGTATATGCGGAGAATCACTTCGTTCTCTGTCCGGATGCGGTGACCGGAACGAACTCTCGCGAGTGGCTCGACGCCGCGCGGAAGTGTGATTTGCTTTGCCTGGTCGTCCGCGCATTTGCGTCGGAGCAGGTTTATCATCCGGATGGCAGTGTCGATGCCGCGCGTGACGAGGAGAACTTGAAGTCCGAGTTGCTGTTTGCGGACATGGAGATGGTCGAGAAGCGGCTGGACCGGATCGCGAAAGAAGCCCGGGCCGGTTTGAGTGCTGACCAGAAAGTTGAGCAAGCCACCTTGGAGAAATGCATGGCTGCGCTCGAAGAGGGTACTCGGCTACTGGACCTGCCCATGGAGGCCCACGAGCTGGCATCGGTTTGTAGCCTTGGGTTGCTGACGCTTATTCCGCTGCTCGTGACACACAACGTTTCCGAAGAGGATCTTGCGGCCGAACCGTCAGATGGTGTTCTGTTGGTTTCCTGTCTGATTGAGCAGGAGATCGCTTCGATGGACGATGATGCCGAGCGGCAGGAGTTCATGGAGGCGATGGGTATCTCCTCATCGGGGCTCGATCGCATGAATTCTGCGGCCTACGATGCCCTTGGTTTGATGTCGTTCTATACCACCGGCAAGGATGAGTGCCGCGCGTGGACGATTCGCAAAGGCTCCCCGGCGCCCATCGCCGGCGGCAAGATCCATAGCGATATTGAACGTGGCTTCATCCGGGTCGAGGTCATCAAGTTCGATGATTTCGTTGGCGCCGGCTCCGAAGCCGCCGCCAAAGAGCAAGGCAAGATGCTGACCAAGGGCAAGGACTACATCATCGAAGACGGTGATACCTGCCACTTCCTCTTTAACGTGTAGTGATCCATGTAGCCGTCTGAATTCTCACGAATCCAGCTACGGAGAACTGAATTCTCACGAATCCAGTTGCGGAAAGATGAAGGTGATGGTAGCTGGATCCGTTAGGATTCAGATTCGTACGATTGGGGGGGGCTTTCTGAACGAGCCAGGTCGCAGCCCTACCGCTCCGCATTCTCGCGTCGCGCGTCGAGAATCCATCCTGCCATAATCAGGTAGAGCAGGATCAGGACGCCCACCGGGGCCATCATCCACCCCACGATCATGGCATAGAACGTTATGGTATCCAGCATTGCGCCGCCGTCGCTGAGTTTGCAGATGAACATGGCGATGTAGCCCCACAGTGGTCCCAGGATCATGAACACGGCCCCAATCAGCGGCAGAACCTTGATGTTCTTCTCTTGAAGTTGCTTGATCGGATTCATTCCGGGCACTTCCTTTCAGGTTCTAGGGT
>CAZCDU010000088.1:0-1744 GCA_964497125.1 uncultured Victivallales bacterium | reverse complement strand
TCTTGAAGTTGCTTGATCGGATTCATTCCGGGCACTTCCTTTCAGGTTCTAGGGTTGCTTGTGGTCGCGCTTCACCGAGCAGTGGACATGGGCGCCGCCGCGGGAGCTGGCCTCGTAGTAGACCCAGTCGAACCCAGCGGCCCAGCAGAGGCATGCGAGTTTCTCGAGACCAAGCTCATCACAGGTCACGTCAATGGCACGGCCCTCTTTGTGAAGGGATCGGGCATTGTGAACGCCGCTACTACGGTAGGCATCATGGACCTCGAGCGTGCCGCCGGCCTTATGGACCAGCTCCATGAGTAGGCGGACCGGTTCTTCCATCGCACGATGCATTGAGTGGTCACACTCATCGTCATTCGTATCATTGTCGCTTTCCCAGAATACGCGTGGGTCATCAACAAAGATCAGATCGCGGCCGGCCGAGAACGCTTCCGGTTTACGACCGCCACTCACCGTGGCCTCGGACTGGGATGGCCGATGTGTGTCACGCCGGAAGCTCGTCGGTATCGGTCGTACGGGATCCCAGGTGATCGGGGACGGCTCTTTAGGTTCCGCGCTCTCGAACTGCATATCGACAACGCTCTTGGGTGCTTCACGTGAGCGATCAACCTGACGAAGCCCCATGCCAATGAGCAGCACGATCGTCAGGAAAAGGGATGCACTCCCCAGGACCACGATCTTTCCATGTAGAGTTAAATGACGCATGGGACCAGTATCCCAGACCGACCTGCCTTCCTGCAAGAAAACAAGCCCGACGCGGCCATAAATTAATCGGCACTTTTTGACGAACCTTTCCCTTGTGTTGCGCTCAGGATGGATTTAACATCGAAGCGAAAGTGGCGGTGTATGTATGTTGCCGCAGAGTTACGAATGAGTGGTGCGCTCACGGAGTTGTGGGCAAAACAAAAGGAGGGTGGAGTATGAAGCGTGTAGTAGGGTGTGTGCTGGCGTCCGCAGTGGCTGTGAGTCTAATGGCGGGGTGCGCAAAGACGCCGTCTAGTGAGAAAACTCCTTTTGAAATCATTCAAGAGAAGGCTAACGCAATCACAGCGGCCGGTGGCCTGGCTGCGGTTGGCGTGGGTTCCTCACGTACCGTGCATCTGGCACTGGACAAGGCCAAGACCCGTGGTCGCACGGAACTGGCACACATTATGGAGACCAAGGTTGATTCCCTGAAGAAGGACTTCTCGGAAGAAGTGGGCTCCGCAGACGGTGCAGAACTCAACGAGCTGTTCTCCGCAGCCAGCAAGCATGTCGCACATCAGATTCTCCGGGGCAGTGTTCCGAAGGATCTCAAGTACGATACGCAGGACAACATGACCACAGCCTGGGCGCTGATGGTTGTGGACCCGAAGGTCATCGCAGATGCTTTCGCCAACCAGGCGAATACGGCGCGTCATCTCTACACGCGGTTCCGTGCATCCCAGGCCTTTGCTGAACTGGATGACGAGATCAAGAAGTTCGAAGACTTCAAGGCCAAAGAAGGCGGCATGATGGTCCAGTAACGGACGCCGCTAGTTGAACCAATAGCAGGCCGGTGATCGCAAGATCGCCGGCCTGTTTCTTTATGTAGGGTTGGCCGTCTCGGCCAACAGGCGGGCTTGCCCGCCCAAGGCATCGAGGTCAGCCCGGCCCCGGCGTCGTGCATCCACCGGATTGTACAGGGATGAAACGTCCCGGTATTTAGGTTCTTCGCTACTTTGAATGGGTAAGCATAGTAAGCGTTAAGCTTGGCGTTCGGGGG
>CAZCDU010000087.1:0-20582 GCA_964497125.1 uncultured Victivallales bacterium | reverse complement strand
GCACGATGACCGTCGGCGGCGTCGCCTTTCCCGGAGTGTTCCACGCGTGGGGTCATCAGATTATCTCGGGCATCGGTTGGGAGCTGGTAACCGATACGGTTAAAATGAACGATGGAAGGTTGCCCAATTTCAGCATTCCAAGCAGGAAGACTCATCCGGATCACCAGATAAGAATCAACCCGCATATGTACGCGTTGCTCGCCGAGGAAAAGTGCCGGATTGCCGGGGTTGAGCTGCGTTACTACGAGACACCGGTCAAAGCGGAGTTTGCCAATGGACAATGGACGGTTGAAGTGGTCGGCAAAGGAACGCGCGTTACCATCAAGTGCAAGCAGATTGTCGATTGTACGGGGAATGGATATATGACCGCGCTCGCGGGCTATCCCGTTATGCGCGAGGATGTCATTCAGCCCGGCACCCTGATGTTCAGAATCGGCGGATATGAGTTAAACAAGATAGACAAGAAGGTGTTGAGGCAAAAATACAAGGCCGCGATTCAAGAGGGGCGACTGGTCGGAAAGGATTTCCGGAACCGGATTGAAGGTTTGCTCAATGGCAGGGGCAATAACAGGCATCACATTATGGATGCCGATTCGACCACCTCGGAAACGCATACCCAAACCAATGTTGACAGTCGAACGAGCTTGCTCGAAACCATCCGCTTCCTGCGCGAAGAGGTGCCGGGGTGTGAACGGCTACGATTGGAATCGATGCAGCAGGAAACCGCCATCCGCGAAACCTATCGTATCGACGGGGAATATCAGATCACGGAGTCGGACTACCTCACCGGCAAGGTGTTCGACGATTCCATCTGCTATTCGTTCTATTCGACCGATGTGCACAAAAAGCATGGCCATGACTACAAGCCAGAGCATCCGAACCAAGGCGTTGTGCCGACGGTTCCGTTGCGCGCGCTCGTGCCGAAAGGCAGCCAGAATATTATTGTGGCTGGCCGATGTGTCAGCAGTGACCGCCAAGCAAACGGTGGGCTCCGCGTGCAGGCTTCTTGTATGGCGATGGGGCAGGCCGCTGCGGCTGCGGCAGTCCTCGCGGCACAAAAAGGAACGACGCCGTTATCCGTCCCGCTGGCGGACATTAAAGCACTGCTCAAACAACACGATGCGGTTTTGGTGGGCGAACCCCGAAAAGTAGCTGGCGCTCAAGTTCCGCAAAAGACGGTCGTCGCCCAAACGGGATCGGACCTGCTTTTCGATGCCAGTGCGGCGGTTGCTGCCGGAGCATGGCCGAAAGGCAAAAGCGCGAAGGCCCCGATGACGGTCGCATCCGGTTCTCGGGATGGTATCTGTGGGAAGAGGGTGGGGAAGGGGATTCCCTCCGGACTCTTTGGGGCGGGCAACTTGCTTTCGAGCCAAGCCGGAGGCTTGTGAGCAGGTAGCCGGTGGTTGAGCGTAGCGACACCACCAGGTATGGTGCGGCAAATCAATCGCATCCCGGAGGGATGCCAGCATCGCCAGAGATGCACTGAGGCTGCTGCCATCCCTCCGGGATGAACTCACCGACCACCACGGTTCCGGTGGTATCTCCCGCTTCGCGGGATCAACCACCGGCTAATGGCTGGCAAGCCTCCGGCTTGTCCGGACGCCGAGAGATCTCGGCTGGTATATCTCGCCCCGTTGGGGCTTTTCGGCAGGGCTCTAGGTCGTCTCTGTTCGGAAAGGCTGTAGTGCTCTCTGTAGCCCAGGCGCGCCGCGACTGAGGCTATGCCGTGCCAGGGGGAGAGGTCGCTTGAATTTGGCTTCGTCCCAAAATCGTGTCGATCCTGTTAATCCTGTCCTGTCTTTCGCGTTCTTTGGGTTCTCTTGTGGTTCAAACCCCTCGCATCGGTAAGTTCTCAAGTAATCCTCTGGTTGACAGAGTATACCAGTATTGGTATCGTATTGGTGATGAATAGATACGAAGTAAGGCTGCTTGACCATGCGGTTCGGTTTCTCCGCGGGCTCCCGGTCAAACTCAGGGCGAAGGCATTTCGGGGCATTGATCTCTTGAGTGAGTTGGGGCCGGATCTTCCAATGCCGCATGGCAAGGCACTCAAGGGAACCGAGGGTCTGCGTGAACTGCGAATCAAGTTTGCCTCGGACATCGTACGGCTGTTCTATTTTCATCACGGTGGGAGGGTATATGTGATCACGTCCGGCTTCGTTAAGAAGGCCGGCAAGACGGACCCTCGTGAGCTAAAGCGAGCCATCCGCCTTATGCGGGATGTTAGGGGAGATAAACAATGAAGACACATAGCTATGAGGATATTCTGGAAAAGGAACTCCGAAAGCCTGAGTTCCGCAAGGAATACGAAGCCCTTGCTGGTGAGTTCGCTGTTGCCAAGGAGGTGATTCGGCTACGCAAGGCCAACGGGTGGACGCAGAAGGAGCTGGCTGAACATGCCCACACTTCTCAACCAGCCATTGCCCGACTTGAGTCAGGCAATTACCGCAATGTAAGCCTATCGTTCTTGCGCAAGATTGGCGCCGCTCTCGGTGCCGTTCCGATCGTGCATCTACAGCCAGTCGACGCCGGAACACCGCAGCACGCATAGCATAGACTATCTGCACGTCTTTCTTTGAGGAGTGAGTAGCCCCAGATCTGCCTGCCCTGCACCGTGAGGCGAAGCCTCTCTGGTGCACGGGTCCCGACCTGCGGGCGAGCAAAGCATGCGTACGAAATGAGAATAGGGAGTCGTCCCGGCTCATCATGCTCCATGCGTTCGCTCCCATTGCTCGGCGCTGGCCCCGGGACGGGGCCGCGCTACTGACGCCGTCCCCATTTCTCGGGGTAAGCCGCCGCTACAGCAGTCCAAACGAAGCCCATCTATAGTTGATCTTCCCCGCGCGAGAGCCACGTCCCGACGTATGTCGGGACGGGCTACATGGTCTCACGACAACCCTCATGCCAGCCGGAATGCCTTAAGCAGGTGCCATCAGGGCCTATGGGATGACATCGAAAAAATCTTACTTCTCTCATAATGATCTATTGACAGAGTCTTCCGGGGGGGGTACAATGGTTGTCAGATGGTTGGGAAAGGAGTCGGTCAGGCTCTCTCAATAAGGAGATGTGACATGAAGAAGTTCGGTATCATAGTCGGAGTCATCGCACTCGGTCTCGCCTCCGCGCAGGCGGATATTCTCGCGCAATACACGTTTGACGGCAACAGCGCCGCTGCCTCGAGTGTTGCCACCCTGGTCGATATGGATGACTGGGTTGTTAATACGGGTGCGGGTCAAATCGCCAATAATAGGGCTGAAATTGACGGCGACGAGACCACCGATGGTATCGACCCGGCCACCGACACCAGTTACCATACATTCTCGTTAACGGTTCAAGGTCTCGGTCCGGGAGAATTTCTTAGTGTCACCAACGTCTCGGGTGATTACTCTCGCGATGGTATCCATGCAAATTTGAGTAATCACACACTTGGGCTTTATGCAGATAGGGTTGGTTATGGCAGTACTGGCGATCAGATTGGTGGCGCGGTGCTTACGAATCCGAATCTTTCCACTTCCTTCGACATATCCACCGCGGCGATCGGAAATCTGACCAACGGTGATACAGTGGAATTCCGCGTTTATTTCGATGATGGCAATGTCCACGAATATGCGTATACACACCGACTGGATAACATTACTCTGCACGGTACGGTCACGACTGATGTAAGCGCGCAATACACGTTTAACGGCAACAGCAGCAACGCCACTGGTGTTTCCTCCGTGTTCGATATGAGTGGCTGGGTTGTTAATACGGGTGCAGGTGCAATTGCCGGGAATAGGGCTACAATTGAAGGGAGCCAGACCCCAGCTAGTATCAATCTGGCCGGCGGCGCTTACCATCAATTCTCGTTCACCGTTCAGGGTCTCAATGCGGGGGAATCTCTCAGTGTGACCAACGTCTCGGGTGATTACTCTCGCGAAGGTACCCATGGAAATGGGTCTAACCACGCCTTTGAGCTCTATTCAGATCAGGATGCGGATGGTTACGATGCCGGCGATCAGCTTGGTGGCGCGGTGATTTCGCTTCCTGATCATGCAACTTCCTTCGATATATCCACCACTGCGATCGGCAACCTGTCCAACGGTGCTACGGCGGAATTCCGCTTTTATTTCGCTGATGGCAATAGCCACACATATGCGTATACACACCACCTAGATAACATTCAGCTGCACGGTACGGTCCACGTGCCCCGCGGTACCGTGGTTTCTGTTCAGTAGTTTCTGTTATTCCCAGAATACGGGCCTGATCTCGTCCTGACCAGGGGCCGTCATTACCATCCGGTAGGGCGGGGCGAATTGCCGCATTGGCATTGGCTTCTCACTGGGGAGGGCATTTGACTTGGTGACTAGGTGACCGGGTGACGCCGGGGACGCGCTAAGCCGGCCGTGTGCCTTTGCACGCGGGGTAGCCGCTGCAGCCCCAGAACTCGCCCTTGGCGGAGCGGCGTTTACGCATGGGCTGGTCGCATTGCGGGCAGGTGGGTGCGTCGGGCTCGTCGCGGGCCTCGATGCGGGCCTGGAACATCTTCTCTTTGATGCCGCCCCGTGCGACGAAGTCCTTCTCGAGCCGGTTGAGCTGCCGACCCAGTAGACCGGTGGCGCGCTGGATCAGGATAATCAGGGCGTTGGCGGCCGCAATGTCGTCGCCGTCTTCCAGCCAGGGCGCGAATTTCTCCTTCTGCTTGAGCAGGTAGACCCAGTAGTCATGCAGCGGGTCGTCGGTGTATTCGAACTCGTCGAGCATGATGGCTGAAACGGCCTTGTGGTTCTCGTCGTGAACGCTCCAGGGGATGCTGCCCTTCGTGACGAGGTAGTCCTCGAGGTCGCCCTGCAGTTCGGAGAGGCTTGCCTTGGCGACATCGGTGAGCTTGATCTCGGTCTCGGAGGAGGTCTTGGCGCGCTCCGATCCCTCGATGATGTTCTGCTTGCCGGAACGCGAGGCCCCGATCATCTGACCGGCCGTCTTTCCGAGCGGGTCCTGCTTCCAGGGGATGTAGCGCTTGCAGAAGCCGATCGTCCCCAGGTGGATGATCGTGGCAAAGTTGAAAGAGTGGAGCTTACGAAATCCGCCGCTGGTGTTGTAGATGCGAGGCATGGCTGGCCTTTCGTTGGTTACTGTTGACCTGGTGACCGGGTGACCGGGTGACGCCCGGACGTTAAGCAGGCGGAAGTGGTTGGGTCAAGGGGGTAATGGTGGCGGGGGGCTTTTTTGACCGGGTGACCGGGTGACTGGATGACGCCCGGGAGTTGAGAGAATCCGGCGTCACCGAGTCACCCAGTCACCAGGTCACCTCTCCCGGCGCACGGCCGAAAGAGGAAGCCACAGCCCCACTCACAGCACGTCGAGCCCATAGACCCCACTTTCTGTCAAAGGCCTGTTGATAGAATGATATGCACGCGCTATGATTCGCTTCGCATCAACACGTGGTAGATAGAAAGAGGACCTCCATGAAAAGACGTGAGTTTATTCAGTTTTCTGCAGCCGGCATCGCGCTGGCGGCAGTGGCGAGAGCTGAGGCCGAAGAACGGATGGCATCGAAACAACCCAACGCGGGGCTTTATCGAAAAGACTCAAGGAATGTCGATGTGCTGGTGGTCGGCGGTGGGACGGCCGGCGTGGTCGCGGCACTTCAATCGGCGCGCGCAGGCGCTTCAACTATTCTGGTTGAGAGTGGAAGTATGCTGGGCGGCACGATGACCGTCGGCGGCGTGGCATTCCCCGGCCTGTTCCATGCCTGGGGGCGTCAGGTTGTTGCGGGCATTGGATGGGAACTCGTGACCGAAACCGTAGAAATGAATGATGCGAAATTGCCGGATTTCTCGATTCCGACAGGGAGAGCGCATCCGCGTCACCAAGTGAGAATTAACCCCCATATGTATGCCTTGCTGGCGGAAGAAAAATGCCGGAACGCGGGGGTTGAGCTGCGCTACTATGAGACGCCCGTTAAAGCGGAGTTTTCCGGCGGACGTTGGTCGGTCGATGCAGTGGGCAAAGGAACCCGCCTCGCGATCCGCTGTAAGCAGATTGTCGATTGTACGGGCAATGGGTATATGACCGCGCTCGCGGGCTATCCTGTGTTGCGCGAGGATGTGATCCAGCCGGGCACCCTGATGTTCAAGATCGGCGGCTACGATTACCGCAAGGTGGACAGGAAGCTGCTGCGGCGGAAGTACGAAGAGGCGATCAAGAGCGGACGCCTTGTCCGGAAGGAGTTTAGAAACAGAATTGAGGGTCTGCTTGGTGGCGGCGGCAACAATATTCACCATATCAGCGATGCGGATTCGACTACTTCCGAAGCGCATACGACTGCCAATGTCGACAGCCGCACCACGCTGCTTGAAACCATCCGTTTCCTGCGCGAAGAGGTGCCCGGTTGCGAAAAGCTGAAGCTCGAGTCCATGCAACCCGAGACGGGGATTCGTGAGACCTACCGGATCGAAGGGGAGTACCAGATTACCAAGTCGGACTATATCACAGGCAAAGTGTTCGATGACTCGATCTGCTACGCCTTCTACCCGATCGATGTTCATGACGAGCATGGCGTGAAACCGGAGCATCTTAACGAAGGCGTTTTCCCGACGGTCCCGTTGCGGGCCTTAGTTCCGAAAGGGAGCCAGAATCTGATTGTTGCGGGCCGTTGTGTCAGTAGCGATCGCGAGGCAAACAGCGCGCTTCGCGTGCAGGCCTCCTGTATGGCGATGGGGCAGGCGGCGGGTGCCGCTGCCGCGCTGGCGATTCAGAAGCAGACGACTCCGGGCGCGGTTCCGCTTGGCGAACTCAAAGCGCTGCTGAAAAGACACGACGCGATTTTGGTGGGCGAACCAAGAAAAGTAGCTGGCGCTAAAGTTCCGCAAAAGACGATCGTTGCCCAAACGGGATCGGATCTGCTTTTCGATGCCAGTGCGGCCGTAGCGGTTGGAACGTGGCCGAAAGGCAAAAGCACTCACGCTACGATCGGGTCTAGCTATCTACACGACGACAATGAGGCCAAAGGCGAGAAGTCGATCACGTTTGCCGTCACCGTGACGGAGCCGGGAGACTATGCGATTCGCTTCCACTATAACACGCATCAGACCCGCTCTTCCTGTACGCCGGTTACCGTGAAAATTGGCGATCAGGTGCAGTCGTTCAGCGTTGACCAGCGGAAGAGTGATGGCAAAGGGTTTGTGCTCGACACGTTCGCTATCCAGGACGCGGCAACGGTAACCATTTCCAACGCCGGTACCGATGGACACGTGATTGTGGACGGGCTGGAATTGATCAAGAAATAGGGTCACTAGCGTCCCATACTGAAGAGGGAATTCACCACGGAGCCACGGAGACTCGGAGGAAACTATGAGTATGAGAATGCAGAGTATAGCCCTTGCGGCGAGCGCACTTCTGGCTTGCTGTTGTCTGAACGTCAAAGCGCAGGAGAAGACACCACCGAATGTTGTCTTCATCCTTGCCGATGATCTCGGGATTACCGATGTGGCGGCATTTGCCAGCCATTTTACCGGCAAGAGAACCGATGAGCTGTTCTACGAAACGCCTCATCTCGACAAGCTGGTCAGCAAGGGGATTGCCTTTTCGCAGGCCTATGCCAATCCACTCTGTTCCCCGACCCGCGCGTCGATTATGACGGGGAAGAATGCGGCTCGCTCGGGATTCACGACGGCAACACCGAGCACGCCAACCTATTTCAAAAAGAAGTTGCCCGTGCCGGAAGGCCACAGTCCGCACGACGCGATCGACCACAAAGACCGAATCAAAGAGCAACAGGCGTGGCTGAACGGTAAGTCCAATACCGGGCTTGAACCTTCACCCGCGAATTTGCCGAACGTGCTGGGCAGCCATCATTCGGTCTTTATCGGTAAATGGCACCTGGGTGGGCATAACGTAGAAGCATTGCAGCCCGCCGCACATGGGTTCGACGAAGTGCCTTACTCGAACGATGCCGGCGGTGCACGCTATTTCACAAAGGGGTCGAAAGAGTACCTGACCGATAAACTGACCGATCACGCTGTTGATTTCATCGATAGCTACGGGGCAGAACGTAGCAAAGGCGTTACTCAGAAGCCGTTCTTCCTCTATCTCTGTCACTTTGCTGTGCACACCCCGTTGCAGGCACCCGAGGCAACGATTCAGCATTTTTCCGATAAACCCCAAAAGGGAACGCTCGGTCATAAAAACGCGGTGTATGCGGCGATGATCAAGCACCTTGACGACTCGGTGGGGCGCATCATGGCGACGCTCAAGGCGAAGGGTTTGGATGAGAACACGCTGATCGTGTTTGCATCGGACAACGGCGGCGCGGAATACACGCGATCCACCGATAACGCGCCATTTAAAGGCGGCAAAGCCACGATGTACGAAGGCGGCGTCCGTGTGCCGCTGGTCTACTATCTACCTGAGAAGTACGAGGGCGGTGTTTGGTGTGACAATGTGGTCTCAGCCTATGATCACCTGCCGACGCTTGCCGCTATCACAGGCAATGAAGTCCCTGGGGATCTCGACGGGATGGATCTGACAGGGATACTCGCCGATCCGAAAGCGAAAGCGGCTGACCGCACGATTATCTGGCACTACCCGTACAACGTAAAAGTGAAGCACCCGGATAACGGGCTTCCGCTGACACCCCACACCGGCATGCGTAAGGGCGACTATAAGTTACTCTGGGATTGGCATGGCAAAGTTGAGCTCTACGATATCGTCAAAGACCCGTACGAGGAGAATGATCTCTCGAAGCAGTTGCCCGAAGTCACCCAGGCGATGTTCAAAGAGACGCAGGGCTGGCTGAAGCAAAACGTGAAGCCGCACTACATGCCGCAGCTCAACCCGAATTACGATGCAACCCAGGATACGCGTCCGTATCCGTTTCGGGATCTGAGATAGTGGGGGAGGGAGAGTTGCGAATGGCACTAGTCTAGGCGCTTCTCCCATGGTCGGCGCCGGCTATCTGTGCCATTCAATGACGAAACACCCAAATACCCAAGCACCCAACGAAGCCCGAAATACCCAAACCCGAAAGTAGGAGAACAGCACTCTGGCCAGGCTATTCGTCCTTCGAGCTTCGGATTTCTTTGGGTATTTGGGTACTTCGTCATTCGTCATTCAATGGCACGCCGAAACACCTCACATCTGTGCCGAGAACGCTTCAACTAGTGCCATTCGGGACCCACTATCAGCACGTCGAGCCAATCAACCCCACTTTCCTCCAGAACCCTATTGATAGAATGATACACGTGCGCTATCTTCTTTCCTGAACCAATCCGCGAAGGGGGGGAGTACATGAACTACAACGGGCGTTGGCTTCTACATGCTCTGGTCGCTGCTGCGGCCCTCATGGCCGGGTTGTCTGCGCATGCGGCCGCGGACGAGCGCCCCCCGAACATCGTCTTTATTGTCGCCGATGATTTGGGCTGGGCGGATACAACGCCGTATGGAAGTACATTCCACGAGACGCCGAATATTCAGCGGCTGTCAGATAGCGGAATGCGCTTTCTGAACGCGTACACCACGTCGCCGGTTTGCTCGCCCGGCCGCGCGAGTTTGATGACGGGACTGTATGCGGAGCGGCTCGGGATGACGCAACCCGCCTGTCACATTCCGCTCGAATCGCTTGAAGCAACCGTTGCAAAACAGGGCAGGCCTTGGTTTAAGGCGATCTCCCCAAAAAGTACCACCCGCCTGGATACGAAGTTCATGACCTATGCGAAGGTCTTCCAGGGCAATGGCTACCGCACCGGTCATTATGGGAAATGGCATTTGGGTCCCGAGCCGTACTCGCCGCTTGAGCACGGATTCGATGTGGATGTTCCGCATTCGGATGCACATGGTCCGAAAGGAAGCTACTTCGGTCCCAAGAAGTACAGCGACACGTTCTTCCTCGAGAAAGGTGAGCATCTCGAAGACCGCATGGGCGATGAGGCCGTTGCGTTTATCAAGGAGAATAGGGATCGCCCATTCTTCCTGAACTACTGGTCATTCTCGGTACATACACCGCCGTTCGCGAAAAAGGAACTGCTCGAGAAGTATCGCGCTAAGGCCGCTAAGCTTTCTGCCGATGCCAGGCAGCGCAACCCGCTGTATGCCGGCATGATTGAGACGTTCGACGATAACGTTGGGAAGTTGCTCGATGCCATTGAGGCGGCGGGAATCGAAGAAGAGACGATTGTTGTGCTGTTCAGCGATAACGGCGGCACGATCCAGTCCGGATATACTGAGAGGGCCTATTGGGGGAACGGAACGAAGGAAGAGATCCTCGATATTCCGCTCACGAGCAATTACCCGAAACGCGCCAGTAAAGGAACCATTTATGATGGCGGAACGGCCTCGCCTTGCATTGTGCGCTGGCCTGGAAAGGTTGAAGAGGGGAGCGTCAGCGATGCCTATCTTTCGGGCGCGGACTGGTTTCCGACCCTCGTGGAAATGGCGGGGTTGAAGATGCCTGCCGGAGTTGAAATTGACGGCGTCTCGCAAGTGCCTGTTTTGGAGGGCAGGAAAGCGTCTGTCCGGGATACGCTCTACGGCTATTGGCCCAATTATATCGAGCGCGTGAATGCCCGTCCCGCCGCCTGGATTCAACAAGGCGGGTACAAACTGATTCGCTACTTCTTTGACGGAGCAAATCAAACGGATGTCTTTGAGCTCTACAATTTGAAGACGGATGAATCCGAACAAAGAAATGTGGCATCACAAATGCCCGAGCGCGTTCAGGAACTAAACGCCGCGCTCACGAAGCATTTTGAAGGCACCCGTGCGGTCATTCCGGTTATCAATCCAAACTATGACCCAACCGCCGTCAGACCTGATAGAAGAGTAGAGCAGTAGCATGCCCACCTCCCGTCGGGTATCGGCGTTAGGCAGGCGGGGCAGCGAGACCAACGGAGGAAACGTGTCTGGCTTGCTTTCGGCCAGGAACGGACCGTCCGGGGCCTCGGCAAAGCGCAACGCCGCGATGGACCATTGACAGTATGGCTATTATCATGCATGATAATAGCATGCACTCGAAGGCAACCATATCAGAGCAACTCAGAAGCCGTCGTCACGAGAAGGGGCTGTCGCTTTCGGAGGTCGCGCGCCGCGCAGGAACTTCGCCCGCTACGCTCTCGCGCTACGAGAACGGTTGGACGCGATTCGAGACGTACACGCTTCGAAAACTTGCCCTCGCACTGGACTGTGAACTCGCGATCGAGTTTCGCCCGAAGGCGCGGCCCCCCTGCGGGCCCAGCAGCCGACAGGAGGTCTGCAAACAGCTTGGTCGGCTCTTTTGGGACCACCCGCTCACACCGGACGATCTGGCGGTCCATGCCGCATGGGTAACCGAGCGCATCCTCGAATATGGTGATCTCAATGATGTTCGCATGCTGCAGGATACGATGGGTCGCGAAGCCTTTCTTGCGGCCGCGGCTGAAGCTCACCGCGTCTCCCCCCGAACCCGCAGCTTCTGGACCCAACTCCTCGAAATGGAAGGCATACCATGCACGAGAAAGTACTCCCGAAACACAGCCTGGAACTCCTGAGCTCGCTTGGCGAGGATCCATCGCCCCTTCTGGCGGGCTGGACCCTTGCGGGTGGAACCGGACTGGCTTTTCATTTGGGACACCGTGTCTCAGAGGATCTTGTTTTCTTCCGTACGGATGACATGGATGTCCGCGCCCTGCACGAAGTGCTCGCCTCGCAGGGCGCCTATGAAACGCTCCAGGAGGCCGATCATACGCTGACCGTTCTCATTCAGGACACAAAGCTGTCCTTCTTTCGAGTCCGTGATCCTTTCCTGTTCGACGCCCTGCCCCACCGGTTCTTCTCCATCGCGTCCATTGGCGACATCGCGTTGATGAAGCTCATCGCCATATCCGGTCGGGGCAGCCGCAAGGACTTTGCGGATCTCTATATCATTCTGCAGGACGAGCCCACCCTCGAGGCCTACTTTGAGATGCTGCCCGGGAAATACGGCGAGAGTCGGGTCAACACCTACCACATCCTGAAGAGTCTAACCTACTTTGACGACGCAGAATCAGAGCCTATGCCCCGGATGCTGGTCCCTTTCGACTGGAAAGAATGCAAAGCCTTCTTCGTCCGCGAGGCCCGCGCCATCGTCCTGCCATAGCAAGCCTGGAATTCCAGGACCCAGAGTCAGAGTGCCAGACCTGGAAACGCTATGCAGTTGTGAGTTTTGAGCAGAGAATACTATGCTGGCTGAAGTGCAGGCTCGGCTTCCTGTCTAACGGTCTCTGGTTTGAATACGCGTTGCAGCTCTTCGAGCTTCATATACTCGGTAATATGGGTAGGAGCCACGATGCCGCCTTCGCCGAACTCGTTCCAGGCATAGCAGTTGAACGCGGGCTGGACCGAGCCGTCGCGCAGCGGCAGCCCGAGGTTCGGCATAGTCTGCAGATCCTCTTTCATCAGATCCAGTTCCTTGCGCCATTCGTCGCGGTTGGGGAGAGCAAAGAAGGGGCGGGTCTCCGGCCACGGGCGCGGGCTCCAGCCTGCGGGCATGTAGGGCATATAGGGGATGGCGTCTTCGCTGTGTACGCGACGCGCCATGCGGCAGTGTTCGCCGAGCTGCTCGTAGGGATAGTCCTCCTCTGTGCGCACCAGATCCGGCAGATCCATGTAGGTGCAGGTGAAGTCGAACACTTCTGCGATCGGATTGTCGGCGGCAACATGATCGGCGGCCATAACGCCTGCGCCGATGATCACATCCATACCGTGCTGCTGAAACAGCGCGCGGATGGAGTCGAGCTGCTTGACGCAGCGGCTGATGTCACCCTCGTTCTGCTCGATGAAGTACTGCGCACCATGCACCTTAAAGACCGCCCGCCCGCCAACCTTCAGATAGGAGGAGTGAGTAATGTACGTCTCCCAGCTGTCCAGGCATTCCTGCCACTGCTGGTTGGTGGTCACCTCGAAAGGTGGGTGGTTGCAGAACTCAATGAAGAAATTGATACGGTTGGCGAAAGGTGAGGCAACAAATTCATCGAAAACGCGGTTGAGCAGCTTGCTGTTGGGCTCCCGTTCGCTGTCGGGCTCGTTGTAGTACCAGAGGATCGGAAGGAAATCGACGCCGTAGGCGGAAGCCGCTTCCAGCTCCCGGTCCATCGTCTCCTGGCAGTTGAATTCGCCCAGTAGGGGTACACGTTCAGGGAAATCGGGGCGCCAGTCGCTGCCCTGTTCGACGGCAAAGGAGTCTGCATGGCGGTGCCATTTGTTCGGTAGCGGCTCCCACCAGCCTGCAAAATAGTTCACCCCGGTTAGAATCGGTGCCATTTGTGTTCCTTTGTCGCTTCGAGAATTGTGTTGCATCTGAATGACTGTCGCATACAATGGATCAATAAATCAAGTGATAGTTTCGCGACGGGTGTTGTCCAGCGTTCTGAGACAAGTGTGAAAAGGTGAATGTGAGGACCTGGACTGTGGGTGGGGGCGACGAAGGAGTTAGGCATTAGGAGCTAGGCGTTAGGTCTCAAATGCCAACACATCGTAGACAAATGAACCGGGTTCTTTTGAATATCCAACAGCCAACACTCAAATCCAATTTCCAAGGGGAGAGAGCGAGGAGCACGAATTTTGGGCCGCAGGTCCTGACATTCTCCAATTCTCGCGCACTTGGATGTTGGGAGTTCCTTGTTGGTTGTTGGATATTGAAGATAGCCCAGGGCCCAGTCAAAGCCGTTCTGTCCACGATGTATTGGCATCAAAAAGTGTCTACGATGTGTTGGCACTCAACAGTTAGGCATTAGGAGTTAGGCGCTAGGCGCTAGGTGTTAGTTAAGAAGGCATTATGTGCTAGTGCCATGTCAACCTTGTAACGTTGTAGGACGAGCTTCCCCGGTATTCCGGGGAGCTTGTGCCGTGTTGCCCTGCACAAGCTCTCCGCTCACGCGGAGAAGCTCGTCCTACAACGTTTGACGTATGACATCACACTAGGGAAGAAAGGGACTAGGCGTTAGGCATTAGTAGGGAGAGGGAGGGACCCCAATCGCTAGCTCCTAACCCCTATTTCGTGGGGCAGAGCTTTACAGATCGACCAGAACAATGGAGGCCCTTTTGAGTTTGAAGAAAGTCCATGTTGTCAGCAATACCCACTGGGACCGGGAGCACCGTCACGGGTTTCAGGAAACGCGGTTTATGCTGGTGGAGACGATCGATCGCCTGGTCGAGATTCTGGAGACCGATCCGCAGTTCAAGTATTTTACGTTCGACGGGCAGTCGGTCTGGATTGGAGACTACCTGGAAGTGAAACCGCATATGCGGCAGCGCCTGCAGGCACTGATCGAGGCCGGGCGGATTCAGATTGGGCCTTGGTATTCGCTGCCGGACCATTTCTCGAGCCATCCCGAGGCGCTCGTGCGCAACCTGCTGATCGGTCACCGTCTGTCGGAGTCAATGGGGGGCGTGACCAAGTTCGGCTACTCCATATTCTCGTTCAGCCAGATCGCGCAGCTACCGCAAATCTATGCCGGCTTTGGCATCGACAGCCTGATTTTCTACAAGTTGTACCCCGTTGAGACGCTGAAGAAATCGGAATTCTGGTGGGAGTCGCCGGACGGAACCAAAGCGCTCTGCTCCCGACTCGGTCCGCTGGCCCGCGCCAACTTCTACTTCTCCTTCACGATTCCTGCCATTCTGGGTGGCGATGCGCTCAGCACGGATGAGGGGTCCTGGCAGGTCGAATTCACCGGCGGCGCCAAAATCTGCCGGCTGATCGATGATGGGTTTGACCATCCGCACGCGACCGAGCTGGAGCAGGATATCCGCATTCGTGATGAAGCGATCGCCGAGGCTGTCGAGAAGACGGTTGAGTCGGCTGCCTGCGAGTCCTTCAACAAGGACGTACTGCTGGGATTTGACGGCAATGATTTCACGATGCCGCTGCGTGAACTGCCGGAAGCACTTCGCAAGGCGAACGAAATCAGCGACGATGTCACCTTCGTGCACAGCACCCCGCTGGACTACTTTGCGGAGTTCCGCGAAAAGACAGACCTGTCACAGTTGCCGGTCGTGGACGGCGAGATGCGCTACGGTCCACTGTGTCGCCAGCATTGCGAGCTGCTGGGAACAGCGATTGCGATCATGCACCGTATGGCCAAAGCGGAGTCGTTGCTCATCCACACGGCCGAACCGTTCGCCGCCTTTGGTTCGCTCGGGGGGGCAACCTATCCTCGCGATATGCTGCGCCTGGCGTGGAAGAAGCTGATGCAGTGCCATGCGCACGATTCCACCCATGGCATCGGCGTGCCGAATATCGTGCCGGATACGCTGCATCGCCTGACGGAAGTGCAGGAGATCAGCGAAGGGGTCGCCAACCGTGCCTTCCAGGGGCTGGTCAGGCAGATCGACACCTCTGCCGCCGACAACGGCGATATCTTTATCACGGTGTTCAATCCGACGGCCTATGAGCGTAGCGAAACGATGCGCCTGCTGGTTGAACTGCCTCGCGGGGAGAAGATCGCCGGGTGGTGGCTGGAAGATATGGACGGCAACCGCATCAATATCTACACCCATACCGAGCTGCCGCTGAACCTGGCTTCGGTGAACCATGAGAATCGGCCCAAGGCGCTCTATATCAAGCGCGTCGATATTGATGCCGAGGTGAACGGCGTTCCCGCCTATGGCTACAAGACCCTCCGGCTTGTACGTAAGATTGACGAAGGCTATGTCGACATCTTCCCGTTCCCGGATCCGAAGGACCCGTTCCGTCCGCTTGGTTCCATGCCGAACCGGCTAGAGAACGAATTCCTGAAGGTCGACATCCAGCCGAACGGCACGGTAGACGTGACGGACAAAGAGAGCGGCAAGGTCACCCGCGGGTTGAACCTGTTGCTCGACACGGGCGACGCCGGCGACATGTGGATTCATCGCAAGCCGAAAATTAACCGGATCATCAGCAGTCTCGGCGCGCATGGCGATATCCAGCTCATGCGGAACTCCGGCCTGGCTGCAACCTTCCGCGTTGAAGTGGTGTTGGACATCCCGGAATCGCTGACGCAGGATCGGGTGAGCCGTTCGGAGCATACGGTGCCGGTGACATTCACCACCGATATCACGCTTCGCAAGGGATCCCGTCGCCTGGAATTCAAGATGCGTTACCACAATGTCTGCAAAGACCATATGCTGACCGTCCGCTTCCCGGCCGGGATCGAAACCGACACGCTCGTCTCGGACGTGGCCTTCGAGGTCCGCGAGCGCCCGGTGGAGTTCATGACGGACAACAACGGCGTTCGTGGCGACGAGCTGCGCCGCCAGCCCAACTTCCGCTTTGTCGACATCTCCGACGGCAACAGCGGCCTGGCCATCTTCGGGAAAGGTCAGAAGGAATATGAGCCGCATCAGTTTGAGGACGGCGCGGGCGTCGAACTCACGCTCATGCGGGCGATGACGCAGACCTTCCCGGTCCACTGGGATGTCTTCTTCTCCTATGAGAAAGAGGAGTCGCAGAGCTTGGGCGAACACACCTTCGAATACGCGCTCTATTGCCACGAGGGCGATTACAAGAAGGGCTGTGTGCAGAAAGAGGCGCAGCAGTACATCACGCCGGTGGTGGCCGCACAGTTCGGCAAAGGCCGCGCTGAAGGAGCCCTGCCGCTAGAGCAGGGCAGCTTCCTGTCCGTCACGAACCCGCTGACCAATGTCAGTGCCGTGAAACTGGCGGAAGATCGCGACGATGCACTGGTTGTGCGGGTGAACAACCCGACGGATGGCGTTATCGAAGAGACGCTAACGTTCCTGCGCCCGATTAAGAAGGCATGGCTGTGCAACATGAACGAAGAAGTGGTTGAAGAACTCCCGTCCGTTGGGAATGCTGTGGACGTGGTGCTCGATCCGTTTAGAATCGTCACGGTCATGATGGAGTTTTGATGAACTGTAGGAACTGTCTAGTGCCTGTTCGAAAAGGGTTGGTAGGGCGAGGCGTCCCTGCCGAGCCGGCGCAAGGGAGGCGCATACCGAGTGCTTGGTGTGGAACGTCGTTCAATTCAAGCTCATTTCATGCTCGATCCTTGCTCACGGCTCGCCGGGACGGCTCGCCCTACCCCCGTATTCAACACCGCTTGCCTCTTTACCCCTTTTCGGACAGGCTCTATCTAGTACCTGTCGCGGAAAGGCGCTGTGACGCGTCGCTTGTAGCCCGCTCGCGCCGCGAGCGCGGCTTTGGCGGGGGCCTCAGTCGCGGCCCAGCCTTCGCGCTTCGCTTGCTACGGCGGGCAGGCGCGACTGGGCTACAGGGAACATCGGCCCGTATCCGCAAAGGGAGCTATCTAATCGCCTTGCTGCTGCCGATGGCTGCGGGGTTTGCGGCCACGGAGCAGTCGATGCTGCAGTGGAGCCCGGCGCACGGGGTCGCGCCAAAGGCTGCGGTGGAGGTGCAGTGGTTTAAGGATAACGACTTTCTTTCTCCGGAGATCGATGGCGTGGGCAAGCTGCAGCCGCTTAGTGCGGTGATGGATACGTTCTGCGGCGAGAGTTCTGAGCTGCGGCGGGAATTCAGCGATTGGGTGTCAGCGTATGCGTTGCCGAAGTTCTACTATCATCCGGCGCACCCGAGGCCGGAGGGGCACAACCTTGTGGTGTCGGCATACCACACGCCGTATGAGTGCTATCAGACGAAGTTCCTCACATGGATGAAGAAACACCGCGGGCAGGACGACTTCCTGCTGCCGGCGGCCCGCAAGGTGAATCCCTATAAAGGTGATCTCGTTGACCCGGTGGTGGATTCCCCGGAGAAGGTGACCCCGGAACTGCTTCGGAAGACGTTTGGCTATGTAGCCGTGGCCGAGCAGGACAAGATCACGTTCATTGGCGACAACCGCTACAACCCCCTGCGCTGGATCTGTCCGATCAACGAGGTCCACCACCGCGAGCAGCCCTCCTGGGCAATGCGGCTCCATACCCGGCCTGAGTTGTGGTCGCAAACTGGCGAAGTGCTCAAGGATGCCAAGTCCGGAAAGAGCGGAAGGAAGTACCTCCTTCGGTACGAGATCGCTCTGCAGGTTGAGGACTGCAGGAAGGAGCTGCGCGAATACGCGTTCCAGGACTACCTCAAGAGTGGCCGCCCCGGAGAGATCGGCCTGATCAAGCAGATGCATGACAACACGCTGACGTATGCGGGGGGCGCATCCCGCGACGGCGTGAAGCTGTTGCCGATCCAGCGGAAGATGGTAGAGAAGTATCTCAAGACCCGGTTGGAGCCGGTCAACCTGCAGGTCACGATAGGCATCAACTTCAGGGAACGTCGTGAGCGCTATCGCCTCGCCGAGTTCATGCTATGCTCCTACAACCAGAAGCCCGTCGGCGTGCTGCCCGAAGAAGGGGGAGGGAAGGGGTTTCTCGCGACCGCCTGCGATGCGCTTAATCCGCTTGTGACCGACGGCGGTAACAACGGCCCCAACGCCTGGTGGCGCATGCCGATCAGTGTGCTGAATCATGATGCGCTGACCGGGGGCGGGAAGTCCGCGTGGAGTGGGACCGACTACCTGGAGCTACAGCGCCCGGAATTGAAGAAGACCGTCTTCAAGGGTGAGATCGATGTCACGGAATTCTACCGCCAGTCGCTGGCAGCCAGTGCTTTCCCCGGGCAGCGCGGTCAGTGGGTTAGTCAATGGGTCGGCTTCGAGGGCGACGCGCCGGATTCCCGCGATCCCGACGAGGAGCACGGCATCGAGTGGGCCTTTTTCATCTTTGAAAGCCATGGACCGCTCAAGACTGTGGCCGAGGTGCGACGATTGGATGTGGTGATTGCAGAATAGAGGGTGGTAATGCGGTGATAACGGGGGATCGGTCTACGATAGCGGGCGACGAGAGCGGCGGACGACCTGCCCGCAGGCGCTACGCGCCAGCGTTGCGGGCGGGTTGAGAGGCTCTCCACTCGTTATCCGTTCTCGTCGCCCGTTCTCGTCAACCGATTCAGGAGAGGACATAAGACCATGAAGAAAATGTTACCTGTACTTGCAGCCATGCTTACAGGCTTTTTCCTTGTTTCCCCGTCAATGGCGGCGGACGCACGCCAACCCAATGTGATTGTGATCCTGGCGGATGACATGGGCTATGGTGACTTGGGTTGCCAGGGCACGGTGGACGATGTGCGCACGCCGCATATTGATACGTTGGCGGCCAACGGGGTGCGCTTTACGCAGGGCTATGTGACTGCACCGCAGTGCGGACCGTCCCGGGCGGCCATGTTGAGCGGGCGCTATCAGAACCGGTTTGGGTTTGAGTCGAACGAGTTTGCCTACAATCCGGGGATTCCGCGTTCCGTGCCGTTAATCTCAAATCACATGAAGGCGCTTGGCTACGCCACCGGCTACATCGGGAAGTGGGGCGTTACCAGTAAACGCCATTCCTATCCGCCGAAGCGGGGTTTCGATGAGTCGTATTGGGTGCAGGATGGAAACATCTACTTTCCCGACACGCCCAGCAAATACAACACGCAGATGAAGCGCGGTATGGATCCGATTGACATGAAGGAGTATTCCACCGACGCCTTCGGACGCGAGGCGATTGAGTTCATTCAGCGCCAGGAAGACGATCCCTTCTTCCTGTTCATCTCCTACATCACCCCGCACGAGCCGATGGAGGCCAAGGAAGAAGATCTCGAGCGTTTTGCGCATATTGAAGATAAGCTGCGTCGCACCACGCTGGCGATGATCGCCTGCATGGACGACAACGTTGGCCGCATGCTGGCTGTTTTGAAGGAGAAGAAGCTCGAAGAGAACACGCTGATCTTCTTCCTGAGCGACAACGGCGGCTATCCCGGGAACGGATCACTCAATACGCCATACAGGGGATCCAAGTCGCAGATGCTCGAAGGTGGCATTCATGTGCCGTTCATCATGCAGTGGAAGGGGACGCTTCCTGCTGCGAAGGTGTACGAAGAGCCGGTGATCAGCCTCGATATTCTGCCGACCACGCTGGCCGCCGCCGGGGGGGGAATCAAACCCGAATGGGAGCTCGATGGCGTCAACCTGCTTCCCTTCATTCTGGGCGAAGAAAAGGGCGCTCCGCACGAGGCACTCTTCTGGCGATACAAAGCGTGGCGCAAGAAGCCCGAGCAGGACGGCTGGGCGATCCGCGAAGGCGACTGGATGCTCGTCCGCAACGGCTGGGCGCAAACGCCGCCGGCGCTCTACAACCTGGCGCAAGATCCGAAGCAGAACAACGACATGTCCCAGGCACAGCCCGAGCGTTTCTCCAACCTGCTCAAGAAGTGGAATGCCTGGGATGCCAGGAACGTCACGCCGGGTAGTATGGAATAGGGGTGGGAGCCAACTCCGCCTAACAGTGCAGAAAGCTCTGAGTGGGTGCGTGGGGACAGGCGACCGAATACTGCACCTTCAAGGGGTTCGAGTTTTGAATGACCAATACTCAACAAGGAATCCCCAACTTGGAAATTGGAAATCCCTTGTCTGGATATTGGGTGTTCACCTCCTCAGCTGAAGCTCCTTGAGTGCCATTCGGGGCAGTCCGAAAGCGCCGCCGAGTACACTCGGATCATTCAAGGGCGAAACGTCTCGGTATTTAGGTTCTTCGCTACTTTGAATGGGTGAGCATAGTAAGCGTTAAGCTTGGCGTTCGGGGGTGCTGTTGACTTGGAGTGCGGT
>CAZCDU010000086.1:0-20898 GCA_964497125.1 uncultured Victivallales bacterium | reverse complement strand
CCTTCAAACAGCGCCTCGAGATGCTGCTACCCTACATCTTCTTCGCCCTGGCCCTACTCTACTTCGCCATCTTCTTCGCGAAGCTCTAAATCTCGGGCGAGAGAAACGGGCTGGAGGGCGTGTTGATTCATCGATCCTTCACTCTGAGTAATGCCCCAACGGGGCTACACAATCATAGACTGGGGCAACGCCCTCGTTGTTCTACACATCTTCGACGAGACCTCTGGACGTCCGGACAAGCCGGAGGCTTGCCAGCTATTAGCCGGTGGTTACGCGAGCTTGCCCGGCACCGTGTCATGCGGAAGCATGACTCTGGTGCTGGGGAACGAGCGTCACCACCGGACCGAAACCGCAGAGCACATCATCCCGGAGGGATGACAGCACCGCCACATCGCTGGCATCCCTCCGGGATGAAATTGCCGTCAGAACAACTTGGGCGCTGCCCCAGGCTATATTTGTACCGTCCCTTCGGGACTGAGATCCGTCCTCCGCCCAATAGATCAACACGCTCTTCAGCCCGAACTACATACGCCGTGCCAGGGCCCACTAACCGACATAAAGAACAACAACGAGAACGGTTGCCAGGACGCATACGGCCAACCATGCCCAGCCACTGCCGAGGACGGCCTGGATCCGGGATCCTTCGATCGCTGAGGTAGACGCCTCCTGCCCCTCTTCGGCATCCGGCATGAAGGCGGGGACCGCGATGTAGCAGCCCACCACAAAACTCAGCATCGAGCCCATAAACGCAAACAGGTTCCCCGGACGGGGCAACACCTCTTCAAAGACCGCGAACAGAACAAATGCAACGAGCGAGGCCAGTGCAAGCCCCAGACCGACCACGCCACTACGGGTCTTGAGCTGCATTGGCAGCCCGCGTGTACGTGCCAGTAGAGCATCAATTTTCTCGCGATCCTCGTCAGACCTCGGCCGGACCATGTCGCCGACCCAACTTCCTACCCCCAGAAGAGCAAGACATACCGGGAATGACATGAAGGTCCGCATCTCCGCTGGGATCTTGAACACGATCGCAGCCAGCGCCCCGAACCCGATACCTCCCACCATGGCAGCCGTTGCACCAAAGGCATTGGATCGACGCCAGAACAGTGCCCCGGCCACGATCACAAAGATCGGGGGTTCAAAGACAGACATGATATCGAAGTTGGCCCGGATGATGCCCACCTTCTCGACATAGAAGGAGAAGACGATCCCCAGCAGGCCGCCCGCCACGAGGGCGCCACGGCCAAACCAGAGATACTGGCGTGGCGTCTTACCCGGCACAAAACGACGGAAGAGGTCGTTCTCGGCCAAGGTTGATAGCGCTGCGAGCAAGGCACTAGCCGTGGAGTTGGATGCGGCGACCAGTCCCGCCACGATCAGGCCACCGATGCCCACCGGAAGTACATCCACCAACAGCTTCGGAAGAATGCTATCGCCGGCGCCGAGAGGATTGTCGGCGTAGATCAGTTGACCGCATATCCCGGGGATGATGTAGGAGAGCGTCAGGATTCCGGTGATTATGCTGGCGATGATCAAGCCGCGTGAAGCATGCCGCACGCTGCGTCCTGCAAACGAACACTGCAGCATGTACTGGCTCGTACACCAGTAAGGCAGGCCGAGTAGAGCGAACATGATGATGTGCTGTACCCCGGGCCATACCTCGCCGGTCTTCCAGAACGTCATCACTTGCGGATCGACCTGCTGGAAGAGCCCACTGACGCCACCCACGGCGGGGTGCTTCAAGCAGAGCGGAAGGAGAATGAGTCCCCCGATAATCATGATGAAGCTCTGGATCACGGCCGAGTAGCTTGTTGCCATCAGCCCTGCCGAGAAGCAGTAGAGGATCACACCGCCGCTAACAAACAGAATGATGCCGGTCGCCTCCATTTTCAGAACCGGCGACAGGACTGTGGCCAGCGTATACATGGCGTTACCGGCGAAGAGTGAGTAGTAGAGAATCCACCAGCAGGCCACGAGCAGGCGCAGCGCCACGCTATAGCGCGTCTCGAGCAGCTCGGAAACCGTGGTGATGCGCAGCCGGCGCAGCCGAGGCACAAAGAACAGGGCACTGCCCGCGGCAATCATGTTGCCGGTCCAGGCAATCAACAGGACCGAGATGCCGCCACCGCCATACGCCGCACCCGCCGGGCCGACGAGATAGATGGCGGCCACGTTGGCCGCCATGATGGTGCCCGCGATGATCCACTGGTTGAGCGATCGCCCCGCGAGAAAGAAGTCCTCGTCCTTCTTGACGTAGCGCCCCATGTAGATGCCGAAAATGACCGTACCGATCAGGTAAGCGAAAACAACTATTGCATTAATCATGAGTCAACCTTTCCACTGCCGTTCCAATATCTGCAGCCCGCTTGTCGCCGGCCTCCCGTTCAATCGCAAGGGCGCCATCGAAACCCACCTCCGCCAGGGCACGCAGGAAGACATCGCCTTGGACCTCGCCGTCACCCCACGGCACTTCAGCCCCCCACTCACCGGGGATCGCCGTCCGCGTTGCATCCTTGATATGCACATGCTTGACCCATGGTCCAAGGATACGAACCGCATCGATCGGGTCGTCCTTGTCGTACAAGATCATGTTGGCCGGATCAAAGTTGATGCCGAGAGCTGGATGATCCAACGCCTGCATGAAATTGCGAAGATCCGTGGCCGCCTCCTGCCCTGTTTCCATGAGAATCGTTACGCCTCGGGCTCCTGCCACGTCGGCAACATCCCGGATACGGGTCTCGAACTTGGTTGCGTATTCAGCGTCCGTGTGATCCAGAAAACCCGCGTGGAACGAGAGATAGGGAACACCCAGTTCCGCTGTCGTGGCAATGGCCTCGACGATCAGTTCCCGGTTGGTCGGCCAAGCAGCGTCGGGCGCCACCCCCCCTGTCACGCGGATACGCTCCAAGGTACTGTAGTCCTCCTGCGGGAACCCCACCATGGTGCTGGTGATCGTCCATCCCTTGCGCTCGATCAATGCACGCAGCCTATCGCCCGCAGCTCCCTGCTGTGCACCCACGTGCAGGTGAAGATGCGAAAGCCCCTGCTCATCCAGTACAGACTGGATCGCGTCACTATCATCGTGCAGCGACCAGCTGCATACACCAATTGGCCACCCATTGACCTCTTTCATAATCGCTCCTCAACTACTCACTGGACTGCTGCCCCAGCAGCGGCGGCCACTTCCAGCGCCATGCTAACCGATTCCTTCGCCGCTTCGGGCGTGATCACGGGTTCTGCATTACCCGCTACCAGGGCCGTGAAATGCGCGACCTCGCCACTGTATCCATCGCCTTCTGCCAGATCCGCCGGGCTATACGCCTCTCCTTCTGCGGGATAGACCGTCAGAGTTGGTTCGTTACCGGAAGCAAAGACAAACATGGCCTGCTCCAGTGCAACTCTGAATCCCATGCTGAATCCATACGACTGGCTCATCATCCAGCTGCCGGTAGCCGTGACCGTCTTGTTGTCGTCATACAGAAACTCACTGACGATGTGTCCCAGCATTCCGTTCTCGAAACGTGCGCCGGTGGCGCGAACGGCCTGCGGCGACCCAAAAAGGTACTGCACGAAATCGACGTCGTGAATGTGCAGATCAAGGGTAACCCCGCCACTCTTGGTGGAGTCGGCAAACCAACTGTCTTTGCTCCATCCCGGTGGGGCGCTCAAACGCTCAAAGCTTGCCGCCAGCACCGCGCCAAAACGGCCATCAGCGATAGCCGCCCGGGCCCACGCATACTCGGGCCAGAATCGAATACAGTGCGCGATCATGAGTCGCTTGCCCGTGCGTGCCGCCGCGGCAATCATGGTATCGCACGCTTCCGTAGTCAGTGCCATGGGCTTCTCGCACAGGACATGGACACCGGCCTCCAGCGCCTTGACGGTAAATGCAGCATGCAGATGGGTGGGTAGCGTGAGGGATACCGCATCCAAAGCGGCCTCAGAGAGCATGGTGTCGTAGTCGCCGTAGACGGCGACATCACCCAAGTCAATCGCACCCGCTTGCTGCTTAAGGTTGCCTTCGGCCGTAGCCTTCGCCAACACCTCCGGATTGGCTTCGCACACGGCGGCGATCTCCGCCCCGGCCTGTTCCTGCCAGGCATGGAAGTGCGTACGCCCCATGACGCCAAAACCCACGATGCCGACCTTAATCATCTTACTTCCTGTTCCTGGGAGGGCGCTAGCTCTCTGATGAAGATATTTCGCCAGCGGATCTGTCCGCCATGAGTCTGAAGCTGTATCGGCCCATCTGCAGGGACCGGGTTCCCACGATCGAAGTAGTTGCTCAATTCCGCGTTATCCACGATGTGTTTACCGTTCAACCAGATGGAGACATCAGAACCGCGCATGACAATTCGGAATCGATTCCACTCACCGAACGGCTTGTCTGCCAGGACCAACGGGTCCTTCCCCGCTGAGCCGGCCGGGTTATTCCAGAGCCCGCCGCTTCCCTTGTCAGCCCCTAGCTTCCACTTGCCGCCCTCCTTCGTATAGTCCCAGATCTGGACCTGCGGGATCCCGCGCAGGTAGATCCCGCTGTCCGCGCCGGCGACGGTGTTGTAGTCGAGCAGGAGTTCGAAATCCCCATAGAAGCGGTCGGTCGTGAGGTAGAGACCGTGACCATCGTTCACCAGGTCATCGCCCTCAACGCGCCAGTGTTTGCGGATGTCTTCGCGACTCTTTTCCTGAAGCGCTTTGAACGCCTCAGGACTAAGACCACGGTACTTCTTGTAGTGCGTCGTCTTCTCACCCCACCAGCCATCCAGGTCCTCACCGTTCCACAGCGCGCTGAAACCGCGCGGTGGAATGTTGTGGAGCTCTTTGATCCGCAGGTTGCGATACATCACAATGTCACCATGCCCACAGAATCCGATGCGGCCGTGCTCGGGCCGCCCATGCGCGGAGACATCAACGGCATCCACAATGGTCTCCCCGTTGAGGATCACAGATATCACATCGCCCTTCGCAATAATCGTCTCCTCGTTCCATTCGCCGACCGGCTTCAGAAAGCCGCGCTTAGCTGGCGAAAGGCTGTAGATGGAACCGTGGTATTGAAAGGGTTTGAGCTTTGCGTACTTCTCGGCGGTATTGTCCAACACCTGCAACTCGTAGCCTGCGTAGGCTGGGTTTCCCTTGCCAGGCCAACGGATCGCGATGCCGTTGTTGGCGCCCGGTGTCAGTTTGAACTGAAACTTCAGGACGAAATCCGCGTACCCCTTCTTTGTGAAGAGATTGCCTTTCTGAGCAACAATCATGCCGTCCTTCGCAGTATTGTGGGTGGTGTCGCCCTGCCAGCCGGCCAAGTCTTTGCCATTGAAGAGCGATACAAATCCGGGTTCGACCACAAACGGCTCCGGCATCGTCTTGATGAGCGCATCAAGCTTGCCCTTCAGGGCCTTATCCTCAAGCGATGCCACGGCTTTCACAAGTACGGCGCGTAAATCAGGAGTCGTGAGCCCTGCATATTTCCCGTCGGGACAGGCAGATAATGCCACGACATGGGCGGCATCTGCCTTCAGTTCAGCGTCATCGAGATACGGCGAGGCCAGGTCCAGGGCAGCACGCGACCGGAGCTTGGACAAAGCACCAAGAATAATGCCCTTTTCCTGGCTGCGAGATGCAGCCTGGAGCCCCTCGCGATAGAGAGCCAGCTTTGCGTTCGCCTTCCGGTTGCCACCCGACACGACACGGGCCAACCCGCGCACCAGCGCGCTCGCCTGTGACGGCGTCGGTTTGGCGGCAATTGCGGCGAGCATGGCCTCGGCGGCTGAATCATCGGGCCAGCGCGACAGGGAACGCAATGCATCAGCCTGGACCGCGGTATCCTGGTCCTTAGCCGCCATCACAACGATGTCCAACGCGGCGGCGCCACCGATGCCGGGCAGCAGAGGAAGCAAGGCCCTCCTGTCCGCGGCGTTGCCTTTGTCATAGGCTTCCCGAAGAGCCGTACACCGCTTCGCCGGATCCGGTTCAGAGCGGGCGATCTCAACAACAGCACGACCGAGGCTCTTCTGTTCCGCAGCATCCTCTGTGGCCAGGGCCATGCCAACCAGCTGAGGCAATTGAGCGGCGGTGCCGGCACCCCCAAGAGCCCGGTACGCAGCCTGACGCACACGGTCTTCCTCATCGTCGGCTGCCACCAGGATGACATCCCACTGGGTTGTCGCACGACGATCTCCCAGGACGTCAAGAAGCACGACCCGCGCCGACGCCGGCACGGTGGGCAGAGAATGCCCCAGGACGGTCATGTCTTCTGGAAGCGCGATGCGAAGCAACGCATCCTGGACGCCGACCAGTACAGCCGGGTCCGGACTATCGAGTGCTTCCATCACAGTGGGCAGTGCGCGTCGACCAGCCAGCCGCGCTGACGCCGCCAACGCCGCAACCTGTACAGCACTGTTCGTGCTGCTCACTCCCGCCAATACAGCCTGCACAACGGAATCGTGTGTGCCTTCATCAAGTGTGTCCATTGCCGCGATACGGACATGGGCCGGACTGGTCTTGATGATCTCGGCCAGTCGAGCTCCGCTGTCATCTGCAGCCATCAACACTCGGATCGCCGCAACACTCAACGCGCGATCGCTACCGTGGATGGCTTCCTTCACCCCGGCGAGACCTTCTGAAGGCTTGATCCGTGTCAACAGGTCCAAGGCGGCAGCCTGGACGGAAGATTCGCCTGCTTCCCTGCTTACCGCCAGCAGCGACCGTGTTGCGGTTAGGGCCGGGCTCGCGGCACCGCGCTCGGCCGCTGTGGCAGCGTAACGCAGGCAGCGCCCCAGGGCGTGTGAGCGCGTGAACCGATTGGAGGTCTGGCAAGCGTCGGCAAGCATGTCATATGACCGGTTGTCCCAACCGATCTTCTGCTTCACCGGACCAATAGCGGCGAGAGCATCCAAGGCGGCTGTCTGGATATCTGAGTCATCGGATGCTGCGTGTGCGCGAATCGGACCTGCCGCCGGCCCGTGTTCCAAAATGCCCAGCGTCTGGATAATGGTAACCATGCTCCCCTGGCCGGCTTCGAGGGCCTTCAGCAGATCATCTGCCGTCCCCGGTGCGCCAATCGTCAGAAGTGCTTGTGCCGCGGGATCGGTCAGAGCCGGGTCGGAGAGATGGGCGGTCAATGCGTCGCGCGATTCGGCCGTGCCACACTGCTGGAGCCGTCGCATGAAGAACGCCTTGATATCGCGATCTTCAGCATTAGCCAACGCGGCGAGCCAGGCCCGCTCAACGAGTGACCGCGCCTCGTCGCCGCCGGGTCGCCCAGCATAGATCGTAACGCCACTGACCAGGTAGCGCGCCTGCGCGTCGCCGCTGGTTGCGGGTGGCTGCACCATGGCTGCCAGTTCAGCCAGGCCATCGGCTCCGAGAGCCAGAAGCGACTCAAATGTGGCCGCATTCGTCTGCACGTCTGCCATCGGCATGCGCTCAACCAGCTCTGTTACGGTCTCGGCCCTGACCCCTATCACCATCAGCGTCGCGGCCATCAGGCCGCACATCATCATCTTGATACGTTTCATAGATATGTATTCCTCTTCCACCAATCACGCGCCACTCATTACAGATGCCAAGGCCCTCGCATGGGCTGATCGATAAGCTGGTTGGCAACTTCATTTCCAATAAACTGTTCCGTGGTTGGGTCATACCGCAGGACCCCGCCACCTGTTCGAAGTGCGATCACCGCAAGGTTCACCAGCGTACAAGAGCGGTGCCCGTTATCCTCATTCAGAGCGAACTTGCGTCGCGTGCGTACGCACTTCACGAAGTCTGTTTCCTGTGGTGCCGGGTCCGGCAGCGTCTCCAGCTTGGCACGCAGGTGAGGGATATCAGACTTGAACCCCTTGAATATCTTCCCCTCCGGTCCTTCAAGGAATGGTACACCACTCAAGCTGTTGTCACCGTCGAGCACAATCTCGCAGCCATCGGCATACGTGAGCCGTACGCGCCGCCAGGGAAGCGCTGCATCCGGATGTTGCAGGGGTGTATCGGCCTCGATTTCGATGGGGCTCTCGTTGTCTTTGCCCAGAATGTATTGGGTAGGATCGAGATAGTGCTGTCCCATATCACCCAACCCGCCACCATCATAATCCCAGTACCCCCGGAATGAACCGTGTGTACGATGGCGCGCGTATGGTTTGAAGGGCGCCGGCCCCAGCCACATATCGTAGTCGAGCTCTGCGGGGGCTACCTCGGTTTTGAGATCCGTTCGTCCCTGCCATGTGCTTAGCTTCCAGTTGAATCCCTGGTGGGCACCCAACGTCGCCTTCAGCGGCCATCCCAGGAGACCATGTTCTACAGCCTTCTTCACTTCCCTGGCAGGAACCCCCATGCCATAGAAGTTGCTCCGGAACCGAAACCATGTGTTAAGCCGGAAGATACGGCCATGCTGCTGCACAACATCGCGTACAGCCCGGCTCTCGGCAATCGTGCGCGCCATCGGCTTCTCGCACCAGACATCCTTGCCGGCCTTCGCAGCCGCAATGGAGATGAGCGCATGCCAATGCGGAGGCGTCGGTACGTGTATGATGTCGATGTCGTCGCGCTCAAGCACCTCGCGGAAATCCCGGTAGCCATCCACGCCATCCTTCATGGCCGCCTTCATGCGCTTCTCGTCCACATCACACACCGCCAGCAACTTGGTGCCGCCAAGCCTGAGATGCCCTTTGCCCATGCCACCAACGCCGATCACCGCTTTGGTAATCTGCTCACTGGGCGGCGTGTATCCCACACCGCCCAGAACGTGCCGCGGTACGATCGTAAATGCAGCCCCCGCGGCAAGGGACTGTTTGAGCATGCTCCGGCGTGACAGGTTTATGGATGATCTATTCATGTGGGTGTCCCGGGTTGAGGTGCCCGCTCGCGGGCATTGGCTGCGTAACGTTGACGATAGGCACGGGGCGTCATGCCCATGTGCGTGCTGAATTGTCGGGTAAAGCAACTGTGGTCATAGAAGCCGGCTTTCTCGGCGACCTCTGCGAGGGGGGCGTCGCTACGCAGCAGCTCCAGGCAAGCGTAATGAACGCGCACCAGGACCACAAACGTCTGCGGGGTCAACCCCAACACCTGTTTGAACTGCTCCGAGAATCGGCGTGGCGTCATCCGGCATAGCTGTGCCAGAGAAGGAATCTGCACCTTCTCCTGATAGTGCTGCTTGATGTGGTCGACGGCACCGGCGATCTCCAGGTACTCACCCATGGAGCGACGGTGAAACTCGTAGCAGGTCGAGGCACCGGCCATACCGATCACCTCCCCATGGCGATCGCGTAGTGGAATCTTGTTGGTAACATAGAGATCCAGGTTGCCATCACGATCGGGCGCGAGTTCCATCATATCGAGAATGGGCTCGCCCGTCTCCATGACCCGGCGATCGTCAATCACGTATTTGTCCGCAAGATCAAATGGAAAGAAGTCATAGTCGGTACGCCCCACCACCTCATCTTCTGTGCGACAGCCACAGCGCTCAACCGTTAGCTGATTCGCCATCATGATCCGCCCATCACGGGCCTTGGCAAAGAAGAACACCCCCAATGCGACGTTCAGTAACGGAGTTAAGCGGCACGCCGGACCCAGCAGATCCAGAAACGCCTCTTGTGTTTGTAAAGCCGCTGCCAATTCACTGCCTTCCGAAGTGGATCTCTTGCACGAGGCCACCGTGGCCCAGTCGTCCAGTGCATATACCCTAGCGGATGGCGATAAATGCTACAAGTGGCTGTTGGTGTTTTTCTGAGATAGAAGACCGCCCTTGGCGCCGCTGTCGCTATACCCATAAGCTATCTCTTGTTGCTTTGGCATGCTGGGCATCTGACACCGAACCCACATCACGCCAACCAAACAGCAAAATCTTACAAGCCGCAATCTAATAACTGATCTTACTTTCGTGCGTTCTGCGGGTTTCATGGTTAGACTCCTGATCTCTGAATTGGAGTTCGCCATGAAAGCATGCACCCTCTGTGGCCGTCCCGTGACGGCTGAAGACTCGGAGTTCTGTTGCCCGGGTTGTGCCGCCATTTCTGAGATCGTGGGGAACCTTGTCGTCAGCGACGAGGAGAAGCAGGCCCGCGTCAAGGCCATGCTATCCGCCCTGTTCGATCAACCGCAAACCGCCAGCCCCGCACCGGCCGGACGGGAACACAAGACCGAAGACTTCATGGTCTCCGGTATGGTCTGTCCCGCATGCGCGTGGATCATTCATCACTGCCTGACCAAGCTGCCAGGCGTTCATGACGTAACGATCAACTTCATTTCCGAGGTCTGCCAGGTGGTCTATGACCCCATGGTCGTCGGTCGCGACCGCCTGGCCGAAGAGATCGAAGCCATCGGGTACAACATCTACGAGGGAGAGCCCCCCAGCGGCACCTCCCTGCTGCAGTTGGGGCTCGGATGGTTCTATGCGCTTAACGCCATGATGCTCTCGTTCATTGTCTACTCGGCAGAGTTCTGGGAGGTCCCCTTCTCCATGGCCGTCACCTGCTCGCTACTGCTGGTGGTGTTCACGGTTTTAACCGTTCTGGGACCGGGCAAACCCACGCTGATACGTGGGATCCAGCAGCTGCGACGGCGGCAGTTCCGCATGGAGAGTCTGATTACCCTATCGACGTCAACCGCAATCATCTTCTCCGCAGTCTCTCTCGCCAAAGGTGATTTCGCAAAGCTCTACTTTGATGTTGTCTGCCTGCTGATTATGCTGCTCGAGACCGGCTCGGCGATCGAGGCAGGGTTCTATGATCGCGTCCGGCGACGGGTGCATGCCTTGCGGCAGAACCTGCCGAAGAAGATCCACACACCCGATGACCAGTACGTATCGCTTGAAGATGCCACGCCCGGGATGCGTTTCTGCGTCGCACGCGGGGACGTGATCCCGACCGACGGCATTCTCGAGGCCAATGCCGAATTCGACTTCAGCCATGTGACGGGAGAAAGCCGTGCGATTCATCTGCTTGCGGGCCAGCTCGTAGGATCGGGAAGCCGCCTGCTTTCAGATTCAGCCACGCTGTATGTCCCTCCGGGGGGTAGCAGCTCGCTGATCGAGCGCATGATCCAGGGCACCGTTTCGGCCTTCGACACCCGGGTCGAGAAACTCTCACTCGGCGATCGTATCTCACAGGTGTTCGTGCCCATCGTCGTAGTTATCGGTTTTCTGCCACTGATCTGGTTCTCGCTCCACGGGCAACCCCAGGAGGGCGTGCTGCGCCTGATGGCCATCCTGATTGTCTCCTGCCCTTGTGCTTTCGGCATCGCAGAACCCCTGGTCCTGACCATGGCGGTTGACCGCATCCGCCACCTTGGTATTCAGATCTTCAATGGAACCGTCTTGCGCCTCCAACCTGACGTTGTCATCTTTGACAAGACGGGCACGCTGACTACCGGGGATTTTCGCGTCCAGAACATACACTGGCTCATTGAAGAGAACCAACAGAGCCTGGACATCCTGGCCTCACTGGAAACCGGCCTTGATCATCCTATTGCCCGTGCACTCAGTCGCCTCGGCCAAGTGCAACCCATCGAAGAACGCGTCACCGAACGCACCACCATCAGTGGCAAATACGAAGGCAAACCTTACCAGGCAGGTAAGCTTTCGCTGTACGACGGCGTTACACCTAAGACATCGACGGATGCGGCAACCCTAGTTGCGTTCGGTGATACAGAGCGGTGCCATTTCGTCGTGTCGCTCGTCGATGAGGTCCGACCCGAGACGAGCGAACTGCTTCAACATCTACCGGAAACGCATCTCTGCTCGGGCGACCATCGCACAATTGTTGAGGCCGTTGGAGCCCGACTGGGAATTGAGAACCTCCACTGGGACATGAGCATCGAGGACAAACAGACCTACATCCGCGACCTGCAGGCGAAGGGTCACACCGTGATGATGGTGGGTGATGGCGTGAACGACTCCCAGGCACTAGCAGCCGCTGACATCGGGCTTGCCGTGTTGGCGGGCGAAGTGCCGGCCAAGTTCTCGGCCGACGGGGCCTTCCTGGTATCGGACCTGTCCGGTCTTGCGGCGTTCACCAGAACGCTAACCATCTTGCGGAAACGCATCGGGCAGAATTACCTCTGGTCATTCCTCTACAATGGGATTGGCCTGACATTGGCGCTGACCGGTTTACTCTCTCCCACGTTCTGCGCCTTTGGGATGGTCTTCAGCAATACCGTGGTCCTGGCCAACTCGTTGCGCCCGCTTCGCGTCTCGTCTCGGCAGGACTAGACAGGGCGGAAACTTCTCCTGCGTAGGCCGGACATCTTGTCCGGCTGCAGACGACGAGAATGGAATGCGGGAAGATTTCCCGCACTACGTTAGAGGCCGAGAACGCTAAGCAAACGGCCAAGATTCAGGTCAGCTCAACCCCCGGCGTCGTTCCTCCGCCGGATTACACTGGACTGAAACTTGGCGAGGGGCGCTTGCCACTCGGAGAGTGGCGCGTACTAAAGTAGCCCCCACTCTCCGAGTGGTAGGGCTCGAGGACAAGTGGTGTAATGGCGTCAAGTTTCAGGCTAGTTTCGCCCCCAAGTGAGTTCGGATTATACAGGGGTGAAACGTTCCGGTATTTACGGCCTAAAGGCCGAACTACGAACGGGTTTCTACACGAGGCAGGCGTTTGTAGTTCGGCCTTCAGGCCGTATCTTCGGACGTGAAGTTTCAGGCTAGCGGGGCCACCGCGCGCTAGGAATAATCAAGGGTGAAACTGAGAATGAACATCGAACATCGAAGTTTGGAATTCTCTCTTCGTTCGATGTTGGGCGTTCGATGTTCGATGTTCGACGTTCGAAACAAGCGAGTGTAACGAGTGAAGTTTCAGGCTAGTGTCCGGCTTTCTTCGGGGCGGGTTTCTTGGCAGCAGGTTTCTTCGCGGCGGCCTTCTTCGCCGGCTTGGGTTTCGGCTTCCATTGAGCCAACTGGACAAGCTTCTCGGCGATCTGCTCCAGGCCGAGCAGCTCGGCCTCCAGGTCCCATTTCTCCTGCTGGTATCGTGCCTGCGAGCTACTGCCCTCGCGAGCCCCTTCGATCCGACCACTCAGCCGCTCGATATCCTTCTTCATCTTAACAATGTCACGATCGAGCTTGGCCTTCTCGCGGACGACCAGCTTCTCGATGGCCATACCGGCCTTCTCAAGGTTGTAATTTGCCCTCTTGAGCTCACCATCGTCTCGCATCGTCCAGTTCTTGCCCTCTGCTTTCCTAGCCTCCAGGGCCGCGATGTCGGCCTTACAGTCCTTGACGTCGTAGGCGGCTTCGATGATTCGGGTGTAAGGGTTATTTGTCTTCTTTTTGAGAGCCTGGGTTACGCCATCATGCCCGGAAATACCGATCTGTGATAGCCGGTCCGTACCTGTATGAGAACTATCCGATCTCGAAAGGTCTCGCTTAATCGTCTCCAGAACCGCCAACATTCCCTGGAAGTGATCCGCTTCATCGCGCAGCTTACCGAGCTCCTTGTTGTGTATGGCCAGTGCCCGCTCGTTCGTGGGGGCCCGCCGCGACAGAAACTTGTCCAGCTCCTTGCGCTTCTTGCTGTAGTCCTTGTCCACGTCCTTCTCAGCTTTCTCGAAGTACTTCTTGAAGTCCAGATTGAGCTTGTATACATCCCGATCAATGGACTTCTTCCGCTTTTCAGCGTCCTTGCGGGCACGAACACCCCATATCTTGTCAAGGGTGTTGCGCTCCGCGAGGGTGTCACGCAGCTCGACCCATACGTCAATGGCTTTCGAGTACTCAGCATCAAGAGCCAGCAGGGCCTCGCGGTGGCTCTTCAAGTGGCCTCCAAAACGGGCCTTCAGCGCCTCCTCTTTGGGGTCGAGCTTCTTGACCGGCTTCTTGGCAACCGGTTTCTTGGCTACCGCAGGTTTCGCCGGTGCCGCCGCGTACGTTGAACACGACAAGACAGTCAACACAGAAAGGACAGTTACGACACGGATCTTCATTGATATTCCTCCGGTTCATTGTTCCCAGAAAGGAGCAGCATAGCGTGAATCGAGCGTCAAGTACAGCAAGCGGGGCGGTTGCTTTCGTGTTTACGCCATTCCCATCAGCAGCTTGATCTCCTGGGGCCAGAGCGAGTCATCGATAGTTTCCAGGACGAGGGGAATATCTTCGAAGCGGGAATCCCCCATAATGAACTCGAAGGCGACCATGGGAATGGTTCCCTCACCAATGCTGTGGTGGCGGTCCTTCCTACTTTCGAATGGAACCTTGCTGTCATTAATATGCATACCACGCAGGTAGCCGAAACCAACTGTGTCATCCAGCATCTTGAATGTTTGGCGACAGGCTTTCTTTGTTCGCAGATCGTAACCGGCGGAGAACGCATGACAGGTGTCGATGCAAACACCCATCCTGGACTTGTCATCGACCCGATCGATGATCGTCGCGAGGTGCTCAAACCGGTAGCCAACGTTGGATCCCTGTCCCGCGGTATTCTCCAACACGACGGTAACCCCTTCTGTCGAATCGAGTGCCTCGTTGATGGATTCCGCAATCAGAGCCAGGCAGGCGTCTTCCGAGATCTCCCGCAGGTGACTACCGGGGTGCATATTGAGCAACGTTAGTCCGAGTTGGTGACAGCGCGTCAGTTCGTCGACAAATGCCTTCAGCGACTTGGCCCGCTTCTCGGGATCGGGGTTCCCGAGATTGATCAGGTAACTGTCGTGTGGCAGTACGTGCCTGGGTTCGAAACCACAGGTTTCCATGTTCTCACGAAACGCAGCAATGACGTCATCCGTGTAGGGCGCTGCCGTCCACTGGCGCTGATTCTTGGTAAACATGGCGAATGCCGTAGCCCCAATGGCCTTGGCATTGATCGGCGCGTTGAAAACGCCGCCTTGCGTCGAAACGTGGGCTCCCACGTATTTCATACTGAATCTCCTTTGCCGGAAAGGTGGCAACAGTTGGCCTATTTAGTCAACAAGGTTTGCGTTTGCTCTTGGGAATGCACAGTGGTTGAATCGCGGCATGAAGATCGTATCAGGTGGTCAGACAGGAGTGGATCGCGCGGCATTGGATGTCGCGCTGGACGTCGGGCTTTCGGTTGGCGGCTGGTGCCCAAAGGGGCGACTATCCGAAGATGGCCCCATCCCCGGGCGCTACCCACTCGCGGAGACAAAGACGGCTGCTTATGACGAGCGGACAGAACTCAATGTCCGTGATTCGGATGCGACCCTGGTCATCACTCGGGGAACCCCCACGGGAGGAACAGCCTATACCATCACCATGGCGGACAAGTGGAACCGTCCTTGCCGGGTTGTTGATCTGGACGAGCCACTTGATAAGGTTGAAGTCGTCCGCTGGCTGTCGCAGTATGGAAGCGGCGTACTCAACGTGGCTGGTCCACGTGAAAGCACGGTGCCGGGCATCTATGCCGAAGCGTCAGCGGCCCTGGTCGCACTACTAGAGGAAGTGGGTTCAACGTCAGATGCAGACCTTGCGTGATATAGGCGAACTGGGTGCAATCGAACGCATAACAAGAACGCTCCCCGGTCGACAGGATGTCGTGGTGGGCGCGGGCGACGACTGTGCCGTGGTCCGCCCCGGCGGCGGAGCTCCCGAGGACCTCGTCCTGACATCCGATCCCGTGGTAGAGGGCGTACATTTTACAGCGGAAGTCGCCCCCGAAGCCGTTGGCCACAAGGCTCTCGGTCGCGTACTGAGCGATATTGCCGCGATGGGGGCTGAACCCCGCTGGGCACTGGTCGACGTCGTAGCGCGAGGCAGCACTCCCATGGCCACGGTTGATGCCCTGTATGACGGGATGGGCGCCCTGGCGGCAACCTGCGGGCTGGCAATCGTAGGTGGAGACATTGCAGAAGGGCCCTGCCTCGAGCTGCACGTTTTCGGCGTTGGCGCCGTCCCGCGTGACGCCGCCCTGCTGCGATCGGGGGCCGGGGACGGTGACGTCCTCTTTGCGACGGGATCCCTTGGCGGCAGTCGACTTGGGCGCCACCTCCATATAGAGCCACGCCTCGAGGAGGGTATCTGGCTCCGTGATTGGGCCACGGCCATGATGGACATCAGCGATGGTCTCGCGACAGATCTGCGCCATATCACCCATGCAAGCGGCACTGGGTGCGAACTGAACATGGAGCAGATCCCAATATCCGAAGCGGCCGCCAGCCTCGATGATGAACGCTCTCCACTGGAGCATGCCTTGTGCGACGGCGAGGATTTTGAACTGCTATTCACGGTGCCCGTCAGCCGACGGGAGGCGTTCCGAAGCGCGTGGCAGCAGGCGTTCGAGATGCCCTGCACGGAGATTGGTCGAATGACGTCACAGACTGAGATGATTCAGTGCCGGCAGGAAGATGGTTCGGTCGTGTCGCTGGCGGAAACCGGGTACAGCCACTTCTAAAGCTGCTGCTTCAGGTAGGCTTCGTATTCCTTGCTCAGGATACCCGTGATGGTGATGTTGTCGTAGGCTGATCTTGATCCCATATGGCCAACACCCACATAGGTTGGGTAGCGGATCGGAACCTGCAGAATGGCGCGGCGAGCGCGGGTGCGGTCAACCGTCCATTCAACACGACCGTTCTGAATCGTCAGCTCACTGCGATGCACGCGTATCGACGGGCTACCGGCCTCGACAAACCGCGTCAAGGGGTGCTGCTCGCTTGTCTGGAACAACTTAGCTTCAAGCACCGTGCCGCCGGTCAAGTGCGCCTGAATGCTGTTGCCAATCACCAAGCCTGCCAGATGCTCATGCTCTTCATCAAAGAAGGCGTCATGACCGACCTCCAGTATCTTCAGGAACTGAGGCCGGACCCACGCGACGGTACGTTCGCAGACGAGCAGTCCGCGAAGCTCGTCCAACTCGCCGCCCTTCCAGTCCTCCATCTGCTCAGGCTCCGAGAAGTCATAGGTTATCGTGATCTGACGGCTGTACGAATTCCAGCGCCGGACTTCGCCGTGCAGGAGTTCATTGAGGGCATCAATATCAAGCGTCGTCGATCGCGGCTTCGCGATCAGGTCAGGGGAAATCACGGCTCCGCCTGAATCAGCGGCGTTGTCGCCACCCTCAAAGGAGTCCTGTTCGGACTCGATCTCTTTCATTACAGCCAGGGCGGATTCAATCTTCCCCTGTCGGGTGAGGTCCTTCTGCAGATTTTCCAGGGCTCGTATGTACTTCTCGCGGAGATCGCCAATCTTCGTTTTGCGATCCGAAGAAAGCGATTTGTACTGCTCGATGTAGGACTGCTGCAGCGTGCGAAGATGGTCGGGGGTTGTTACGGGAACGATCGCGGTGATGCTGGGGTTACCGATGAAGCGTTCACGTTCGCCACGCACGGCGAGCAGCGATTTCAGTTCGCCGGACTGCTGGTAAGTCCGTTCGAGCTCCCGCATGGCAGCAATATGATCCTGCGGAAGCCGCAGCTTCTCTGCCTGCGATTCGGACTTCAGCCGTGCCAGTTCTTTTTCGTAGATGCCTTTCAGCTTGTCCATTTCAGGGACCGCAGCTGCATTCAGCACGAAAACGGTAAGGATTGCGAAGATTGCGAATTTTGTTCTCATAGTCCGTCGTATTCTGTCGGATGGACCAACGGCTGTCAACGGTTAGTTAGACGTGAAGGAAACCCGCCACGGCGGAAATTCTCCACTAGAGAAAGGATATTGCCTCGATGTGATATTTCTGTCAAAAGTACTGGCTGCCACGAGTTTGAGCAATTAAACTTGTGATGACAGTGGGGGGATACAGGGAACGTGATAGGGAATTTCATAAACAGGCTGGGTACTCCGCGCGCCGATCTACGTGCACACCGGTATCCGAAAGATCAAGGCTACGTCTATCAGGCAGCTGCCTTTCGGGACATACTACGTCGTGAATGTGCACGCTCGGACCGCAATGGACACGCGTTCTCCCTGGCCGTGCTGCATCTACCCGCAGGAAGCAGCGAAAAGGTGGCCGAAGCGGAGGCAATCGTCGAACTTGTTGGCGATCGACTGCGGGTCACGGACCAGGCCGGATGGCTGGAGCCCGATCGCTTTCTGGCGGTCCTGCTGTATGCCTGTAATGCCGATGACGCACGCACGTTTGTTGAGCGTGTGCGGAGAGACGGCCCTTTCCCCCACCTTGAGTACGATGTGTATGACTACCCCGATCAGTTTCCTGCTGAACTGACAGAAGGGCCTTACAGAGGTATTCCATGTCAGAAGTAATTGCACCAGCGGCAAACAATCCGGCTCCCCCCCATGTGGAAATCCAGGACGCCATGAGCAAACTGGCAACCCCGGCGGAATTCCGCGAAGAATTGCAGCGTGTTCAGGCGCGAATTGAGCGAACGGACTGTTTCTTCTCCGTCATCATCTTTGATGTGACGGGAGCACATAGTGCCGGTCTAAGCCTGGATGTGGCACATACGCTTCTGAATCGTACGCGTACCTCTGACTTCGTCGGGTGGTTTGACAAGAAGCATGTCGGCGTCATTCTGGACGGCTGCCTGATCTGTTCCGCGCTCAGCTTCGGCAACACGGTCTGCCAACAGATCTCCAAATGGCGGCACCCCCCCCCGGCGGGCGACCATTCAGACCTTCCCGGCGAAGTTCAAAACGAACCCCTCGCTGGCACATGGGTCGTGTAAAGGATGTACCTCTGTCGGGTGTGGAAACAGCGGCGAGGCCGAGGACGGCCCCCTCACCTGCCCACCGCTATGTATTCAGAAGAGCGGCTTCCTTCCCTCATCGGTTACCGTTGAATACGGCACCACGATCGGCACCGAAACGCGTCCGCCGGCAGGGGCTGGGCTGCCCCTCTGGAAGCGGCTGATGGATATTGGGGTTTCACTAGCGATTCTGACGTTACTCTCCCCTATTCTGGCATTGGCGGCATTGCTCGTGAAACTCACGTCCCCGGGACCCATCATCTTCAGACAGGAGCGCGTCGGTTATCTTGGCCGCCCCTTCGTGCTCTACAAATTCCGCTCAATGACGGTGGCAAAATCTCACGCGCAACATGAAGCCTTCATGAAGAGCGTGATCGCGGGCGAAGGCGCAGACGGAGACGCGCCGATGCTGAAGGAGAAGACCGGTGGAGATGCTCGAACCACGTGGATCGGGCGCATCCTGCGCATGACGTGCCTTGACGAGATTCCCCAGCTAGTCAACATCATCAAGGGCGAGATGAGCATGGTCGGACCGCGACCGCCCATCCCCTATGAGGTCGAAGTCTACAAACGCTGGCACGGGGGGCGCTTTGACTCCGTTCCCGGACTGACCGGTCTCTGGCAAGTCAGCGGCAAGAACGACCTTTCCTTCAAGGAAATGGCACGCCTGGATATCCAGTACAGCCGCAACCTCACGATCTGGCAGGACCTCAAGATCCTGTTCCTGACACCACTTGCCGTCTGGCACGAGTTCTGCGACGGCATTGGGATGACCAAGCCTCAGGCAAACCGTGAGCCGGAAACACCATGCTAGAGAAAGTCGCTCAGCACACGGTCATCTACGCCCTCGGCAATATTGGCATACGTGCCGCGTCATTCCTGCTCATCCCCTTCTTCACACGGACCTTGCCCCAGGATGAATTCGGTCAACTTGCAGTGTTGCTCTCTGCCAACCAAGTTCTTCTCGTGCTCATGAGCGTCGGCATGCGGGACGCCATCGTTCGTTTCTTCAAAGAGAGCAAGAACAGTCGTAGCCTCGACGAACTTCTTGGTGTCTGCCTACTGGTGAGCATTCTGTCGGGGCTTGTGGTGACCGGCCTGATGGTGTTTCCTATGGCAGGAGTCTTCAGAGAGCTTCTGCACGCAACCCATGTCACGCGCTACCTACTACTCATCAGCCTGGCAACGCTGGCGCAGTCCCTCTGCCTGGAGCTGATGAGCTGCTACAGGGCAGACGGTCGTCCAGTCGCATTCCTGGTTGCCGGGATCGCCACTGCCGTACTCCTCTTCCTGTTGAACGTCCTGTTCCTGGGGGTCTTCAAACTAGGCGTCACCGGAGCCCTAATGGCTTACGTGGCGACCTATGGCATCGCCTGTGCGGCAATTCTGCTACATGTTGGCCGCAGCATCGGCCTCGCGTGCTCATCTATTCACCTTAAGAAATGCCTTCGGTTCGGACTCCCCCTCATGCTGCTACAGGCTTCGGCTTGCGTGATTCTGGACCTGCCTGTCTTCTTTCTAAGTAACTACCATGGAACCGAGACAGTCGCAGTGTACTCAGTGGGACAGAAAATCGCCCACCTTCTGGTCCCCTTCCTCGTACTCCCCTTTCAGCAGGCTCTCGAACCGATGGTATACGGAAACCTGGACGATAAGGAGCTACCGGCAAAGTTAAGCAAGATGCTGACCTATTTTGTGTTCGCATTCCTGGTCGGGGCATTCGGCTTCATGGTGATATCGAGGCCGCTTCTGTTCATATCCGCGCCAAGTAACTATGGTGGCGCCGAGATCGTGCTGGCCGGATTGCTCCCTGCCACATTCCTGCTTGGGCTGGGAAACATCGGTCGTATCCAGCTGCACATCCGGCTGAAGACGAACATCAGCGCCGCAGTTGCCATCGTAACGGCTGTCGTCAGCATCCTCCTCTACTCAATACTAATCCAACGATTTGCCATCCATGGTGTCCTGATCGCGGTCAACGCTGTCTGGCTCTTGCAAGCCAGCGCCATTCTGTTCTTCGGCTACCGGACCTTCAGGATACCCCTCGATGTGAGGCGCCTGGCATTGGCTGTCGGGGCCTTCCTGCTCGTGTGTGCACTTTTCGCCGTTTCCGGCCACCTGAGTAATCTATGGTTCTATCTCGCCAACGCCGTCCTGTTTCTTGCCGCGGTCGCCATTCTACGCTGGACGTCGTTCCTTACAGACGAGGAGAAGCAAGGCATCGCAAGCTTACTACAGCGGTGCCGGGCATTTGTGAGCGCCTAGTATGCAAAGTAGTCCTTTACGTGCAGGAAACAGCCCCCGGTGGACGCCGGC
>CAZCDU010000085.1:0-21416 GCA_964497125.1 uncultured Victivallales bacterium | reverse complement strand
GTTGTTCTACACATCTTTGTGGGGTCCCAACTTGGAGTGCGGTGGCAGAGGCGAGCTGGCCCAGCACCGTGCCGAGGAACGAGGCTCTGGTGCAGGGGTACGAGCCGGCGACACCGCTTTTCCCCAGCGCTCGGAATTAACCCCAGCACGATGCAAAAGCGGTGTCGACGTCCTACGCTCGCAAGCTCGCTTCGGACTCTGCCACCGCACTCCAAGTCAACAACCTCCATATTTGGCCCACCACGCACTCAGAATGGGCTTTCTTCACTGTCCAAAAAGATGTGTAGAACAACAAGGGCAACGCCCTGGGTGAAAATCCAAAGTAGATTCAGCCCTGAAAGGGCGGGATATATCCACCGATCATGAACACCTTCCCTATATCTCGCCCTTTCAGGGCTTATGTGTTCGTTGTTACGTTACCCAGGGCGTTGCCCTGGGCTGGTATATCATGCCCTTTCAGGGCAGGAACCCCTTTCGGACAGGCACTATCTAACCGCTTCCCTCTTTGCTTTCTTTGTAGCCTTTACGGATTTCTTCTTCATCTTAGGCCCAATCAAGTTACCCGTTTTGAGCTGATGCAGGTCGTTGATCATCCCCTGTTTCGCCTCTTCCCACCAGGGCTCGAACGCTTCCTGGAGGCGTTTCGCAAGCTCCGGGTGTTTGTCGATCACGTTCTGTGTCTCGCCGCGGTCGGATTGATAATCGTAGAGCGCCAGGTTCCTTTTTGCGTCCTTGTTTGATTTCCCCTCCCGCTCCCACACCAGGCGGTAGCGGAACAACATACCTTGTTCATTCTATCTCCTCGGAAACTCGTAGCTGAGTAATCACCGCATACAGCATACTCGACTCGTACCCCCACGTAACCTGCTGAAATCAGTAGGGGGGTGGATAATTGACTCTATTCCAAGCTCTTTGCTGCCCGATTCGGCGGTTGTTCACCAAGAAAAATGGACGGGAAGACCTGCGCCGACTTGGCCCACGCAACCCAACGCTTTTTCATTTCCGCCACGCGTTCCGGATGTTGCTCCGCCAGGTTGTTCGTCTCCGAGCGATCGACCGTCATGTCGTAGAGCTCCCACTTATCAGCGATGACATCCCCGCGATGCGCGACCAGTTTCCAGTTCCCGTCACGGATCGCGCAGCGGCCTTCGTGTTCGAAAAAGATCGGCTCGGCCCGCTCAAGCGGTTTTCCTTCCAGCACAGGTCGGAGGCTGACGCCCTGCATCGGCGTAATCGCAGTGCCGGCGTTCTGTTTGGGATAACTTGCGCCCGCATAATCGACGCAGGTGCTCATGATGTCGATCAGGTGTCCGGGATCTTTCGAAATGCTACCGCGTTTGGCAATTCCGTTGGGATAGCTAACGATGAATGGAGTGGAAATACCGCCCTCGTGAGCAAAGTGTTTATACTCGCGGAATGGCGTATTGCTCACATTCGCCCAGTTTTCACCGTACGCAACGTAGGTGTCGGCCGGCCCCGGCATAACGCCCGGCCCCATACGCACCGGATACCCATCACGGGTCTGCTTCGGAATCATATCCATTTGCAGGGTGGCATCCTTCATTGGCGGAAAGCTTGGTTTATCCAAGCGTACGATTGACTTCTTCCGTGCTTTGCGGCCGATGCCTTCCGAACAACCGCCGTTATCCTGCAGGTAGATAATCAAGGTGTTATCAAAAATCTTTTCCTGCTTGAGCGTATCTACAATGCGCCCGATCCCCTGATCCATATTATCGATCATCGCCGCATAGACTTCCATGCAGCGGAGCTCCCACTCGCGGTTCTTAACGTTTTCCCAGTCGCCGACCGTCGGCGTGTAAGGCGATTCGTCGCCGATGACCCCCTCCTCTTTCGCTTTTTGGTAGCGTGCCCGGCGGATGGCGTCATAGCCGGCATCGTAACGGCCCTTGTATTTGGCGATGTCCTGCGGCAGCGCGTGCATCGGCCAATGCGCCGCTGTGTAGGCAACGTACATGAAAAACGGCTGGTCGGTATGCTCCTTCTGGTGGTCTTTGATATAGGTCACGGCATTGTCGCTAATCGCATCGGTGAAGTAGTAGGTTTCCGGCTGATACGCCTTGTCGGCGCAAACCGAAATGCGCGTGTTGTCGCGCACCATCGTCTTTGGATCAAAGAAACTTCCGGCTCCGCTGAGCATGGTGTAATTGCGGTCAAATCCGCGCTGTTTCGGCCAGTTCTCAAAATTCGGGTTCGACAAATCCCGCGAGTCCACTTCTTTGAAGACGTGCCATTTGCCGACTTGGTAGTTGCGGTAGCCGGCGGGCTTGAGCGCCTGCGCGATGGTGACGCATTGCGGGCCGATCGTATAGACATAGCCCGGTTCCAGATAGCGGCCTGAGGTCATGTGCCCCAGCCCCGTCTGATGCGGATAGAGTCCGGTGAGCAATGACGCGCGGGTCGGACAGCAACGGCTCGTGTTGTAGAACTGCGTAAACTTTATTCCATTGGCGGCCAATCCGTCGAGCGTCGGGGTCTCGATCTCCGAGCCGTAGCAACCGATATCGCTAAAGCCCACGTCGTCACTGAGGATGACGATAATATTCGGCCGTTCCGCGAACGAAGCGGTGGCCAAAATAGACAGACAAAATAGAATATGTTTTCGCATGGGTGCCCTCGCTTATTTCTTCTTTTTCTTGGGTGACTTGCCCTTTCTATTCTTCAGCCCACTACCTTGATGATTTTTTGCATCAAGTTCTGTCTCAATTCCCTTGTCGCCTTGTTCGGCCATCCAGGCATCCAGCTTGCCTTTCAAACGTTTAATCGCCTCGGCATATTCCGGATTGTCAGCGAGGTTGTTCTGATTCATCGGGTCCTTCGTCACATCATATAGCTCAAACTCGGGTCGATGCTGGTAATCGTGCGTCACCCGCTGCGCCCGCGGATCCCCGGCTTCCGCTGCGGCCAACATCGATTTGAACACATCCTGGTTCATGGCAACGTTACGAAACGCTTCCTTATGATTGAGGTTCCAGATGAAACGGAACTGCTTGTCGCGAACGGAACGAATCGGATAGCAGTCACTCCCTTGGATAATCCCACGGGTCGTCATCAAGCCGTAAGAATAGTCTTTATGCTCCGTTGTTTCTCCCCGCAGCACAGGCAGAAAACTCTTTCCGTCGAGCACCGGCGACGGCGTCCCGCCCGCGGCATCGACAAAGGTCGATGTGACGTCGGTATATTCAACGATGGCATCGCTCACGCTGTCCGCCTTCACGCGCCCCGGCCAACGCACGACCATGATGGACTGAAGGCCCATGTCGTAGCAGGTCCATTTGGCGAATGGAAATGCATTCCCCTGTTCAGAGACCACCACAACGATGGTGTTATCGCGCAAGCCGTGTTTATCGATCAATGCAAGTATTTGGCCGACCTGTTCGTCGTAAAAGGTGATTTCGGCGAGGTATTTCGCGAACGCCTGCCGAACCAGTGGCGTGTCGGCGATATAAGGAGGAAGCTTGATCTTTTCCGGCGGATAGGCCGACGCGTCTCCGCGGTTCCATGGCGTATGCGGTTCGTTCGACATCGCAAAGAGGCAGAACGGAGTGCTGTTCTTTACACTTTCCCCAAACAGCTTATCGATCGCATTCATGTCCGGACCGCTACGCGCTTTGGAATACTCAAAGGGAAAAACCGTCTGCGGTTTAATATGCGTTTTACCCGAAAGGGCCACGCGGTAATCGAGCTCGTTCAAATAGTGAACAATGCTCTTTGTTCCATCTTTGGCGAAGGTGTGGTTCGGGTAAGCCCCGCTCTTTACCGGATAGAGTCCGGTGTAGATATTGTGACGCGTCGGCGAACACATCGGAGCCGTCTGAAAACAGCGCGTGAACCGCATCCCCTCCTTGGCTAAGGCATCGATGTTCGGCGTCTTAGCCTGTCCGCCGTAACAGCCGATATCGCTGAAGGTGCAATCGTCCGCCATAATGAAGACGAAGTTCGGCCTGTCCTGTCCTCGACTCTGAGGCGAGCTCAGCTCGGACTCGAAGAGAGGTTCTCGAAGGGGACCCTCCGCGGCCCACAAATTCACGGACGCCAGCAGAACCAACAGACCGGTAAAAACAGTTCTCTTCACAGCGTTCTCCTAAGGCGGCAAAGCCGCAATCACACGTACCCCTACACTTGGACCTACACTTTGTCCCTACCCTAGCCTGAAACTTCCTTCTGTTTCAACGAGCCTCAGTTGCGGCCCGTGCACCAGAGCCCTGCGGGCACGGTGCAGGGCAGGCTGCAACTGGGCTACATGTAGCCCGCTCGCGCCGCGAGCGTGGCTGATCAACCCAGCGCGTTGCGCTTTCAGTTTCATCCCTGAATGATCCGAGTCCACTCGGGGGCCCCACTAGCCCTTATACAAGCGTGTTCCATGAACGACCCCCGCGAGCTCGCCTCGCGGGTGAGAGAGCTTGATCGCCAAGGCTCGGCACAGTAGCCCTTTGAGCCTGTTTGGCGCGAGAAAACGAGCGAAGCTCTCTGTTCACTCTCGCACAGGCTCGAGGTCATTGGCGTGATCAGTTCTTATTGGTGCTCGCTTTGTAGTTCTCGTAAGTGGGATCACCAGCATCCTTGGGCAAGGTGGCATTCCATTGAAGGGTTGCTTTAGCCATGCGGCCCACCAGCTCAGGATGCTCCGCCGCCACGTTATGCTTCTCGCCGAGATCCGTTTTCATGTTGTAAAGTTGTGCTCGTTTTCCGCCGTAATCGCACATCAACTTCCAGTCTCCATGCCGTGCGACGAAATCAGGCAGATTATCGGTTCCGTAGTAGCTTTTGCGGTCAGGCGGACGACGGAAAAAGATCGGCGCCTTACGCGATTTCTGCGACTGGCCGACCAATACGCCGGACAGGTTCTCGCCGTCGAATTTGGCGTCAGATGGCACGCCCGCCAAATCCAGCAATGACGGGACAAGATCGATCGCGGAAAACACGGAGGATTTGTTGACGGTTCCCAACACCGACGCCTCCATCAGTCCGGGCGCCCAGATCACCAGCGGAGAGCGAACCCCGCCCTCGAAGAGCTGAGTCTTGTACCCCTTGAACGGCCCGGCCAATCCGGCGCCCTTTTCGGGACCGTTGTCGGAGCAAATCAGGATGATCGTATTTTCGCGGAGACCGGGATCGCTCTTGATCCGATCAAACAGCGCCTTGAACTGGGCATCCATCTCTTCCAGTACGGCCAGGTATCGCGCGCGCTTATCATCCGACCAGCGCTCTACCGACGGGAACCACGGGCTATGTACATCGTCCGGCCAGAGATTGATATAAAACGGCTTTCCCGCCGCCTGCGCCTTGTCGATGAATTTAATAGCCGGTTCCACGAAACCGCCGGTGATTTCCGAGCGGAGCATCCAGGTGACGGGCTCCCCGAGAATTTCCGACTTCTCCCAGATGCGCCCCTTCACCACTTTGCCGTCCTTATTCTTTGTCTCAGTCAACGGCAGCAGCTTGGCACCGAGGCCCTCGAAGTTGGTCAACGATTCATCAAATCCATATTCCGTGATTGCGGGTGCATTCGTTACGTCTCTCTGACCGCCCATATGCCATTTACCGAAATGCCCGGTAGCGTAGCCGGACTGCTGGAGCTGGCGCGCCAGCATCGGGGCCTTCGGGTCAAGCCACTGGGCCATACCGCGCTTGGTGTTTTTGCCCCGAGCCGCCAAATAAGAACTGATTCCCCAGCGTTGAGGATACTGTCCGGTCGAGATAGCAACTCGCGACGGTGAGCAGATCGGCGAGTTTACATAAAACTGGTGAAACCGAAGCCCCTCCTCCGCGAGGGCATCAACATTGGGCGTGGATGCGTCTTTGTTGCCAAAGCACGAGAAATCCCCCCACCCCATATCATCGATAAACACCAGCACGATGTTCGGCCGGTCCTGAGGTTCTCGAAGGGGCTGTTTCGCCGGTACCGAGACAACCGCCAGCAGCGTGACTAAAAAGACAAACAGCGTTTTTTTCACTTCTTAGCCCCCTTCTTTTTCTTTGAAGAGCGTTTTTTCGTCGGAAGCGGTTCTGAAGTAAGATACGGGTCGCGGTGTGGCAGAAGGTCATCGCCTTGCGCCGCAGTCCATATGCTCAATTCCGCTTTTAATTGAGCGATCTTATCTTTGTATTCAGGGTTGTTGGCCAGGTTGTTGAGTTCGAGCGGGTCGTTGTCTAAATCGTATAATTCAAACTCGGGCCGGGTATAGTATTTCTTGATGATGGCGGAGGCTTTGGGATCAGTTTGGGCGGCTTTATCCCAGGAATTCCAATAGAGGCCGGCACCGTCCCTGCGCTGAATGTCAGAGTGATTTGTATGATAAGCGTCCGGCCGTAAGTTGTGGATGTACTTGAATTTGCCAATACGCACACTGCGAATCGGGAAGATGTTCATCTCCTTATCGCCAGTGTGGGTCGTGAATATCTTATCGCGATGGGGTTTTGTCTTTTCAAACAAGACCGGAGCAAATGATTTACCATCGATATCTTCCGGGACGTCCCCGCCTGCTATGTCGATCAGAGTGGGAAGGATATCCACCCAGCTGACCATCGCATCTGTCCGCACACCGGCCTCGATCTTTCCGGGCCAGTAGACGAACATGGGAACGCGCGTTCCATGATCGTACAGGTTCCATTTGCCGAAAGGCCATTGCCCGCCGTGATCGCTGGTGAACAAAAAGATAAAGTTATCGCCAAACTTCTCTTCGGCAAATTTAAGAACCCGCCCCATCTCTTCATCCATTCCTTCAATATCGGTCAGGTAGCGCACCCAGTGCCGGCGGGTCTCCATGGTGTCGATAAAATAGGGCGGCAACGTTACCTTTTCAGGGTCATAATTCATGTCCTTTGTCCACGCCACATGTGGACGACGATCGCCAACCATCAGGCAGATTGGTGCCTCAATTTCGTTCTCATTGAAATACGTTACGACTTCCTGAGACATCCCGGTTTTTTGGGGTGAATTAAAATCCAAGCCATCGAAACTCGAATTTTTATGAGCAACTTTGCCAAACGAAGCGATGTGATACCCCAGCTCTTTCAGGAGAGGAGGTAGAAACGTTGTATCCGGGTTTACCTCGCTGTGATTAGGGTGAGCACCGTGACGAGCAGGCATCAATCCGGTGAGGAACGAAAAACGACTGGGACAACAGGCTGGCGATGCAACATAGGCGTTATTGAACGTCATTCCACCTGCGGCAAGTTTGCCCATAACTGGAGTCCGAACATCCTTCGAACCGTAAACAGAAGTATCGAGGCGGCCAAGGTCATCGGAAAGAAATACCACGATGTTCGGCTGTTTCGCCTGTACCGAGACAACCGCCATCAGCGTGGCTAAGATGACAAATCGCTGTTTCTTCACTTTTTGGAGTTCCATTTTTTCGTGTCCTTAAAGTCCGGGTTGGTCCACGGCATGTGGTCAAAGGCATCGGTCAGACGCGGATCTTTGGTTGCTTTGCGGACGGCCATCAGTTTTTTTGCCAACTTCTCTTTCTCAGCGTTCCACTCGGGATGGTTCGCAAGATTCAACAGCGAATCGGCATCGTTTTCGACCCGGTACAGCTCCTCGTTCGGACGTTTTGCGAAGGCGTGTTCCCAGTATTTCCCCTGGTCGGCATCGTCGCGTACCGACATCACAAACGCTTTGGTCGGGCTGCCATCCATATCTTCAAACGCGCCATAGGTCTCCTTCCCGAGTTCAGCCAGTTTTTCGGGGTCGGTGAGGGTGGCTGATGCTTTCGGAGCACCTGTGGGCCAGCGATTTTCGTGTGGGTTGTCGATGTAGAGGAACTCTTTCGTGACGATCGCGCGGCTGGGATAGGAACGTGCGCCTTCGCGGGCAGAATGGACATGGCGTTCGCGTCCGATGATCACATGGTCCCGGGTCGGGTCGATTTGACCGCTTTTACCGGCCGTCAACAACGGCACAATGCTCCGGGCATCCATCTCTTTGCCCGCTTCGGCTCCGGCGAGTTCCTGGAAGGTCGGGCCGAGATCCATTAAATTCACAAAATCCTCAATGACCGTTCCGGGCTTTACGACACCGGGCCAACGTACGAGCAAGGGCGCACGCGAGGCAAATCCGTAGCAGTTGGTTTTTCCGCGTGTGAAACCGGGCGGACCATTATCACCGGTCGCAATGACCACGGTGCTATCGAGTTCACCCGCCTTTTCGAGTTCTTCCAAAAAACAGCGCAGCATCAGGTCAAGCGCGAGGATCTCGCCCATATAATCCGTCATATCTTCGCGCACCTCCGGCACGTCCGGCAGAAAGGCAGGCATGCAGCCTTTCAAGTCGTCCGGGTTGAGATTCCAGAGGCTGGCACCCGAGCCCTGAATCCACGGACGGTGGGTATTGATCGGGCCAAAGACAAAATAGAATGGCTGCCCTGCGTTGCGCTTGTCCAATACGTTCCTGATCAATTCCCGATACCCCGCCTCAAGCTCGCTGCGACCGGTTCCTTCGTCGATGTAGAGCGAGTAGCGGAAGTGGACTTTCTTTCCGGTATCAAACTGCGCCTTGCTCCATTTTGGGAGGAAGGTTTTACCAGCCGAAGCCCCAAAATAACCTTGATCGACGAGCGACCGCCCGAACCCCGGCAATCCGGAATCCACAAATTTTTTTGGGCCGCCATCTTTATGGTTCAAAAAGGCAGTTTGTGCGGTGCGCCAGAAGTAAGATCCCGTCGCAATGGAGGCGCGGCACGGGGTGCATTGCGATACGGGATAAAAGGCGTTGCGAAAGCGGGCCCCTTCGGTCGCCAAGCGGTCGAACGTCGGCGTCTGAAAGGTTTCGTTCATTTTGCCGAACACCGAATCGTCGGTATAGCAACTCGCCATTTTCCCCCAGTCGTCGGCATAGAAAAACAAGATGTTCGGCTGTTTTGCCTGGGCGAAAAACGCCCCGATGAACACCCATGTCGTAATCAACAGTTTTTTCATCATTTCTCCGGCGTATGATACGGATAGACCTTCACGCGAACCGCCCACTCATTCCAGAGCGCTTCAAGTTGCTGTGCTTTTTCCGGGTTGGATTGGATCAGGTCCTTGGTCTCGCAGCGATCTTCTCCGAGATGATACAGCTCCCATCTCTTGCTCTTATACCGTTTGTTTCCGCTCACGAGTTTCCAATCGCCTTGACGAATGGCTTTGGAATCCACGTGCTCAAAAAACAGGGTGCGTTCCGGCAATTTTTCCGCTCCGTCAAACAACGGTTTCAAGCTGATTCCTTCAACCGGCAAGATGGGGTTGCCATGATATTCTTCGGGGTATGTTGCTCCGCTTACCGAGCAAATCGTCGGCATCATATCGATCAGGTTCACCGGACTCCTGACCCAGCGATCCGCCTGCTCGATGCCTGCGGGCCAATGCGCGATCAGTGGGCTGCTATTCCCACCTTCATAATTAAAGTGCTTGTACATCCGAAACGGCGTATTGCTCAGGCAGGACCACCCACTGCCAACGGAATGATGGGTTTCTCTGGTTCCAACTTTTCTAAGCGCTTCGCCTTTGTGCAAGGTGTTGATTCCCTTCCGGCTGCCTTCATCAAACCCGAAGGGTCCCCACTCATAGCAGGCACCGTTGTCGCTGGTGAACAGAATGAGCGTGTTGTCCAAATCGCCCGTTTCTTTCAGATGCGCTACCATCCTCCCTACCCCTCGGTCGACGTGTTCAATCATCGCCGCAAAGGTCGCCATGCGATAGGCCAGGTCTTCGCGCCGATCCGCATCCAGCGTATCCCAGGCCGGGTTTTGCTGACCCGAGTACCCGTTGGCGATGTCACCAAACTTCCCTTTCCCATCGCGAGGCACGTCGGAACGCTCGGTAAAACGCCAGCTATCCGTGACCAGTCCGGATTGTTCCTGACGTTCATAGCGCTCCTTTCTGAGCACATCCCAACCGCGCCGATAAGTATCGAGATAGGAATCGCGCGTCTCAGGGGGTGCATGCAGTGGGAAGTGTGGCGACGAATGCGCTAAATAGAGGAAGAACGGTTTCTCCTTCTGCTGTCCCTGCTTGATGAACTCCAGCGCATAGTCGTTGAACACATCGGTGACATAAAATGCTCCGTCAGGATAAGAAAACTCCGGTGTACGGTCGCTCGGAAAACGACCGTATTCGCTTTTATCCCACTGGTTGGCACTGTGCCCTTTCAAATACCCGTAGTATTCGTCAAACCCGCGTGAAATCGGACTTATGCTCCCGCCCACATGCCACTTGCCGACCCCGTAGGTGTTGTAGCCCGTTTCTTTGAGGACCTCCGCGAGCGTTATGCATTCGTTGTTCAAGCGACCGAGATAAGCGGGTCCTTTTGTGGCGGATTGATTCCCCGTCATGAAAGCCAGTCCGACCTGATGCGGATAAAGCCCCGTGAGCAGCGCGCCGCGCGAGGGACAGCAGCGCGCAAAATTATAGCTTTGCGTAAACCGCAATCCGTTTCCGGCCAAGGCATCGAGATGCGGCGTCCGCACTTCTCCGCCAAACGCGCCCACATCCGAATACCCCATATCGTCCACCAGAATCATGATGACGTTCGGCCGTTCCGCCGCGTGAACAGAGAGCAACCCCATAAATCCCAACATTAGAATCATTTTCCTCATACGTTGTTTTCCCCCTGTTTCTTTATCGCTTAGTAGACCTCGACTTCGGTCCAAGCGCACCAGGTATTTGGTTTGTTCCAAACCAAATCTTCGAATGTGATGGAGCTGGTTTTTGTCGCCGGAAATTTTATGGACTGCGGTTCACCCGTTTTTTTCAACGTAAACGGGATTTCTTTCCCGTCAGAGAAAACCAAGGTACCACTCTTCCAATACCCGTCGTGCGGGAAGTCGGCGCGGATATAGACCACCACTTCGCTGACCTCTTTTTCTTGTTTCCATTCCAGTTTCAACCACGGGTTTGGAATCTGCTCGGGTCCCCAAGACGGATAATTTGGGCCATGCTTAAAGTTTTCCCGCTGGCCATTGATCACATTCTTGGCCTTAAAGAATTCTTTATTCCGACACTCACTATTACTACTTGCCGTTGCTTCAAGTGCGATATTTCGACGAGCGTTTTTCGCGCGGTCTTTTACATAATCGGTGTAACGCGGATTGACGGGCGGGAGCGAAAGCTCTTTCCCCGTTTGCGCAAAATAGAATTTTTCGACGTTGTCCTGAACCTCCTGCGCCAGTTTTTCGCGTTTGCGCTGGTAGCGGATATAGCGATCAAAATCGCCGGGATGCCAAACATTAGCTTCCAGATAGTCGCCGCAGAAGGGAACGCCCAAGTCGATCCAGGCGCACAGCGTGTCCAGCTCCTGTTTCGAGAGTTGGGTCTTTCCGTGATTCTTGCGGAGCTCTTTAATCAGTGGCGATGTTGCGGATCCCGCAAAATAAGGCGGAAGCATGGTGGGGCGGGACTGCGAGCTAATCCATTTAACCCATTTCCCGTCCGGGTTTCCCATGGTGCTTTTATCAGGAGTCGCCTCGACCAGATTCAGATAGGAGTTAAACCACCGACGTTGCGCGGTCCCTTTCGTGCTCGGATTAGCGGTCAAATCCATCCGCTTCTCTTCTTCCGGATTATGACAGCGGATGCAGTGTTGATCTAAAATCGGCTGCACGTGTTTCGGAAAACTGAACCCGCGGTCCGTAAGCTCGTAGAAAGGTTGAAGCACCTGCGGTTCTTGACGCATCGCCAGCGTGGTTTTTGTGGGCGGCGGGGTGTTCATTTTGTCTTCGTGGCAACCCACACAGCCGAAGCGTTCGCCCGGCATCAGCGTGGACCAGCTGCGCATTGTAGCGGCCACCTGCCCGTTGGTGTCGATGCATTGGAAATAGAGCGGCGTATTAGCGGGCGCATAGAACATGGCGGAACCGTCGGCATGCACCGTCGCTTCACCCAGAATAGTCTTGGGGTCCCAGGTCGCGTTTCCCACTGAAACGGGCGTGCTGTTATACGAGCCACCCGCTTCGCCTCTACTGCGGGTATTACCGACCGGGGCGGCACGAAAATCGATGGCGACCACGCGCAGCTTTTCGATGCTCCCTCTGGCGACCCCTTTTAGCCCCGGGCCCTCATACACATCCTGCACAAAATAGGTTCCGTTCGTCTGCGCATAATCGACACGCGACGGAACAACGGGCGGCCTTTTTCTCGCCTGAAGCGGGATCGGCTCGCCGCACGAAAGCATGGGGTCGGATGCGAGCACGATCGACTCGCCATCGGCGTTGATGTAGCAAAGCTCAAATGGAGTCTTATCTTTTCGCGCATTGGAGTTGGTCGTCATGCCAACCAAAAACTCCGTTTCACTCAGCGGGTACGGATGACGGAAGAGCGTCTCATCCTGACCATATCGATCAACCCGCACCGCCTTCGTTTCACGGATCGGGGCGATGAGCTGGACGCCCTCGTTTTCCTGCGTTCCTTTTGAACGGTCGATCCAAGCCAGCTTACCCGCCTGCCAGGTATGGTGTCCGTGCAAAACGGCGATCAATTTATTCGAGCCGGGGATGGCACGGGCGTGACTGATCACGGTTGGGAACCAGGAGTTATTTCCGTAGTATTCTGTCTGACCCGTTCCGTCAGGGCTCATCTGAAAAAGCGGTTGCGGATACAGCTGTCCGCGATCGTTATAATCCCAGCGCGTATACGCGATGCGTCCGTCGTTCAAGACACTCGGATGCGTGGTGTGGACCTGATCGAACCCGAGCCGACGCAAATACTTCCCGTCCTTGTCGCACGTGTACAGATTACTGACCTCCGTCTTCCAGCAATCAACCGTTTGCACACAGCGCGAAGAAACAAAAACAATGTCGCCGTTTGGGAGGTAACAGGGCTCATAATCAGCCACCCCTTTCCCGAACGTCAGCTGACGGATTTTGCGCGTTTGAGCATCCATCTCGAACAGGTGAAAATCGTCGTCATCGATGGAGGGTCCTTTCTTCCAGGCAAACAGGATTTTTGCTCCATCAAACGAAACATCGACATCGCGGATAACCCCCGCTTTATCTTCGAGCAGCGTTTCCACTTCGCCTGTTTTTACATCGAGCACACAGAGCGCGGAACCGGGTAAGAAATGACGTTCCCGTTGTCCGTCCGACTGCCCCTCGGTGTAGGCGTAGAAGCTCGGCGCAACCGGACGCCGCTTAATGAAGAGGATCTGAGGCGCATGAGCCGCAAGCTGTTCGCGCATGTTTTCATGTTCAACACCTTCCACTTCAGCGCAAATCCCCGAAAAAGCCAGCGTCAAAAACAAAGCTAGACTCACTCGCCGCCTTCCCCCTTCGCCAGCCGAGCCTGCGAGACGGCCGAAGGCAACGCTACGGAGGACACGAAAGGCGGAATAACATGCATTCAATTTTCGATTTTTCATTGTTTCTACTCCTTAAATCCCAAATTCGCTGATATCGCCCGCGCCGTAGCGCTTGCGCGAAGACACGTGAATCACCCTAGCAGCCAAGAAGAGCCTTGAAAAGAACCGCGGCTGGTCCGCGCGAGCCTTGGCCCACGGGCTTCTTCTCGCGCTTTTCCAGCCTCTGGCCTGTGTGATGGCTGTGCGTTGGCTGATAAGCTCTTAGCTCCTGCCAGGCGAGCTGGCAGGGGGCCAGACACTAACATGAGAACGTTATCAATCAGTGACGATATTGCCAATCAGGGGAACCTACTGAAATCAGTAGGATAAATTACGTCTGTTATTCAGTCTGCTAAGAGCCCTCTTCACCGTGGCACAACCAGATATGACTCACCCCTTTCGGTCGGGAATGCGATACTGCCGTCATCATGTTCCGTAAGCTTCACGGCACGCCCCTTGTGCGTCACCGCGACCGGCTGTTTGGTTTTAATCCTACAATCGGCGCCTTTATCGGAGCGGATCGTGGCCTGTTTCAGCGTTCCGTTCTCCCAGGCCATATCGACCACAAACGCACCGCGGGCTTTCATGCCGGTGACCGAACCGGTGGGCCAAGCCTTTGGTAGAACGGGAAGCAGCTCGATCATGCCGAGATGCGACTGAAGCAGAAGCTCGTTGACCCCCGCCACATAGCCAAAGTTCGCATCAATCTGAAAAGCAGAGCCCCTTTTGGTTATTTCCGCAAACAGGTTGGGTGGTAAATGCGATTTGATCCAGGCCTGAATGATACTGTGCGCCCGTTCTCCATCTCCCAACCGGCTCCAAAGGCTCACTCGCCACATCTTGCCCCAGCCGGTGGCTTTCGCGGCAGTGCGTACGTCAAGAGCTACGCTGGCAGCCTCCGCGAATTCCGGTGTTCGCTGTGGAGAAATCTGGCGGCCCGGATAAATGGCGATCATGTGCGAGACATGCCTGTGCCCTTTTTTACTGTCGCGGTCGACCATCCACTCCTGCAGCTGCCCCCAGTTGCCGATTTGCGGCCCCAGCAGACGACCTTTCATCTCAACGACCTCTTGGCGGAAGGCTTTGTCTTCGCCCAGCGCCTCGGACGCCTCGATGAAGTTGGTGAACAAGTCCCAAACCAACTGCTGATCAAAACTCACCCCGTCCTCGATCGGTCCGTGCTCAGGCGAGAATCCGTCCGGGGAGACCAGCTTGCCCTTGTGCGGACCGTCTGGGAGTTCCTTGAGCGTGTCCTGCCAGAATTCGCAGAGTTCCTTCATCACCGGGTAGGCCCAGTCACGCAGATAGTCCTCATCCAGGGTGAAGGCGTAGTGATCCCACAGGTTCTGCGCAATCCAGGCGGCATCCCCCTTCGAGATGAGGTAGCAGGAGCCTCCAAAGAGACCGTTGGCCGCTCGCACCGCCCAGCCTCGGGTATCTTCCCCGAAATGCTCCTTGGTGAACGCCTTCTTCACGTCGCGGATCGCATGGATCCAGTCCGCCAGGGGCTGAAAGCAATCAGACAGGTTCGCCTGATCGACAAACCAGTAGTTCATCTGCAAATTGACATCTGTGTGGTAGTCCCCACGCCACGGCGGCCGGTTGACATCATTCCACAGCCCTTGCAGGTTCGCCGGGGCAGCCCCCATACGGGACGAGCCCATAATCAAATACCGCGCGAACTGATAGAGCAGTTCTTCCAGGTCAGGGTCGGAAGCGCCTTTCCCGACACGCAGGACGCGATCGTAGGTCGGCAACTCCAGCACATCGGCCGGGGTGGTCCCAAGATCCAGCGTAAAACGGTCATACGAGGTCCGATGATCCGCAAGATGCGCCGCCAGCAGGGCGTCGTATCCCTGCTCACTCGCCGCTTTCATGGTTTTCTCAAGCGACTCATGCGGATGCGCCCCGGTCCACCCCTGCGTGCGGTCCATCTCAAAATTGGTATCCCCCGCCAGCAATATCGTCACGCTGTCACAACCATTGAAGGCAATCGCACCGTCCGCGACTTCGAGGGTTCCGCCTTCGTTCAGCACCCGCACCTGGGATTCATAGTCGAGGTGGATGGCGTATTCGTAAGGTGCAAGCTCAGCGTTGCGATCCTTCGCCGAATGGCCATGCCGCAATTGTCCGTTATCCTTTCCCGGGAGGATTTTGCAGCCCTTCAAGGAACCCACAGCTGCAATACGGTTTCCGTTTGAGGCCGTGATGGTTGCCTTCTGATCATCACGCCTGCCAGTATCATTGTCTGTCAGGCGAATACGTCCGCTATGCGCGCCCGGCTTGTCGGCGCTCAGGCGAATCACGACCACACCGGCCGGCTGACTGGCGAAGGCCTCACGGGTATAGGTCACCCCCCCGCTGGTATAGCGCGTGCGCTGAATGCCCTTGGGAAGATCCAGCTCGCGGCGGTAATCCGTAAAGGTTTTATGCGAAGGCTGTTCAATGAACACGTCGCCGAAGGACTGGTAAAACCCGTTATAGTTTTCGTCGCCGATCCACATTGTATCGGCATTGAACTGAACACGCTCAGTGGGCACCCCGCCAAAGAGCATGGCACCAAAACTCCCGTTGCCGATCGGGTAGGCTTCCAGTTTCCAGTCGGTTGCGGGTTTATTGCTCCAGAGCACCCGATCCGCCCGGGTCGTCCCCAAGTCCGGATTCGCGTTCGCAAAGGAACACAGGGATCCAAGGCAAAGGATCGAGAACGTCATCCATAATTTTTCGTGTGGCATACTTCACGCTCCTATTTCTTGATAACGTTCAAATGTTGATGCCTGAGCGGTTTGACCCCTGCCAGCTGGCCCTGTCCTTTGTACACAAGTCGGCCCCAACGGGGCCCTGTCATCGTAGCCCAGGCCAACGGCCTGGGTCTGGGTATCCCCATTCCGTGGCCTGAAAGGTCACATCAACCTGTGCCGTCGGTTGAGGTGCCCTTTCAGGGCACACGCGCGTTACTTCGATCCCCAGGCCTGCGGCCTGGGCTACGATGAAAACGGCCCGTTGGGCCTGCCCCTATTTCTTCGATTTCTTCTTCGCCCTGCTCTGCTTCCTAAAGGCTCCATAGCCCTGGCTCTCATCAATCCAGGCACCTCCGACCGCAGGGGTATGCGATGCTTCTGCTTTTTCGATCAGGGATTGCACGAGCTCCGGGTGTTCACTCGCAAGGTCATTCATTTCCAGGGAGTCCGTACGGAGATCAAAGAGTTTCCAGCCCTGCTTCTCGTTCTGACGATAGAGTTTCCAATTATCCTTTCTCACCGCGATCTGCGTGAGATACTCCCAGTAGAGAAAATCATGTTGTTTCTGTTCGCCTTTACCCAGCAAGGTGGGCAGGAAGGAAAGTCCATCCGTTGCTTCCGGAACCTTCGCTCCGATGAGCTCAGCGAGTGTGGGCATCACGTCGGGAAAGTAGCACAAATGGTCCGTGGTGGAGCCCGCCTTAATCTTCCCCGGCCAGCGAACGATATAGGGCACTCGCAGACCGCCTTCCTTGAGAGATTTCTTGCCCCCGCTAAAGACGGTTGAGTTGGGATCGAACACACCCCGCGGATGCTCCGCATCCTTGAAGTAAGGCTGCCCACCGTTGTCGCCGCTGAAAACGATGATGGTATTGTCGTCGATCCCCAGCTCTTTCAGCAGCGTCATGACCTCTCCCATATAGCGATCCGCCATATGGATCATGGCTGCGTACATGTTGGGATCACTTTGTCGCTTCTGACCTTTGCCGCCGAGCTTCATGTCTTTATACATCAACCAGGAGGGATCATCTTCGGGCATACCCCAGTACCCGTGCGGCATCGTGTACGGGAGGTACGCGAAGAAGGGCTTATCCTTGTTCTCCCGAATGAATCTCTTGGCTTCTTCGTGGATCAGTGACGCCGAAAACTGCCCACCCGACGCCCAATCACCGGTATTGCCCGACAGAATTTCCTTCTTGCCGTTGCGGACCATGTATTCGGGGTAATAACAGTGGGCCTGGCCCTGGTTATAATAACCGTAGAACAGGTCGAAACCATGGAGTTCCGGCACACCGGTTGTGCCCGTGTCGCCGAGGCCCCATTTGCCGAAGCCCCCCGTCACATAACCGGCTGATTTGAACAGTTCGCCCAATGTGAACTCGTCTTTGGTGATGGAAGATTTAGCGCCGCGGTTGCTGTTCGCGCGAATCTGTGCGTGTCCCGTATGTTTCCCGGTCAACAGCGCACAGCGCGTCGGAGCACAGGTGGGACCGCCGGCCAGACACTGCGTAAACCGCATCCCTTCAGCCGCCAGACGATCAACATTGGGAGTCTTCAGAATCTTGTGCCCCATCGAAGACAGTTCAAAGTAGCCGATTTCGTCCAGCATCATATAGACGACATTCGGACGTTGCGCCGCGAAAGTCGAAAGCGTGCCCGCCAAACAAAGCGCTCCAATGATCAATCCCCGCCCCGATTTTGCAGAAACGGAACAAAGTACCTTGTTCATTCTATCCTCCCCATTTTCCTGTCCTTTTCGGCTCACGATTACGAGCGACGATTACGGATTACGAGGAGAGGAGCATCCTCAATCGTCCATCGTAATCGTCGCCCGTAATCGTCCACCGCCCTCCCTCTCATCAGCGCACTCACATCGAGTTCTTCGCTCGACTGCATCAGAAATCCGATAGCCCAACTGTCTTTTTCGTACCGCTATCGATGCTCAACATCTTCACCTTTGATCCATAGCGCAGCTTGCAGGGGGTTCCCGCCACTAATCGTTCTGCTCTGCATTTCGTTCTCCATTGAACTTCTCAGCCCCCAGGATGTACAGTATGCCCGACTTCTTCACACTAGGTAAGCTACTGAAATCAGTAGGAATGGAGCGATGAGGATTCCGTTCCGACATCATGCTTTACCAGCAGGTCGAAAAGGTTGATGCGGTCATCCCGCTTCAAGTGGTGGAGAACGAGGAGATGCTTGTAGGTCAGGCAGCTTTGTGGTTGGTGATTTCGATGGTCTGGACTTTCACGAATCCGTATCCCCGGACTTTTTCTCTGATTCGATCTGCTTCAGGGCCTGTTCGGCTTCGATGAAATGTCCTTCCACCTCGCTGGGCTGTTCCAACTGGGCGATCCGGTATTTCTCATACTCCTCGTGCGCTTTTCCAATCGCATCCAGGTGACTAATCGCACCGGCGTGGTTAAGCAGGTCCCGGCCGCTCATGGTGAGGAAGGCATCGAGGCGCTGTATCCAGTCCTTCATCGTCATGGGCTCTCGGTTCAGCGCCTGGAGTTCCGCCAGTTCCAGGTAGGCGGTGACGATGCGATTGAGCAAGGTAAGCTCTTCTTCGGAAAGGTAGTTCTTGGCGATCTCCACATCCCGCTTGAGCAGCTTGTTTCCTGAATAGTTTGTGACACCCATGTTTGTCTGCTCTGCATCTGCCCTATGGTGGATCAACTCCGCCGCCGTATGGCCATGCGCGGCCCAGTGCATCTTATTCTGCACCTGTTTGAAGAAAAGCTGGGTTGTCTCGGCTGTCGCGTCGTAGTCAACGCTGGTAGCATAAATATCCAGCACTTTGCGCCAGAAGACCTTCTCGGAAGAGCGGATGTCCCGGATCCGGGCCAGCAGCTCTTCAAAATAGCGACCACCTTCCGGCTCTTTCAGGCGTTCGTCGTTCAGGGCGAAGCCCTTGACCAAGTATTCTTTCAGGCGCTCCGTGGCCCAGATGCGGAACCGGGTGGCGACGGCACTTTTGACCCGGTACCCTACCGAGATAATCATGTCCAGGTTGTAGAAATCGAGCTGACGCTGCACCTGCCGCCGTCCCTCCTGGCGAACCGACAAGAATTTCTTGTGAGTTGCCTCGGGCAGCAGCTCCTTCTCTTCGTAAATATTTCTGATATGCTGACTTACGTTCTGCTGGCTGGTCTGAAACAGGTCGGCCATCAACGGCTGAGTCAGCCAGACCGTCTCCTCCTCCAACCGTACGTCCAGTTTCACAGACCCATCATCTGAGGTGTAGACAAGGATCCCCCCCCTAGGCAGGTCGCCTGCTTGATAGCCCTTTTCCATAGAGTCGCCCTACTTCTTCAGTGCCTCACGGATGATGCGAACCGCTTCCACGCTATCCAGGGCTTCGAGGTGGTTGCGGACTGGACGGTTGGGAAGGTGAGGTCAGAATTACTCACGGCGCATCCTCCGCGCTACCGGCGGCCTCACCCGATTTGACCCACCGGTCAATTTCTTCCCGGTCAAAGCGCCACTGGCTCCCAATCTTATTCCCGGGAACTTTCCCCTGCTGTGCCATCGCATACAGCTTGGTCCTTCCCATTTTCAGGTACTGAGCAAGCTCGCCGATCGTCAGCCATTTGTCAGGAGTATTCACTAGGCCTTAATGTATCAGCTGCTGGACGCATGGCGATACAAAACGACAAGGAATGATAAATAGACCCTTATGCCTCAGCCCAACATCCTGACGAAGGGCAATCTGCCGGGGGAAGCCGGAGCCATCACCTTCATACTCGAAGCCGACCTTTTGGAACTCCATTCTTTTCGACCATGCTCCGGCGGAGTGTTCAGAACGTTTGACTCGTGCGCTACTTCGGGCTCAGCAACGGGCCTTTTTCAGATCAAATCCATTAATAAACGAAAACAGATCAGGCGTCCTCTTCAGATATATATTCAAGAAGATCGCCGGGCTGACACTCCAGCGCCTGGCAAATTTTATCCAGGGTGGTTAGTCGGATCGCTTTGGCTTTGCCCCGCTTCAGGATGGACAGATTCTGCTCGGTGATACCGATAATTTCAGCCAGTTGCTTGGACTGCATCTTGCGGCGGGCGAGCATCACATCAAGGTTTACGATAATCGGCATACCATCAAACCGTGAGTTGTTGTTCTTCGTTCATTTTCTTCGCCTCGTCCATGATCATGGCAATCACCAGGATGATCCCGGAAAAAGGGAAGGTTACCGGTCCTTCACTTCGTTTTAAAGTAATAGTCTCCCGACTGCAGCTCGTAAATGGCGCGGCCCTTTTCGGTGCGCAGGAATTTTACTCCACTCGCTTTTGCAATAGGTTTTCCGGATTCGGTCAGTGACGCGGCGTTTTCGGGCATATAGACCGTCGCCGTTGTGTTCGGCGGAACCGTAACAGCCCATGTGAACGCTCCGTTCTCCCATTTCCAGTCGCTGCTAATGCGCCCGTGAATGGAATCATAATGCCCTTTTGCCCAGTTGATAATCTCTGTTTGGGGTTGCGATTCGGTTGACTCGCCGGGTAGCAGCTCTATCTGCTGATTTTCAGCAACCGTTACCTTGCGAGGCATTCCATCTACCGTAAACGTGATCACCAGCGTTTTATGTCTGCCATGTGCGGGGTCTCTACCGGCAAGTTCGTTTGTCGATTTCACCATGAAAAAGCCCTTGGAGACCTGCTCCTGGAGCTTCGCTTTTACGTCAGCCTGTTTCTGGCGGTCCCCCGCTACACCGTAGAGTGCCTCGGTAATCACAATTTCCGGGGGGTTCTCTCTTGAGTTGGCGTTTACTGAGCGATTGGCTTCTGGATGGTTGAACTCCGGTTTCATGACTATTTTCTTAAAGCCGGCACCATCGGTATCAATCCCGAGCATACTTCGGAACATCCACTCACCGCAGGAGCCGTAGGCGTAGTGATTAAATGAGTTCATCCCCACTTTCCCAAAGCCGCTCTCTTTGGTGTAGCTGTTCCAACGCTCCCAAATGGTGGTCGCGCCCTGTTCAATGGAATAGCCCCACGATGGATAGGTTTTGTTTTGGATTAAGTGGTACGCCAGATCGTTTCGCCCGATTTCAGTGAGGGTCGGCAGCAGAATCGGTACGCCCAAGAATCCAACCGACAGGTGGTAGCCTCTGGCCTTAACCCGTTCGACGAGATGGGCTGCGGCTTGCTCGCGCTGTTTGTCGTTGAGCAAATTATAATGCAACGCCATACAATAGCCGACCTGTGCATTACCGGATACTCTGCCGTCGGCATCAACGAATTCTTTTTGGAAGTTGGTTCGGATATCTTCAAACAGCTTTCGATATTTTTCAGCATCCTCTTTTTTCCCGAGCGCCTCAGCCACCTCGATCATCAAGCTGGTG
>CAZCDU010000084.1:1171-21545 GCA_964497125.1 uncultured Victivallales bacterium | reverse complement strand
GCGACGGGATTGTCGGTTACCTCAGTGGCGCCGGCTACCGGATCGGGGCGGAAGCAGCCGATGAATTCAACGAGCCGCTGGCGCCCGACCACGACTACGGCGAACTGCTGGGGCACACGATCTACTTCTACACCAAGGACGCGGGCAAGCCTGTTGAGTACGTGGCGCCCGATTTTGCGCTCAAGGACATCACGAAGATTCCGCGCTACGAATGGATCGGCACGCGCAACTACGGTTGCATGCTCTGGTGGTTTGAGTACGGTGGTCGCCTCGACACCATCCACGACACGGCCGAGATCAAGAACGAGCTGTGGCGGGTCGTGTATGGCGTCTGGGACTACATCAAAAACTCTGGCAAGTTCGATGATGCCGCCAACCTGACGCTTGAATGGGTCGGACACATTCCGGGTAAACGCGAGAGCCGCCGATTCGAGGGCGACTACATGCTCTGCCAGAAAGACTTTGTGGAGCAGCGCCGTCACGATGATGCCGTATCTTATGGCGGCTGGGCGGTTGATTTGCATCCGGCCGATGGTGTCTTCAGTGACAAGCCTCCCTGTACTCAATTTCACAGTCGAGGGGTCTACCAGGTTCCTTACCGCTGTCTCTACAGTCGGGATGTACCTAACCTCTTCCTTGCCGGTCGCCTCATCAGTGCGTCACATGTAGCATTCGGGTCCACACGCGTCATGATGACTGGTGCGCATGGTGCTCAGGCTGTAGGCACAGCGGCAGCGCTTTGTCTTGAGAAGGGCATAGGCCCGCGCGGGCTGCTCGACGGGGTGGGGGAGCTTCAGACCCGACTGCTGCGCCGCGGACAGTTCATCCCTCATGTGGCGTCGGATGACCCGGACGACCTCTGCGCGAGCGCTACTATCGAGGCCTCAAGCACCTTGCAGCTTGGCGGCTTTCCCGCCAACGACGAGAGCATCGCCCTCGACCGTCCGCGCGCCATGCTGTTGCCGGCCGGCGCAGGGCGTTTTCCCGTTACGACCTTTACGCTGACGGCTGAGCATGAGACAGAGCTGGAGTTTGAGCTCCGGGTGTCCGAACGACTGGGCAACTACACGCCGGATACGCTGTTGGCGACCAAGAAGGTGTCAGTTCCGGCCGGCGTGAACCAGCCGGTCACCGTCGACTTCAACGTCGCGCTGGATGCCGCCCAGTATGCCTTTGTCTGCCTGTTGCCGAATGAGCATGTGTCCGTGGCGTTGTCCGACCTGCGCGTTACCGGTGTACTGTCGCTAGCCAACGCCATGAACAAGGCGGTGGCCAAGAGAGCGATGCAGGAGGCCGCCCCGGGATCGGGCCTCGACTCGTTCCACTACTGGCTGCCGACCCGGCGGCCGGAGGGCAAGAACATGGCGGCCACCTTTGATCCCCCGCTTTGCCCGTACGCGGCGGACGCGCTGCAGAATGGCTATGAGCGCCCGTTCATTCAGACCAACGCCTGGGTGGCTGCCGTGGACGACGGCGCCCCGGTGGTGACCTTCCGCTGGGACACGCCGCAAACCATCAGCCGCATCATGCTGAGCTTCGATTCCGACTTCGATCACCCCATGGAGAGCGTCCAGATGGGACATCCCGAAAGCGTGGTCCCATTCTGCATCAAGCACGTACGGGTGTCGGATGAGACGGGCACGGTGCTCTTTGAGGACAAGAACAACGCGCGCTCACGCGCGGACATCCCGTTGGGGGGGGCGGTCACAACCCGTACGCTGAAGGTTGAAATCCTCGAAACCCGCGGCACCCCCGCGGCGCTCTTCAAGATTCGCTGCTACGAATGATTTGCTTTGTGGCTAACTGACGACGGCTGACGACAGCTCGGAGAAAAGGGGGGGGCGTAATCGGATCTCGAGCAGTTCAAGTCGCCCCACACTCCCAGAACCTAAGGTCTGCTTAGGCTGTTCCTGTATCCGGCGGCGGCTTTGCCGTCTTTGTCGAGTTTGCCTGCAGCCCATAGAACGGCGAAGCCGATCATGTCGTGATACTCTTTCTGCTGCATGGTCGAGGTGTGGTGCCCCAGCGTGGTGCCAAACATACGGATCCCTGTGTTCGTGTGGGAGAAGACGCAGTCCTGGGTATGTTCCTTGCCCCGTAGCGTCGTCCCTTTGGCGAGCGTGGTTGTGGTCTCTTTCACCGTCGTCCGGTAGAGCTCACCTTGCTTGGTCGTCCATCCCTCAACGCCAAGCGCCTTCATTACAGGATGTTCATGGTTAACGACTTCCACCTTGATGGGGGCGTGCTGGCCATGGCTCGTGCTGTTCAGCCCGCAGATGCGGTCCCACGCCTCCTTCTCGGTCCGCATCCATGTGTGAAAGGAGCCATGCGTCATGATTACGCCAACCTTGTTCTTGATGTGATTGTCAATCACCGCATCGATTGCGTTGTCATCCTTGAATCCGACGTGGCAGTGGTTGTGAAACACAACGTCATACCCCTTGCAGAAATCGCCCTTGAAAACTTCCGGGAGTTTGTTCTCGCTCTGTCCGACTTTGTGTTCATCTGTTGATGTCCACTTTATGGTCACCTCTGCATTCACCTGGCTCTCGATGGTCGTCTTCAACAGAGGCGCCTGCGTCTTGTAGTCATGCCAGCCTCCACCTGTAATCATGAGGACTTGGATGGGTTTAACGTCTGCAGCAAACGTATTCATCATCGTGAACGTAATGAGAGCGACTAGACTGAGCATCTTCATGGCTTTTCCTTCTTCTGTCGTGTTCTGTTGTAGCGATGCCGCACGTGGCTCGCTTTGCGTGCTTGTGTCAGCTTGTGACTGACGATGTGGCTTGTGTTCGACCTCTTCTCATGACCTGGACCACCGTGGCTAACAGTAGAAAGATGGCAAGAATGGCCATGCCCGTCCAGCGTAGCTTATTCCACAGGCTCCAGATGCTGCCGAAGGAGGCCAGGCCGGCGGCGAGTACCATCAGCACGTTCCAGGCTACCCGTTTGCCGCCGCTGGGCATGTTATCCTTGAGAAGTGATTTTTGGTTCATCATCAGGAAGAAGCTGAAGTAGGCGATCGGCAGCAACACCATGCCGAACACCGATGTTGGTACTGCCAGCCAGAAACGTGCCTTCGCAGCGCCCCAGATGAAGGGCCCCAGCACGCCCAGCAGTGGCAGCATGGCGCCGAAGCGATAGGTCTTGCCATGCAGAGGACGGTCAAGCATCTCGCAGATCACGAAGCCGTTGATCAGCATCAGAATGATAATCGATGAGACGGCCATTCCGACGACGCCTACGCCGAAGATCACGTTGGCAACGACATCACCGGTGAGCGGGGCCAGGCTCAGCGCGAGCTGGTTGGCGTCACGCTTGACGAGCATGGCGGCCATGCGCCGGTCCGCTTCGGGCAGGGCGGCCAGGGCGGAGGCCTTGGCTTCCGGCGTGAGCGCCTGTATTGCTTCAGGGCCGAGCTCGGCCGCCAGGCGCCGGCTGGCCAGTCCTTCGTACTGTGCTTTCAGTCCGCCGGTGGCGGTGCCGTCCAGCAGCCCTGCAGCAGGCGTTGTATGGAATTGGGATGCCGAGACAATCACCACGCAACCCGTGACCAGGATGAAGGGAATGAAGAGTCCGGTGGAGAGATCGAAAATGGCCAGACCGCGGAAATCCCTGTCCCATCCACGTTTCAGCATGGAGTAGGGGAGCAGGAAGGTCATGTTGATGCCGACGGCCGTGGCGGCGGCGCCGATCATGACATCACGCTGCTGGCTTACGATGATCGCCTCCCAGAATCCGCGGAAGTTCTCGCCGACCGCCTCGAGGTGTGGTGTGAAGCTGGCGGCCGGGTTCGACAGGAGTTTCAGGTTGGGGATGAATCCGGCACCTATCTGTCCCCAGTTCAGCCCGCCGTCCTGGGCAAGGCTGAGCTTCACGACGACCCCGAAAAACGAGACAACGATCAGTCCCACGACGCCCTTCAGGAACCAGTCAAATACCTTGCGTCCCATGCCATCGCTGTCATAGGACCAGACGGCCACGGTGCATACGATGGCGATGATAACGCAGATGATGGCCGCGGCGGGTTTGTCGCCCATGGCCCCGGCGCCGAAGACGCCCGGCAGCAGGTTCTGCCGGGTGGCGGCAGTGGCAAGGTTGAACTGGGGAAGGGACCAGACGCAGTTGGCCAGTAATGTGGCGATCAGCCAGCCCCACCCGAGGACGGGGTTGATGTGGTTGTTAATGGCCCGGAACGGCTTCTCGCCGGTCGAGAGTGACACGTACCCGATTGCGCTGAGCATGATGACGCCCATGATCATGGCCAGTGGCTGGAGCCACATGAAGGCGAATCCGCCCAGCACCCCGAGGTAGAGTGCATTGGCCAGGGAGCCGCCGCCCAGTGTAATGGCGCTCTGCAGCCAGCCGGGACCCGACAGCTTGGTAAAGGCACCGAACAATGCCCCACGCCCCTTGTTGCGGGCGTCTCTGATCATCGCCCGATCTCGCTCAATACCCTTAACGCACGTATCACTCATGTTCTTGCCTTCCGTCTTGTCCTGTTTGCGTAAGATCCCCGGGGCAAGCCCGGGGGATTCCCTTTCAAGGGACCCAATTCTCAATTTCCAGTCTCAGATAGTCAATTCTCTCACACTTCCCAGCCCTTGCGGTGCGGGTAGTCAAGCATGGCTTCGGCCTCTTTGTCACTGATAACCGCTTCCTTCTTCGGGTCCCACTTGAGCTTGCGGCCCAGCTTCATAGAGATGTGGTGGAGAAGGCAAACTGTATTTGAGCGGTGTCCAACCTCGACCGGGCAGATGGTGTCCTTGCGGGTGCGCATGCACTCGAGGAAGTTGTCCATGTGGCCTCGGCTGCGGTAGAGCTGGATTCCATCCTCGCCGATCTTCTCGCGCAAGACATTCCTGTCATGTGCATCAAAGCCGCCGCGCTTCACGTAAAGCCACCCGTCTGAACCGATGAACTTCACGCCGGGCTTACCGTTCGAGGAGGATAGCGTTATGCCATTGGCGTAGCGGGCCTCAGCCTTGTAGCCAACATGCACATCGAACAGGCCGCGATCCGGATAGTCGCCCTTCGCATTGATCTCAATGGGGCCGGAGTCCACATCCGTACCCATGCCCCACTGTGCAATGTCATACATATGGGAACCCCAACCGGTGATCATGCCATGGCAGTAGGGACTGGTCTGTAGCCAGCCGGGACGGCCGTAACCGTTAAGGGGATGCACGCGATGTTCCGTGTAGGGTGCATCAGGAGCCGGTCCGAGCCATGCCTGGTAGTCAAGGTTGGCGGGTACCGGCATCTCGGCGCTATTGCCGGTTCCTCCGTCCGTGGGCACGGTGACTTCAATGTGCTGCAGCTTGCCAATCCGCTCGTTGCGAACCAGTTCGCACACGGTTCGGAAGTAAACGCTGGAACGCTGCTGCGATCCTGTCTGGAAGACAACGTTGTTCTCGCGTACCGCCTTCACGAGCGCCTTGCCCTCGTCGATGGAATACGTGAGCGGCTTCTGCAGGTAGATGTCCTTGCCGGCCCTGGCGGCTGCTATGGCGATGACGGCGTGTTGGTGGTCAGGCGTCGAGATCGTGACGCCATCGATATCGTCGCGCGCCAGCAGTTCGCGGAAGTCGCCGTATTGGTCAACGGTTGTGCCATCGCCATAGTGCTTCTTGACGATAGCAGCAGCATCGGCAGCACGCTTGCTGTCGACATCACAGACAGCAACGAGGCGCACGCCTTCTCCGCCTGCTCCCATTGCGTTCTTCATGTCGCCCCGTCCCATCCGGCCAACACCGATACTGGCGAGGCGCAGGACATTGCTTGGCGCGTCCTTGCCGAGGACAAAAGACGGGATGATGGTTGGTGCAGCTGTCGAGAATAGCGTGGTCTTAAGAAAGGTCCTTCGTTTCACCGTTTTACCTCCTTTAGTGGCATGTCATCGCACTCCAGGTCACCGGCGGCATACTGGATGCCGTTGAGGATGAACTGAAGTAGTGCGGGGTTCTCAAAGCTCTGAGCATTGTGAGAGGGGCTGCAGTAGAAGACGCGGCCCTTGGCGTGGCGTTTGATCCACGCCACGTAGCGCTTGTCCGAGCGGACGGACTCTGTGCGCTTGCCGCAATCCAGTTTGGACGTGTCCATCTCCAGCAAGGGTAGAAAGTTCTTCTCCTTGTAGGCGTTCTTGAATAGGTAGGGTTCGTCAACATGGACCAGCGGCTTGCCGGCAAACGGCGCGACGATGGGGTGGTCGGGATCGACAAGCGTGCAGGTGACTTCCTGTTGCTTGGGGTGATAATCAAATGAGCCGCCTACCATTTTGCTGAACGCCTTGGAGTTGTTCTGCATGGTGATGGCGCCGTGGATGCTGACGAGTCCGGCTCCGGCGGCGATATGGTCGATCAGGCTCTTCTCCAGCGCAGCCGCCTTTGCTTTGTCCTGCGTCGCATCCCAGAATAGATCCCGCTTCTTCCTGTCGGAACAGTTGTTGTTCAGAATGATGATGTCGAACTGCTTGATGTTCTCGGGGGTAAACATGTCGATGTTATCGGTTTCGACGACGTCGAATGCACCGCTCTTGTCGCCCAGTACCTTAACCATTTCGGCGGTATGTGGGGTGACCCAGTGTTTGAACCCGGTCATGCAGGAGAATAGGAGCGCTTTGCGCGGCGTCTTGACAGGTGTCGCCGGCGTGTCCGGCGCCAGCGAGGCGATGTTGGCGGTCCACTCCGGCGTTACCTTGAATGACGGCATCCCGGCATGCGTTGGTAGGGCGGCAGCGATAAGGGCGGCTGCCAGTAGTGTGAGTTTCTTCATTGGTCTGTCTCCGTGTAGTCCTTCCATAGTCCTTCTGCCTCTTCGACGGATACCTTTCCATCATAAACGAAGAGCCTGTAACGCCGGATGTATTCGCAGCCAGGCTGGAACGTCAACGACTGATCCTGAACCGTGTTGAAGTTGATGAAGATGGCACCATGATGGGTCTTGGGGTCCCACGTTCTCAGCTTCTCCGGATGCGCGTGGTTGTCGGGGTGACTCATCATGATGACGCCGGCGGTTTGGCCGCTCGCGGCGTCCCCTTCAACACGCACCCAGCGGGCGCGCGTAAAGTTTGATGCCGTATAGTCTTTGCCCGCGCTGGTGAGCACTGTGCTGTTCCCGGCGTGCCATTGCGGGGTGCCACGCAGGGCGAACCCGCTGTAGCGGTACTTGAGGACTTCCAGGGGGGCGTCACCGGCTACCTCGTGAACAATCTCGAGATCGAGGAGATAGCCGCGGGCGGGCCTGTTGCGACTCGTTGAGGCTGCCACGTTGAGCGTTTCGTGGATGAGTGTCCCGGGGCCGCCCGGCGCTTTGCGGTCGATATAGATGCTCTTGGCCGTGAAGCCCTGGTCGGTCTGTTCTCCGCCCTGCGCCTCAATGATGCCATCGCCTTTCTGGAGCTCCCAGCAGAGCACCTTGCGCCCGTTCGTAACGACATACTTCCAGGGCCACCATAGCCCGAAGTGATGGGGATGGTCGTCGGGCTGGCTGTCGGTGACGACAAAACCAGAGGGGGTCTTCAGCGGATGAATGAAGTTGCTGCCCTTGAATCGTTTGCCGCCTTTTGGCGCACGCATCGGCGCGGCCTGGTAGGAGCCCATGTTCTGGCCGTCGATGGTGAGTTGCAGGACCTCTTTGCCTGCGCTTGCGTAGGTCATTGTGCACGCCACTACAGTGATCAGGATGGTCAATGCGATCTTACGGGCAGGAATCATGCCTCTCCTCTCATGGGTTCCACCGGCGCAAGGCCCGTGGTGGCCGCTACAGCAGCTCAATCGCCACTTCCTGTCCCTTACGCTCTGAGGAGAGGTAGGCGGCATAGGTGGTCATGATACAGTCTGCGCCGAGGCCGCTGTTGCTCTCTACCGGCTCGCCGTGCGCCACGGTGCGGTAGAACGCCTCCATTTCCTGCGGGTACCCGGTGAACCAGTCCTCGTCGGGGGAGGTGAACGACCAGCCTTGCTTCGTGCAGGCCTTCTCGACCGTGTAGACGTCCTTGAAGTTCTCCTCGACCGGGTTGTAGGTCTGCATTGCGGTGTTCGGGTTGATGTTGCAGAGCGTGCGATGGTTGTTCGTGCAGACTTCAATACCGTTACGGACTCCGCCCATGATGATGTCCGAAGCCAGGATGTCGGCGACGGTGCCGTCTTCGAATACGATGTGCATCATGGAGATGTCGTCGATGTCGTGGTAGTTACTCCGGATATGTCCTTCATCGAGGAAGGTGTCCATGCGCGTGATGGCATGTACTCGCGCCGTGACGGTGGCAGGACGAATCGGGACGCCGTCTCTTGCGATTCCCTCGATCCGCTTCAGGTAGAGTGCGGCTGAGAGGGGGTGACAGCCTTTGCTGAGCATAACGCCGCCGCCTGAGCATTTCCATTCAGCGTAGGCCGGGCTGTGAGAACCGCTGTGGGCTTGTTCGCCACGCATCCAGAGAATCTGTGCGCCGGTCTTCTCGAGGATTTCACGCTCCTTCTGGATCGCAGGTGCGTAGATCCAGTTCTCTGCGTAGAGGATCTGGCCCTTGCTTTGCTTCTCCGCTTCCAGGATACGCCTGATACTCTTGCTCGCCTGCTCGACGCCCTCCTGGCGTGGAAAGGTGTCGCCGTTGAAATCGTCTGATCCGTCCCCGCAGTAGCCGGTCAGCGGCTTCTCGAGGATGGCGTATTTGTCCTTCTGGAGCACGCGAACGGCAAGCTCCTCGTGTGACGAGACGATCGTACAGATGTGCAGAACATCGCACGCGTCGATGAGTGCCTCCAGATCCGTATAGGCTTTGATGCCCCGCTGCTCCGCATAGGCCGTGGCCCGCTCCGGATCCAAGTCATAGGCCCCCACGACCTCAATCTCAGTGCCATAGACCTTCTGGATGGCCTCAAAGTGGAAACCGCCGGCAAATCCGGTACCGATAATGCCGCTTCTTACGTGTTTCTTGCTTCTCATCATGAATCTCCCTTTCGCATGAACCTGCGAAGAGATTAGGGCATATCTGACGGTGGGACAACCTCAGGCCGTGCAAAGAAATCCTCAAAACGTGCACAGTGTCTTGAAGGATGCTGCGCGATGGGGTATGGTCCCGCTATGGAAAGCAGCCAGCCACGGATTGTTCTGCTCATGGACACCGGTCGCGCTACGGAGCGCGGCCTCCTGCGCGGCATTTTACGCTACAGCCGGCTCCACGGTCCCCTGTCGTTCTGGCAGAAGCCGCCCGTCGTATCCGGTGGGCCCAGGGAGATTACGCTGGAGATGATCTCCGATTGGCGCCCTGATGGCATTATCTGGCGCGAGGGGTACGGTGGTATCGACATCAAGTCGCTCGGATTGCCAACCGTCTTTGCCCCATACACGGCGCCCGATCCCGATCTGCTCAATGTTATCTCAGACGATGCCGGCATTGGAACCAAGGCGGCTGACCACCTTTTGCGGCGTGGATTCCGCCATTTCGCCTACTATGGGCAGAGCGCCGGGTTCTATTTCTCTGAGAGGCGCAGAGCGGCGTTCTCGGCATGGATTGAGCGTGCCGGTTACCACGTCACGTGCTGCAATAGGGACGAGAAGCCCGACCTTCCCACGTGGTTGTCGGGGCAGCCATTGCCGCTGGGGCTTATGGTCAGTACCGATGATTGCGCAGCCGACTGTTACGCTGCAGCCCGCGAAGCCGGTCTGTCAATCCCGGAGGATCTTGCCATCATCGGGGTTGGCAATGATGAGCTCATCTGTGATTTTGCGACCCCACCCCTGTCGAGTGTGGGAATGAACACCGAGCATGCGGGCTACGAAGCTGCACGGGCCCTGGTCGACATGATCGACGGGAAGGAGCCTGGCGACGATCTCGTCTGGGATGCTCTCGATGTTACCGAACGACAGTCGACCACGGTGCTCGCCGTGGAAGACAAGGTGATCGCGCGTGCCATCCAGTTCATCCGGTCACACGTTAGTGAGACGCTTCATGTAGATGACGTGGTGAGGGCCATGCCCGTCTCCCGGCGTGCGCTCTACACGCGTTTCAAGCGAGCCATTGGTCGCTCCATTTACGAGGAAATACGGCTGGCCAGAATGGACTACGCCGCCCGCATGCTGACGGAGACGGATATGCCGATCGCTGCCATCGCCGACATGCTGGGTTATGGCGATGCCAAGAACCTCGCCCGGGCGTTTCGGCAGGCCAAGGGACTGCCCCCTCTGAAATACCGGATGCAATACTCGCCGTATCAATAGAGTGAGAGTGGTGACCGCGAAGAGCTCATTCATCCATCGCGGTTGTGATGATGGGGGAGGGGCGCTATAGTGGCCCACCAGTAGGTGGACGGTCATGGCTTCCGCCAGCCTGCGGGTGCTGAGCTCGCGCGGTGGGTAGTGTCAGAAGCTCTGTGAAAAGTTATGAAAACGGAGAGTCTTGAATAACCAACAGCCAACAAGGAATATCCAATGGCCAAGAGAAGAGTGCGAGGACGGCGAATGCGTAGCCGAAAGGCTTGCCATTCTCTTATTTTCGCGCACTTGGTTGTTGGGCGTTCCTTGTTGACTGTTGGATATTGAAAGAGGGGGAGAGTAACCAAGCGGTCGCAACTGCTTGATGAAACGTTTATTAGTCCTGCAACCAAGGTAGAAGTTCTGACAGTACGGCGCGATGGCTGAGGGGCGAGGTGAAAGGGATGACAATGATGCAAAGTATGAAGGCTGCAATGTCGGGACGCGTAGTGCTGATGGCCATTCTGGGTGGTTGTGTAGCCATGTCCAGCCTCGCCATCGCCAACGACACGAAACAAGGGACGACCCATATGCTCTGGTATGATGAACCTGCGACGAACTGGGAGAAGGAAGCATTGCCCATCGGGAATGGGCGGCTAGGCGCCATGGTTTTCGGGGGAGTGGATCGGGAGCATATCCAGTTCAACGCGGATTCCGTCTGGATTGGCGATGAAGACGATACCGGTTCCTACCAGGCGTTCGGGGACCTCTACATCGAACTGGTGCCGGGATTGAGCGGAGGCAGGGTCAGCAATCCGAGTGAACACAAGTCGTCAAAGGGAGAATCGGTTGCTCGAACTGCTGATGCCGATCCCAAAACGAAATGGTGCATGGAGCACGATGGTAGAGCCGTGGTCTGGCAGATAACCTATGGTTCCGCGCCGGCCGACCCGCTACGGAGCTACACCCTCACATCGGCAAACGATGTCCCTAACCGTGACCCACGGGCGTGGAAGCTGGAAGGTTCGAATGATGGGGCAGCGTGGACGCTCCTTGATGAACGGCGGCTCGATCGGCCCTTCCCGAAGCGGCACATGAAGAGGCTCTTTGCCTTTCAGAACGACAAGCGTTTCTCGACCTACCGGTTTACCTTTCAGCCTCATGACAGCTCGCACTTCCAAGTCGCGGAGATCACACTTGTTGACGCTCCGGACGATGCGCCGAGCAGCTACCGGCGCGAACTGGATATCGGTAGATCCCTTCAGACGATCACGTACGAGAAGGAAGGCACTGAATACAAACGTGAGTATTTCGCGAGTCACCCGGCAGACATCCTCGTGTTCCGCCTGAGCGCTGACAAGAAGGGCGCCTACACGGGAACCATATTGATGAAGGATGCTCATCTGGGAGAGACGAAAGCCGCGAACAACAAGCTGATGTTCTCTGGGACGCTATCGGGGAAATACGGTAGACCGCAGGAGAATTACGCCATCCAGTTGCAGTATGAAGCTCAGGCGCTGGTCCTTAACGAGGGCGGTTCCCTGAGCGCGGGCAATGGTAGAATTACGTTCAAGGATTGTGACGAGCTCGTCATCATCCTGGGTGGTGACACCGACTACCTGAACCGGCACGACAAGGGATGGAAGCAGGATCACCCGAACAAGCGCATCACAGGGCGACTCGCAAAGGCCGGCAAACGCAGCTTCCATGATCTCCTCGAAGAGCATATCGAGGATTACCAGGCGTTGTTCGGTCGGGTTACGCTGGACCTGGGTGAGACGCCGGCCGACACGCTCCGGTTGACTACGGCGGAACGGCTAGATGCGTATCGGGGTACCGAAGCGACATTCCCGGACGGTACGAAGTACGAACAGCCTCCCGTTGCCTTTGAAGGAGGGGCCCGGGACCCCGGTATCGAAGAACTACTGTTCCAATACGCACGTTACCTGATGATCAGCTCGTCCCGCCCCGGCTGCCTACCGGCCAATCTGCAGGGGCTCTGGAATCAGAGCAACCGTCCGCCCTGGCGTTCTGACTATCATTCGGACGTGAACATCCAGATGAACTACTGGTTCGTTGATGCCGCCAATCTCTCTGAGTGCTTCACGCCGCTGTCGGAATGGCTCTGGTCGGTTGTTCCGGTTAAGCGCAAAGCCACGAAGAAGGCCTTTGGGGTCAGGGGCTGGGCGCACCGCGCGGAGAACGGGATCTTCGGGGGTGCCTCCTTCAAGTGGTACCTCGGCGACGGGGCCTGGATCATGCAGAACCTATGGGACCACTATACCTTCACCCGGGACCGGAAGTACCTGGAGACTCGTGCGTATCCGCTGCTCAAGAACCTGTGCGAATTCTGGGAGGATACCCTTCTCGAATGGCCTGATGGCAAACTGGTCAGCCCCAAGAGCCAGTCCCCTGAACACGGGCCGGAGGCCGAAGGCAACTCCTACGAGCAGCAACTGGTCCACAACCTGTTCTCCAACTACATTGAGGCCTCGGAGGCACTTGGCAAAGACGAGCCCTTCCGGGAGAAGGTGAAGTCGATGCGGTCCCGGCTGCTGGGGCCGCAGATTGGCAAGTGGGGGCAGCTGCAGGAGTGGGCGGAGGACCGTGATGATCCCAAGGACAAACACCGCCACCTGTCGCATCTTATCGCCGTCCATCCCGGGCGCCAGATATCACCGCGGATTACGCCGGAACTGGCGGAAGCGGCCAAGGTTTCCATGAACGCGCGCGGTGACGGTGCCACCGGCTGGAGCAAAGCCTGGAAGATCAACATCTGGGCCCGACTGCATGACGCCAACCGTGCCTACAAGCTGTTGAACGAACAGATCAAGGGTAACTACTACCCGAACTTGTTCGGGTTCCATCCGCCATTCCAGATCGACGGCAATTTCGGATACGCGTCGGGTCTGGGCGAGATGCTGCTGCAAAGCCACATGGGTGAGATTCATCTGCTGCCTGCTCTGCCGGACGCCTGGGCGACCGGTTCAGTCAAGGGCCTGTGCGCGCGCGGCGGGTACGAGGTGGACATGGCGTGGCAGGATGGCAAGCTGACGCAAGCCACGGTTCGTGCTGGAAATGACACGACCTGCCGTCTGCGCACCAGCGCTCCCGTCTCTGTTGAGTGTCGTGGCAAGAAAATTGAAGTCGAGCGCCTCAAGGCCGGTCTCACCGTTTTTCCGGTGGCGTCCGGACGGGAGTATGAGGTCCGCCCGGGGAGAGCGACAATCGCTATGGTAGAGCAAACAAGCAAGTAGGAGATGACATGGAAAAGATCGCATTCAAGATGACGTTGAATCCGGGGATGAAGGCGGAGTATATCAAGCGTCATGACGAGATCTGGCCGGAGCTGAAGCAGCTCCTGACCGATGCAGGCGTGACCGACTACACGATCTTCCTCGACGAGGAGACCAACACGCTGTTTGGCGTACAGAAGACCTCCAGCGCAGAGGGCTCACAGGATCTCGGCAAGCTCGAGATCGTGCAGAAGTGGTGGAAGCATATGGCCGACATCATGGAGACAAATCCCGACAGTTCACCGGTAACCACCCCGTTGGAAAAAGTCTGGCATATGGACTGAGAGAAACGTGCGTGAGACCTTTCCTCCGCGTTCTATCCCGTGGACCTGCACACGAAGACCGGCGTGAGACCCAAACCCCTGAAGCGCGGTACGGTGCCGACCGCTCCTCTTAGTGCCCTGGTCCCAAAGGGGAGCCGGAATATCATCGTTCCCGGATACAGCGGCGTGCATCAAGAGCGGCGGGAAGGACTCGGGGACTCGCCCATTCCCGCCCTACAATTAGATGCGTAAGCATCAAGAAGCCGGTTCAAGTTTCAGGCTAGCGGAGTGAATGCCGCCATTGCCATCGTTGTTGTCGTCTGCGTATGCTTCCGATCTGTAGCAAATGAGCGCGGGATTGGTGGAGCGTGGCCGAGAGGTGAGAGATGAGGATTATTCAAGCTATGTGTGTCGTTATGGCGCTGACGGCGCTGCCGCTTGGCGCGTTCGCGAAGGGCGCGGCAAATGTGCCCTACAACGACATGGTGTCTCTGCGCGCTGCCCTTGAGAATCTCATCGAGGCGTATGGCAAGGACTACCCCCGTGGCGGGGAGTTTCTATCTCGTCTCGCCGCGCTCAAGGATGCCGGCAACAGCGAGGACTTTCGGGTCCTCCAACGAGAGGCCCTTCTCGCCAACCCCCTGGTAAGCGGGCAGCCCATCCTGTTTGTGGCGCGACGGCAGTATCCGAGAGACCACCATAACACGGCCACCATGTTTCAAACCGACGAGACCAACACCCACAAGTACAAGGGGCGCGGATATCTGAAGACAGTGGATTTCGCCGCTGATGGCGAAGTGAAGGTGCTTCTCGACCCGGGGCCAACCGCCACACCCCGTGATCCGGAACTGAGCTTCGATGGCTCCCGGATCGTCTTCTCCATGCGCAAGAGCATTGACGACGACTATCATATCTATGAGATCAACGCAGATGGCGCCGGTCTGAAACAGCTCACGTCGGCCCCCGGTGTCTTTGATATCGATCCACTCTACCTGGCTGACGGTGACATCGCCTTCACCTCCTCGCGGGAACCGAAGTACTGTATGTGCAATCGTCACATTATGGGGAATCTGTTCCGAATGGAGCCGGATGGGGCCAACATCCATCAAATCGGGAGGGGCACGTTGTTCGAGGGGCATGGGTCGCTCATGCCAGATGGCAGGATCATGTATGACCGTTGGGAGTATGTTGACCGGAATTTCGGCGATGCGCAGGGGCTCTGGGTCGTCAATCCTGACGGCACGCAGCATGCGATCTACTGGGGCAACAACACGGGGTCGCCGGGCGGCGTGGTTGATGGCCGCATGATTCCCGGAACACAGCTCTGTCTCTGCACATTCACATCCTGTCACGATGTTCCCTGGGGAGCCGTTGCCATTATCGATCGTAGCAAAGGGGTCGACTCACCCGATGCCATACGACGAACCTGGCCTGCGAGCGCGAAATCACGGTGCAGTCCACACGGCAGCTTCGATGCGTTCAGACGCATAACGCCCAAGTACGAGGATCCCTATCCGCTCTCGCAAGACTACTTCCTGGCGTCCAGGCAGGTTGACGGCAAAATGGCCATTGTATTGCTGGATACATTCGGCAACGAGATCGTGCTCCACCGGGATGAACTTGGCTGTTTCGATCCGATGCCGCTAGGCCCTCGCAAACGGCCTGCTTCCAGACCCAGAACACGCGACTATGAGAACGCCAACGGTACCTTCTATGTGCAGGATGTCTATGTGGGTACCCACATGAAGGGAGTTGCGCGAGGTTCGGTTAAGTATCTGCGGGTCGTTGAATCACCACCCAAGAAGAACTGGACCCGCCCCGCGTGGGGTGGGCAGGGCGCTCAAGCCCCGGGCATGAACTGGCACAACTTCGAGAACAAACGCATCCTCGGAACGGTTCCCGTTGAGACTGACGGGTCGGCCTATTTCGAATGTCCGTCGGACCGGTTCGTCTTCTTCCAACTCCTGGATGAAAACGGAATGATGGTCCAGTCAATGCGGAGCGGCACAACGATTCAGTCGGGTGAGCGACAGGGCTGTATTGGCTGCCATGATAACAGGACGGAGGATGCGCCTCCCATGACACAGCACTCCCTCGCCCTTATGCGAGAGCCAAGCAAGCTCACCGGCTGGTATGGTGAGCCACGCCGATTCAGCTTCCAGAAGGAAGTGCAGCCGGTCTTCGACAAGCACTGCGTGAGTTGTCATGACTTCGGCAAGGCGGAAGGCAAGTCGCTGGTCCTGAGCGGCGACCGGACCATAAGCTTCTCTGCCTCATACATCGACCTCTGGAGCCAGGATGTGATCCAGTGCGTTGGCGGCGGCCCGGCTGCCGTCCAGGAGGCCAAATCATGGGGGAGCCATCCCAGCCTGCTGACCAGAGTCCTTCGCAATGGGCATGCAGACCTGAAGCTGACGCGAGAAGAGATGGATCGCATCATCACCTGGGTGGACATCAACGCACCATACTATCCCTTCTATGAGAGCGCCTATCCGGACAATCCATGTGGGCGATCTCCCCTGGACAGGGCGCAATTGAAGCGACTGGAGGCATTGACGGGCTCCCGCTTCGTCACGCGACACGGCAGCAGAAAACGGTCTCAGCTCTCCTTTGATCGTCCCGAGTTGAGTCCCTGCCTGCAAGGACTCGACAAGGCGTCGGCTGAATACAAGGAAGCCCTGGCTATTATCCGGGCTGGCCAGGAACAACTCCAGGTAACACCACGCGCCGACATGGATGGTTTCGTGCCGTGTGACATGGATCGCCAGCGACTTGAGAAATATGATCGACGCGCCAGAATCGAGCTCGATAACCGCGAAGCCATTCGGCAGGGCAAGAAGGTCTATGACAGACCGCAAGATCTCTAGCCTGAAACGTCAATCCACATACGTTCTCCATTCCTTAATCCTTCACCCTATTCTTTCGCCTTAATCTCTTCCTCTTTTCTAGAAGATTAGGGCGAAAGAATAGGGCGAAAGATTAGGGTTGCCCACGTTTCACCCCTGAATAATCCGAGCGCACTCGGCGGCCTCGCTAGTCTGAAACGTAACCCTCAGTTCCGAATTCTGCAAAGGTGGACCGCGGCGTCCCGACGCGGTCGAGCAAAGCAAGTGCCTGTGAAGAGACAGTATCGAACATCGTGCTCCCCCGTCTCTTGGAAGGCTCATCACTTGCACGACGCCGTCGGGACGCCGGCGTCCACCTTTTCCGGTCTCCAAGTTTCACCCTTGATTATTCCGAATGCACTCGGGGGCGAAAATTGTCTGACACTTCCCGTCCGAAGATACGGCCTGAAGGCCGGACTACAAACGCCTGCCTCGTGTAGAAGCCCGTTCGTAGTTCGGCCTTCAGGCCGTGAATACCGAGAAGTTTTCGGTCTGAATAATCCGGAGGAGGCACGACGCCGGGGGCGGAACTGACCTGAAAGCCCGCCTCGCTCGCGACTGGCGTCAGTTGTTGGTGTAGGGGTTGATGTCGGGATAGAGGAGCTCGGCGCATTCGGGGCAGATTCCGTGCGAGAAATTCGCATCAGAATGCTTGTCTATGTATGACTCGATCTGTTCCCAATATCCTTCGTCATCGCGGATCTCCTTGCGCGACGCTTGCACAAGTCTATAGCGGGGATTATGTGTAACAACTGGCGATTGATCTCTGGACGAAAGACGGCGGAGTGTGCTAAACAATTTGGCCATATTAATGGGGTACATCTGAACACAGACAACTAGCGGGAGCGAATAAATGAAGAAGCTGATACCTGTCATCGTTTTGGCCGTCGCCGTCTTGGCGATCGTGGTGATTAAGAAGAAGGCCGGCCCGGCAACCGACGTGGAGCCGGTTGTGTGGTACGGCATGATGCCGCATCCGTATATCTCGGAAGTCCAAATCGGAGCAGAAGCAGCCGAAGCTGCGACCGGAACCAAGATTCTCAAGGTGGTTGGCCAGGAGTGGTCGCAGGACAACGAGAATGCCAACGTCAAGGCACTGTCGACTAAGGGTCACAAGTGTTTCAGCGTTTTTCCAGGCGATCCCGCCGGGGCGAACGGTTTGTTCGGACAGCTCGTGCGTAATGGCCAGCATGTGATTGCCTACGGCGCCGAACCCAACATTCCCACCCCTGCATCGTTCACGGTTGCCACGCACATCCACCAGGCTGCAACCGATGCCTGCGAAGAGCTTGTCAAGATGATGGGCGGCAAAGGCAACATTCTGAACGTGCTGGAGACCGTGACGGACGTGAACACCAAGGTGCGTAATGACGCGATTGTCGCCGTGGCAGCGAAATACCCGGAGGTTAACATCGCCCAGACCATCTCGGATATGACCCAGGTCAGTGTGGCCAAGGAGAAGATCCAGAGTGCGCTGGCGGCCCGTGGCGAAGAAATCGATGGCATTATCACCACAGGCTACAACCCCACGATTGCTGCTGCCGCCGTGCTATCGGAATGGCATGCCAAGCCCGACCACAAGCGCATTCGCTACATTGGCATTGATACGGGTCCGACAGTCATGGAGGCCATTCGCAACGGGTCGATCGACGCCACGGTCTCACAGAACCCCTTTGGCCACGGCTTCATCTCCTGCACGATTCTCTCGAAGATGGCGGAGGGATGGACGCCGAAGAAAGACTACCAGTTCATCAACGCCGGCCACGTCATCGTCAATAAGGCTAACATCGATACCTACGCCGACGAGGTTAAGGCCATTACTGATGGCATCATTGCGGATATTGAGACGAAGTACCTCAATGCACCGGAGTAATTGGTGTTAGAGTTACGCAACATCTCCAAGTCTTTTCCCGGCGTTAAAGCGCTGGATGGCGTCAACGTTACGTTCAACCCCGGTGAGATTCATGCGCTGGTGGGGGAGAACGGGGCGGGCAAGAGTACCTTGATGAAGATCATCACGGGTATCTACCAGCCGGACGGCGGGGAGGTCATCTACGATGGCACACCTCTGCACTTCAGCAGCTACCGCGAAAGTCTCAAAGCCGGGATCGATATCGTGCACCAGGAGATTCAGGTGGTGCCCGAGAGCACCGTGGCCGAGAGCATCATGATCGATAAACTGATCACCGTGCCCGGTACGGGGATCATCCGCTGGGATAAGGTAAACGAAGCGGCCTTGACTTATATGCAGATGGTGGAGCTCGATATTGCTCCCGACACGCTCGTCAAGAGCCTGAGTGCGGCCCAGAAGCGATTGACACAGATTGCGCGGGCGCTGGCTGCCGATGCGAAGGTGATTCTGCTGGATGAACCGACGGGGGCATTGACGGAGCACGAAGCGGAGAACCTCTTCCGTATTCTACGCGATCTGAAGGAACGCGGCGTGACCATGGTGTTCGTGTCGCACAAGTTTGAGGAAGTCTTCTCGCTCTGTGACCGCACCACCGTGCTTCGCGACGGCCAGGCCATTGGAACTCGTGCTATTGCGGACCTGGATACGAACGAGTTGATTGCCATGATGATCGGTCGTGAATTCACGGAGACGCACCTGGGGCGCGTGAACGTGAATCGCGAGAAGGTCGTGCTGGAGGCCGAAGGCCTCACGCGTAAGGGACAGATCCACGATGCCTCTTTTGCGCTCCATGAGGGCGAGATCCTCGGTTTCTACGGTCTGGTAGGCGCCGGGCGCACCGAGCTTGCGCGCGTCATTATCGGCGAGGAGCGTAAGGATGCGGGCGCGCTATCGGTGAACGGTGAGCCGGCACGCATCAGGGCCATCGGTGACAGCCTCTACAAGTACGGGATCGGCTATGTGACCGAGAACCGCAAGGAGGAGGGACTCTTTCTTGAAGACAGCGTACGCAGCAACATCTCCGTGGCGATCTGGCCACGCCTGCGCAACGGCCTGACGCGCTACATCAACCAGCGGGAAGAAGACAGGGTCTGTCGTGAGACCGTGGACGCGATGTCGATCAAGACGCCGGGATTGAACCAGGTCGTCGAGAACCTGAGCGGCGGTAACCAGCAGAAGATCAGTGTGGGGAAATGGTTGGCGGCGGATTGCGATATTCTCATCATTGATGAACCAACCATCGGTGTGGACGTCGGCGCCAAGGATCAGATCCATCACTTGATCCGTGACCTGGCTGAGAAGCAGCGCAAAGCGGTCATTCTGATCTCCTCCGACATGCCGGAGATCATCAAATTGGCCAACCGGATACTGGTCTTCCGGGAAGGATCTATTGTGGGCGAGGTAGACGACGTGGACAACCCTGAGAAGGGCTATAAGGAAATCAGCCACGCGATTGGGGAGTATTTGAAATGAGTGAAGAGACGAACAAAGCAACTGACAAAGCCCTTGAGCAACGTACGCTGATCACGGGGCGTACGATTGGGCTGATTACAGCGGCACTGATTCTGTTTGGTGGGATTGCCGTGATTTCTGACACGTTTTTGAGCGGCTACACGATGTTTGTCCTTTCGCGACAGGTAGCCTTCTTCACCATCATTGCACTGGCACAGGCGGTCTGCCTGGTCGTCGGCGGGATGAACCTGTCGGTCGGTGCAATCGGCAGTATCTCTACGGTGGTGCTGGGGCTCTGCCTCGCGAACGCCGGACTGAGCGGCTGGATTGCGGTCCCCCTGACACTGCTGTGTGGCGCGGCGGCGGGCC
>CAZCDU010000084.1:0-1071 GCA_964497125.1 uncultured Victivallales bacterium | reverse complement strand
CTGAGCGGCTGGATTGCGGTCCCCCTGACACTGCTGTGTGGCGCGGCGGCGGGCCTGGCCAATGGATTGCTGATCGTAAAGCTACGCATTGACTCGTTCATTGTGACGCTCTCGATGATGTTCATTTTTATGGGACTGCGCTCCGGGATTTCAGGTGGGCAACCATACGCGGTGCCGGCGTCGTTCGGTTTCATCGGGCAGCAGGGCGTTCTCGGCGTGCCGTACGTCTTCTTGATCATGTTGGCGGTGTTGGCCGGGTTCAGTTACATGTACCGCAACACGGTCTTTGGTCGCCGCATGCTGGCTACCGGCGGCAACGCAGACGCTGCGCGACTGTCGGGAATCAGCAATGACAACATGATTGTGGGCGCCAACGTTCTTTCCGGCTTGCTGGCGGCATTGGCTGCCGTGCTATGGGCTTCCGAGCTTGGTTCCGCCGCCCCGGAAACCGGTGACTCCTGGCTGATTGTGACGTTTGCAGTCGCCATCATTGGCGGCACCGGCCTGACCGGTGGTGTGATCTCACCCTATGGTATCCTGATGGGTGGCATCATCTACACGCTGATCCGACACGGCTTGATTGAGATGAAGGCGAACCCTTACTACATGAACGTCTACATCGGAATCCTGATTCTTCTCACCATCGCCATCGACCGCATCCGCGAAAGCTATGACGAGCGGAAGGGGTAAGCTCCGGCAGTCGTGGTGTTTCGTACACTTCAGAAGTAGCTCCCACTTGCCGAGTGGTAGGGCTCAAGGACGAGTGGCGTTACGGTGAAGTCTAAGGTCAGCGAAGCTGCCGAGAGATCTGGGATTATTCAGAGGTGAAACTCTCTTCGTAGGCCGGGAAATCTTCCCGGCAGTAGCTGGCTTAGATGACTGGCGGGAAGATTTCCCGCCCTACGGAAGCCCCGAAAATCACTAAGAAGACGTGAAATTTCAGACTAGTAACGCCACCGAGCGTGCTCGGATCAATCAGAGGGGAAACTTGAGGATAGCGCGCTGGGTTGATCCAGCCACGCTCTGGCGAGCGAGGCTACGGGGAGAGCGACCCTTCTGGCCGAAATGCAA
>CAZCDU010000083.1:0-21722 GCA_964497125.1 uncultured Victivallales bacterium | reverse complement strand
TCCCCCGCATGTTGTTCCGCCTTCAGGCGGTCTCCCACGCTCCACTCTCTACACTCTACAGCCCACTCTCCCCACTACCTCACAATGAACACACTAGCCTTCTGCGATACCAGATACCCATCAGTACTAATCGTCACGCTGAAACCGTCGTTGTCGATCTTCTCTAGTTGATCGCCGGTCAGCCCATTGCTGTCAGTGCCGAACCGCACCTCCTTGCCGCGCAGTGAGCCACTGATCGTCAGACTGCCCGGCCAGGTGACGCCAGAGGTGTCGGTAAAGCTAACGCTGCCGCCGCCTGTCACGATCGTGCCGTTGCCTGTCACTGTCAACGTCCCGGCACCGTTCTCAACGCCGCCTATGCTCAGGGCTCCATTGCTGATAACGACCTCATTGGTACCCAGCGCGTGGTCTTCGGCGAGCAGCAGCGTACCGGCATGGATCGTCGTCACACCCGTGTAGGTGTTCGTGCCGGCAAGTGTCAGCGTGCCGCTGCCTTGCTTGATCAGGCCACCCGTGCCGCTGATCTTGCCTGCAAAGGTTGTGCTGATGGCGTCCCCAACCGTCAACGTGCCCGATCCCAGTTTGACGTTGCCGCCGCTCCTGCCGCCGCCGTCCAGCGAGCCGATGGTCTGACTCCTGCCGCCCTGATTCTCATCCGAGAGGTCCAGCAGTGCGCCGGACACGTCCGCCAGCGTCACGGCCCCGGCAGCGGGCAGCGTATTGACAACCCCCATGCGCAGATTCCCACCTTTGATGGTTGTGCCGCCGGTGTAGGTACTCTTCCCGTGGAGGGCCCAGGAGCCGATACCCGTCTTGATCAGGGAGACGGCACCCGAACCGTTATCCGTGATCTTCGCATGCAGCCTGGTGTTGAGGTGACGCTGATTGCCTGTCGAGGCCTGCGTGCCGCCGAGGATCAACGTACGGGCTTGGTTGGGTGTCCCGTAGCCCGGTGATGCCGTACTTGTCAGCTGCACCCCGCGCCACCCCGTGCGGTCGTGCTCCCGATCGCACGCCAGTGTTGCGCTGTCACCAGGCGCGGCACCGTTGATGCTAAACCCGCGGTCAGTGTTCCTAACCGAGTCCCCCGAAACGATGAACTTCAATGTGGCATCCGGACTCAACACCAGATTCGCTGGATCGGATGACGACATACCCAGGGCGTTGGGCGCCGTCACGTTGCCCAGCGAGTAATGCCAGATCTCCAGCGTGCCCTCGCTAATGACCGTCGGGCCGACGTAGGTATTGAGGCCAGACAGCCTAACATCACCTTCGCCCGCCTTGGTGAGGGAATGGCCAGCCCCAAAGTCACTGACGACACCCGCTACGGTTAGTGCTGCATTGGTGGCAGCCGTCCAGGTTTGACTCACCGCAAGCGCCACATTCGCCTCGATCGTATGCACAGGGCTGTTGGTCGCGGGGGTGTTCACCGTGATGCCCGTACCTGAGGCGGACTCAAGAATGAGCGTCTGGCCCGAGCCTCCAATCTTCGTATTGGCGATAGCGCCAGCGGTGTAGGTGAGGCGGTCGATATCGAAGTCCGCATCAAGGGCGCCAGTCGTCAGCTGTGATGCCCCGTCGGCATGCATGCGCACATGCGTGTTATGGCCGGGAGCCTGACTCAGCGGCGTTGATCCTGTGACATCTGTCGACCAGTTGGCCGGGGCCGACCAATCCGTGCCGCTGTTGCCCGTCCAGTAGGCATTTCCCGGCGATGCCGGCGCGCCGGCAACAACCAGTTGCAGTTTCTTTGATGTTCCGTCGCGCTGCAGGCTGAAGCTGTTCCCGAAGGCCGCCGTAGTCGCCAAGGTGAAATTGGTGGCGGCAGGCATCGCACCGGTCGCGACGATCAGATCATACGTACCCGGGTCAATCTTGGCCCCACTGAGCTGATTAAGGGTGATAAGGCCCGCACCGGGCGTGGCCATCGTGACGTCGCCTCCCACCGTGATCCTGTCCGTACCGTTGCCACCCCTGCCCAGGTCGAATGCCAGCTCATTTGCGCCGACCGCACCGTCGACATTGAGATCGCTGCCAAGCGTGAACGTCCCAACCGCACCGTCGCGAACATCGAGCCTGCCGGAGCCGCGCAGCGACACCGCGCCACTGACCGTCCCCGTGCCGCCGAGAGAGCCACTGACCACCGCCACGGCCCCCGTGGAGATGGACCCGTCGACCACCAGTATGCCGCCGTCGACAGTGGTCGTACCGCTGTACGCATTGCTACCGGAGAGTATCCACTCTGCGGCATCATTCTTGTATCCATTCACGAAGACGTTCAGGGGCGATGCATTCGTATTGGACGGATAGTCATCGGCGTCCGCGATGGTTCCGCTGACCTCGTTGCCGTCACTCGTACCACCCAGGTACAGGTTATTGTCGTTCGACCTTGCACCCGTGTCTCCCGCAACCTGTTTCACGGTTCCGGCGATGATGATGGACGCCGTGGTCGGGTTGAACCTGTTGGGACCCTGGGCAGCGGTGCCTTGGAGATTGGGACTCATGGCGACATCACCGAACTGCACGCGATACCCGTTGCTACCCCGAACATTGATCTGTCGATTGGCCCTCAAGTCGCCTGAGGCAAGGTCAATCGCGCCAAGCACGATCGTCGAGCCGGTGGTCGCGCCACCGTTATTGCGGACATCGATGGCGTGCTGCGAGATCACGCCAGGGGACGTATCGATCGGGGCAACGCCTACCTGATTGCCATAGTCCACACTGCCCGCTTCGTCTGTCCGGATAGAAAAGGTGGTCGACCGCTTGAGAACGACCTTCGAGTTCGTCGGCATGGCGTGTGGGCCATGGAACGCCAGCGTGCCACTCTCAATGGTCGTCGCCCCATTCCAACGGTTGGATCCCGTAAGCGACCAATTGCCGTAGGAAGAGACCGAAAGCGTGGCGAGATCTTCACCCATGTCCCCGTTCAGCACCCCCGTGCCCGACAGCCCCAGGCTCTTGTTGCCCGTGCCCGAGATCGTCACGTCCGTGTTCACGGTCATCGGGGTCGGCGAGGTGTTCTTCAGCGTGGCGCTGCCTGAAACCACGATCGTACGGTTGTCGAGAGTCAATGCCGTGGCGCCATCATAGATGAGTTGGCATCGACCGATCAGTGATATTGCATTGGTGCTGTCGACGAGGCTTCCGAACGTCACGAAGACGTTGCCCCCGCTGATGTTGAGCGGCCCCGTGAACGTATGGTTTGGGCTAAGAAGATTGACGTACTGGAAAGCGTTTCCATGATCGGAAATCGTTAGCGTGCCGCTCCCCGTGATGGGGCCCGTTGTGGTGAACCCCTCGCTACGACCCGTACGCAGTGTACCGATTGCGTGCTCGTTCAAGACGATCGGGCGGGTACCGAGATCAATCATGCTATTCTTGTTGTTCTCCAGCATGCCGGTGCCGTCAAAGGTAATGGGCGTCCCGGCAACCCCGAGATTGCTGTCCGAGTTGATCTTCAGCGTACCTGCCTTGATAACCGTGCCGCCGGCGTAGGTATTGGTGCCGGTGAGAATCAGTGCGCCGGAACCAGCCTGGCTCAATGCGCCTGTGCCGCCAAGACTGCCACCGGAAATCGTGTAGGCCCCGGCAGCGCCAACCAGAATGCTGCCCGGCATCACGCCGCCTGCATCAACCGTGACCGTGCCCAATCCCGCACCAAGAAACTCCACATGATCGCCATCGTTGTAGGTATCGCCTCCCCAGCTATCGGTGTCCGGGTTCGTCCAGTTCATATCAACGCCGTCCCACGTCACCGTTTCCGCACGCCCCCACGAGGCAACCATAAACACAACGCAAACAATTAAACGCAGCACCATTCTGCTATTCATCTACCGACTCCCATTATTCGAATCCACTCCCAAACTCGTAGGCCGCGAACGGTTGAGTCCCCGAGACGTTGGCCTCCAAGCATTCAGCCTCGCTTCGCGTCCCGCCCTCTCAGGTGCAACCGTGCACGCTCAAGACCGGCGGGAAGGACTCGGAGACTCGCCCATTCCCGCCCTACAATTGGCTTGAACAACCAACACTCAACGAAAGATGTCTGAACTTGGAAGTTGGGCGTTGAAGAGTTCTACACTCTACAGTCTACTCCCCACAGTCTACACTCCACATCCCACACTCCCTACCGGAACCTGAAGATGGAGCCTGTCGGTCCTGCATTCGTGACCGTTAATACCAGGCTATTGCCCACGACCGAGACTGCGCCATTCAACGAGCCGCCAGGCATTGTCACGGCGAAGTCGGACGCATCCACACTACTTGGCGTAGCACCGCTCCAGTCGATCAGCACATAGTTCCCTGCAGCCAATCCACCGGCGTTGCTAACGTCGATCGTAACCGTGCCCGCCGCCGGCGCGGCAAACGTGCCGCTGGTCACGCGCACCTGATCGGAGGAGGTGCCCAGTTCCATGGCGAGCGTCGACCCGCTGTTGAGGGAAAGATCTCCGCCGAAGGTTACGGTACCCGTTCCACCGGCTCCCGGAGCCAGTGTGCCGCCGCTCTGAACCGTGGTCGGGCCGCCAATCGTGCCATCCGCGCCGCCCAGCGTACCACCAGTCTTGACGGTCACCATGCTCCCGGCCGCGAGCGAGCCGTTGACCAGCAATGTGCCAGCCTCAACCGTGGTCGCCCCGGCATAGGTGCTCGCTCCGGAGAGCGTGAGGCTGGCCGCAGCATTGTCCACTGTAAGTGCGGTGTACGAAGCGGTGCTGCCCGCAATCACGCCGCCAAATGTCGAGGTGGTCGCGCCAGCCACGTGCAGAATGCCGCCCGGAGCTGTGCTGGTGATCGTCTGGTTGGCTGCCGTACCCGCCGTTGCGAGGCCAAGAACAGTGCGCTGCCCGCCATTGAGATCAAGCGTTGCGCTGTTACCCGCGGAACCAACCGTCACAACACCCGATCCCGCGGCCGTGATGGCCCGCAGCAGGAGCGTGCCTTGCTCGACGGACAGTCCTCCGGTGAAGGTGTTGGCACCGAGGAGCCCCCAGGACCCCGTTCCGGTCTTGGTCACCGAGACCGCGCCCGACCCATTGTCGGCAATGTTGGCCGCGAACTTATTGAAGTAGCTGACATGGACCCCGGCGGCGGCGAAGGTGCCGTCAAGGATCAGTGTGCGCGCCTGGTTCGCGGAGCCGTACGCCGGAGACGCCGTACTCGTGAAGGAGATGCCCCGGAGACTTCCGGCGCCCACTGACGCGCTCTCGATCGTGGCGCTGTGGCCCGCAGCCGTGCCGTTGATCGTAAAGCCGCGATCGGTTGAGAGCAGTGTGCCGCCACATTCGTAGCGCAGCGTTGTCCCGTTGCCCAGCACCAGGTTGGCGGCCGCCGCGCTGGACTGCCCGAGTCCACTGGCCGCGCCGCCGTCGGCAACGTTGCCGATGACCACGGTGCCGCCGTTGACGGTCGTTGCGCCGCTGTAGGTATTCGTACCGGAGAGCGTCAGCGTGCCGGCCCCGCCCTTCGTGAGGGCATTGCCGCCACCAAGGTCGCCAACATTGCCGCTCACGGTCAGCGCCGCGCCGCTCTCTACAGCCCAGCTCTGATTCGTGGCCATTGCCACATTAGCCGAGATCGTGTGCGTCGGTGTGGCCGAGCTCGGCGTATTCACCGTGATGCCGCTACCGGCTTCAAGAATTAGCGAGTTAGGCGATCCACCGATTACGGTGTCGGCCGTGGCATCGGCGACATACGTCAGGCTATTGACATCGAAGTCCGTATCGAGGACCCCTGTCGTCAGTCGACCGGCGCCGGTGGCGTAGAAGCTGATGTCCGTGATGTAGCCGGGAGCACCGCTGACCGTTCCGGCGCCCGCTGCATTCGTGGCCCAGTTGGCAACCGTTGACCAGTTGTTGTCGCTGCTGCCATCCCAGAACGCAACAGCCGGTGCAGACGCGGCAGAGGTCACCACCACCTGCAACGTTGAGCCTGTGACCTGCAGCGCGAAGTTGTTGCCAAAGGCCGAAGAGGTGGCCAGCGAGAACTCATCGACACTCTCCATTGCACCGGTGGCATCGATCAGGTCGTAGGTGCCCGCATCAATCTTTGTCCCGCTGAGCTGGTTCAGGTTGATCACAGCCGCGCCGTCCGTCATGATAGTGACGTCGCCGCCGACCGTAATCTTGTCGGTGCCGCCTGCGCCATTGCCCAGGTCGAAGGTGAGGTCATTGGCCCCGGCCGCCCCATTGATGGCAAGGTTGTCACCGATGGTCAACGTGCCCACGGCGCTGTCCTGCAGGTCAATTCCTCCCGTGCCGCTGAGCGTAACGTCACCGTTTACAGTACCGGTGCCGGCAAGCGCGCCGCCGGCGACAGCGACGTCATTCAAAGCGTCCAGTGAGCCGGCGATAACCAGCTTGCCGGCGTTCACGGTCGTGTCGCCCTGGTAGGTCTGTGCGGCGGTGAGCGTGAGCGCCCCGGCGCCTTGCTTGACGAGGTTGCCGACCCCGGCGATACCGCTGATCACGCCTGCGTAAGTGGTGCTGGTCGCATCCCCCACGGTCAGGGTGGCGTTGCCGAGCGACACGTTGCCGCCGCTGCTGCCGCCGCCCGAGAGCGAGCCGATGGTCTGGTCGTAACTCGTGGAGCCACTACCAAGCGTCAGATCCAGGATCGCGCCGGCGGTGTCCGCCAGGATCACGGCTCCGGCGGTTGGCAGGGCGTTCGCCTTGCCCATGCGCAGCCTGCCGCCGTTGATGGTGGTCCCGCCGCTATAGGTGCAGCTGCCGCCCAGCCCCCAGTAACCGCCGCCATTCTTGACCAGCGACACCGCGCCCGATCCGTTGTCGGCAATATTCGCGTCGATTCGATTCCAGAGGTTGGCGTTGCCCGTATGATCACCCGCCAGAATCAGCGTACGCGTCTGGTTGGGGGTGCCGTAAGCCGGCGAGGTCGCGGTTGTGAACCGGACGCCCCGCCAGCCGCTGCCGCCGGAGCGTTCGCTCTCGATCGTCGCGCTGTGTCCGTCCACCGTACCGTTGATCGTGAAACTGCGGTCGGTACTCTTGTAGGAGTCGCCCGAGACAATGAAACGCAATGTCGTGCCGGGCTCCAGCACGAGATTGCCGGCCGCGGCGGACGACATGCCCAGCGCGTTTGCCACGGTAGAATTGCCAAGCGAGTAGTGCCAGATTTCCAGGGCGCCCTCGTCGATGACCGTCGCCCCTGAGTACGTATTCAGCCCGGACATCCGCTGCGTACCGGCGCCCGTCTTGGTCAGTGAGTTGCCGCCGCCAAAGTCGCCAATAACGCCGCTGACGTGCAGCTCGGGGCCGCTCGCCACGTTCCAGGTCTGGCTCGTCGCGATCCCGATATTCGCGGAGATCGTGTGCGTGGGCGTGCCAGAGGACGGGGTATTGACGGTAATGCCGCTGCCGGCCTCGAGAATCAGCGTCTTCGTCGATCCGCCAATCGTCGTGTTGGCCGTTGCATCGGCCACGTACGTCAGGCTGTTGATATCAAAGTCCGCATCAAGGGCCCCCGTCGTCAGGCGCGCTGCCCCCGCGGCATGGATACTGACATCCGTCTCATATCCGGGAACGCCGCTGAGCGGATCGCCCACCCCGTCGACCCAGTTTGCCACGGTCGACCAGTTATCGTCGGCGCCGGCTCCCTTCCAGAAGGCCGCTGCCGGTGCGGCCGCTGCGGAGGCGACCACGAGTTCCAGTGTCGACCCGGTGACCTGCAGACTGAAGGTGTTGCCGAAGGCAGCCGTCGTCGCCAGCGTGAAGTTGCCGACGGCCGGCATGGCACCGGTCGCCGCGATCAGGGCATACGTCCCCGTATTGATCTTGGTCCCGCTGAGCTGGTTCAGGGTGATCACCCCCGCGCCGGACGTGGCCATGGTCACATCCCCGGTCACCACGATCTTGTCGGTGCCGTTGCCGCCCGTACCGAGGTCGAAGAAGAGATCATTGGCGTCAACCGCGCCGTTGATGGCGAGGCCATTCCCCAGCGTCAGTGTCCCCACGGCACTGTCCCGCAGTTCGATGCCACCGGACCCGCTGAGCGTCACGGCGCCCCCGATGGTGCCCGTTCCACTGAGAAGGCCTCCGCTGACACTGACGGCACCGCCGCCGGCCAGGGAGCCGCTGACAACCAGCTTGCCCTGGTTCACGGTCGTCGTGCCGGTATAGGTGTTTGTGCCTGACAACGTCCACTCACCCGTTTCGGTCTTGAGCAGGTTGAACGGCACCGCGTCCGGGTTGCTCGAGTCCGTGTAGTCAGCGGCATCCTGAATGACGGCGCTGATCAGGTTGTCGGTCGTGGTGCCTCGCAGTTCGAGAACGTCCCCGGCCGTGCTGTCCGTCGCGAGCTTGCCGCTCGCCTGCGTGACGATTCCGGTGATCGTGACCGAGGCGCTTGTCGGCACGAGATAGGGTCCACCCCGATCGGCGCGCTTGTGAATCAGGAGGCCGCCCATCAGCAGCCGGTAGCCGTTGGCGCCCGTAAAGGTCAGGCGCTGCGACGAGCGCTGATCGCCGTGGGTGAGATCAAAGACCCCCATGGCAATGGTACTGCCCGTCGTCGACCCGCTGCTGAACCCGCCGTTGGCGGTGTTGTTGTTGCCCACGAAGATCGTCGGGCCATCCCGCTCGCCGGTTCCAGCCACGCCAATCTGGACGCCGTTGCCCATGTTGATCACGCCGGCGTCGTCATCCAGAAGACGCATCCCGGCCGACCCACCAATCCACATCGTGGACGCGGCCGGCACGGAATCGCTGGCGTTCTGGAAGTAGACCCAGCGTCCACTATCATTGATCTTCGTCAGGCCGCTGTAGCTGTTGTTGCCGCCGATGCTCCAGGTCCCCGACCCGCTCTTCGTGATCTGCAGCGTCGAACTGCCTTCACTGATATCGCCGGCAAGCCGGCTGTCGCCGCTGCCCTGCAGCGTCAGCGTCTTGTTACCCGTGCCGCCGATCGTTGTGGATGCGTTGATCGTCAGATCGTACGAGCTCGAGTTGTCGAGATACGCTGAGGCGTTGAGTATCAGCGGGCGGTTGTTCAACGTCAGGTCTGCATCGCCCTTATAGATGAACGTCACGTTGCCGCCGTTGAAGGTGATCGGGTTGAAGCTGTCGGCCAGGCTGTTCAGCTCAAGCTTGAAGTAGCAGTTGCCGCCGTGAAGCGTGATTGGCCCGGTGAACGTGTTGTTCGCGTTCAGCAGCCGCAAGTAGTCGACGTTGCCACCGTTGCACGTCACCGATATGCCACCGTCGCCGGTCACGGCCCCGGTCGTGTTGAAGGTGTCGCCACGGCCCAGATAGATCGTGCCGACCGCGCTGTTGTTCAAAGCAATCGGGCGGGCACCGAGATCGATGACCCTGTTCGCCGTCCCGTCATTATTCCTCAGCGTCGCCGATCCATTGAACGTAATAGCCGCATCTGCCGCCCCGAGATGGTAGTCACGGGTGACATCAATAATGCCGCCGCTGAGCACCGTGCCACCGGTGTAGGTATTAGTACCCCTCAGCGTCAGCGTGCCGCTGCCACTCCGTCCGACACTGCCGCTGCCGCCGATCGGCGAATTGATGGTCACGTTCTCGCCATCGACGGCCAGCTCGTTGTCCACCGTGAGGCCGCCGCCGTCCACCGTATAGGTGCCGCTGAAGTTAGTGAACGTCACCGAACCTGCGATCACGTCACCCAGCGTGATGGCGCCGGCTGTCCCGCCGCTACCAATGGCCGCGTTGTTTCGGTAGGCGTTCTGCCAGACGACGTTCGTGGTGCCGTTCCACCACTGACCGGCATCCAGCCAGTTGCCGGCCCCGTCGGTCTGATCCGCGCCGGTGGCGTTGGCATCCCAGCGCAGCGGGGCACACCAGGTGGAGAGCGTCGTCGACCACGCGGTCTTGTTTCCGATACCGTCCTGTGCCCGTACCCGGTAGCCGTAGACCGAACCGTTCGTCAGGCCAGTGTTGGTCCAGGTGGTCCCGCTGATCCAGCCGGAACTGATGCTATTGGTCACGTTCTCGAATTCATACGTCACCGGCCCGTTGGGATCGGTGGCGTTCGTGATGGTCATCACGATCGTCGTATTGTCAACGGCCGCCGGTGGCGCCACCCAGGTCAGAGGGTTGGGCGTTGGCGGAACCACGTCACCCGCCGGGGTGGCGGTGAACACCGCGGAATACGCGGTTTCGTTCGACACGGCGTCACGCGCCTTGACGCGATAGCCATAGGTCGTCCCTGTTGTCAGACCGCCGTTCGTCCAGACCGTACTGGAGATCCAGCCGGAGTTGTCGCTGTTGTTCGTATTGTCGAAGTAGTACTCGCACGGGTTGTTGAGCGCATCCGTGGCCGTCGAGGCCGTCATCACGACGTTGTGCTCGTCAATCGCCGCGGGCTCGATCGCAAACGTCATCGCATCCGGCTCCGGCGCGGTGCCATCGGCCGTGAAGCTCGCATTCGGCGTCGCCCACAGGTTGGTCACGTCGCTGGCGGCCATCATCGTGTAGTAGTACGTCACCCCGCGCGTCAGGCCCGATACCGAAGCCGTCAGCGTTGCGTCCGACGCGTTAGTGTAGGTGCCGACCTCGACGCTCACCGCGTCCCCGTCCGCCAACCAGGCCGCGGCATTGCTGTTCGCGCTGTTGGTGCTGTAGTACGCATGGACCGTAAAGACAGAGATGTCGCCGGTCAGTGTCCCGCCCAGGTCCGCGGTCGTCGCTCTGACATTGGTGGCCGCCGTGTTGGCGATGGAGAGCGTGTACCCACTCGGGATGACCGCATTCGTGACTTGGAGGTCGTCCACGCCCGGGAAGCCCCAGCCGCCCTGCGTGTTGTCATAGACGCGAATGCGTACGGTGTCGCCTTCATAGGCGCTCAGATCGTGATCGCGCGCCAGCAGCGAATTGTTGCCACCCGTCTGGAAGATGATGTTCTCCCACACCCCCGGCGTAGCCGTCTCGCGTTCCAGGGCGATACCGGCAAGGTTTCCGGGCGCGGCCGGTGTGCCGCTCCAGCTGAACGTGCCGCCACCCGAGACGAACGTCCAACGCGCGTTCGCGCCCAGGACAAACGTGTCTTCGGTCTCGATGATGCCGGTGTGGTGGTCCGAACCGCCCGCGTTTGACGTGTGACCGTCGATGTACCAGGTGCCCTGTTTGCCGCTCATGCGCGTGTGAGAAACCGGGCTGTTGCCGTTCCGGAACAGCAGGTCCGCGCCGACGGTGGCGCCGACATTGGTCCAGCCTTCCAGATCGCCGGTTTCAAAATCCCAGTTCAGCACGCCCAGCGATGTCGTGAGCGGCGACCAGGTCGAGAAGTTCGTGACCGCCGACCAGGCCTCGCCGGCGTCGTTCGTGACGTAGACGCGGTAGTCGTACTCGACACCGTAGTAGAGATTGGACAGCGCGTTGGTGAAGACAACACCTTCGTCCACGAACCCGACCGAGGCCGAGAACGCCCAGTCGGACGTGCTGGTCGTGCCACCGTCCACGGGACCCCAGCAGAACGTCGCATAGGCGCCGTTCCCGTCGGTCAGCTCGCCGCGCAGCGTGGCCGTCCCGATGCCGATATCCGTGGCGGCGTCAACATCAACAACAGGCGGACCCACCGTCGCGAAGCTCGCATTCGGCGTTGCCCAGATGTTGGTCGAGACGTTCGTCGCCACCAGCGTGTAGTAGTAGGTCGTCCCGCCCGTCATGCCGGTCGCCTGGGCACTCACCGTCTGTCCGACCACGTTGGTGTAGACACCCACGTGCGCACTCCCCTTCGTGGCATCCGCAATCCAGGCCGCGGCATTCGCGTTGCTGTTCTGGCTCCAGTACGCAACCACACCGAACACCGAGTTCGTGGCGTTGAGCGTGCCCCCGAGATCGGCAGTCGTCGCACCGATATTGCTTGCGGCCGTGTTCTCGATCCCGTTTGCCACCGGCGGCTCGTAGCCCGTGTAGCTTGTCGTGATGCCATACTTGTAGGCAAGATAGCCGCCGATCTGGCTCTCATCCGCCCCGTTCTTGGTGTCGGAGTAGCCGATTATCTCCGCCACGTCGATGTCGCAGCTATAATTGTCAGCACGCCCAAGCTGGTAGGCCTGCTGAGCCGTGTCACCCGTGTTGACCCTGATCTTGACCACCATATACTCATTGATGGGTGCCAGACTGTACCCGGCCGAGAGCGCCGTACCATTCCGGGACACATCCTGCGGGTACTGGTTGCCGTGGAAGGTGGTGTTGTTGTTCTCGGTCAGGTAGTTCGACGGACGCCCACTCGATTGGCCCAGGATGCCGCCGTAGTGGCTCCAGGTGCTGCGATCCGGTCGGCTACGGAACACAATGTAGTGCTCCCGGGCAAACAGGCTACCGGCCAGGTTGAAGTAGTCGTTGTTGCCCCGTGTCTCGATTGCAGGCAGGTCGTTGATCTCAGACACGGAGGCAACAAGCGCTGGATTGCCGCTGGCCCGGGTTGCATGATGACCGTTGCCGGACTGATCGTTCCAGGTCAGCACCCCGGAACCATCTGTGGTAACCCCCTCCCCGGCATCAAAGTGAACCACCAGGTTGTCCGTGACCGGCAGCCCGGCCTGGGCCACTGGCGGCAGCGTCGTGAAGGTCCCCGCCGTGGACCAGCCTGAACCGGCCTCGTTCGTAGCAAATACACGGTAGTCGTACTCGATACCGTAGTAGAGGTTGGACACCGTATTTGAGAAGATGACGCCCTGATTGACCGTACCGATGGATATTGCGTGCTCCCAATTGCCTGTGCTCGTCGTGCCGCCATCCAGCTCACCAAAACAGATATAGGCGTCGCCAGCCCCGCCTCCTATCAACTCACCGCGCAGTGTGACCACTCCGATTCCTTCATTGGTCGCCCCGCCACCGAGCCCCGCCGTGGGCGGACCGGCGGTTTCGAAGGTCCCGTTCGCCGCCGACCAGACGTTGGTCTGCGGGTTCGACAGACGGAAGACGTAGTAGTAGGTGGTAGCGCCGCTCAGCGAGCCGGCGGACGTGCTGATCGCATGGCCAGCCACATTGGTGTATGTGCCGACGAGTGCGCTGTCCGCATCGCCATCCGCCAGCCACTCCACGGCGTTGGTGTTGTTGTTCGTGCTCCAGTACGCCGTCGCGGTAAAGACCGACTGCGTAACGTTCAGCGTGCCGCCCAGCGTCGCGCTGGACACCTGGATGTTCGACACCGTGGTCGGTTCCACGCTGATAGCCGACAGGGGTGTATAGCCTGAATACGTCGTCGTGATGCCGTATTTGTAAGCCAGGTAGCCGCCGATCTGGCTCTGGTCTGCCTCGCTCTTCACATCGGAATAGATGATGATCTCGGCGATATCGAGATAGCCGTTATACCAGCTGTTGTTCGGGCGACCGATGTAGGCATTGGCACTCGTGTAGTTCAGCGGGCTGACCCGGAGCACGAAGTAGTCACCGACATTCGTGAAGTAGTAGCGCCCTCCACTTGGATTGAGGTCGGTCCCGTTCTGGTCCATGTCGGTCGGGGTGCGGCTGTTCCACGTATAGACCTGCCCATCCTGCAGCATCCAGCCGTTGTCGTTCTGCTGCCCGAAGGGGCCGCCCCAACCGCCTGGTCCCCACTTGTGCGGGTCCGCAGGATAGGAGTGGTATCGACCGGAACGGAAGACGAAGTACTGCTCCCGCGGCACCATCGCGTGGTCGATCTTCATATGCTCGGAACGGAACTTGATGGCGGGGCGCCCATTGATCTCGTCACTTGAGAGTTCAGGCGTGCCACTCACCGAGGTGGTGTCCTTGCCGTTACCGGACTGATCTGCCCACTTCGTCACGTTGTTGCCGCTGGTATCCACCCCTACCCCTGCGTCGTACCAGGCTTCCATGCCGTCGGTCACCCGCAACACGGCCTCACCCGGTGGAACCAGGGTCCAGAACGTGTCGAGGGGCGACCAAGCGGACCCCAGCCCATTGGAGGCGAGGACGCGGTAGCTGTACTCCACCCCGTAAAGCGTGCCGCTGATGTCGTTCGAGAAGGCCAGACCTTCCAGCTGCGGCCCCATGGGGATCACGTATTCCCACGTCTCTGTTCCGTTGGTTCCGCCATCTGACAGGCCCCAGCAAATGTAGGCGTCTGCACCGCCGCCACCGGTCAGGTTGCCGTTCAGTGTCGCCACCCCAGAGCCGATTCCGGACGCCCCGCCATTGACGCTGACCGTCGGCGGCCCCGCCGACACGAAGTCGATGGACGGCTCGGCCCAGTAGTCCGTGTACGTGTTCGTGGCGCGGAAGGTGTAGTAGTAGGTCTGCGCCCCAAGCAGGTTGCTTACCGCGTGGGCGATGTCGGTCATGGCCGTCAGATTGGTGTAGGAGCCGACATACTCGCTCTCACCGGTCGCCTCCCAGCTCGCGGCATTGGTGCCGCCATCGGTCGTGCTCCAGTAGGCCCAGACGTCATAGGCCGCCTTCTCGCACTTGAACTTCGTGTTGAGCGTCGCTTCGCCGGCGGAGATGCCGTTGACCAACTGGTTCTCGAACAGAAGTTCCAGCGGCGTCTCGAGGTCATACTTCCACAGCCCGGCCTGCGCCGCATCCGCTGGCTTGACCGTCTCGAAGTAGCCCACGGACGGAATGCGCAGCATCGCATGATAGCCGGAGCCACCGCTCTGTTCACGATGAGTGAAGGCGACTCGATAAACGCGTCCTGCTTCGAGATCCACGCGCTTCTCCCCCGTATCGGACCACGCGAGTTGCTCGCCACGATCGGAGCCAAGCCCCGGCGCCGACGACTCGAAGACCCAATCCTGATCGAGGTCCAGCCAGATGCCGCCACGGTCGCTGGTATCGCCATAATGGTTGATTTTGAAGCGAAACTCGCCGGTCTCCGGCGCCGTGAAGTATCCCAGCCACAGGTTGGCGAAGGTGTCGCTACTGGTGAACAGACCGGTCTCCATGAAATCGGCGTCGCTGTTGTAGTCCATCCCGCGATTGCCGGGCCCGGACGTGAAATCCTCCGCCCCGTCGGGCGTCAATGCAAGCAGCCCGCCGTTGCTGTCGAGGCTCATCTCGTTGTCGTCGCCCTCGGTGTCGTAACCCGAGCGGTAGAGCGTATCGGCTTTGAACAGCCCCTTCGGGATGTAGAACTCGATCGCATCGGACCACGCTTCACCGGTCACGTTGGACGCGTAGGTACGGGTGTAGTAGGTAATGCCGTGCCAGGCGTCGATTGTGTTCGTGGAGAAGGCGTCCTCCGCAATCTGGTTGCCCATCGGGACCACGTTATCCCAGGCGTTGACGCCGCTGTTCGTGCCGGCATCGCTCGTGCCCCAGACGATCGTCACATCCGCCTGGCCACCCACCGTGACCTCACCCGACAGCGTCGCGTAACCCACGTGCGTTGCGACGCTGTTCGACACGGCCAGCGACCCCAGCGTCTGGAACGTCGCACTCGGTTGCGCCCACAGGTTCGTCGCCAGGTTCTGCGCCATGAAAGCGTAGTAGTAGCGCGTATCGGCCGTCAGCCCCGTCGCGTCGTACTGCAGGTTGGTAACAGCCTGGTTGGTGTAGGAACCGATGTAGTTCGTGCGGCCCCAGTCCCCTGCCACGTTGGCCCCGTCGTTCGTACCCCAGTAGACGTAGACATCGAAGACGGAACCAGCCCCGGAGAAACTTGCGTTGAAGGTCGCCTCGTTCGCTGTGTAGCCCGGCTCGACATCCTCGTTGCTGATTTCCGACACGACCAACTCGGGATACGCCGTCGTGATGTCGTACTTGCGGGCAAGGTAGCCCGCGACCGCGTCTTCATCTGCCGCGGACAGCGTGGTGTCGTAGACGATGATCTCGGCCAGGTTCATCTGAAGCCCATTCCAACTGTCAGCGCGCCCCAGCCGCCATCCGGACCTGACACTCGTATCGCCGTCGTTGCCCGTGATTCTCACGATCATGAAGTCCGAGACACTGCTCAACTGGTAGTTCGGGCTCAACTCGGCACCGCCGTTCTGCCGGACGGCTTCGGGGTAGTTCCCACTCCACATGTAACCCGATGGGTGCATCATGTAGCCGCTGCGCACGCCGGTGCTGCCCAGCACGGCACCCCAGTCGCCACCGATATTGGGCAGGCTGAAGACGACGTACTGCTGCTTGGAGAACATCGAACCGGTCACATTGGCGTACGGATTGCTGCGGAACTGGACCGCGGGCAAACCGTTGACCTGGTCGGCAACGAGCTTCACGTTGCCGCCCGACCGCGCCGCCGTAAGGCCGTTGCCGGATTGGTCGGCCCAGGCCGTCACCGTGTCGGAGCCGTCCACCGTCACCCCGGAGTCGGCGCTCAACCACATCTGGAGGTTGTCGGTCACACGCAGGCCCGGGCTCGGCAGTGATGTAAGGAAGGGCACACTCTCACTGGCCCAAACCGTCCCGTTTACGCTGCTGGCGTTGACTCGGAAGTAGTACTGCACGCCATAGACCAGGTCGTTCGTCGTGTTCGCCGAGAACTCGCCCACGGCCTGGTCGCTGGACACGACGATGACGTTCGACCAGCTTGCCGCCGTGTCGCCGCCATTGCTCGGGCCCCAGTAAATCCGTGAGGTGGTTGTTGCACCACCCGTCGAAAGCAGCTCACCGGTCAACGTCGCATACCCGACACTCGGGGTCGAACCCACGTTGGCAACCGCGGGCTGCCCAACCGTGCCGAACTGTGTGTTCGGGCTGGCCCAGACGGTCACGTCTGCATTTGTTCCGCGGAACGTGTAATAATAAACCGTACCCGGGCTCAGCACGCTGCCGGTCGCATAGGAGATCTGCTGTGTGACGACATCCGTGTAGGACCCCACCACCGCGCTCGACGCCGACGTGTCGGCCAGCCACGCGGCCGCATCCGCATTGTCGTTCGTGCTCCAGTAAACGCTGACGTCCAAGGTCTGCCCTACCGGCGCACTGACCGTGCCGCCCAGGTCGGCGGACGTGGCGGAGACATTGCTGGCCACGCCGTTGACAACATCGACAGCTGTATAGGAGATCGTCAACGGCTCGGAGAGCGCATAGAAGTGTCGGCTGCCTGTCTGGCCCTGCGTGTCACGATAGATCCACCAGCTATTCGCATAGGTGCGATGCGCGCGGGAGCAATTCCCGTGCGTACCGTTGAGCTGGTAGGGGTTGTGCCCCGATCCGTCGCTGCTTGTGCCGGTCCATGCGTCGCCGGAACCCGAACCGGCATCGCCATATTCATCAATGTTGAGCGGGTTATCGATGCTGCCGTCCCACATGTCGGCATAGCCATCGGCGATCCTGGTCGTGCCGTCCAGCAGGTAGACCGCCGCGCTAACGAGCGCGTTGGCGTTGGCGTTGGTCGCGATGGTGGATCCGATGATGTACCACGTGGTCTCCGGGACGCCAGTGATGTCCGAGAGATCGGCCTTCCCATTCACATAGGCATTGTAGGCCGGCATGTCGGCCAGGGTCGCCGTGCTCACGTCTTTCGTCACGAATGCGAGATGGTAGGTCTCGCCATCCGTCCAGAGTTCCCCCGTGGCCGGGTTGATCACCGATGGCGCCAACACACCCGTCTGCGAAACGAGGCGCGGTTTACTCGTGGCCGACGCGGACCAGGCGGTCTCGTTCCCCACGGCATCGCGGGCCTTGACCATGTACGTGTTCGCGCGGCCCAGGACCACATTGTCGACCCAGTCCGGACTCAACTGCCAGCCGGAGGATGTCGATGTGGTCGTGTTGGTGAACAGGTACTGGACCGGCGCACTCGCCAAGTCATGCGCGAGCGTCGCCCGCATCATGATGGAGTTCGTGGTCAGCGGCTCGGGCGCCACGTCGAACGTCATCGGACTGGGCGATGGCGGCGTGACATCTCCGCCCGCCAGGCTCACAATACCGATCGGCTGCGAGAGACCGTAGAAGCGATAATTGCCGCTTCTGGCGCGCGTATCCTGCGAGATCCAGCGCCCGAGGACAGTGGTGTTGCGCCCCCCCCGACTTGCGTTGCCGCTGGTTCCATTGAACGATGAACTTCCCGTCGATGCACCCGCGCTATCCGATCCGGACCATACCATGGCCTCCCCCGCACCGGCTGCACCGGTCTCGTACATGTCGAGGTTGGCGTCGATCGTGCTGTCCCACATGTCCGCATAGCTATCGGCAATCTTCGTCGTGGCATCCACGAGGTAGACCGGCGCGGTCACAGGGGCGTTGTCACGGGCGTGAGTCGTCAGATCGGAACCGATGACCTTCCACGTCAGATCAGGCACACCCGGCAGGCTGGATCCGTCGGCCACGCTATTGATCCAGTCGTTCCAGAAATCGATGTCATGCGGGATCGTCAGGTTCGTCGTGGTGCTCGAGACAAAGACCAGGTGATACGTGTCGCCCACCTGCCACGGCTCCCCCGTGGCCGGATGGAGTCCCGTAGGTGCGGCCAACCCATTGGGGCCCTTGTTCAGGGGGGTCGCCGAATGTGTCGCCGACCAGGCCGTCTCGTTGCCGACCGCATCACGCGCCTTGACCATGTACGTATTGAGCGTATTCACGGCCACGGTGTTGGTCCAGCGCGGGCTAACGTCCCACCCGCGTGTCTCGTGCGTCACCGTATTGGTGAAGAAGTACTCGACCGCCGGGCTCGCCAGGTCGTAGGCCAGCGTGGCCTTCATCGTGATCGTGTTGGTCTCTGCACCGTTCGGCGGCTCGGCCCAGGTCATCGTGCTCGGTTCGGGCGGCGTGGTGTCCCCACCAAGGCCATTGGTAATCGTCAGCGGCTGAGAGAGACCGTAGAGGCGATAATCGACCGCCCGTCCAGTGGTGCCATGCACGATCCACTGGGAGTTGACTTGATCGTAGCGTGATCGATAGGCGCTGGTACTCGTTCCATCGAACGAGGTGCTGCCGGCCGAGCCTCCTCCGCTGGACGACGTGCCTGACCAGACCCAAGTCCCGGAGACCCCGTTGTTGCTCTCATCTTTGCTAAGCGTCGCATCAATGCTGCCATCCCACATATCGGCATAGCTATCAGCAATCCTGGTGGCGCCGTCCACACGATAGACCGGCGCGCTGACAAGCGCATTGTCGCGGGCATGCGTCGACGTGTCCGAACCAATCACCTTCCACGTCAACTTGGGAATGCCGGGGAGACTGGAGCCGTTGGCGACAGCCTTCACCCAGTCGTTCCAATAGTGGATGTTCTCCTGCGCAGACATGTTGTCGACCGCACTCGACACGAAGGCCAGGTGATACGTATCGCCAAAGGCCCAGGCCAGACCGGTCGCCGGGTTGATCGTGCCGGCTGTCGGGCACGGCGCGCCACCGGCCCCCGAATTCGCAGGAAACACGTCCGGCCCGGCGCAGACCGCGTTCGTCGCGCACAGCGCGGAATCTGTGCTGCTGCCGTTGCTGCCGTTGACCGCCGACAGGCGGTAGTGATAGGTCCCGGCGGCGAGACCTGTGTCCCAGTAGTAGACCGTATTCGCGTCCAGCGTGGCGTGGGTCGTGTAGTCGGTGCCGTTGGTTGAACGCTGCAGGACATAGGCGGTCTCGTAGGTCGCGTTGTCGGTCCAGTAGAGCCGGATGGAGTCCTCGTCCGGAACGGCATTGGTGAAGACCGGCTTCTGGGCCGTGGAAAGCGCCGAGGAGAAGGTGGCCTCACCCGACCAGGCATCCGCCGTGGCGTTCGTGCCGTACATGCGCCAGCTATACTGCGTGTCGGCCACGAGGCCGGTGACCAGACCGCTCACGGGGCCCGTCGACTGCGCCCCGAGGCTGAGCGACCAGGTCCAGTTCGTGACGCTCTCCGTGCCCATGTCGCTCGTCGCCCAGACCAGCGTCGATGCCGTCAGGTTCGTGTTGATCAGACCTTCCGCCTGCGCCGAGTTGGTTGTCACCGTGTACGTACGGGGGCGTGACCAGCGCATCTCTGCCGCCGTCTGCACCGAGCCATACGACACGAATGAGTCATGACTGCCCTGGTTCATCGCGCAGGCGTAGAGCCACTCCCCGGAGCGAGCTGTAGCGGAGATACGCACCTCGTCGATCACGCCGTCAAAGCGCTCTCCCGTCCAGTGCTCGCCGCCGGCGCCGATCGTCCAATCCCGCTGTCCGCCGGTGTAGTCCTGGATATCGACCGAGTTTCCGACATGCTCGCCGTTGACGTAGAACTTGCCGTCGTATGCGTCCGTCGGCACGCCTTCTTCGTAGACGATTGCGACGTGCACCCACTCGTCCTGAGCGATCGTGACGCCGCTGTATTCCCAGCTCGAGTTGTTGTTGTAGTAGACGAGCTGGTCACTGCCGTTCAGGCCGAAGACCGGGCCCTGGTTGTGCGTGCCGAAGATGTACTCGTTGCCGCCATTGTTGTGGTTGTAGATCCACGCACTGATCGTCTGCTGATCGACGACGTAACTGATGTCCCGGTGGTCGGGCCCCCGCATGTAGTCGCCGCCCCCGTCTTCAAAATCGTTGGCGTCAGCGATGAGGCCCGTCGTGCTGGCGGGCGTACCCCCCTTGGACGTCGCATCGTGACCGTTGGAGGTCGCATCCAATGCCAATTGACTGACTTCACCCATATGCCAGACCGCGGTGAAATCGCTGCCCCAGACGGCGCCGTTGGTAGTCGAAGCCTGCTGGGTGGCGTCCTCTCCCCAGGACGCCCAGATGGCGGTGTTCTGCGTCAACTCGGGGACCTTGACCCAGATGTAGGAGGTGCCGCTGTCGTCGAACGACTCGATCTCATAGTCCAGCGGCGTGCCGTCCAGCCAGCCGTTGTCGTAGAAACGCAGGTCGTAACCGTCGGTCGTGTCGAGGAAGCCGGTATAGCTGTGGGTGCTAGCGGTCGTCAGCTTCACCAGCGCCGGGAAGTCGGTCAGCGTGCCCTTGCCGGCGAAATTCGTGAATGTGATCTCCATGCTGTAGAGCGACCTCGGGCCGTCCAACGTGGTGAAGTCCACCGCGTCCGACCAACCGTTCGTCTCCGCGTTCTCGCCGTACATGCGCCAGACATAATCCGTCTCCCAGTCAAGACCCGTCATCTGGCCCGTGACCACGCCCATGGACTGCGACCCCAGGCTAAGCCGGTAGGTCCAATCGTTCGTGCTGCCTTCGCCCTGATCACTCGTATCCCAGACCAGCACCGCGTCGGTCAGGTTGGTGTTGACGGTAGCCGTGGCCCGTGCCGCGCTGGTCGAGATCTCGGTCGTGTCGGTATCAGACCACCCGACACCCCCGCCGCCACCACCAGGAAGCGGATCGAAGGCCAGACCGGTGAGTGAGAAGTGATTGCCGGCGTTCACGCTTACCACCACATCGGCACTCCCGCTGGAGATGTCGTAGACATGATAGTGCAGTCCGTTGGCGGTGAGCGTCGACGACTGCGGAACAGCGCCACTGCCGTCATTGACACTGGTGTTGTACGTGACGTTGGCGCCGTCGCCCGAAGCCGCAAGCAAGGTCAGGCGGAATGAAGTGCCCGCGTTCCGGCTGATCGTGAAGGTTGTGGGAGCTGTAAGCAGCACCAATAACGGAGTATTGACGATCGCGTTGCCGTTGCCCGGGTCTTCCATGGTGCCGAAGTTGCCGTTTCCTGACCACATCTGGACCGCGTCGTTGGCAATCCCGGTGACTCCGGCGGGAAGTACCGTCTGATCCTGGTCGAAGGCATACGGGTTCCGGAACTGGCCGTCGATGTCATCGATCCCATAGATCCTGTAGCCGTCGGAGCCATATTCATTGTCGGTTTCCAGCACGGCGGCGGTACGCCAGTTGGGGCCCGTCGTGGTGTCTGTGCCGACCGCCGTCACAGTGGCCCCC
>CAZCDU010000082.1:0-21930 GCA_964497125.1 uncultured Victivallales bacterium | reverse complement strand
GGTGTCGATGTGGGCGGCGTTCGCTCAACCGTGAAGTGAAATGCCCAGTCGCCCAATCCCCGCTTGCGGGGGCGGGGGAGTTTTGGGTATGGTCACGCTCATGAAACTATCAATTGTGATCCCAGTGTATAACGAAGCCAAGACGATCGACGAGATCCTTGAACAAGTCCTGGCGATCGACGTTGGCATGGAGCGTGAGATTGTCCTTGTGGACGACTGCTCGCAGGATGGCTCTGGCGACCGGCTTAAGGCTCTGCAGGCTGAGAATCCCGACTGGAAAGTTTGCTTTCATGACGTGAACTTGGGCAAAGGCGCTGCTTTGCGGACCGGCTTTGGTGCCGCTACCGGCGATCTCATTCTGATTCAGGATGCAGATCTTGAGTACGACCCAAGGGATTATCCGAGGTTGCTTGCTCCTGTTCTGGAAGGTCGTGCCGATGTTGTCTACGGGTCACGTTTCCTTGGTGGTGGGCCTCATCGTGTGGTCTTTTTCTGGCATTCGGTCGGCAATCGCTTCCTGACACTGCTGTCGAACATGCTCACGGACCTCAATCTGACCGACATGGAGGTCTGCTACAAGCTCTTCAAACGAGAGGTGCTCGAAGGGATTACGATCAAGGAGAATCGCTTCGGTTTTGAGGTGGAGATCACGGCGAAAGTGGCTCACGGCAAGAAATGGCGCATTTATGAGGTCCCCATTGCCTACTACGGGCGTAGCTACGCCGAAGGTAAGAAGATTACGTGGCGTGATGGTATGCGCGCCCTCTGGTGTATTCTGAAGTACCGCTTTACGGACTGATATGCGAGGCCGCGTGGGATGCGCGTTTTCGCGGCTTTGCGAGACGGTTTAGAGGGGCAGTGGCCCATAGGGTTGGAGGATTGATGAGAAAACTGGCTGTGTTGTTGGCAAACGGTTTTGGGCTAGGGCTCAGCCCGTTCGCATCGGGGACGGTTGGAACACTCCTTGCTTTCCCTATTGTATGGTGGTTCTGCAAGCTATTGGAAGTGCCCGGTGGCGTGGCGTGGCAGTGTCTGATCGCATGTGCCTTGAGCGTCGTGGCGGTGCCGATTTGCAGTGCGGCCGAAAAGCACTATGGAACCAAGGATGATGGACGTGTGGTAGCTGACGAGTACCTCACGTTTCCGATCTGTATGATCGGATTGCCCCTGACGCCCTGGGTTCTCCTGGTTGCTTTTCTCAGCTGTCGTTTTTTTGACATTGTGAAGCTGCCGCCGGCGAATCAGCTGCAGAGGCTGAAAGGCGGCGTCGGTATTGTGATCGATGACGTGTTTGCTTCGCTGTATAGTCTGGTGTTCAATCATGTTGTCTTTTGGGTGGTCGTGAGTCTACTTGATAAGGGCTGAGATTCGTGGCAGAATTCGGGCACTTAGGGAGGAACGATTATGCGTAGTATGCGTTTTGCACTGTTTGGTCTGCTGGTGTGTGGCGGGCTGACCGTTGGTCTATTCTGTGGATGCGAAGAGGATGCCGACATGGAGAATGTCGGGGATACGTCTGATACGGTGAGCGGGTCGCGTACGGGCACAAATCCTGCCCAAATGACGATTGAGCCGTCCAGCGTCACGCTGACCAACAACGGCGCTGTCGCGTCGTTCTCCGTCGATAGCGGTGTCGGTAGCTCGCTATGGTCGGTACAGGATATCTCGAAGGGGTCTATCCTGACTCAGACTGCTCGGTCTGCGACCTACCAGCGGTCTGCTGCCGGAGACAATGTCGTCATTGCCACGGATAGCCGCGGGAACGCGGCGTTCGCAACGGTCTCACAGCCGTAGCAACGATGATGGATGTGGGCAATAAGACTGCTTTCGGAATACTCCTTGTCTTGGTCATCTTCTCTATGGCCGGCTGCGGGAGGGTTGGGCATCTCGATGAGCGGGAGCGCAACAACCGGATCGTGTCCAAAGCCTACGAGATGTCCAATCAAGGTGACTACGATGCGGCGATAGCGCTGTTCACAAAGGCATTGGAAACGTACCCGCGGCTATCACGCCCTCACCTGGATCTTGCCCTGCTGCTGCACGACAGACGAAACGACTACGTGCGCGCGATCTACCACTACAAGCGATACCTCGAACTTCGGCCCGCTACCGAGAAATCATCCATGATCAAGGATCGCGTGGTGCAGGCTGAGCGAGCGTTCGCAGCTCTTTTCGCCGGGACGGGTTCGGTTTCTGTGAAGCAGTTTGAGGCCCTGGAAGCTGCTAATGTGTCACTCGTGGCAAAGAATGCATCGTTGCAGGAGCGCATCGAGGAGCTCGAGAAGGAGATTGGCGAAGCTCGTGAGCAGGAACGACTGCGTTTCAAGGCTGCTGTCGTTGGCGACGCTACCGTGTCGACCCCTCCCGAAGCGCCCGTGCAGCCCGCAGAAGAACCCAAACCACAGCCGTTGGCAACGCTCCCCGTGGAGAATAATCCTGCTTCTGCGGTGCCTGCGAACGCGGGCTCTCGACCGAAACCGGGTCCGGAGTCGCTGGTCGTTCCCCCGCGTGACGACGTGGGTGGCACGCGCCGTAAGCCGAAACCGAAGCCCAAACCCAAGCCGCCCAACGTGGAGACGGCACCCCCGGTATTGAGGACCTATACCGTGAGACGGGGAGACTCACTTTCGAAGATCGCCTATAAGGTTTATGGGGATGCAACCCAATGGCGGAAGATTCAGGAAGCAAACGGCGAATCCCTCGGGGACTCGGTGAACGTAAAAGTCGGGCAAGTGTTGGTGGTGCCCTAGCAAGAGTGAGATGGCTGATAGGGGGAGACTACGGCTATGAGTACAGATTTCTTTGATGATGATTTATCCCGCGAATCAGGTGCGGCAGAGAGCAGTGAGTCGTCGACCGTACGGTTGGCTCGTCAGAAAGAACAGCTAACGAACCAGGTTGCTGATACAGCGGAAGAGATTGAGCGACTACGCATGCGCCAGGAAGAACTGGAGCATGAGAAGACATCGCTGGAGGAGCTGAACCGCAAGCAAGATGAGTACGAGCGTAGCAAGAAGGATATTATTGAGAACCTCTCTCGCAATATCATCCTGATGGAGAAGGACGAGGTGCTTGCTAACCGCATGGTGGAGTTGCTTTCTGCTTCGCGGGCACGCTTTCGCGACATGCTGGCCGAGATCCGCGACATCAAAGAGGAAAACTGGGGAAATGCGGATTTCGAAGAGGAGTTGGATCGTGCCCTGGCGCTGATCGAGAGCGCGCGCATGGAATACAGCAGAGCGATCGCAAAAATCGATGCAGAGAGCTGGCAGAAGGGCGGCGGGCAGGCACAGCTCTCGACGCTTGAGGAAGCAGGCCGTGGGTCGCTTGCCAACAAGGGGTTTGGTTTCTGGGTGAAGGTCGGGATCGCGGTCTCGCTGCCGCTGATCGTTGTCGTGCTGCTGGTGTTCGTTGGTTACATACTCAACATCTGGATGTTTGGCGGTTAGCAGAATGGGTGCGAATTTCAGAATGTGGTGGCGGGAACGCAGGCGATCGATGCCCCTGATCCATCGTGACATCAAGCAGTTTTCTGCAGTCAGCGATGTCTCCCAGGTGGATATGGTCGTCGAGTCGGACCGTCACTGTGGTCGCTTTGCCAAGAGTGACCAGGTTGCTACCTGTCTTCTGCGGAGAAATTATGCGTCGGCGATGCCAGTTCGACGTGAGGTCCGCGTGGCGCGCAATCGACGTCGTCTGAAGTTCGCGTTTGTGGTGGTTCTGCTTTGGTGGGGATCCGGTCGCTTCTGGGTGTAGGGATCGCGGTGCCGCCTACACCGGTTCGGCCTCGGGTTCGGCTTCCGGTCCGAGCTCCGGTTCGTCTACAGACGCTACCTCTTCAGTCGAGTCTTCACTGGCGGCTTCGTTGTTCTGAACGCCCGTTTCCGGCTCCACTCTTGTGATCTCACCTGTCAGGGCGCGCCCAATGGCTTCTCCCAATTCGCGGCGGGCAATCGGTTTGATCAGAAACTCGTTGATTCCAAGTTCCTCCGCCTTGTCAGGCGTGAGCTGAGCACTGAACCCGGAGCAGATCACAACCGGCAGATCGGGACGTATTTCTCTCAGCTTCATGGCGAGGTCCGAACCTGTCAGATCGGGCATGACCTGGTCCGTGACAAGGATGTCGAAGCTCTCCGGACTGTTCTCGAAGATCTCGAGCGCTTTGAGACTGCTGGACGTCACGACGGGATCGTACCCAAGGGAGGTCAGCATGTGCGTGGCCATGCGGGCGATGCCCTGTTCGTCGTCAACGAAGAGAATTCGCTCGTTGCTCGAAGCCGGGGCTTCCCATACGACGGCTTCTTCGATTGGTTTCGCTTCAGCCAGGGGCAGCGCAACATGGAATGTTGATCCTTCTCCAACCTTGGTGTCGAGGGCAATGCTGCCACCCAGGGCGCTCACGATGCCGTGTACAACGGAGAGACCCATGCCGGTGCCTTCGCCACTGGGTTTGGTGGAGAAGAAGGGGTCGAAAATTCGGTCCCGTACATCATCGGGGATTCCGCCTCCCGTGTCCTTGACCGAAATACGCAGGTAGCTTCCCTTCTTGAGCTGTGGAAACTCCTGCCGATGTCGCCATCCCATGTTGAACTGGGTCAGTCGCACATCCAGCTCGCCACCAGTCTCCTTCATTGCGTAGGCGGCGTTCGTACAGAAGTTGGTCAGGACCTGGTGTACTTGGGTAGGGTTCGCCAGCACCAGGTCGTCATTGACGCGCACCGTATGCGATACCGTGATGGTTTTCGGTAGCCCGGCTGCTTGCTGCTTTGCCACCTCTTTGACAATCGGCCCGAGGTGAATAAGGGTCTGCACTTCCTCAGACTGCCGGCTGAAGATCAGAATCTGATGTACGAGCTCCTTGGCGCGCATGGTCGCATTACGAATCTCCTTCATGAAGTCGTGCATGCGATCGCTTTTCTCCGTCAGCTCCATGCCGATATCGGAGTAGCCCAGGATGGGCGTTAAGATGTTATTGAAGTCATGGGCAATGCCGCCGGCCATGGTGCCGATGGCCTCCATCTTCTGGGCCTGGCGCAATTGGGCTTCACGAAGCTGCAGAGCCGCCTCGGCCTCGCGCCGTTCGGTGATATCCTGGACCTGGATCAGGTACCCGAGTGGATTGTGTTCGTGGTCGCGACCAAGGTTGTTGAAAAGAATATTGAAGAAGGCTTTGCCGCGTCGACTGCTAACGAGGGATCGTGAGTCCAGGAGCTCATCGAAATCGAAGACGACTTCGCAGTGTACCGTTTGGCCTCGATTGATGCCTTCTTTAACGGATCCCGGGAGAAATGCGTTGTCAAAAATGTCGAGTTTCGCGAATTCGCCGCGGTCCGGAGCTCCGAACATCCGTAAGCAGGACAGGTTTACATTGATGAGGTCGCGCTGGGCCGAATACGAGGCCGCTCCGATAGGGGAGGAGGCGAAGAAGTCCTTGAAGCGCTGTTCACTTTCGCGCAGGGCCAGGGCAGCTTCCTGACGCTCGGAAATGTCACGAACCGTGTAGATCACGAGTCTTTCGGGGTCGGTTCCGAAACGATGCGCTGTGATCTCGACCGGAATGCGTCGGCCGCTCTGGGTTACGAAACTGCTGTCATAGACCACCGTTTCACCGGCCATGACGCGCTTAATAAGATGCTGCATGTTACGCGAGGCAAACACGCTGTCCCGGGCAAGCATCTCGGTGTTCGATAGCGTGAGGAGCTCAACGTCGGTATGGGAGCGTTGGATCTCCGGCTCGTGAACGGTTTCGATCTCGAGCGGGGTCATGGCGAGGAGTTCTCCGCGAGAGTATTCCAGCGTCTCGCAGGTGACATCATTGACGGCTAGGAAGTGTGTGGGTTTATCCTCTTCCGCGCCATAGACGAGGACCATGTCGCGTGCACTGTCGAATAGGGAGCGGTACCACGTGACCTTTTTGCCAGATTCGGCAAGCTGATCTTCAGCGTCGGAGAGCTCTGCCCGCAGAGCATCTCGCTCAGCGGCCGTGGCTGCCAATTTCGCCTGTTTCTTCCGCTGGTCATACCATGACCAGAAGAACGTGGCGAGAAGTGCGACCACCGAGATCGCAAGAACTGTAATTTGACCGGTGTGCATAGCGAATCCTGATAGAGGTTGACGGTGAGTATCCTCGATTCAACTGCAAAGATCAAGCAGTCATATGCAAGCCGGTGGGCAAACACAAGGCCTGCCGCCCGCAGTTACTTCAGGCCGTTTGCAGCAATGTAGTCGTAGAGTCGGTCGACCCCGGCTCGGAAGGCGGAGAGGCTATAGTGCTCCCGGGCGAGCGCCTTTGCCCGAGCACCCAGGGCGGCCCGGACGTCGGCATTCTGGATCAGCTCAATGATTGCCTTCGACATGGCATCGGGAGTGGGGGGCACCAAGTGAGCGACTTCACGGTCCAGCACCTGCGTGTGAGTGGGAAGATCGGTTGCCAGGATCGCTCGTCCGGCATCCAGGTAGGAGTATATCTTCATGGGGGTGTTCTCGCCCTGGGTTCGTGGGGAAACGAGGATGTCGGCATCATGGAATAGGTCTGGCATATGACTGAGCGGGCGCGGACCGAGGAAATGGACGCTCTGGGCCACGCCGAGCGTGGCGGCTTTCATTTTGCAGGCCTCGATGTCGTCAGCTCTACCCCCCGCTATTACCAGGTTAGCTTCCGGGACCTGGGGTGCCGCCGCGGCGAATCCTGCCAGCAGGAGATCCACGCCTTGGTAAGGCTCCAGGTTTCCAAGGTAGAGTAGGGTGGGGCCGGTAAGCTCGAGTTCCTGTCGGAACCCCTGTTCCGGTGACGGGACGTGTTCCTGGGGTAATAGAGATATGTCTCGCAACACCTCTACGTGGCGAGCGCCTGCGTCACGGGCGACGTTGGCAAGGGCATCGCACATGGGGACTACGGCCGCCGCCAGACGGATGGCGCCGGCTTCCATGGCTCGCATCGGCGGCAGCAAAGGCTTGGCCAGCGGGTGCTTGTCGGCGATCTGCTGGGGCATGGAGGAGTCCATATCGAAAATATAGGGGATCTTGTGGCGGACGGCGATTCGCTGTGCCATGAAGGCGGATTCCTCGACGGCATGAATGCAGTCATAGGTATTGCTCCGGGCCATTGCCGAAGCCTTGCGGTACATGGCGACATCACAGATCAGCTTCTTAATGGAGAACCCGGGGCGTATCCCACTGGCAAAAGGGGGGCGTGCAATGCGGTGAATGGATACACGGTTTCCATAGGAGCGGTCTTCTCCCTCATGGTAGGTCAGAATATCAACCGTTTCGCCCCTGTCGGCCAACGCTGCCGCCAGCAGGTCAACTGCAATGGGGGTGCCCCGCTCCTGGTAGAAAGGGTGCGGTGCCAGTAAGAGAATTCTCATGACCTAACTCCGCTCAGACGATCCAATCAGCTTGCGCAGTTTCCCATAACCTGCGAGCTGGTCTACGAGGAAGGTCTTCGCGTACTGAACAGGAATACCGGCCACCGTACTGCGACGTAGCCTGTCGCACTTGCGGCACAGCTCAAGTGAGCCCACATCGCCACGAAAGGCTGCGCGTAGCGACTGGTAGGGCTTGTCGTTCCAGATCTCGCGGAGCGATGATGTGCGAGCATTCCCCATTACCATTTTTCCGAAGAAATCCTGGGGGCAGGGCGTCACGGTGCCATCGGCGCAGACCACCATTGCATACCATGGGAAGGTGCAGCTTCCGTCGTTTGGCTTCGCGATCTCGGGGCTGTTGTCCGTCGCCCAATCGTATTCATCTTTCTCGATCACTTCGTCGACGCCGTTATCCAGAAGGAACTTCTTCATGGCAGCAATTGCCTCAGCGCTCTCGCCGGGAACTGGGTTCTTGAACTTAATGCGTTCAACGATGAGATAAGGCTTCTTGAGCTTGCGCTCTCGCTTCTGCCTGGCCAGGAAGACGATGTTCGCAATCGTCTTGTCAAAGGCAGCCCCTTGTCGAATCTGTTCATACGGCTCTTTCGAGAACCCATCGACGGAAAACGATACCATGCTGGGGGCCGCCTCCAGCAGTTTGGCGGCTCGTCCCGTGGTGAGCATGGAGCCATTGGAATGGAACCGGGTCCGGATTCCTGCGGCTTCGGCATAGCGGATCATGCTGAAGAGCTGGGGGTTGATGAGTGGCTCCCCGCGATGATGAAGGTAGACGTCCTGTACGAAACTGCTGGCCTCATCAATGATCTTCTCGAAAAGATCCAGGTCCATGACCGCAATTTTGCTATCCGGTAGATCCTTGTTCGGGCACATGATGCACTCGAGGTTGCACATGGTGGATGTCTCGATCCAGAGGCGAATCGGCATCGACGGCATGACTTCGCGTCTACGCCTGTAGCTTGTGAGTGATCGTGAAAGTCGAAACAAAGCAGCTGGTGTTCTCATGGCTTCTTGCCCTCGTTGTTGAATGTAGAACTACCGTAGATTAAGCACGCGATTGAGGCAAGCTCAGGGGAAGCAATCCTTGATTCCTCTCTGAATCCTAGTATGGTTAAGGCGGCGACAGGGAAGGGGTTGCCATGACGACGGTGTGCTGTGTCATGTGAGGACTCCCTTCGGGGTGAAGAGGATTGAAGCCGATGTTTCGATGTTTTACCTGGCTATTCGTCAGCCTGACGATTGCTCTCGGTGTCGGCTGTTCACGCCGCGCGTCGCTGCAACCTCCGAAAGCGCTCCTTGAAGCGGGCTGGAACCAGTACAGCATGGGGGAGTACCGGCAAGCGATCGAGAGTTTCGAAGCCGCTCATGATGCATCGCCGGAGACGGATGCGAACCACCTCATGGCGCTATACGGTCTGGCCACGACCTGGAATCTGCGCATGCCGATTGGCGATCAGAACAAAGGACTCGCAGGCGAGTACTATGATCGTCTCATTGAGCTGAATCCTGCTCATGACCTTGCGGCTTGGAGCCTGTTCGCGAAGGCGCGCATGCTACACCTTGTGCCGGTTGGTCAAACGCCGGACTACGATGCCGTACGCGCAGCGTATGCGCAGGTCTATGATCGCTATCCGGACCACTACGCCGGACAAGAGGCCTTTATCTATGGGCAAGCCTCCCTGGTGCAGACGTGGGCAGCGGAACCGGCTCGAGAAGCTGCGGTGAACTTGCGAGCCTTTGTCGAGCGTCATCCCGAGTCCGCGCTGCTGAGCGCAGCGCATGGCATTTTGGCTGTCTGTTATGAGATCGAGGGCCGACCACGCGAGCAACTTCGTTCTCTGATCGCCGAGCTTGATGCGCTGATCATGAGCCCGGACAATCCCACACAGGAGAACTCATGGCGGTACTGGCGCATTGCAACGCTGGCCGAATTTGAGGTGGGCGATTTTGATATCGCCCGACAGTTCTACGGTCGCCTGTTGGAAGAGTATCCGCAGGACATTCGGCGCTACGGTGCCGAGACGGCTCTGACCCGCATGCGTGCCCTAGAGGACAAACTGCGCGGCTCCCCGGTCGAGCGGGGGAAGGGAGATTCATGATCGGCTTTGTCCGTAAGAATTTTCCACTGCTGACTGTGGCCGCTGTCTTCGTATGGGCCTGTGTGGCGATCGTGGTGTATAGGCGGCAGGAGGCCCCGGATGGCGCGATTGTCCTGCGGATTGGGCATTGGCAGCTGGAAGCCAGCGTGCGCGAGGCGCTTGACGAAATGGCCGAGGAGTATCGCCGCACCGTCAATCCCAATGTCTATATCGTGCAGGATGCAATCCCCGAGATGGTATATGGCCAGTGGCTGACCACGCAGCTGATGGGAGGCACGGCCCCCGATATCCTGGAGATCGGTATGCTGCCGGGGCACCTTCTGGTGCAGTATTACAACCGCTATTTTGTGCCGCTCACCGAGCATGTTGACCGCCCGAACCGCCACAATGCGGGTGGGCCCCTGGAGGGGGTCCCCTTGCGTTCAACGTTTAAGGACGGTATGCGAAACTCTTACATCGAAGATGTGCAGCAGTTCATGAACATCCCGCTTTCGCAATTCGGGGTGCGCATCTTCTACAACCGTGATCTTCTGCGCAAGCTGACAGGACGCGAGCAGGCCCCCGCCGATTACCGGGAGTTCCTCCAAGTATGTGACGAGATCAAGCGGCACACGAATGACGAACAACAGCCCTACGTTCCCATCGCCGGCTCGAAGTATCATCTGCCGATGTGGGAATCGATGATGTTTGATCCGCTGACGTATCAAGTTTCCAACGTCGCCGATTTCAATCGTGATGGTTTCGTCAACAAGTCTGAGCTCTATGTCGCGTTCAAGACTGACCGCATCTCGTTTCAGTACCCGGCAATCGCTGCGCGCTATCGCATGTTGCGCGAGATCACGTCGCACTTCCAGGAGGGATACACCGGGCTGACGCGTGATGAAGCCGTTTTCCTGTTTGCGCAGGAGCGGGCTGTCTTTATTTCGACCGGCACGTGGGATGCACGCAGCCTTGAGCAACAGGCTGAAGGGCTGTTTGAAGTTGGCGTCATGGATTTCCCTGTGCCCAGTCGCGATGACCCCTTCTATGGTGGCATTATCGAAGGCCCCGTCTATGAACGCCCCATGGGTGGTTTTCCTTTCGCCATAACGCGCACCTCCGACCACCCGGAGGAGGCCCTCGATTTCCTGCTGTTCCTGGCAAGTCAGAAAGAGAACGAGAAGCTGAACCGCATTATTGGCTGGATTCCCGCCGTGCGTGAAACTGACATGGACCCGCTTCTGCGAGCTTTCGAGCCGCATCTTGAGGGCGTATATGGTTGTTTGGACCTCTTTCTTGGTGGGGAGACGTGGGTGCGCTGGATACAGCTCTACAGTCTCTACCAGGTTCGGCAGGTTTCCTACGATGACATGGTCTCCGAGTTTGAGCCCTTCTATGAAGAACATGGCCTCAAAGACTTCCTGGAGCTACAGAAAGACTGGCGTCGAGGGATGCACAGGAACGAGCTCTTCCTGGCAGGTATTCGGGCGCGGGCCTTGATGAATGAGGATGCCCGTGACAGATCAGGCTGGCTTGAGTACCTGGCGCTTACGATGGCCCGCCAGGTGGCCCCGGAGATTGGGCATGAGGCAGAGGTGAAGCTGGTCACGGGGGAGCGTGCTCTGCCGGAGCAGGGCCCGTACGAATACGGCCCCGCTGTCATCAACGCGGTTCGCTCACGTCTGGCGCTCGAGGCCCACCCAACGAATGAGGCATCTGACGATGGACGGTAAACGCATACGGTGGCGACAGATCAGGCATCATTGGGAGATCTACCTCTTCATCATCCCAACACTCATCTCAATTGGACTGTTCATCTATTATCCTGCTGCGAGTGGCATCTATCACAGTTTCTTCCGCTGGAACGGTGCGGATATTTCGGAATGGCTCGGGTTGGGGAATTACATTGACCTGCTGACATCCAGCTTGTTCTGGCGCTCGTTCCGCAACGCCTTCCTGCTGGGGATGTGGAACGTTGTCAAAATGTTGCCGCCGCTTTTCGTTGCCGTTGCGATTCACCGCTGCCGCAGCCAGCGCATGCAGTTCTTCTATCGCGTACTGTTTGTGATCCCCATGGTGGTGCCCCCCTTGATCATTGCCCTGATCTGGCGATCGTTCTTCTTCGAAGCGACCTCCGGCTACCTCAATCAACTGATCGACTTCCTCAACGCCAGCGGTGTTCTCAATCGCCTGGCGCCGCTGTTCGGCTGGGGCGAGGTGTTTACCGAGGCCGGCAACCCGGCGTGGCTGGGCGATCCGCGACTGATTCTGACCGCCTGCGTGATTTGGGGCTTCCCCTGGGTAAGCTCGCTCGCTGTGCTGACACATCTGGCGAAGTTGCAGGGCATCTCTAAGGATGTGTATGAAGCCGCAGATATTGATGGGGTCTCCTGGTGGAGCAAGTTCACCCGTGTGGAGCTTCCGCTCATTACCGGTTCCATCTACATCATGCTGGTCTTTACGATCATCGGCACGATCAAGGATGCCGGAATGATCCTGGCGCTGGCGGGCTTTGAAGGTGGGCCGGGAGGTCGTGTTGACGTGCCCGCGCTGTTTATGCTTCGTAAGGCTTTCATCGACCAGAAGATGGGGTATGCCTGTGCGGCCGGCATTATTCTGATGCTGATTGTCATGGCCCTGCAGAAACTCAGTACGTTGATGATGAATTGGCGCTCGCTACGTACCCCGTGGCGCATCCTCCTCAAGGTTGTCCTGCTGGGGGTAGGCCTTTTGGCGATCAAGTTGGGGCGGCTCTGGGTCCTGGGGGGAGCGCTGATTCTTGTGACACTTCCGTATGCGCTCATTCAGCGCGGTGTCACAAGCTTGTTTTGTGCGATTCCTGGAGTCTCCGCGCTGTTGGCGGCGCATGATGCCCGACGACCCTCGGGCGTGGAGCGATATTCTCGCGCCGTGGCCCGGCGCCAGCAACCGTTCAATCGCATGCTTGGTAGGGCTGGCGAGGCCCTCCTGAGGGCGACCAAGCACGGTTATATCTGGCTCGTTCTGGCGTTCGCCGTGTTGCCGATCTACCTGATGCTCATTGTGAGCTTCAAGGACAACACCCAGTTCTACCAGTCACCAACTGTTCTCACACAGCCCTTGCACGTTGAGAATTGGGCGACTGCCTGGCGTCTCATTACGCCCACGCTAGCCAACAGCGTCTTTCTCTCGGTCAGTTCCACCATAATCATGTTGACCATCGCGCTGATGGGAGCCTACTTCTTCGCCCGCCAGCGAATGCCGCTTTCGAACCTGTTCTGGAACGCGATTCTGATCTTGATGATGTTGCCCATGATTGCGAATCTCGTGCCGTTGTTCAGACTGCTTCGCGATCTTAACCTGCTCAATACGCTGACAGCGCTGATCCTCGTCGGTGCTGCACAGGGACAGATCTTCGCAATCTTCATGTTGCGCAATTTTGTTTCAGACATTCCGCAGGACCTCTATGAAGCGGCCGAGATCGATGGTGCGAGCCACTTCCGGCAGATGTGGTGCATCGTGCTTCCCGTATCGGGGCCCATCCTCGGGACCGTTGGGGTGATGCATTTCATGACCGCCTGGAATGATTTCGTGTTACCGCTGATCGTGATGCGGGATCACGCTCGCCTGCCGGTTATGGTGCAGCTCATCCGTATGGCAGGGGAGTACATCAAGCTATGGGGGCCGCTGATGGCGGGCTACGCCATGGCCGCGATTCCGATCATTATCCTCTTCACCTTCTCCATGCGCCTCTTCGTGCGTGGCCTGACAGAAGGCGCCGTGAAGGGGTAGGGGGGTCTGTCGCTCGACGTATTCCGCCCCGTGAGGAACCATGGAATGTACTCCCTGAGTAGAGCCAGTTGTCTCCAACTGGCTCCCGGCTGGAGAATACCGGCAGAGGGGGGCAATTGCTGCCTCAGGAATCGAAGTCCAGCTGGTGCCTGCCTGTTGCGTCAAACGTCAACTCAGTCGGCTCGCCGCAGATCTCACACGCAGGATGCGCCTCTATCTCAGCGCGCAAGTCTTCGCTGACATATAGCGTTCCGAGGTGAAGCGTGTTGGGGATGAACAGCCAGCGCTGCTCCCCGTGCTGCTTCGCAATGGCGCTGACCACATCCTCGTCTGAGCCAGATACGGTGGGGATCGCCATGCGACTCATGTGACCGGTTGTGGTGACGTTGATGCGGGTCTTCTCCGTGTCCATGGCTGCCCGCAGGTCATCCGTAACGAAATCGGCCAATCCGATGCCGATGGCATTGCCATCGGACTCGTCGGAAAGCCGGAGCGCGGCGATGGCGCCGATTGTCGGTCGCTCGAGATCTTCATGCCCCGGGATTCCCCGGCGTCCAATCACGTTGGTATCCATGCCCGTGCCGCTGAAGTTCTTGCCGATGCAGTCAACGACAAGCGCCTTCAGGTCATCAATGGGGAGTCGAGGGAACATGCTGCGGTGCCGCTCAAGCAATTCGGGTTCCTTCTCCAGGATGGCTTCGGGGCGGAGCGCATGCAGTTCGGCTACATAATCAAAGCCGTCTTCAAGAATTGCCAGTCCTGCCAGGATCTTTCCCGAATCAACGACCACTTTCCCCATCTCAAGCAGGACATTGCCCATGTTTGACACGCTTTCGGCATGGAAGGTACGCGCGGAATTGATCTTGCCCATGCCGACGACCATCATCTTGGTCAGTCCGCTCTGCACGGGACCTGAGAAGGAGGTGTGGAGCTTGATGCGGTTGACGACCAGCACAGCCCCCGCATTATAGCAGTTGCTGTCCATGAAGACATCGCCGGTCGCGACAGTGCCCAGCTTCACAACATCCATGGATGCCCGAATCTCAAGCCCCGTGGCTTCCTCGGTCATACCCAATTTCTCGAGCATCTTGCGTTGACCCGCCGCCGTGGCGCCATTGTGGGACCCCATGCAGGGGGCAAGAAACGGGGTGGCTCCATGGTCTCGCAGCCAGTCGCCAACGGCGCGGATAATCGCCGGAATCTGATCGATGCCACGACTGCCGCCGGTGATGGCGACGTCGGTCTGTGGCACGTCCAGATTGAGTCCGTCAAGTTGACGGCGTACTTCCGTCTCAATATCAGTCAGTGGATTCGAAACCAACTGCTGGCGGACCTTCAGGAGTTTCATGCCGTGAGGTCCACGGTGAGATCCAGCGTGTACACGGAGTCGTTGAGTTTGTACTCATCCCGCGTTGCCGGACCACAGCTATTGGTTCCCAAACCGCGGTGAGCCGCATCCACGCAGAGGATGGTCTCGCGCCGTGGCTCCAGCTCATAGGTGTGGAACGCGGGAGTGAGATCCATGGGGTGGTAATGCGTTGCGGAGAAGGCGATGGGGGTTGCGCTGCTTAGTCGCAGGGCACCGCCTCGCTTCTTGCTGAGCTCAAGGCTGCTCACGTTACACTTGAGGCCGGTTTCCTGGGGCAGGATGTAGGGGTAGTGCTGGTCCGTTACGTTGCTTCTGTGGACCGCATCCCAACAGCAGGCAAGGCGGTCCGGGTAGTTCTCCCATGGGCCGAGTCCGCGCCAAGCGAGTTGCTCAAAGCCTGGTGCAACTTCAAATAGAAGCCCGGCACGGGGGATGTCGGCGACGCCTTGTCCTGTCTCGATCGAAGCCGTCAGACGGAGCTGATTGGCTCCGACAATCTCGACCCCGTAGGACCAGGTGAAGTCGGTCCAATTGTTGCGTCCGGATGCCTTGTAGGTCCAGTTCCAGCGTGGCGCAGCATCAGGGGTTCCCGCAAGAGTGGCACCTGTCAGCTTTGAAACCACCTTGTCGAGTCCCAGGAGACGCCACTGGCCGAGCGCCTTGTAGCGTTGGCCGCTCCAGCACTTGATGCCGTCATTGTCGATCGGTGCGCGCCAGACGCTTAAGGCCGGCGCTGCAGAGAGGACCGGGCGATTCTTGAAGGTGAGTCCGGTGAGCCCAAGCTCATCGTCGATAGCCAACTTCAAATCCCCTGCCTTGACGATCCGAGCGGTCCGGGATGCTGCGGTTACCTTCAAGGTCGGTACGGATGACGGCGTGGCGGTCTCCGTCTCGGGTGCCTTCAGGAAGCTCTTTGGCAGCGCCAACTGCTCCCACGCCACGATGTGGTCGGCGTCACCCCACGGCTGCGCCGCACGCGTCGTAAAGGTCAGGAGAAGTGATGCGGTCTTGCCGCTGTAGGTGCCCTTTGCAGCGGCAACGGGGATACTGGCCGATTGCCGTGCTTCAATCCGGGGTATCTTGAGAGCGCCCGTCTTGACGCATTCGCCATCGACGAGAAGCTCCCAGCGGGCCTTGAGCCAGCCCAAGTGCCGGAAGTGATCCTTGTTCGTGACGCTAATCTCCAACGCTTTGCCACGCTTGAGCTTCACGCCAACCGGCTGCGCTAGTTTCTTGAACTCGTAGAGTCCGGGGTGGGGGGTGCGATCGGGTGCGACAAGTCCATCGCAGACGAAGTTGGCGTCGTGGGGTTCATCTCCGAAGTCACCCCCATAGGCCCAGTACTCCTTGCCGTTGTCGGCCGTCTGCCGGATACCGTGATCGATCCATTCCCAGATGAACCCGCCCTGAACGCCGTGGAGGGTCTCAAAGAGCTTGTAGTAGTCGGCCAGGCTTCCGTTGCTATTGCCCATGGCGTGGGAGTACTCGCACATGATGAACGGGCGCCGCAGATCCGAGTGGTTCGGATACGCCCACTCCTGTATGCTCTCCAGGCTTGGGTACATCGGGCAGACGATGTCGGTGACTCGATCGCCGCCATCATAGATCTTCTTCCACCCCTGCTGTGCCTGGGGGACGCTCTGTCGATTGATTCCGGGTTCATAGTGCAGGCAGCGGCTCGGATCCCGCCCGCGCACGTAGCCGGCCATAGCGTCCTGGTTTGCCCCGTAGCCAGTCTCGTTCCCCAGTGACCACAGGATAACGGATGCATGATTCTTGTCGCGCTCCACCATGCGTACTGCGCGGGCGAGGAAGGCGGCAGACCACTGGCTCAGGTCACCAAAGTGGTTGTAGTAGGCGTGAGCTTCGAGGTTGGCCTCGTCGATGACGTAGAGTCCCAATTCATCGCATACCTCGAGGAAGTAGGAGTCATTGGGGTAGTGCGATGTGCGGACCGCGTTGATATTGAAACGCTTCATCGTGAGCACATCCAGGCGCATCGTTTCCCGGTCGAGGGCCTTGCCCTTGGTCTCGTGATGGTCGTGTCGGTTGACGCCGTGAATCATCACGCATTCGCCGTTGATGAGGAGCATGCGGTCGCGCACTTCAATGGACCGGAAGCCGAAGCGTGTCGACGTTGATTCCACGGCCTTTCCGCGTGGGTCAACAAGCGTGACGACAGCCGTGTAGAGATGCGGCGTCTCGGCCGACCAGCGCTTGGGGCGTTTGACTGTCATTTCCAGTTTTGCTTCTAGCCGTCCAGGACGGAAATTGTCCGTTCCGACGTCAACACAGCGTGGTTTACGCCAAACCGATTTGCCGTTGGGAGCAATTAACTCAGTCTGTACGCTCCAGCCGTCGGCTGGCTGTCCGGGGAAGCCTACGCGTACCTCCAGGTTGAGTTCCCCGTTCACGTAGTTGTCCTTCAATCCGCCCACAGCAAAGACATCGGCGATGTGGGTACGGGCCGTCGAGTAAAGGTAGACTTCACGGTGTAGCCCCGCCATCCACCACTGGTCCTGGTCCTCGATGAACGTGGCGTCCGACCACTTGATTACGACAGCACTGAGTCGGTGAGTCTTGCCGGCCGTGACGAAGGGCGTCAGGTCGAACTCTGAAGGTAGGCGGCAGTCTTTTCCCATGCCGACGAACTCACCATCGAGGTAGACGGCCAATACGCTTTCTGCACCGCCGAAATGAATGACGACGCGACGGCCCTTCCATGTCTTGGGGATCGAGAGCTCCCGGGAGTAGATACCGGTCGGGTTGTGGTCCGGTACGGTCGGCGGTTCGTTAGGAAATGGCATTTGGACATTCGTATACTGCGGGCGACCATAGCCCTGGAGCGTCCAGTTACCCGGGACAGCGACTTCGTCCCATTTCGCATGGTTGGCTTTCGGCCCAACGTCTCGTGGCTTCACCATTTCGGGACTGTCGAAGATCTTGAACTTCCAGTCGCCATCCAGAAGCTGGAACCATGGTGAACGCTTGCGGTCCACAGATGCTGCTTTTGCCGCTGTAGGAAAGGGGTAGAGAGTCGCTCGTGACGGCAGGCGGTTGAGTTCGGTGCATTCCGGGCTTTCCCAGTAGCGCAGATGGGGGGATACATTGATCATGATTGTCCTCTTGTTGTGTCTCAGAATATCGGAGAAGCGTGCCTAGGTTTGGGCATGATTTCAACCTATTTCATGGTTTCCGACTACAATCTCGTTGCCTAACGCGTGGGTTGGCGTATCATGCGTGACAGTCACAGAATCCCAGGCACAGAGGAGAACCACCATGTCTCGAGACGGAATGAATTATGCCCCCGATATGTCACACATGAAACGCGTTGTGGAGCCCGGCGAGTTCGCTTTTGCGGCATCCCATTTTGATCATGGGCACATCTATGGACAGGTTAGTGGCTTGGCGAATGCGGGTGGGGTTCTAAAGGCAATTTACGAACCCGATGAGTCCCGCACGGCTTCCGTCCGGGAGAAGCATCCGAATGCCAAAGTGGTAACTGACTTTAGAGAGATTCTTGACGATGATGAAATCAAGCTGGTTACGGCCGCTGCCATTCCCAATCTCCGTTGTGGTATTGGCCTCCAGGTGCTGGATTCCGGAAAGGACTACCTGACGGATAAGGCTCCCTTCACCACGTTGGAACAGCTTGCCTCGGCGCGCGCGAAGGTTGAGGAATCCGGACACAAGTACATGGTCTGCTATTCAGAACGACTTAGCAACGAAGCCGCCTGGCATGCCGGGGAGTTGATCCGTGGCGGGGCGATTGGCCGTGTCTTGCAGGTGCTGAACCTGGGCCCCCACAACCTTGCCGCTGCGACGCGTCCGGACTGGTTCTTCGATAAGGAGTGTTACGGTGGTATTCTGACGGACATTGGCTCGCACCAGTTCGAGCAGTTCCTCTACTACGCCAATGCGAAGGACGGGCAAATCAACTTTGCACGCGTGGATAACCTGGATAACCCATCAACTCCCGGGCTCGACGATTTTGGAGAGGCGAGCCTAACACTGGATACAGGAGCTTCTGCTTACTGTCGCCTGGATTGGTTCAACCCGGGCGGTTCCAAGACATGGGGCGATGGGCGTACATTTGCGCTGGGTACCAAAGGCTATCTCGAGATTCGTAAGAACATCGATGTCGCACGTGGCGGGGGCAACAAGATCTTCCTCGTTGATGAGCAGAACGATGTGGAGATTGATTGCGCAGGAAAGGTCGGGTTTCCGTATTTCGGTATGCTTATCCTCGACATCCTGAACGGCACGGAGAACGCGATGACGCAGGAACACGCTTTCATGGCCGCTGAGCTGTCGATGAAGGCACAACAAATCGCCGATGCAAGGAGGCCGTCGTGACACAACCAAACATAGTCTTCATCCTGGCCGATGATCTGGGATGGAATGATCTCGGGGCTGGTGGCAGCACGTTTTATGAGAGTCCGAACATCGATCGCATTGCGAATGAAGGCATGCTTTTCACCCAGGGCTATGCGACGTGCCAGGTGTGCAGTCCGTCTCGCGCCAGCATTCTGACCGGCAAGTGCACGCCTCGCCACGGCATCACGGAGTATATTGGTGCCGCTTCCGGGGAGGCCTGGCGTCGTGGAAACCGGCATACGAAGCTCCTGCCTGCTGAGTATGAACACGGCCTGCGGTCGGATGAAGTGACCTTTGCCGAGGTGCTGCGCCGTTCGGGGTACCGGACCTTCTATGCCGGGAAATGGCATCTGGGCGAAGAAGGCACCGATCCCGAGGATTTCGGCTTTGAGATCAACAAAGGCGGCTGGCGAGCCGGCTCGCCGCAGGGCGGGTATTTCTCACCATGGGAGAATCCGAAGCTGGATCCTGGACCGGCAGGCGAGTGTCTCCCGTTGCGGCTGGGGCACGAGACATCGCAGTTCATTGAAGAGAACGGCGATAAGCCCTTCCTGGCATTTCTGTCCTTCTACTCCGTGCACAGCCCCATTCAGACAAGCAAGGAGCGCTGGGAGAAGTACCGCCAGAAAGCCATTGCCGCGGGCGTGCCTGACAGCCGGTTCATTTTCGATCGTAGGTTGCCGGTGCGCCAGGTGCAGGACTGTCCGATTTACGGTGGCATGATCGAAGCCATGGATGATGCTGTCGGTCTCGTGCTCGATACGTTGGACCGAATGGGCCTTAGTGAGAATACGATCGTTTGCTTCACGTCTGACAATGGCGGCGTGTCCTCTGGCGATGCCTACTCGTCCTCGATGCTGCCGTTGCGCGGCGGAAAGGGTCGTCAGTGGGAGGGCGGTATCCGTGAGCCCGTCTACGTTCGCTATCCGGGGCTCGTGACGGCCGGCACCACATGTGATGTGCCGGTGTCGGGCTTTGATTTCTATCCCACATTCCTTGAACTGGCTGGGCTCTCGATGCCCGAGGAGCAGATCGTTGATGGCGCGAGCATTGTCCCGTTATTGAACGGGGATGCCTGCGCCACGCTGTCAGAGCGTGATTTGTTCTGGCACTACCCTCATTACGGCAACCAGGGCGGTGACCCCTCGGGCATCATCCGGAGCGGGAAGTGGAAACTGATCCGCTACTATGAGGATGCCCACGATGAGCTCTATGATCTGGACGCTGATGAGGGCGAGCAGCAGGACGTCGCGGAAGCGCACCCGGAACGGGTTGCCGAGCTGGGACGACGACTCGAGCAGTGGTTAAAGGACACGGGTGCGATCATGCCGGTTCCTGACCCCGAGTACGATGCCGATGCCGAGAAGGAATACCTCGACAGGATTCGGAACGAAGAGGTGCCCCAGCTTGAATCCCAACACGCCACCTATCTCGATCCCGATTGGGAACCGAACGCGGATTGGTGGGGGAGCCAGGTCACCGTCGACTAGATTGGGAGGCGTGGACGTGAAAGCTAGGCGAATGAAGCGCGCCGGCGTTGCTGCATTCATTGTGGGGTTTCTGCTGGTGCAGCAGTCCCGCGGCATGCCGGCTTCGCCCGTTGTGATTGACTACTTCTACGAGCCGGGGTGCCCGGCGTGTCTGCGGATCAAGAATGAGATTCTTCCTGATTTACGGATGCGCTACGATGGTCTCTATCGTCTCAACCATCACGACATGCGAGACAGGTCGAGCGTCGTTAGGCTGATTGCCTACCAGGATGCGCTGGGGGTCACCAACAATAGCCCTGTTTCCATGTTTCTCGACTACGAGGCGCCTCTGTTTGGGCTCAAGTCGATACGGCATGGGCTTCTCCAGGGTGTCGATACCCGAATCGGTAGACGCCAGGAACAGGGATGGACCGCACCGGTTCCCATTGTGTTGAGTGTCCCCGATAGCATCACGAACGTCGAAGATCGCGCCGGTTCTTTCGCTGTGCCGGCGGTTCTTCTGGCCGGCGCGATTGATGGTATCAATCCCTGTGCGATTTCAACGCTGGTTCTGCTTATGAGTCTGCTCGTTGTATCAAGTTTGCGGGGTAGGGGACTGCTGCTCATGGGTGGTGCCTTCTGTGTGGCCACTTTTGTCACCTATACGGCGATTGGGTTCGGCCTGCTGAGCGGACTACATGTGCTTGAGTCTTTTCCTGTTCTGCGGACCATATTCGAAAGCGTCCTTGCGTCGCTCCTGCTGGTGCTCGCATTCCTGTCCTTCCGGGACGCGATTCGTTATCAGAGGACACACGATCCCAGCCGGGTTTCTGTTCAGCTGCCTGACAAGATAAAGAGATCGATTCACAGGGTCCTGCACAAGGGCGCAAGAAGCCATCATCTCGTGTTGGCGGGGCTTGGCTGTGGCGCAGCCGTCACCGCTCTTGAGGCGGTTTGCACCGGTCAGGTGTACCTGCCGACGATGACGCTTGTCATCCGGGAGAAGGGCGACCTGCGTGTCTGGGGGCTGCTGCTGCTCTACAACACGATGTTCATTCTGCCGCTTGTCCTGGCGATGGTATTGACTCGCTACGGATTGAGCACGGAGAGAATGCTGGCCTTGAGCCGCAAGAACGTTCCGGTGAGCAAGACATTGCTTGGGCTGTTCTTTGTTGGGGTGGCCGTGTATTTGCTAGTCTGAAACTTCGCGCACAGTGCCGAGTTCTGCAAAGGTGGACCGTGGCCTCCGGACGCGGTCGCGCAAAGAAAGCGCCTGCTGAGAGACAGTATCGAACATCGTACTCCGCTGTCTCTTGAAAGGCTCATCACTTGCACGACGCCGTCGGGACGCCGGAGTCCACCTTTTCCGGTCTCCAAGTTTCACCCTTGATTATTCCGAGCCTGCTCGGGGGCGGAACTAGCCCTTAACTTGAACCGTCTTCTTGATGCTTACGCATCTAATTGTAGGGCGGGAATGGGCG
>CAZCDU010000081.1:0-22158 GCA_964497125.1 uncultured Victivallales bacterium | reverse complement strand
CGGGGACTCGCCCATTCCCGCCCTACAATTAGATGCGTAAGCATCAAGAAGACGGGTCAAGTTTCAGGTTAGTTTCGCTCTCAAGTGGACTCGGATTATTCAAGGGCGAAACGTTCCTGTATTTACGCCCTAAAGGGCGCACTACGAACGGGTTGCTACATGAATCAGGCGTTTGTAGTTTGGCCTTTAGACCGTATCCCCTGACGGGAAGTTTCAGGCCACGTATCCACCTGAACGGAATTCACATTGTTTTTTTCGGCGCGACGTCTATACTGCACGTACGAAAGGAAGGTAGATGTGACCCCACCGGAGGCCGCTGATCATCTTAAATTGATGACCGATATTAGCGAAGTGACCGCGCTGCTCGCGGACAGTCCTGACCTGCAGGGCTTTCTGGACCGGGCTGTTACGATGGTCGCGGAGCATCTTGCGACCGATGTGTGTTCAATCTATCTCTATGATGATGATGAGCGCACCCTGACCTTGAGCGCCACACACGGTCTCTCTCCTGATGCTGTCGGAAAGATAACGCTGAAGAACGGCGAGGGCCTTGTCGGCAAAGCACTTAAGGAGCTCCGTCCCATCTGCGTGGCGAATGCCAGCCACAATCCGGACTATAAGTTCTTTCCCGACGTGGGGGAGGAGGCCTACGACGCATTCCTGGCCGTTCCGATTCGGAAGGGCATTGAGAAGGTAGGGGTCCTCGTAGCCCAGCGCGACCAGCGGCATCTTTTCAATCATACCGAAGTGATGGCCATGCGGGCGCTGACGGCGCAGCTCGCGACAGCGATTGAAACCGTTCGAGCCTTGCGCCAGGCCGCACAGCCCACAGTGCCTTCGCCGGCAAGCCAAGCGAAGTCGTTCTTCGTGAAGGGCAGTTCGGCTTCACCCGGTTTTGCGCACGCCAAGAGCGTCATTTTCGCACGTCGTCCCGTGGAACGTATTCTCAAGCAGAACCAGGGAGAGACCCAGGGCGTGGGCAAGGCGGAGGACCTGGAGCGCTCGCTGACGGCAACGACCAAGCAACTTGAGGAGTTGCAGATAGGCCTTGGTGAGAAGCTGCCCGAGGTCGCTTCGCTGATTTTTGAAGCCCACATGATGATGCTCAAGGACAGCACCTTTACGGGGCAGATGTTCGACCGCATTGCCGAGGGACTGCCTGCAAGCCGTGCGATCGCTGAGACGGCAGGCGGGTATATCGCGACGTTCGAGGCGAGCGAGCACGACTACATGCAGGAGAAGGCCAGGGATGTGGAAGACCTGGCGTTGCGACTCCTGTCCAACCTCAGCGAAACGGATGACGCGGGCAAAACAGACTGGCGGGGGCGCATCGTCATCGTGCGTGAGCTCATGCCTTCTGATATCCTGAAGATCACGCTCGAAGAAGTCGCCGGAATCGTGCAGGTCAGTGGCGGGCTTACCTCTCACATCTCGATCCTCGTGCGTTCGCTCGATATCCCGATGGTCATCGCCGATGACCTGCACTTGATGTCCGTTCCCGATGGGGAGCCAATCCTGCTTGATGCCGACGCAGGCGCTGTCTTCGTCAATCCTTCGGATGAGGTATTGGGGACCTTTCATGAGCGTGAGCGTGTCCGGGAAACGGTGGCCACCCAGAAGTCCCGCATGGCAGAGAAGACCCAGATGCAGGACGGGGAGCCGGTCAAGTTGCTGGCGAACATCAACCTTCTCTCGGAGCTGGACCTCGCACTCGAGCTTAAGGCCGAGGGGGTCGGCCTCTATCGGACGGAATTTCCGTTCCTCATTCGGCAGGCCCTGCCCTCCGAGGATGAGCAGTTTGCGGTCTACGCCCGTCTGCTTGAACGGATGCGAGACCATGATGCTACGATTCGGACGCTGGATGCCGGTGGCGATAAGGTTCTGGCCTATTTCGACGATGCCGGTGAGGCCAATCCCGCCCTCGGATTGCGCTCCACGCGGTTAACGTTACGGCACCGCGAGATCTTCGATCAGCAGCTGCGTGCGATTCTGCGTGCCGGGGCGGATGTGGCGACGCTGCGAATCATGTTCCCGATGATTGCCTCGCTGGATGAGTTCATCGAGGCCCGCCGCCGCGTGTTCGATTGTCTGAAGGAGCTGGAGGAGGAGACCGGGAAAAGCATTCGGACACCCCAGATCGGGATGATGGTCGAGCTGCCTGCCGTGCTGCAGATTATTGATGAATTTGCAGAAGAGGCAGACTTCTTTTCCATCGGTACAAACGACTTCATTCAATACATGCTGGCGGCTGACCGGACCAACGATCGCGTTGCCGAGTACTACTGTCCGCACCATCCTTCGGTGCTGCGTGGGCTTAAGCGAATTGCCGATGCCGCCATCAAGCACGACATCCCCTGTGCTGTCTGTGGCGAGATGGCGCACGACATCCGCTATGTTCCCTTCTTCCTGGGTATTGGCATTAGGCGACTCAGCGTTGACCCGCATTATCTGCCCGAGGTGCAGGAGTGCGTGATGCAGTGGTCCACCGAAACTGCCAAGGCCTATGCCGACGGTCTCCTGACCAATCACTCGATCAAAGCGATCGAGAAGCTGTTGGCTTAGGGCCGTTACGCGCGCAGAAGATCTGAATTCTCACGAATCCAGCTACAGGGGACTGAATTCTCACGGGTCCGGCTACGGGATCTGAATTCTCACGAATCCAGCTACGGGGAACTGAATTTGGTCTCATATTTGCCTGAATATGTTCTTGAAGGATAAAAAGGCGAATGATATATATCGCTCGCGAATAACGGGAGGGTTTGTTTCGTGGCTTTGGATCGGGAACAGATGGGAATTGGGGATATCTTCGATTTCGCGGTGCTTCGTGAGATGCGCCGGGGGCGGAATATGACCATTGCTGACGTTTCCGAGCAGTCGGGGGTATCTCCGGCGGTGATTTCGAAGCTGGAACGCAATCAGACGAAGGCTGAGCTGGAGACGCTGTATCGGCTCGGGCGCGTGTATGGCATCAGTGCCACGGAGCTCTTGAAGGTGGTTGAACGGCGGACTTCGCAGAAGACGTCGGAAAGCACGCATGTGGCTTCGGGGTTTGAGTTTCGCCAGATTCGCTATGGCAACCTTCGCTGCATGATCGGGTCGGCCCCCGCCGGGGGCTGGGTATCACGGCCGGAGGTACACGCGGATGACTATGAGCTCTGCTGGTGTATTGAAGGCGCGGTGCAGATAACCCTCCCGAAAGAACGGCATGAACTGAAAGCCGGCGAGGCAATTCAGTTTGATGCCGTATTGGAACATAAATACGAGGCGGTATCGGATTGCCGCATTATCGTTATACATATCAAAAAAGAAAAACGGTTCTAACCATGATTAAGATCAATAATGAGATACAGGCCAGTGATCTGGCTCCGAAATTGAAGGCTCTGTGGGAGGCCTCTGCATCGAAAATCGACGCCATTGACAAGGGCTTCGACACGGACCTTGGGGCACCGGTCTTCACGGTGGCAGGCAAGTACACGGCTCGCGGATGGACGGAGTGGACGCAGGGATTCCAGTATGGCTCGGCGATTCTGCAGTATGACGCGACCGGTGAAGATATGTTCCTGGAGCAGGGCCGCACGGGAACCGAGACGGTCATGGCTCCCCATGTCAGTCACTTCGGGGTCCACGACCACGGCTTCAACAACGTCAGCACTTACGGCAATCTGCTGCGCCTTATGAACGAAGGCAAGATCCCCGAGGACCGGGGGCAGCGCCTGTTCTACGAACTGGCGCTTGAAGTGTCGGGCGCCGTACAGGCGCGGCGCTGGAGTGAGCTGCCTGACGACCGTGGCTACGTGTATTCCTTCAACGGTCCGCATTCGCTATTCGCCGACACGATCCGTTCGATGCGGGCGCTGGCGGTGAGTCACGCATTGGGGCACGTGCTGTCACATGAAAACGACGTGAAGACCTCTCTCCTCAAGCGCGCGCTCCAGCACGCCAAAACCACGGCAGACTTCAACGTCTACTACGGCGAAGGGCGCGATGTTTATGACATTCGTGGGCGCACGGTGCATGAGGCGATCTTCAATATGAACGATGGCAATTTCCGCTGCCCGAGCACGCAGCAAGGCTACACGCCGTTCACGACTTGGACGCGGGGCTTGGCCTGGGTCATGGTCGGCATGCCTGAGCAGCTCGAGTATCTTGAGACGCGTTCGGACGAAGAGCTGGCGCCGCTCGGTGGCCGTGAGGAGATTGAAGGATGGCTACGCAGGGCGGCCCAGGCTGCCTGCGACTTCTACATCGAGCAGTCACCGACAGATGGCATTCCCTACTGGGATACAGGAGCTCCCGAGCTGCATCGGCTTGGCGACTATCTTGACCGACCGGCGGAGCCGTTCAACGCTCATGAGCCCGTCGACAGTTCAGCCGCCGCGATCGGCGTGCAGGGGTTGTTGCGACTTGGCCACTACCTGAAGTCCAAGGGCGACGAGGAAGCCGGTACGCGCTACTGGCAGGCGGGTCTAACCGTGTTGGACACGCTCTTCGATGAGCCCTACCTGGATCGCACGGCGTCGCATCACGGTTTGATTCTTCATTCGGTCTACCATCGCCCCAACGGCTGGGATTACATTCCCGAGGGGCAGTCGGTGCCGTGTGGCGAATCGAGCATGTGGGGCGATTACCATGCGCGGGAGGTCGCGTTGTACGTGCAGCGGATCATAGATGGCAGCCCTTATCTGACATTCTTTGGAGCCGTTAAATAGAGAAAGGTAAACGGATGATCATTGCGGATCTGGCCAAGATTGAGGGACGTACCTACCCGGCACGTCGTTTGACTCAGAACCTGGTGTGTGGCGCATCGCCAATCCAGGCCACGAACTTCAGTATGGGGTTCGTGACCCTGGAGCCTAACGGCGGGCAGGTGCCCTGGCACAACCAGGAGCAGGAAGAGGTGTACTACGTGGTCTCCGGTACGGGCGAGATGTGCCTGGGAGACGAGGTGCAGGAGCTCTCAACTGGCCAGGCCGTGTGCATCCCGCCGGGCGTGTATCACCAGCTCAGCAACAAAGGAGACACACCGTTGACGTTCATCTATGTCTATGGCCCGGCCGGCGATGTGGCGCATTGGAAAGAGGAACTGGCAGGAACGCTGCCGGTGGCGGGCAAGGATGTGCCGGCGCTTCCAGAGGGGGCCGTCTATCCGCAGTGTACGGAGATGCCCGAGGGCGGGCCGATTATCATCTAGCAAAGCTGAAAACAGAAATTGGGAAAACAGAAATCAAGAACCGGGAAGCGAGATTAGGTATGGAGATTAGGCGAGTTGGTGTGATTTTGAATGGTGTCACGGGGCGCATGGGGACGAACCAGCACCTGGAACGGTCCATCCTGGCGATCATCGAGCAGGGCGGCATCAAGGTCAGTGATGATGAGGTCATTATGCCTGACCCCATTCTGACCGGACGCAACGAGAACAAGCTCAAAGCGCTGTCCGACAAGTATGGTGTGGAGAAGTACTCTACGGATTTGGATGCGGTATTGGCGGATCCGGATTACGAGGTGTTCTTCGATGCGTCGAGCACGCAGCTTCGCAAGCCTTTCGTCGAGAAAGCTGTCGCAGCCGGGAAGTCGATCTATTGCGAGAAGCCGACGGCAACCAATGTCGAGGACGCAGTCTATCTCTACAAGATCTGCAAGGATGCCGGGCTGAAGAACGGCGTCGTCCAGGACAAGCTGTGGCTGCCGGGATTGCGCAAATTCCAAATGCTCAAAGAGCAGGGGTTCTTTGGTGAGATCCTCTCCGTACGTGGTGAGTTCGGTTACTGGGTGTTTGATGGCAAGGTGCCGGACCAGCCCACGCAACGCCCAAGCTGGAACTATCGCGAGGAAGATGGTGGTGGCATGGTGTTGGATATGCACTGCCACTGGCGGTATGTGATCGACAACCTGTTCGGTAACGTCAAGTCCGTCTCCTGCCACCAGGCGACGCATGTCGGCGAGCGCGTCGATGAGAATGGCAACACCTACACATGCACATCGGATGACTCGGCCTACGCCACGCTGGAGCTGGACAACGGCGTGGTCTGTCATTTCAATTCAAGCTGGTGTGTTCGCGTACGTCGTGACGATCTGCTCTGCATGCAGGTAGATGGTACGAAGGGCTCTGCCGTTGTTGGTTTGCGCAAGTGCCTGGTGCAGCCGCACAGTGCCACACCCAAGGCCGTTTGGAACCCGGACATTGAGAGTCCCATCAACTACTTCGATCAGTGGATGGAAGTCCCGGACGCCGGCGTCTACGAGAATGCCTTCAAAGTGCAGTGGGAGCTCTTCCTGCGTCACGTCGTCCTGGATGAGCCGTTCCGTTGGTCGCTGCTTGAAGGCGCGAAGGGCGTTCAGCTTGCCGAATGCAGCATGGAATCCAACAACAAGCGTGCCTGGGTCGATGTCGAAGACCTGGCATAAGGAGATCGTACGATGAAGAAGGTTGCTCTAGTTACCGGTGCCGGACGTGGGATTGGGCTTGGCATTGCCAAGGCGCTTGCTGCCGAAGGCTGCGATATTGTGATTGGCGACATTCATGAAGAGGCCGTCGTCCAGGAGGCCATCGACGCGCTGAAAGAACAGGGCGCCGAGGTGCTCTATTGTCGGGCTGACGTCAGTGATGCGGCTGCACGAGCCGAGATGCTTGGCGCCATCAAGGCGAAGTTCGGTCGACTCGACGTGTTGGTCAATAACGCCGGTGTTGCGCCGCGGGTGAGGGCGGACATTCTCGAGGCAACCGAGGAGAGTTACGAGTGGGTGATGAAGATCAACCTGCAGGGCCCGTACTTCCTGACGCAGGCCGCGGCAAACTGGATGGTGGAGCAGAAGAAGGCGGACGACGCCTTCGCGGGATGTATCATCAACATCGCATCGATGTCATCCGGCGTAGCCTCGCCGAGCCGCGGTGAGTACTGCGTGTCCAAGGCCGGCATGAGCATGATGACACAGCTCTTTGCCGTACGCCTGGGAGAGTTCGGCATTCCGGTTTACGAGATTCGTCCCGGCATCATTCAGACGGATATGACCGCCGGCGTGAAGGACAAGTACGATCGCCTTATCTTTGACGAGGGCATCCTCGTGCAGAGCCGCTGGGGCTTGCCCGAAGACATTGCGAAGGCCGCCGCCATGATGGTGCGAGGCGACCTCGCCTACTCGACCGGGCAGATCATCACCATCGACGGAGGCTTTACCCTGGACCGACTCTAAAAGGACTCCGTCAAGACAGCCCGCAGAGGTGGAGCATACCAGCCCAGGGCAGCGTCTTGGGTGTACTTACGCCCCCACCGGGCTTGCCCCGGTGGAGCGGTGATTTGCTGTTATCGAGACGGTGTTGACAAGAAGTATGGAGCCCGAATAGGAGCGAGAACAGAGTGTAGCTCTCTTATCGCTCAATCCGGGCTCAGAAGACTGCCATACTGATCAGTATTGGAGCATCCATGGCTCCACCGGGGCAAGCCCGGTGGGGGCCTGAAGAAGTGTAGTATAATGAGGGCAACGCCCTGGGCTGGTATATCAAGCCCTTTCAGGGCAGAATTTCTTTGAACCACGTCTAACCAAATCATTAAGGAATAACCTATGGAAAAGACGACACTCAAACTTGGCAAGAACAACGCGATCGCTGTGACTCGCGTGCATACGTTGGTGGTGGGCTCGGGAGCCGCGGGATTGAACGCGGCGGTTCAGCTTCGCAACCAGGGCATCGAGGATGTGTTGATTGTGACCGAAGGCCTCAAGATGGGTACATCCATCAACACGGGCTCGGACAAGCAGACCTACTACAAGAGCGCCATGTGCGGCAACGATCTCGATGCGCCGCTGGCCATGGCAAAGAACTACTACGATCCCGGTAGTATGCACGGCGATCTCGCCCTGGTTGAGGCCGCCGTATCCGGACGCGCCTTCCTGAACCTCGTCAACCTGGGTGTTCGATTTCCCCAGGATCCCTTTGGGCAGTTCATTGGCTACAAGACGGATCACGACCCGGCGCAGCGTGCCACCTCGGTGGGGCCCTATACCTCGCGTGATATGTGCCGTGCTTTGATTGCCGAAGTCAAACGCCGCAAGATTCCCGTGCGCGAACGCGTCAACGTGGTCAGCCTGCTGACGACCGGAGAGGGAACAGCCAAACGCGCCTGCGGCGCCCTGGCTCTTGACCCCAAGGGCGAGCTGGTCGGCTTCGCGGCGGAGAACGTGGTTTTCGCCGTGGGTGGCCCCGGCGGTCTTTACAAGACGAGCGTTTATCCTGTCGTGCACACCGGGGCAATCGGCGTTGCGTTGCAGGCGGGGGCTAAGGCACAGGGGCTTCCCGAAGCACAGTATGGATTGGCCTCAATCAAGTTCCGATGGAACGTCTCGGGCACCTACATGCAGGTGGTGCCGCGATTCATCTCGACCGATGCAGACGGCAAGAGCAATCCGTGCGAGTTCATGCGCGACTACTTCGCCAGCGTCGGCGAGATGAACTCGAAAGTCTTCCTGAAGGGCTACCAGTGGCCATTCGATTCGAAGAAGATTGTTGGCGGTTCCTCGATCGTGGACATTCTCGTCTACATCGAAACCGCGCTCAAGGGTCGTCGTGTCTACCTGGACTACCGGGAGAACCCGCAGGGCTTTGACTTCAAGGGCTTGGACAAAGAGGCCTACGGCTACCTGGAGAACTCGAAGGCATTTCAGAAGACGCCGATCGCGCGACTGCAGCACATGAACCCGGGCGCGATTGAGCTCTACAAAGATCATGGCATCGACATCACAGAGGAGATGCTCGAGGTCGCCGTCTGTGCGCAGCACAATAATGGCGGACTGGCCGGCAACGCGTGGTGGGAGTCAACCAACATCAAGCACCTCTTCCCGGTAGGCGAGGTCAACGGCTCACATGGTGTGGCCCGCCCGGGAGGCTCGGCGTTGAACTCCGGGCAGGTGGGATCCATCCGCGCGGCCGCGTTCATCGGCAACCGTTACGTCGAGAGCGATCTGAAGATGCGCGACTTCACGAAAGCTGCCAAGTCCGAAGCCAGGGTGGTCTCTGCGTATCTCAAGCGCTGTGGGAAATCGGATGTGAGCTGGCGTGCCGTACGTGCGGAGCTGCAGGAGCGCATGAGCAAAGCCGGTGCCCATATTCGATCGCTCGACGGACTGAAGCGGGCGGTCAAGGAAGCCAAAGCTCAGCTTGAATCGCTGGAGAAGCAGGGCTGCAAGGCAAGCAACGCCACCGAGGCCATCCAGGCGATGCGTAACCGCCAGCTCTGTTTCGCGCATTGGGTCTACCTGGCCGCTACAATGCATCACGTCAAGAGTGGCGTCGGTTCTCGTGGCTCCGCCATGGTGCGTGATGCCTCCGGGAAGCGGGCACACAAGCAACTTGATCGTTCCGAGTGGAGCTTCCTGGCAGAGAATCCTGACTTTCGTGCGAAGGTCCAGGAGACGGTCGTCGTCGATGGCAAGGTACGGAACCGTTGGGTGAAATGCCGGCCCATTCCCGAAAGCGACCTCTGGTTCGAAACGGCCTGGGCCAGCTACAGGGCAGGCAAGATCTACGATGGCGGGTGACCGCCACGCTAGGGTTAAGTTCGGAGAGCTTTGCAGTCTCGCCTGCGGCACTGTTGCTGCGTTCTTCGTGGCCCGTTCTCAATATCCAACAGCCAACAAGGAACCCCCAAGCCCCAAGTGGGAGAGTCAAGAGAATGGGCTGTGCAAGCGCGCACCATTCCCGACCCTCGCTTTCCCTACTTGTTCGGTTGGATACTCCTTGTTGGTTACTGGATATTCAGCCACCGACCGGCTATCCATGTCCTCCCTACAAGCAGAAGATCCGGGACACAATCGTCGTTAGCACACCTTCACATAACCGATGCCCAGCAGCGCGGCTAGCTTCTCGATCTTGTCGGCGATGTGGCCGGTGCCGATGGCGCAGTGGTGGGCCGGGCCGCCTTTGGACCAGTCGTTCATGAACTGCTTGGCGCTGATGCTGAACTTGTAGCGGCTGTTGGTGTTGCCGATCTGCAGGATGGGGCCCGGTACGGATTCCCCTTCGGCCACCTGCAACAGGTCGGAGCCGTCGCCACGCTGGACCACGGAGAGAATTGTCACCGGACCGTGCTTGACGGTCATCTGGATCGAGAGTCCCTTGCCGGGCTTGCCGTGGTAGAGGGGTAGGGGGACCAGGCCGACGCGGCCTTCGGCAATTGCGAAGTGAGCCGGACCGTCATGGCCGAGGTAGACCACGTCATCGACGTAATCGGAAAGGTAGAACTCCGAGAAGGATCCGCCGTTGCCGAAGAGGTCCATGATCTTCATCGCCTGCACGTTCTTGACCTCGCACTCGCCGGCCACGGGGACGTTGCGACCGGTTAGCAGCGTGTTGCCGGCAATGATGGAGGTGCCGATGTTCTCGTACTCGCCGGTGCCTTCGTAATAGTAGGCCATGGAGCCGAGGTTGTGCTTCTCGATCAGCTTGTCGAGTGCTACCGCAGTCTTGGCGGCGCGTTCGATTTCGGTCTGCTCGCATTCTTCAGCGACATCGAACTTCTCTTTGAATTCCTCGATCTTGGCGGCGACCTCCTCATCGGTCACGGCCTGCCTGAATTCGAAGAGCTCGCACATCTCGAGTAGTTCGAAATGGTTGCCGAAGACGGCGGCCTGCTGGGTGAGGTCGCTGTAGACGTCGAGCATGCCGCAGTAGTAGTGCCCGAGCACACCCACGCGATTCTCACGCATGCCGTCGGCCACGTTAGCCGCGTCCACCCAATCCCGGATCTCCTGCCAGGCTTCATCCTCCTGCAGGTAGCCGGTTACGACATGGTAGTCGATGCCCGCCCGGTTGAACACGCAGGCCAGCTCCGGTACCGAGCAGGACTGGCAGTGTTCCAGCCAGACACCGGTCATCACGCCGCGATCGCCAAGGGCATTGAAGGTCTCGTAGTCAAGCTGTGCGACCGGCTGGAGGTTGAGCATCACCACCGGCACCTTGGTCTTCTGCACCACGGGGAGAACAGTCGAGGATAGCGCGTAGGTAGAGATGAAGAGAAAGATGATATCCACATCTTCTTGCTTGAAGCGCGCCGACACGTCATGCGCCCTTTCAACATTGTCTACCATGCCGCCGTCCACCACCTCTGTGCCCATGCCCGCGATGCGGTCGCGGATCTCGGCGTGGTAGCCGTTCAAGTTCTCCAGCAGCCCGTCAAACTGCGGCCAGTATGTGTCGAGTCCAATTGAGAATATGCCTGCTTTCATCGTGCTTTCCTGTGCTGGTGCGTCATTCACGCGCTTATCTGTCATAGAATCCGAACTCGTAGGCCGCGTCGTAGAGGGCGACGATGTTCTCGGCGGGGACGCCGGCCTGGATGTTGTGGACGTTGTTGAAGACGTAGCCGCCGCCCGGCTTCCAGATCTCGAGGTGCTTTCGCACGTCCTCCCGAATCTTCTCCGGTGAGGCGGACGGCAGGACATGCTGTGAGTCGATGGCACCGCCCCAGAAGACGAGCTCTTTTCCGAAGCGCGCCTTGAGCGCTTCCGGATCCATCCCCTCGGCGCTGATCTGTACGGGGTTCAGAATCTGCACGCCGTTCTCCAGCAGGTCGGGTATGTACTCCGTGCAGCCGCCGCAGGTGTGATACCAGAGCTTGGCCTGTGAACGGGAGCGGATGTATCGTGCCACCTCCTGTTGGCGGGGCTTTACGATGCGACGGTAGATGTCCGGGCTGAAGAGCGGGCCGGACTGCCCGGCCAGGTCGTCGCCGATCATGATGACGTCAACCACATCACCGACTTCATCCAGGAACATCCGGAACCAGTCGAGCCAGAACTTCTTCGTCTGGTCGATCAGTGCTTCGCAAAACTCGGGTTGCGTCATCATGTCGCAGAACCACTGTTCCAGCCCGCGCATGTACCAGCAGATCTCGTAGGTCACCCCCGAGATGCCGCTGACGACCGCATAGGGCGTATCGTTGCGAATGGTCAGTGCCTTGTCGCGCAAGCCGGCAAACCGTCCGGGATCGTCACCCTTGGGGAACGGGTAATCCTTGATGTCCTCAATCGACGCTTCTGCCAGAGGATGATGGCTGATGTCCATGAAGTACGGGTCGTCATCCGGCATGGACCAGGTAATGCCGAACTCATCCGTCAGATCGTGCCACAGCCGGCCGTCGCGCTCGTTCTTGACGATGCCACCCGTCCAGTCGCCCGCTGCCCCTGCCGCAATGTAGCGTGTATCCACGTGAAAGCGTTCCAGCACTTCTTCACTCGGTTGTGCCAACTGCTGCACCGCATCCATGATGTCGTAGGACGCGTCCACACCCAGGTGCTTCGCCAATGCCTCGTAGGCGAACTTGTGAATGCCGGTCTGGTTGCCGCCGAGGTCAATCGGGATCCGGTCGGGCTCCTCGTGATTCAACGCCTTCAAGAACCGCTCTCTCGATGTCATCGTCTCGCGTTTCATGCTGCCCCCTTGGTGCTTGTTAATAGACAACGTGTGTTACGTCCATTCAACGGCTAGCGACATAACTGCCTGCGCCGATCAGAACGATCGATAGGAGTACCAGTCCGATCCCGAACGCCACCGTGCCGATGGTCTTGCGGGTGACGCCCTTCCATTCCTTGAAGTACATGCCCCAGATGTTGCTCACCGCGACAACCACCGCCATCAGCACCGACCAGCTGGCAAAGGCGTAATCGCCCAGTCGAGTGGATCCCATACCGTAGAGCATGAACTGCACATACCAGAGTGTGCCGGCCGCCGCGGCCAGGCTGTAGTTCTTGATCAGCGGCGTCTCTTTGTTGCCGTAATCGCTGCCGGTCTTGTTCTTCACGTTCAGAAAAACACAGTAGATGAAGTTGGTGACGAATCCGCCCAGTAGCGACACAACCAGCACCGGGTTGTTCTGCCAGAGCGGCGACACGCCACTGGCGACCACGGCGTCGGCAATCGGCTTCCCGATGGCAAAACTGAATGCCAGGCAGGCGTTCATCAAGCCGGAGATCAGGGCGACGATTACGCCTTTCGTGAAGTCAAACTCCTCGTTGGAGTTGTCCTTCTCCCCGGCAAGTTCTCGCTCCTTTCGAATCCCCGCATAGCCACACACGCCGACACCCGCCAGGCAAACCAGCACACCGGCGAGGGTCAGTTGACCAGAGGGCGTGCCGACAAGCATGCCGAACTTTCCGGCCACCACCGGGGGGATCAATGTGCCGAATGCCGCGCACGATCCCAGTGCCAGGGCATAGCCCAGCGACATGCCGAGGTAGCGCATGGAAAGACCAAAGGTCAGCCCGCCAATGCCCCACAGGAAGCCCATCAGCCACGTAAGGAAGACCGTCCGGCTACCTACACCCGAAATCGCCCCTATGAAACCGGGCACTGTCAGCGTCGCCACCAGCACCGGGGCGATGATCCATGATACCAGTCCGTTGGATATCCAACCCGACTCCCACGACCAGCCCTTCACTTTCTTGAGCGGGATGTAGAAACTCCCTGCAGAGATTCCACCCAGCACCAGCATCAATACACCTGTTAGCATCATTGTCTCCTCCTCCTGCCCGGTTTGAAGCCCTATGTGGTTATAGAGAGTAGCCGCGACTTTCCTATTTGAAAATGGACCGAATGATCGTATATTTACATATTATGACTGGCGTAATCGGGACGTATGTCGACCAACAGATAGACGGCTTCCAGGCTTTTGCCCGTTACCTACCGCCGGGGCCGGATGCCCTGGCGTGGGGTCTGCATGTGATGGATGCCGGATACACGGATATTCCGCCGCAGTCCCCGTATCCACCGGGAAAGCACCCGGACGGCTACATGTTCACCTGGGAGCGTGGGCGCGTTCTGAGCGAATACCAGCTGGTGTACATCACGCAGGGCGATGGTCTGTTCGAATCCCGCCGGACGGGGCAGCGGGAGATCGGGGCAGGGGATGTGTTTCTGCTGTTCCCGGGGCGATGGCATCGCTACCGGCCCGAGCCGGCCACGGGGTGGGACGAGCACTGGATCGGCTTCAGCGGGGCATATGCCGAGCAGGTCATGTCCCACTTCTTTCCGGCGGACGAGCCTGTCCTGCATGTTGGCCACGATCAGGAGCTGTTGCGCCTGTTTCAATCAATAGCGGACATGATGCAGGCCGCTCCTCCGGGCTATCGGCAGATGATGGCCGGCAACACGGTAGCGGCGTTGGCGCGGGTGCGCGCGCTGGCAATGAGCAAGGAGATGCCGAACGATCGTCACGAGCGAAAGATGCAGGAGGCCTGCCTGTTTCTGCTCGAGCATGCCGCACAGAACGTCGACCTCGAGGCGCTCGCCAAACGGCTGGGGTACAGCTATTCCCGCTTTCGCACACGCTTCAAGGCGCATACCGGCCTGTCGCCGCGCCAGTACCAGATCGAGATCCGCGTCAACCGCGCCCGGGACCTCCTCACCCAGAGTGACCAGACCATCAGCCAGATTGCCGATCGGCTCGGGTTCTACTCCGTCTACTACTTCTCGCGGTTCTTCAAGGAAAAGACCGGCATGACCCCCTCCGCTTGCCGCGGGCAGAGATAGGGCGAGAGGGCGCTTGCCACTCGGAGAGTGGCGCGTACTGAAGTAGCCCCCACTCTCCGAGTGGTAGGGCTCGATGGCAGGTGGCGTAACGGCGAAGTTTCAGGCAAGCACCACCCCCGAGCACACTCGGATTATTCAGGGGTGAGAATGAACATCGAACATCGAACATTCAACATTGAACATCGAAGTCTAGAATTCTCTTCGTTCGATGTTGGGCGTTCGATGTTCGTTGTTGGACGTTCGAAACGAAGTCTCAGGCTAGCCCGCCTTGTCGGTGAGGGTGTTGCCTTCTACCTCGAAGGGGGCGAGCATGATGGTTCCGACCTTGTTTGTTTCTCCGCGCATTTGCGCGCGCAAGAGGTCAATGCAGGCCGCTATCTCGTTCTCGGGTGAGAACCCGATGCCTGTCAGGTGCAGGCCGCTGGCGATCTCGTCCTCAGGTGGGTTTGCCCCCACAACGCTTACCTGGTCCGGTACCGTCACGCCATCCTCGGTCAGGCAGGTGATCACCTCTTCAGCTCTTGGCTCCGAGAAACAGACGTACGCGCTGCACGTACTGACCTCGGCGATCACTTTCTTCAGTGCCATGGTGTCGCGTGTGGGTATCCCCAGGCAGCGCTCGTAGAACTCCTTCGCCGGCGTCAGCCCGGCATCTTTCATCGCCCGTGCATATCCTCTCCAGTAGCGTTCAGCGACGTAAGGCCTCAGCAAGCTGCATGGGAGCGGGTAAATCTCTGTGTGATTTCGGTCTATGACGCTGTTCGTCAGCTGGTAGATGGCGAATTCGTAATCACTGGCGACGCACGGTGAGCAGCGATGGTCCGGTATGCACCAGAACAGAATCGGGATATCTCCGGCTTCCGCTGTCTTTCCTCCAGCATGAGGGAAGGTGAACAGGGAGATGATACCTTTGACATCCTTGAATACAGAACCACGTTTCTGGACATCTTGCAGGTCATCATCTTCACCGACATAGACGATCTGGGTCTTGTAGTTGTAGGTCTCGATTTTGGACATCAAGCGGTGTATGAGTAGCTGCTCGAAGCCAAGGAATTCAATGTCCTGTTCATCCTTCTGCTGGGCTCTCACCAGGATGCCAATTGTGCCCAGTGCGCCTTTGCTTTGCGGGAGTGTCTGCGGCAGGAACAGGCCCGAGCGTGCCACCTGGACAATGTAGCCTTCCGCGCCGAGGCGTTCTATGGCCTCCTGGACCGGCATGCGGCTGCAACCGCTTTGCTTTGCAAGTTCCGTCATGCTGGGCAGCTTATCGCCGGGTTTCCAGCGTCTTGCATAGATCTCTGAGAAAAGGACATCATGGATCTGGTCGGCCAACGAGATTTGAGACGTATTCGTTATCGGGTGCCCAAACAGATTGCCCGTCTTAATCTTCTTCATGACTGCTACTCCTTATCGCTGTATCCATAGCCGCGTTTTACCGGCGGTTACACAGTGTAATATACGGCTTGCTTTCCGTCTTTGCCTATGGCATAAATGTGTCTTGAGTATGTGGTAGTTCAGCATATATGTAAATGGTTTTCACGGGTCGTCCCGCTTAGCGATGATCCGAAACAGAGGAGCGTCAATGTCTGACAGGACACGAGAAGAAGAGAAGAGCTCGCATTCAAAGGTGTCGGTCTTCCACAAGTCGGCATGGGGGGTTGGCGGGCTTGCCTGTGACATGGTGAATGCCCTCTGGATCCTGGCGCTGCCGATATTCTCGGTGGGGCTGGGGGTGAAGGCCTCACTGATGGGGCTGGCGCTGGCGATTCCCCGGATCGTGGACGCGGTATTGGATCCCCTGATTGGTTCTCTCAGCGATAACACGCGTTCGCGCTGGGGCCGCAGGCGGCCTTACGTGCTCGTGGGGGGCATTGGCATGGGGCTCTGCTTCGCTGTCATGTGGATGCCAACCAAGGGGCTGAGCGAGATGGGGCTCTTTACCTGGTTCACGGTGTTCAGCATTCTCTATTTCGTATTCTTCACGATATGGAATATCCCGTGGACGGCGATGGGGCTTGAGATTACGCCGGACGTGAAGGAGCGAAACTCAATCCAGGCCTTTCGCGGGTGGTTTGCAACCGGGGCGGCCTTCCTGTTGCCGGCTGTCATGCCCTTGGCGTTCTACTTTGGCAAGGGCGACGAGACAAAGGGCGTTGTCTATGTAGGCATGATTGCGGGCGGCGTCATGATTCTCAGTGCCATTTCCGCGGCTCTGTTCGTGAAGGAGAGATCTGAGTTCTCGGATTTGCCCAGGGTTCCCTTCATAGCTTCAGCCAAGGCAACCCTGAAGAACAGGAGTTTTCTCGGGCTCTGTCTCTATGCGGCCCTTTTCTGCGGCGGTGTCCTGGTGGTGTCGCAGATGAGCTATTACCTCAACGTCTTCTATGTCTTCAAAGACCTGCCTCTCCAGGAAGCGAAGGAGACCTCCAGTAAGATCATGTTCTGGGGCGGGATCGTCGGCGCGGCGAGTAACCTGGCCGCGGTTCCCCTCATCGCTCTATGCGCGAATCGCTTCGGCAAGAAATCGACACTGCTTGGTGGCATCATTCTTGTCGCGGTTGGACAAGGGCTTAAGTGGTTTGGCTGGTCGCCGGCCATTCCCACGCTCCAGATCTGGCTCTCGGTCATCATCTACCCCGGCCTGATCCTGACCTGGACGATTATCCCCTCCATGATTGCAGACCTTTGCGATGTCGATGAGCTTGAGAATGGCGAGCGCCGCGAGGGCATGTACAGCGCGACATTCGGCCTGCTGCTCAAAATCGGCGTTACGATCGCCATGGCCTTGAGCGGTTGGATGATAAGCGTGTCGGGTGTCATCGACACGGCGGAGGCTCAGACCCCCGAGGCAATCATGAACCTGCGCATCCTCTTTGCCGTGTTGCCTTCCGTGTTCACTCTCCTGGGCGGCATCTTCATTTTGAAATACCCGGTTACGGAAGCGATGGCCGAAGAGGTTAAAGCGAAACTGGCCGAGCGTCACGAGCTGACGCATGGGTAGTGGCGGTTGAATGTCTGGATTGGCAGATATGATGACTACAATGAACAACACAATAACCAGGTCTATTGCCCTGCTCGCAGGGCTGGCTCTCGTTGCCGGCTGTGGCGTGTCGCCTGTAGCCAAGAGTGGCAGGCCGGACGCTGTTGACGAAGGCTCTCTCGGGATCTGGTATGGCCCCGGCAGTATCAACACGGTCACGCGAGGACTTCGCGATGACTTCATGTCCCAGGTTACCGATAAAAGCAATTGGCCCGTCGTTCATGCAAACACGGTTGTCTTTAAGCAGTTCATTGAAACCCTCTATCCCCGCCGCAAGAGTGGTGCCCCCTGCTACAGCGATGCCACGTTGAAGCGCCTGGCCGGCTTTGTCACCGGTAGCGGCTTCAAGTCGGCCTTTGAGGTCGGCGCCTTACGATGGTCGCCAAAGAAGAAGGATCATGGTCCCGGCCGTGGTAAGCGGTATGCGGCTGAAGAGATCAAGCTTCTGCAGCGGTGGGTTGATGCCGGCGGGACGGTCGATTATCTGACCTCAGATCACGCGGTGATGTGGAACGTCGGTCTCTGTCTCCAGGGCTCCAAGCCCATGGCGGGGCTTGAGGATCCCGACTGGCGCAAGGTGATGGATGAGGTGGTCGATTCGCTGGCCGTGATCCAGGAGGCCTTTCCGGATGCGAAGATCGGCATGATCGAATCGCTTGGCTATTTCACCGTGGGCGACGCATACACGACGACCGATCCACTCTGCCTCTATCCGATCGATCTAGAAGAGTTCCTGCGCACCGCTCAACAGAAGCTGGGCGAGCGGGGCGTCGAACTGGACCACGTGCACCTCGATTTCAGCTACCAGGACTGCCACTATGACGGGCGCAACGAGAAGCGGCTCGACTTCGGCCGCATTATGGCCGCCGAGAAGGTTGTCAAGTCGCTCGGGCTGGATTGCGGCATGATCATCAACGCCTTTGATGACTTTTCTTACCGGGGAAATAACTTTGTGAAGGAGACCGAGAAGGCGCAGAACGCCGCCGCGCGCAGTGCCTCAGCCGTCGCCAACACGCTTGAATACTTTGACGGCTACGTCGCTGCCGGCGGCCGTCCCAACACCTGGATCTTCCAGCGCTGGCAACCCTATCCCGACGTGACCGGTCCCGAGACCGTCCGAGACACGGATATGGGGGTGACCCGCCTGCTGGTGAATAGGCTGAGAGGGCGTCTCCGGGATTAGCTGGGGCTGTTGGGTAATGTGCAGAAGAATGGAGAGATAGGCGTGTACGAGTACGTGTAAGAGTACGAGTGGCGAATACATCCGTACTCGTACACGTACTCGTACACTCGAATCTCTTAGGATACCGGTGATCACAGTGAAAGCTAATGAAGGAGCTCCCTGAAGGCCCGGATACATCAGTGAAGACCTAAAGGAATAGAAAATGGCTGATAGTGGAACATTGACGGAAATCATCCCCGCTGAGTTTGGAGGAACGGGAGAGAAGATCCCGTTTGAGTACAAGGCGGATGGCAAGGAACTGTGCACGGTGACCCCGGAACCGGACCGCACCCTGCACAACATGCTATACAACCCGAACTACCTGACGATGCTCGACCAGGGCAACTGCGGTATGGCCAAGCATATGTCGCCGGCCGGCCGCAACTGCCAGATCGTGCAGAACGATCGCCTTGTCTATGTGCGCGATGCTGAGAGCGGCGAGTACTTCTCCATCGGCTTCGCGCCGGTCTACAAGGACTATGAGCGCTACGAATGCCGCAACGGACTGAACTACCAGGTGGTGGAGAATGTGACCGACGGTATTGAAGCGGTCTGGCGCATCTATGTGCCCGCCGGTGACGATCCTGTCGAGATCTGGGATGTGCGGTTGCGCAATGTGGGCGACCGCCCGCGTAAGATGCAGCTCTTTACCTATGTCCCCATGAACTGTGACGGCGAAGATCTCTACTGCGGCGAGCTGCACCGCATCGCCGAGTACGTGCCGGAGCAGCAGGCGATCTTCGTCTGTATGGATGCGCCGCGCTACCTGGAAGGCGTCGACCTGCCATGGCACAACGGCTTCCTCGCCGTGAATCGTCGGCCCGATGGGTGGGATGCCAGCCTCGGCGCCGTGATCGGCCCGCGCCGCACCACGCACAATCCGCTGGTGGTGGAGCAGGGTCGTTGCAGCAACTCCAAGTGCGCCATGTTCAGCCCGGTCGGCACCATGCAGATCGATATGGCCCTGGAGGCCGGTGCACAGGACGAGGTCCGCTTCATGATCGGCGCCTGCGATGCCGTGCCGATGATCGAGCGTCTGCGCATGAAGTACCAGAACGGTTCGATGGCAACTGATTCCCATTTTGACGAGCTGCTCAAGGCGGAAGCCGACCGTGCAGCGAACCTGCAGGTGGCCACACCCGATGCGACGCTCAACAACATGATCAACGTCTGGAACCCGAAGCAGATCGACTACGGGGTCGTCTGGACGCGCTGGGGCTTCAAGGGATATCGTGACATCATCCAGCAGTGCCAGGGCGCCGCGATTCAGCAACCCGAAGCCGCGCTGGAGCAGCTGCTCAAAGCCTGCGCGCACCAGTACGAATCCGGCTTCGGCCTGCGTGGCTGGCATCCCATCGACGACCTGCGCTATGCCGATAGCTCACAGTGGATGATCGGCGCCTTCCACGAATACCTCGCCGAGACGGGCGACCTGAAAACGCTGGAGAAAGTGGTGCCCTTCTTCGATCAGGGCGAGGCCACCGTATACGAGCATCTGCGCCGGTCGCTGCTGCGGCTGCGCGAGGATCGCGGGGCTCATGACCTGAACCTGGTGTTCTACGGCGACTGGAACGATTCGCTGACGGGGGTTTGTCGCGAGGGGCGCGGCGAGAGCGTCTGGCTCTCCATGGCCTTCTGTCGCAGCTGCCTGATCCTGGCGGAGATTGCAGAGAAGATCGGCAAGGCCGATGACGCTGCTGAGTACCGCCTGTGGCAGAAAGAGATGGCCCAGGCGATCAACAAACACGCCTGGGATGGCAGTTGGTATATCTGCGCGCTCGACGACGACGCCAACCCGATCGGGTCGAGAGTGAACGACGAAGGCAAGATCTTCCTCAACATGCAGAGCTGGGCGCAGCTTGGCAAGGTTGTCCCGGACGAGCGCTGGGAGCAATCGTGGAACAGCGTGGGAGAGATGCTCGACTCCGGCTGGGGCCTGATGCTGAATTGGCCGGCCTATACCAAGTACGTGCACAACGTCGGACGCCTGAGCGCGATCCGCCCGGGCGCGGCGGAGAACGCCAGCGTCTACACCCACGGTAACGCCTTCATGCTGTTGGCGCTCTTGGACCGCGGCATGGCCGACGAAGCCTATAAGCTGTGGCAGTCCGTGCAGCCCGGCAACCCGGAGCGCCCCGTACTCAATCAGCCCAACGTCTTCTTCAACGGTTACTACGGACCCGACAGCGAGAACCGTGTGGGTATGGGCGAGCACGCCTGGACCACCGGCTCCGCTCCGTGGATGTACCAGTGCGTCACCGAATACATGCTCGGCGTGCGCCGCACGCTCGATGGCCTGGTCATCAAGCCCTGCATGCCATCCGCCTGGGGCGAGGCCTCCGTGCACCGCATCTACCGCGGAACCACCTATGACATCCGCATCACCAACCCCGGCAACAAGGCCGGCGCTCCCGTGGCGTCCATCACCGTCGACGGTGCGCCGCATGATCCGACCCAGCCGCTGGTGGCGGATGGCGGGACGCATGTGGTTGACGTGGTGTTGGGGTAGGGGAGCCGGCCGACGACTACGGCGACGACTACGGTGGACGATTTAGAGACTCTCTTATCGTAATCCGTTATCGTCGCCCGTTATCGTCAACCGAAAAGGTCTCCAGCCCTGAAAGGGCCAGATATACCAGCCCAGGGCAACGCCCTCGTTGTACCTCACATCTCCTTTGGAGTCCCAACTTGGAGTGCGGCGGCAGAGTCCCTGGGCGCGCCAGCGCCCAGGGACGGCGACGCCGCTTTTCCCCAGCGCGCAGAACTACCCCCAGCACGACGCAAAAGCGGTGTCGACGTCCTACACTCGCAGGCTCGCTTCGGACTCTGCCACCGCACTCCAAGTCAACAGCCCCCTCATTTTGCCTCCCAGCGCGCAGAAGTGCCGTCTTTTCAGCCGTTATAGATGTGAGGTATAACGAGGCCGGAGGCCTGGGTGGCGATTCCACGCCCAATGCGCCCTGAAGGGGCGCCTCAACGGTCTGCCGATAGATTGAGGTGACCTTTCAGGCCACGGAATGGGTCATACCCGGACCCAGGCCGTTGGCCTGGGCTACGATGAACTGGCCCCGTTGGGGCCGACTTGTGTATAAGGGCTAGCCTGCATATTTCACGAGTACGTGAACCTGCAGGCAAATCCGAAACACCTAAGTACCCAAATACCCAAGGAAATCCTAAGTACCCAAGACCCAACAGCCCAAGATGTGCGACCATTATGCGTCGATCTCTTCATCCTACGGGCATGTCGACATTTCGGAGTTTGCCGCGCTCGACCGCCATATCTGGTTTCATGGACGTCTTCCAGAGCTACCGAAAATCGGGTATTTGCCGGCTGATGAGGACGTGAAGGAGCGCTATCAGACGGGATTGAAATACTGG
>CAZCDU010000080.1:0-22216 GCA_964497125.1 uncultured Victivallales bacterium | reverse complement strand
TGCCGCCGCACTCCAAGTTGGGACTCCAAAGGAGATGTGAGGTATAACGAGGGCAGCGCCCCAGGAACTAAGGGAAGAAGAACATGTGCCCTGAAGGGGCACCACAATCTGACAGCGCTTTGTGGCGCCCGTTCAGGGCGCATTACATGTCACGACCGTACCTGGGGCGTTGCCCTGACCCCTATACATAAGTGCGCATACAAAGCCCCGGCAGCACGGGGAAGGCCATGAACCAGGGCCTCCTTCCCTGCACCAGAGCTTCGTCCCTCAGCACGGTGCAGGGCAGGCCTCGGCTCGGTACATGGCAGGCCCAACGGGCCGTCCTCATCGTAGCCCAGGCCGCAGGCCTGGGTGTCGATGCCACGCCGAGTGCGCCCTGAAGGGGCGCCTCAACGGTCTGCCGATAGATTGAGGTGACCTTTCAGGCCACGGAATGGGTCATGCCCGGACCCAGGCCGTTGGCCTGGGCTACGATGAACGGGGCCCCGTTGGGGCCGACTTATGTATAAGGTTCATGGCGTTGCCCCAGGCTATTGCTGTTCTGTGCCTTCGGCACAACGATACGATTGCAGAGCCACACGCGACGCCTGCTCGGCTATCGCTCAGGTCCAGGCATTGGGTGAAGATCACTTGCCGGCGCGGTAGGCGCCGGGGCGTTTGCCGGTGTGGCGCTGGAAGGCGTCGGAAAAGGCGTAGGGGGTGCGGTAGCCGACCTGCTGGGCAATCATGTCGATCGTCTGCGTGGTGCCCACCAGCAGTGTGGAGGCGTGTTCCATGCGTAGGTGACGCAGCAGTTCCATCGGTGTGATGCTTTCGTGGCGTTTGGTGAGCAGGTGCAGGTGGCCCGCCGACATGTGGCAGACGGCGGCCATTTTTTCCACGGTCCATTCCTCCGCGAGCCGCTCGATCAGTTGCCCGCGCAAGTGGAGAAGCTGCTGGTGGGCAAGCCGTGTGGCGGGCGATCCCCAATCCTTGGTTTCCTGCAGGAGATAGAGGGTCAGAATCTCTTCATAGTGGTGGATCACCGTTTCGCATCCCGGCCGGTTCAGGGCCTGCTCGCGAAGCAGCAGTTCCATGACCGTGCCGAGGCCTTTTACGTACTGGGCGGGATACACGTCGGCCGGTTGGTTTTTCAGGAAATCCCAGCGCGCGGTGTCAAGAAAATGAACCCAGACGGCTTTGGCATAACCTTCCGTCAGCTCGATCCACGCGCCGTGGCCGGCGGGGGCCAAAAAAAGATCGCCGGAGGTCAGGCTGGAGAGGTGACGACCGTCGATATTAACGGGACGAGTCAGGATATGTTGGCTCGGAGCGCGCGCTTTGCTGATAGTGACGAAGATCTGCTCTTCCAGAACGTGGTTCTGGACGGGAACGCCAAACTCGTCATCACGCTATTAAACGGTCCGGGGAGCCTGCAGTACAACCCCCTCCTGAACTCCATCATCATTGAGGCCGTTGCCGCGCCGGTGCCGAAGGGGACGGTGTTCATCTTCAGGTAGGGCGAAGACGGTGCCCCTGAAGGCTGCTCCGCCGTGGGGTTTGCAGTATTCACGGGGAGCAGCTGCAGGACTCGACTATCTGTCTCTGCGACTTGCACGAGGGGCGGCTGGAGACCGTGTGCCAGTACGTCGAAGCCGTGATTGCCGCCAATACCCCCCCCGCCATGGATCCCGGGGCCGAGAACCGGCTGGCCATTGTAGCTCCTTGCGGGCAGTGGGGCAGAGCACTGGTGTTGACCTGGAACTCTTTGGTCCAGAGATGAAGCTTGACGGTGTTCACTGATATGTTAACCTGTCCGCGATGAGAAGAACCCAGTTCTACACCACGTCATCAGGGCGATGTCCCGTGCAGGAGCACCTTGACACGCTCCCGGACAAGGCTGTCCGTAAGATTGCGTGGGTTTTACGTGCTGTGCGCGATCTGGAACGTGTGCCGACGAATTACTTGAAGAAGCTCGTCAACACAGACGATATCTGGGAGGTCCGAGTTGACGTCGGGCGGAACACGTTTCGGCTGCTAGGGTTCTTCCATGGACGTGAGCTGATCATACTGACCAACTCGTTCCAGAAGAAGAGCCAGAAGACACCGCAGGGCGAGATACGCCTTGCCGAAGAGCGAAAGAAGGACTTCCTGAGCCGGAGGAAACGAAATGGATGATCTCGAAAGATACATCGAGCAACGCAAGAAGCGTTCGGCTGAGTTTGCCGACGGATTCGAAATCGGATACGAGCAGTTCAAGATAGGGGTCATTCTCCGCGCTGCGCGCGAAGAGGCGGGACTGACCCAGGACGATCTAGCTGAACGTCTCCACACGAAGAAATCGGCTATCTCTCGCATTGAGAACCATGCGGAAGACATCAGGCTCTCGACCCTTGAGAAGTTTGCCGAGGCCATTGGCAAGCGCCTTACCTTGAAGATCGCCTGAGTGAATCGGATGACCGCCATGGCCGATTACGGTCCGGGCGTGGCGATCGAGCACTGATACATCATGAACCAGCCGTCCTTCGAGCTTCGACATTTCTTGTTTGCTGTACCATATTAGCGGGCATGATGTTGATGACTGCTTTCAGGTTCCGAGCCGTGCTGCCGGCGTTCATTTGTGTGTGGGCGGCGCAGGGGCCGCTTTTTGCAGAGGAGCCGAAGGAGCAAAACGGGGGGCTGTTCCGTTCTTCTCCATCAGGGAAGAGCTGCAGCGGCTGGAACAAACGGCGGGTCGTTTACGCACCGAGCTGGCCACCCTCCCGCAGATCGACGATTCGCTTCAGCTCGATGCCTATGGCTACCACAGCGGATATCTTCCGGCGTTGGACGAGCTCCCCGAAGAACCGCGCTGGACCGTCGAACTGAGCGCCGGGCTGAAACACAGTTTTAACGAACTCTATCTCATTCCGGCCGCCGACCGGCGTGCCTTTTACGATTGAAGATTGAGACACAGTGAACTGGGAGAGCTATTGATGATTACTCGACGTGACTTTATGAAAACCGGCAGTCTGGCCTTTGCCCTGGGGGCAAACGGCGCGTGGGCCATTTCCTTTGATCCTGCCGATATTCAGGGCGGTGAATTCAATAACTGCATTCCATTTCGCAAAAAGCCGCGCGCGATCCGTGAAGCCGTTTCCGGTTTCCTGTGGGCTGATGCGGCGGATTTTCAGACCTACGGGGGGTGGGCGCTCGACACTCAACATGTCGGCTTTATGGGGTCTTCCTATCTGCTGGCGCACGGCACCAGCAGAACGGTGAGCGACGCGACGCTGAAACTTGGCGCGGTGAAGCCCGGCAAATACCGCCTGTGGGTGCGCAGCCGTAACTGGATCCCGGAACATGCACCGGGCACCTTCGGGATCGCGGTCAACGGCAAGGATGCCGGAAGGACCTTTGGCGCGCAGAAGGATAAGGGCTGGGTGTGGCAGGATGGCGGCGTGCATGAACTGGCTGGTTCCACAAAGCTGGCGCTGCAGGATAAGACCGGCATCTTTGGCCGCTGCTCATCGATCTTGCTGACGCGAGATCTCAACTATCAGCCGCCGGTCGACGTGAAGGCCTTCAAAAATGAACGCGCACGCTTGAGCGGTGTCTCCAATGCGGTCAAGCGCGGCGGCAGCTATGATGTGATTGTGGTGGGCGCAGGCCCGGCCGGTGGACCGGCTGCGATTGCCGCGGCGCGCATGGGCGCGAAGACGGCCCTGATCTCCAATCGCCCGGTGCTAGGCGGCAACGCGAGTGCCGAGATCGGTGTGCCGGTGCAGGGCGCTGCTCAGAAGCACCGCGGCAAGCCGGTGCGCGAAACGGGTATCATTGAAGAGGCCGGGCGAATCGAGTTGTATGGGATGACCGATGAGCAGCTGACCAAGCAGCATTGGCACATCACGATGACTCGTCCGTTTAAGCAGTTGGCCGTTGCGGAGCCGCAGCTCGACCTTCACGAGAACTTCTGGCTTGAAGGCGTGAAGAAGGGCGGGCGAATTACCGAAGTGATCCTGGTCGATACGCTGACCGGCGCGCGCAAATCGCTTTCCGGCAACATGTTTATCGACTGCACTGGCGATGCGTGGCTCGGTCATCACGCCGGAGCCGATGAGCGCGTCGGCCGCGAAGCCTTCCGCGAATATCAGGAGGATGGAGCGCCCGAAAAAACCGATGGCAATACCATGAGCGCCTGCCTGCGGCGCGGGCGTAACGACCTGCGTAAATGCGGGTATTATGTCGTCGGAAAACATTCTGCTGTACAGCATTTTGAAACGCCGGATTGGCTCTATTCACTGCCTGATGACTGGCTGAATAACCGGACGGGCGGCGGCTCAGCTGACGCGCAAAAGGAGCGGCTCAAAGCAATCGCTATCCGCGGAACCTGGTGGTATGAGCATCCGGGGTATGTTGACGATCTTTGGGATCCTGAATTTGCCCGTGACGAGCTGATCCGGGTGAACTATACGATGTGGGATTATTTTAGGAACAAATGGTCCGAGCGCGATCGGATTGCCAACTACTCACTCGATTATGTCCCGTTTATGACGGGCAAACGCGAGAGCCGCCGCCTGATGGGCGACCTAGTGCTCACGGCCAACGATGCCATTGAAAACCGTCAATTCGACGATGTGATTGCCCACACCGGCTGGACACTGGATGTGCATCATCACCTCGGCATTCTTTCTACAGAAGGTCCGTTTACGATCGATACCAAGATTCCGATCGGCCAGATTCCGTATCGTTGTCTCTATTCCCGGAATATCGACAACCTCTTGATGGCCGGCCGTTGCGCCAGTGTCACGCACCTGGCGCTTGGCACGGTGCGCATCGAGGCCTCCTGCGCAGTGACCGGACAGGCGGCCGGAACGGCGGCCGGTGTGGCACTGAAACATAAGACCACGCCGCGTGGCGTTTACCAAAAGCACATGCCGGAACTGCAGCAGTTGCTGCTCAAGAACGATCAGTATGTGCCGGGCATTCCGAACCGCGATCCCGCCGACCTGGCACTCGGCGCACAGGTGCGTGCCAGCAGTACCCGCAGTTCCTCGTCGGATGCCAACACGGACGGAGACCGCTGGCTGCCGCTCACGACCGAGCGCGGCGAATGTTTCACCTGGGAAGCCGGCAAGAAACTGGAAACGGTTCAGCTTCATCTTCAGTCGAAGCGAGGCGGGGCCATTACGTTGCACCTGCGCGAAGGCGATTTGTCTTCGACCAAGGATGTGACAACCGTGACTCATTCCATTCCTGCCGGAACCGACAGCTGGGTGGACATTCCGGTCAATGCAACGATTAACGCTTCCGATGCCTGGATTGTGCTCGACCGCACCGACGCCGTTCAGTGGCGCTCCGGTGTTTCCGCGCGCGCCGGAAGCTTCCGCGTCTACAGCGGGGCGAATGAATGGGAAAAGGTGGACGGCAGCAGTATGCGCACACGCCTGACCCCTGATGCCGGAATCGAAGAGCTTTGGTTGGCCGAAAATGTGGTCAACGGCATTGCGCGCCCGACGCTCGACGGAAAAACGAATACGTGGGAATCCGACCCAAAACAGGCGCTGCCGCAAAGCATTGAGCTGACGCTGAAGAAGCCGACGAAGGTGGGTGCCATTCAATGCGTGTTTGATACCGACCTGACCGTCTCCATGCCGACCCAACGCTGGAACCGGCTGCCGAAGGAGTGCGTGCGCGATTATACGCTCGAATGCCGCGTGAATGGGGAATGGGTACGCGTCGTTCGTGAGCGCGATAACTTCCAGCGTTACCGCCGCCATCAATTTAAACAGGTCGTTGCCGATCAGGTGCGCCTGACCGTCGAGGCCACTAACGGTGCCAAAACCGCCCGCGTGGTCGAACTTCGCGTCTATTCTGACGCTTCACCGATTTTGAAAGGATAAAGGATATGACAAAAACAAAGCTGATTTTGGGCGGGCTGTTGCTCGCGGGGGTTGTGCAGGCTGCACAGAAACCGAACGTAATCATGATCATGGTGGATGACCTGGGGTGGCGCGACCTGGCGTGCTATGGAAGCACGTTTTATGAAACGCCGCACATCGACCGGCTGGCCAAGGGCGGCATGCGCTTCACTAACGGCTATTCGGCGCACCCGGCCTGCTCGCCGACCCGGTCCAGTGTCTTGACCGGGCAACTACCTGCCCGTACCGGGTTCACCTCCGCCGCCGGTCACATCCGCCAGAAGTGGGAGCAGGAGGAGCGCACTACCGGTCCGTCCTTCTACCGCGGTCTCGGCCCCAGCTCGACGAGCTATCTGGACACTTCCTACTACACGCTGGGTGAGGCGATGCAGGATGCGGGCTACGCCACCTCATTTATCGGCAAGTGGCATCTTGGCCACAAACCCTATATTCCCGAGGTGCACGGGTTTGAAACCGTCTATGGCGGTCGCTGGCATTCAGGCCCGCCCGGAAAAGATTCCAAACGAAAGTTTTTCCCGCCGTGGGAGGATTGCGAAACGCTGGACTCCAACCTGCCGTCCGATACGCATGTGGATGACTACATCACTGATTTGGCCATCGATTACATAGCCGATCACAAAGACAAGCCCTTCTTCATGTGCTACTGGCCCTACAGCGTGCACGCGCCGTTCCAGAGCAAACCGGAGCTGATTGAAAAGTGGAAAAAGAAAGTTGACCCAAACGATCCGCAGCGCTGTCCGACCATGGCCGCCATGATTGAGGTGCTCGATGAAAATATCGGACGCCTCATGGCCTCGCTGGAGAAGAACGGTCTGGCCGATAACACGATCATTCTTTTCCTCTCCGACAACGGCGGCAACATGTACAACGTCGTGGACGGCACCACGCCGACCAACAACCACCCACTCCGTGGCGGCAAGGTGAACTCCTATGAGGGCGGCGTGCGCATTCCCTTTATGGTGCGCTGGCCGGGCGTCACCCAAGCGGGCAGTGTCAATGACGCCATTGTTTCAACCACCGATCTCTATGCCACGCTGCTCGAAATGACCGGTCAGCCGCTGCGCCCCGAGGATCACAAAGACAGCCTGAGTTTTGTGCCGGCCCTGAAAGGCGAGGCGTACGACCGCGAGCCGATGATTTGCGATATGGCCCAGTTTGCGGATTTTGTCGGCAATCTGCCCAATACCTTTGTGCGCGACGGGAAGTGGAAGTTGACCCGCTACTGGTTCGATAGTTCGACTCCGCTCACTACAGGTTCGCCCGACTTGCAGCACCGTCATGAGCTCTACAACCTGAGCAATGATATCGGTGAATCCAAAGATGTCGCGGAGGCTCACCCGGAAGTCTGCGAGCGGCTCAAAGCCGTGATTGATCAATACTTCGCTCAGGACGGCATTAAGCAGTACCACCCCAATGCCGATTATGACGGACTTCGCGTCAGCCATCATTGGGCGGCACTTTCGAAAGAGGGCAGAGCGGCCATGCGCAACGGGGTGGTGGCGATGAAGTCAGATCAGCCCGGATTCGGTATCCGCACCCCAATGATTCCGCGCCTGCCGGGAACGGCTGTCTTCCATTTTGAAGCCCGTTCTTCGAAGAAGAGTCCGGTTGCATTGCAGTGGACCTCCCGTGCAAAAAATGAGGTCTCCAATGATTGGAAACAGGAGGCGACCCCCGGTCGGAAATGGCAGGAATTCAGTCTGCCGATGCAATTCAAAGGAACGCCGACCGGAATTTATCTGACACTGCCCGAAGGCGGAGCGGTCGAACTGCGCAACCTGCGCGTCGCCACCTCCGAAGGCACCGTGATGATGAGGTATTCCGATGAATGACCGTCCAAACCCGCCGCGGCGGGTAAACATTCTGTTCATTCACGTCGACCAGATGCATTACCTGGTCGATGACCAGGGGCGGGTGCAGCTAATCACCATGTCCACGGTTAACTGGGCCCTCAATGCTATGGATGCGTGAGGTGTCCAGCCTCTCGGCGCAGTTCCTGTCTCACCCAGCCGCGGTTGACGCCAGCAAGAACGGCTCAGGTGTGAGCCAAGACAAGATGCTGACGGGCAAGGGGCGCCAGCGAAAACGCGACCGCCAACGAGAACGATTCTTCAGTCAGTATCGTTGAGTAGTCAACGAGAGGTACTGTTCCTTTACCGGCCAGGGAAGATGCGGCTTGTGTTGTAACAAAAACACGCTACTATTTGTTACAAACCTATAAGGACGTATGATGCAATCTGTTCAAGATAAGGTGGCTGAAAGGCTGCGCCGTAAAGGCACTGGTTGGGTGTTCTCCAAGACCGATTTTGCAGGTCTGGGGAGTGATGGCGCCATTCGCTTGGCTCTGGTACGACTGGAGCAGCGCGGAACAATCCGTCGCATTTTGCGAGGGCTCTATGATTACCCGCGGTTCAGTCAACTCTTGGGACAGCGCATGGGCCCAGATTTGGATGAGGTAGCGCAAGCGATAGCCCGCAAGTACGGTTGGCGTATTCAACCCTCGGAGAACACGGCCCTGAATCTGCTCGGGCTCTCAACACAGGTCCCTACTCAAGCCGTCTACCGTTCGGACGGGCCGCCGAAAGCCTATGATGTTGATGGTCGAAGTGTGGTGTTCAAGAAGCGGGCCCTCAAGGAATCCGGTTTCCGATACCGTGAAAGCGAGCAGGTCGTTCAGGCTCTCAAGGCCCTGGGGCAGGCGCGCGTCGACGCTGGTGTTCACAGGAGGCTGGGATCGGCCATCCCGGCTTCGATGTGGCCGAAGATCGTGCAGGACACGAAAACAGCACCGGGGTGGATACGCGATGTCATTCGCAATATCCAGAAAGAGGCGTCCTGATGGATCGTATTGCCTTGATGTCTGACGAGAAGCGCAACGAGCTGTTTGCCCTGACTGCAGAACGCCGTGGAATGAGGTCGGGGGCCATCGTGGAGAAGGACTTCTGGGTGACGTGGGTGCTGGGACGGCTTTTCGCCTCGCCTCTACTCGGTACCAGAATTCTCTTCAAAGGTGGAACGTCCCTGTCAAAGGTCTTCGGGCTGATCGAACGATTTTCAGAGGACATTGATCTCATTCTGGACTGGAACGAGGTCGTCACGGAGAACCCGAATTCCGAGCGATCAAAGACGAAACAGGACCAATTCAACAAGGCCGTTCCTGCACTGTCACGCAAGTATATTGAGGCCGTCTTTCTCCCTGAAGTGGAGCGCCTTATGGAGGGGATCTGTTCTGCAACGGTTGAGGAAGGTGCGCCGGATGTGATCAACATCCGGTATCCGTCAGGATTCGGAGATGCATACTTGCGGCCGGAGATCCGGCTCGAGATTGGCCCTCTTGCTCAATGGCTGCCAAATGCTCGGTACCAGGTGACATCCTATGCTGCTGAGGCATTCCCGGAGCTTTTTGCAGAGCCGAGCTGTGAGGTACAAGTCATCAAGGCAGAACGCACGTTCTGGGAGAAGGCAACCATACTGCACCAGGAAGCACACCGGCCGGAGGGCAGCCCGTTTCCTGCTCGCTATTCCCGACACTACTATGATCTCAGCATGATGGCCGAGGAACAGGATGTAAGACGATCGGCACTTGATGCACCGGATCTGCTCGAGTCGGTAGTCGCGTTCAAGATGAAGTTCTACCCTCGTGGTTGGGCGAGGTATGACTTGGCGAGGGCCGGTACCTTGCGGCTCTTGCCTCCCGAACGGAACATGGACGCGCTACGTGACGACTACGCGGCAATGCGCGAGATGGTGTTCGGTCGGTATCCGGACTTTGACAGTGTTACCTCCACGCTGAAAGACCTTCAGGTCGAGATAAACGGGACGAAGCCTTGACAGAGACCCACCTGATCCATCCGCTATTGGCCGCTTAAGGAACAGTCACCCCAGTGGGGTAGCCCCGGGCCGGAGCTGTCCAGTTGCTAACGCACATTCACGGGCCTTTTTCGATGGTTGTGTTACTGCGATGTGAGCAACGGGGGACCAAACCAGAATTCGAGCGTACGAAACGCGCCGGTTTTTTTGTCTGTGGGCAAGGTAGCCCGAACGGCTATTCGCTCGATGGCTCTGAGCGCAGATCCTATCTCACCCGGCCACTGCCAACTCCCGGAAGAATGAGTCAGGCGTGGTAGGCGCTATTCTCCTGACAGGCGGAGTGACTCTTGGGGAGGATCTGGTACGGAGGGGGGGCAGGCCCTGCAATTGACAATTGCAAGACCCCCTGGCGTTTCGATCTGGCGAAAGGTTTACTCCTGTTCAATTTTCAGGCGGATAAAGAGCCGGTCGTTCCCCTCGGTTGATATCCGGTTGGTGGCGGCATCGAGACCGTTGGTGTAAGCATCCGCCCGCGCACCGGCAACGAGATAGCCGTTGGTGGTCCAGACATTGGAAACGAGGTCATCGGTCAGCTCAAGATAGTATCGGATACCGGAGAACGGATCGGAGCGCTGCGGGTGGACATAGCTGGCCGTGGCGCCATCGACCGAGAAGTCGATGGGATAGCCCGTATCCATGGCATTGGTCGGATCGCCGTTAATGCTGATATTCCAGGTTCCGCCCGCCGGATCAAAGGCTATCAGATCCGCCTTGTCATCACTGTCCAGGTCGCACACAAAATGGGTCATACCATTGCCGAAGCCCTGCTCCAGGAGGCCGAACGCCCCGAACCCGCTGCCGGTCGACAATCCGCATCGCCAGTCGCCGCCATTCCAGGTCGTCCAACTGATCACGGCATCATCTTTTCCGTCGCCGTCTATATCTTCCAGAAACTGGTTATTCGATCCCGCACCATTGCCGACGTTCCATAAGACCGGCCGGGCAAAGCGGCTACCGGTCGAAAGCGCCACATGCCAGGTGGCACCGGTGTTACGGAAAAAGACGAGATCCTCATCGCCGTCGCCATCCACATCACCGGTCATGGCTTTTTCGTCGCCGACAGCGTTGGTCCAGCTCAACCAGGTCGAAGGGTTGATAAAGTCCGAGCCGTCCGAGAGCGCCGCCTCCACGCGCCAGACGTTTTGCGACGCATTCAATGCACTGCAGTACACCGCGATCGCATCATCCCGGCCGGAGGCATCGCCATCGACATTGCCGAACAGCTTCTTCTTCAGATCCGCACCGACACCAAAATCCGTGATGCGCGTAATCCGGTAAGCCGGATCATAGGCATAGAGGGTGGAATAAAACACACCGGCGGTTTTGGCGTCGCCCCTCGCGGCCAAGACCAGGGCGGTCAATAACAGCAACGTGAACCTCATCGGCTCAGTTACTAGCGATTGTTACGGATGAGCTCATGCCAATAGGATTCTGCTTTTCGAGGCCCCCGTTCAGCGTACGTTCCGCACCATGTGGGGCCCCGCTTTCTGACTGAAACATACGAGTGACCCGGCCCCTGGGTCAAGATTTCGGCCAGCAGGCGCGATGGTGCCGGCCTGGGATGGCCCTTGGCGAGGGTGAGACGCCACGGGAGTTCCGTTGTCGTCTCTGAGCCGCTGGTGGAGCTGTACTTCCAGGATGCTTGGGTATTCTCCGCCCCGGCGGACCGGCCGAGGCCGGGAGTACTTCGTCATTCCCGCTGTTGCACGACTCGTCGTGCGGCATTCGGGCAGGTCCGGCGGTCTGGTTGTTTTGTGCTACTGGTCTGGGTATGAGTGATGGTTGCGTTGCGGCATAGCTCGTATGATTGACACGATAATGCGACTCAAGGGAAGGAAGGTATGGTGAACAGAATGAAACGGACGATCTGCACAACGATCATTTGCACGCTCGCCCTGTGCGCGGCGTTCAAGGCTACAGCCAGGCCCAACCCGCCACGGCGGGTAAACCTGCTCCTGATCGTCACCGATGACGAGAGCTGGTTTGAGCACAGCATTTACGGGCATTCGAATCTGCGGACCCCGCACTTCGACCGGCTGGCAAGGGACGGCGTGCTGTTCCGCAACGCCTACGTCAGTGCACCATCCTGCGGGCCATCCCGCGCGGCCATGCTCACGGGGCGCAACTTCTGGGAGCTGGAGCAGGGGGCATTCATGCTCTCCTTTCTGCCGAAGAAGTTCTCGGTCTTGCCGCAGATTCTTGTGGGCCACGGCTATCAGTCGGCGTTTGCCGGCAAGGGCTGGGGGCCGGGGATCGTGCCGAAGGAAGGACAGGGGGGACTGGTTGGCACGCCCTACTACGACATCAAGATCACGGACTACGAGAAGCGTGGCTATCTCGACCGCCACGACGTTCCGGCAAACTTCGCAGCGTTCCTCGATGAGCGCGACGCAGACAAGCCGTTCTTCTTCTGGGCCGGGATCTCGGAGCCGCACGGGCGCTGGCCTTCAGACAAGGAGGCGAGAAGACGGTTGAAAGAAGAATTCGGTGTAGATGCCGGCAGGATCAACCAGGACCCGGGCAACAACCCAAACATCAAGCCGCCCGGCTTCTACTACGAGATCCTGGATGCCGACCGGCAGACCGGACGGATGCTCGCGGATCTGGAGAAGCGCGGCCTGCTCGACAACACGATGGTCGTTTACATCGGAGACAATGGTTCCACCGATCAGCCCGCGGCAGGATTCAAGGGTAAAGGCAGTCCCTACGATGGGGGCAGCCACGTACCGATGGCGCTGATGTGGAAAGGTAAAGTTCCACCGAATCGAATTATCGACGACTTCGTGAAGGGCACCGACATCGCGCCGACCTTCCTACAGGCCGCCGGGGCGCCCATCCCCAAAGAAATGGCCGGCAAGAGCATTCTCGACTTGATGCTCTCCGACAAGTCCGGCTGGATTGACCCCGCGCGCGACTGGGTGATGACCGGCAACGAATGGCATACCGATCCGAAGACGTTCCGCACTATTCGCGACAAGCGCTACGAATACATCGTGAAATATCCGAATTCCCAGCGTCCGGAACTGGTGGAGGAGCTGTACGACTTGCAGACCGACATGTGGGAGCAGAACAACCTGATTGACAACCCGGAATACGCCGCGATCAAAGAGCGGCTCAAGGCCAAAATGCACGCCTACGGCCGCGAGACCGGCGACCCGCGCACCACGGGCGACCTGGCGATCTTCAATGAAACCCTGAAGGTCCAGGCCCTGCTGTGGCCGCACTATCGGGACAAGGGTGGGGCGTTTCGCAGGCAGATACGGGGGAAGCCGTACAGTGACCTGAAGGAATTCCTCGGCGTTGAGCAGGCAGACGATAAGTAAGGGGATACCATGCTGCAGCGACGAACATTATTGGTAACGGCAATGATGATCTTTGGCCTGTGCTCCGCGGCCCTGGCCGCGGAGCAGCCCAGTATCCTGCTGATCATGGTCGATGACCTGGGCTATCACGACCTGGGTTGCCAGGGGGTGCAGGACTTCAAAACTCCCAACATCGACCGCCTGGCGGAATCCGGTGTGCGCTTCACGGCCGGCTACGTCACCGCGCCACAATGCGGGCCGTCACGTGCAGGACTGCTGACCGGTATGCATCAGAGCCGGTTCGGGTGCACCGATCCCGAAGCACAACTTCGTCGATCTCGCCAGCAACCCGACGGAGCTAGCGGGGAAGCACGCTTTGCAGAGCCCTGAGAAGAAAGCAGTGCTCTCCAAGAAGCTGGATGCCTGGCTTGAGCAGGTGCGGAAAGACGCGATGACGCTACCCCCTGGTCATCTGGAGGAGAAGAGATAAGGAGTGGACATGGACCGAATGGTAGTAGCCCGGGGCCGTCCCGGCCCCAGGGCGCGCAAGAAAGGTGTACAGAATGTGAATATCGAGTCGCTTTGGCTCATCATTCTCCATACGTATGCTCCCTTTGCACGGCCTGCACGGCCCCAATGGGCCGGGAGGGCAGGCGGGCGCTGGCCCCGGGACGGGGCCGCGCTACTGACGACACCACCCCATATCCGGAAAATGTGTAGAACAATCAGGGCGTTGCGTGATCCGGGGAATGCGATCCGCGTGCTCCCGACGTCGCTCCGAGGAGCTATGAAGGGCGCAGCGGAGATCACGCAGCACCATGAGAAGTGCCCCCCCATCTCTCCCATGAGTCCGACCTCTTGCCTCTTCTCCATCAGCCAGTCGATCTCCCGGCGCACATCGGCTGGGCTGCGTGTGTCATTTGCTATGTTGACTGCGGTAGGCGCCTGGTGCGATACCCACATGCTTCTTGAACAATCGCATAAACGAGTAGCCGCTCTTGTAGCCAAGATGGCCGGCGATCTCCTCAATCGGATACTTAGTTTCTTCAAGAAGCTTCTGCGCTTCCTTCATGCGAACCTGTATGACCAGGGCAAGAGGCGGGGTGTCGTACATTTCTCGGGTCATGCGCTTCAGCGTACTGCTGGATACATGCATCTTGTCAGACATCATTTTAACGGTCCAGGGCAGTTCGGGTGATAGGCGTATTTCCTGCAACAGCATGCGCAATTTATGTGCATAGCGAACAGCATCGTCCCCGACATGAAGTAACTCACGGTTGAGAACCGTCAGCAGCATACGCGCATGCTCGGTGCCAAAGGTCAGCACCTGTTCATCATCACTGCCCGAAGCATCAATGATATGCTTCAATAAGATAAACACCAGGTCGGCAGACTCATAGGAACGTATGTAGGGGCCATACTGTTTAAGCGGCGACCAGTGTTTGACATCCCTGAAGCAGAGGACGACGAACCAAACTGCCTCTTTGGCTTGACGGTGAAAAAGCGCCCCGGGAGAGCAGTAGACAAGATCTCCTGCATTTGCCGTATAAGAACGTTCGTCCAGGGACACTTCCATACTCCCCTGAAGAACGATTGTGAACAGGTGATTTGGGTTACGGTAATGATCGGACGAATAGCCATGTTTTTCTGTTATCTGGGCTTGAGAAAGTCCCTTTTCGATCAACGGCTCTGATACCCTCAGGTTCCCTTCACCCCAACGAAAGAGTGTCTTAGTATAGCGCTCCAGACCATTGCATCGACTGCTTAAGTGTGAGAGTTTGGGGTTGTCTGCCTGCTTCTTCATGAATGTATTATAATCAATTCCTTCAACCACGCAAGGCAGCAAGAACGTGGATGACCTGCAAAATGGATATCAATCTTGAACCTTATGGTCATTTCGCATCCTCCTGCATGAGTGTAGCCTATAGTATCGATGAAAAAGACAATCTTGATCGTAGTAACGGCTCTGTTGGGCGCAACTCTATCGGCTTCGGCGGCTGTTCTCCTGTCGGACAGCCGCACGACAACGAATCCGGAGGATGACGGATTTGCAACGCCCGACGTTGTCGCCGCCGGTTCTTCATCAACGTTCTCGTTTAACAATATCAGTTGCGGTGGCAGTGGTTTCTCCGCTTTTGGCCCGGAAACGATTTCCGTAACCACCGTCGACAGTGCTTCATTGGATCAGGCGAGAGGGCTCGCCGCGCCAGATGAGGGAGATGTCAATTATGGTCTTTACGACGGGGCGGAGTATTGGCAGCTCACGCTGGCCAATGACAGTGCCGCTGCCCCCTGGAGCCTGACCTCTTTGGATTTGACGCGCGTTAACGATACTACTTCCGGCGATCTCCGTATGGCCATCTATTACAGTGTGGATGGGCATACCAACGAGACGCTCATTCTTGGCCCGACGGCGGAGTCTGATACCGACCTTTCCGTAGCCGACTTGACCATTTACAGCGACCTCCAGAACCTGGGTGTCTCGGATGAGGTTTCCTTCCGAATCTATACCTATCAGGATCCTGGGGATTTTTGGAATGCCCAAGCCAATCGGCGCGTGGGCCTTGATGGTCTTGTGGTGAATGCTGCGGACAAGGTTCTGCTGATCGGCAACAGCTATGCAAACGGGACGGACCCTTATTTGCGGGAATTCCTGTCCAATGCTCCGGAGGGGGAGCAGAGAACATTGACCAAGATTTCGGGGGACGGCTACGGCTTCAATGGTCACTACAATACGGCAAGCACCCTTGCCGCAATCACGAATACAGACTGGGAGGTGATTATTCTTCAGGGTCATAGTACAGAAGCATCCTCGGCTTGGTGGTACTATGAAAATAACGGGGAGCCGGGTGAATCCTTCGCGGATTACGCGGGAGCTGATGATCAGTGGCCCCGTTTCTCTTTCTGGGACGACGGAACCAATCTAAGTTCGTATATCGCCTCGCATACCACGGCGCGTATTGTCTATTTCGATACCTGGGCCCGTCATCCGAACGACTTGAACTATCTGCCCATAATGGGGCCCGCTGGCGATGGACAGGCACAGGCCGAACGCATGCAGGATTATACCACGGGCGCATACGGTGCGTTGGCGGCTGAATTTCCCGGGTCTTCGGTTGCGCCGGTCGGCGAAGCCTGGCGCCGTTCATATCAGAACTACCCGGATATTCGTCTGCATCACGCCGATGATTCGCATGGGAATTCAAATGGGTATTATTTGGCGGCGGCGGTGCTCTACAATGCCATTACAGGGGAGCTGCCAACCCAAAATGATTATGACGGGGAGCTCAGCGCCGAAACTGCGCGGCAGATGAAAGAAATAGCGGACACGTTTGAGGGGCGTACGCTGGAGTTCGAGGTGCTCCCCCGTCTCTTGAATGCCACCACCATATCTATGAACAACGACGAAACGATGACCGTTCGCTTTCTCTATCCCCCGCAATCCAACGTCACCGTGAATGTTTCCCTTTCCGATCCGGCTCGCGCAACGGTGTCGCCGTCGCAACTTACCTTTACACCTGACGATTACAACATCAGGCAGACCGTGACCGTTTCCGCTCTGGAGGGATCGGAGCTTGATCCCGAAGCCTCCGTTCAGTTCGGAACCGTTTCTGACGATCCGGCATTCGATGGATTGTCCGACTCCTGGCTGTATACTTCTGAGGTGGGTGCGCGTATGCGCGCAATGGTCCAGAAAAACATCGATAGCCCGTGGCCCGGAATCAGCAATCCGGATTCTTCACCCGGTGTTTTTTCCTACGCATTGGCCTGTTTGTATATGGGGCAGAACGTTGAGCAGGCCAACGAACTGATCCTCAACTATTATACCAACAACCCGGTTCCGGACAGCGAAAGCAACGAGTACGACGGATACTTCTGGCAGCACATTATGTGGCGTATCTACCTTGATCCAGCGATGAATGCGCGACTCACCCCGGAGGTTCGCAGCATCATTGAGGAGAATATGTTTCTCTGGCTAAATAAGCGCAGTCATATTTCAGAGGCGCAGGGGACCGAGTGGGTTTACCACGGCAGTGAAAATCACGATGCCATGCAGAAGGGCAGCCATTTGCTCTGCGCTCAAGCCTTGAAGAGTGCCCCGGCATACGGTTCGAACCAGGTGCTGGCCGATGGCAGCACCATCGGAGAGCATGCCGCGGCGTGGACCGACTACTGGCTGCGTTACTTCCTCGGGCGCGCTAAGGAGGGCATTAATGCCGAGATCGCCTCGGGTTATGCGAGGTACACCATTGGCGCGTACTACAACATCATGGACTTTTCGGACTCGCCTGTCCTGCGCGACCAGACGGAGAAGTTCATCACCCTCTACTGGGCGGATACCGCCTCGGACTGGGTCTTATCTGGAGTTCGTGGCGGCGGGGAGACCCGCTGCTATAAGGCTACAATTCTGAGGCAGGGGAGCCGTTATGCTTTCGCAAAGCTGTTCTGGGGTTACGGCTGGCATGAAAGAGAGGGCAAAACGACTACCTACAACTTGATACCAACGGTCAGTTCGTACCGGATTCCCGACATCATCACGGCCTGTGCCACCGATACCAACCGGCCCAATTTCCTCTACACCTCGCGCCGGTGGGGCCGCGAGGGCAGCAGCAGTGGGCTCGACGTCTATGTGACCTTCGATAACGGAGGTTCGTTCCTCCTTCGCGAGACCTGGGTTACGCCGGACTACGCCATGGGCACGATCACCTTCGATATGAACAAGGATTATGCACAGATCCTTGATCAGAACCGGGCGATGGGCGTGATGTTCGCCTCCGGGCTCGATGACCGGGTGATGGTCTTCGGAAAGGGCGGCGGGAACGACAAGAGCTATGCCGACCTCAGCGGGGTAACCCGCGAAGACTGCATGGTGGCCCAGCGCGACAAGAATGTAAACAACTCCGGCAACGGCACCCTGGTCTTCGTCCCGACGAAACTGTGGAGCAACCGGGTTGAGACCGGCGGATGGCTGTTTTTAGAAACAGGTGACGCCTTCTGCGCGGTTAAGCCCGCGACGGGGGGATACACCGCTGCGGAGGCACAACTAGGCTATGATCTGGAGATGGACGACATGTGGGCGCCGGTGATCATCCAGACCGGGCAGGCATCCAACTACGCCGACTTCGCTGCATTCCAAACTTCGGTCATGAGTAACGCACTTACCTATGCAGGCGGTACCATGAACTACACCAGCGAAGCCGGGGACACGTTCACCTTTTATGCCAACAGTAAGACGACTCCAAAGGTCAACGGCACAACCGTCAATCTGAATCCGGACAAGACGTATGACAGCCCTTATCTTTCGATGGTACACGGCGAAGAGGTGGCAACGGTCAGTTATCCGGGCTATGCCGATCTGGAACTGGATTTTTCCCTCCCTCCTGTCATTTCAACGCTCGCACCAGATAATAACGCGAGTAATACGCCGCTCAACACCCCGCTCGTGGCGACTTTCAGCAAACCCGTTCAGGCCGGCACAGGGTCGATTACGCTCAAGAAGCGCAGCGATGACAGCACCGTCGAGACCTTTGATGTGACCGACCCCTCGGTGGCCCACTTCGACGGCACGCAACTCACGCTCGTTCCGGGCAATAATCTGCAGTTGGACACGGCCTACTACATTGAGATTCCCGAATCCGCCGTGCAAGATCTCTCCGGAACTCCCTATGAGGGGTTCTCGGGCAACAGCCACTGGAGCTTCTCCACCATCGCCAGTAACGCCATCGTTCTGGTAAACAGCGCGTCAAAGGTGGTTGCCAGCAGGCTGCACAACAGCTCAACCTCCTTTGCCTTCGATGCGAATGCGGATATGATTATCGTGGCGGTGAGCACGGAGCGCTCCGGTGGGGATGTTGCTGTTCGTTACGACGGTCACACGCTGAGCAACGCCGTTAATACCACACAGGCAGGAATTTGGTATCTCGATTTGACGGCGACCGATTATGCCGGAGGCTCCGCAGATCTGGTGATCGATTTTACCGATGTGGATACGGTTAATGGCGTCGGGGTCGGCGTGGTTTCGGTCAGTGCAAGCGGAGCAGGCATTGATCTGCATGCAACCGAAACGGCTGCCAGCAACCTCGTTTTGAGTACCTCTCGGAATGGGACGTTCAATATCGTCAGCTTCAACGCGAACAACTCAGGCAGTCCCTCCGTGGACGCGCCACTCACGGAAATCTACGCCAGCGGTTCTATCGGCTCGGCACAGGGCGCGGCCGGATACCAGGCGAATGTGCCGGCGGGGGAGCATAGCTACTCCTGGACGACCACCGATAAACGAAAAGTGGTCGCGGCGGCGTTCGCCCTGGAAGGCTACGGCCTCTGGGCGCTCTCCTTTGATCTCGCCGATGGGGCGACTGGCAACGACGACGGTGACGCGCTCGACAACCTCTCCGAATACGCCCTCGGCGGAAACCCCACCAACGCCGCCGATCTTGGCTATCCGATTCACTTCACCATCGACAGCACAAATGCCACCTATGTCCATCCGCAGCTGTCCGACCCCGATTCCGGCATCCGTTATGTGGTCGAAACCACGGATAATCTCGTTTCCAATGTTTGGGAACCCGTTGCGTTGATGAAAACCAATGCGAACGGCTATGCCGCCGGATTCGACCTCGTCACCAGCCAGATTCCAACCCTTGGAAAGAAGCAGCAGTTTATTCGCCTGAAGATTGAGAAGGAATGATTATGAGACGCAGGGATCAATTCAAACTCCGGGAAGATTAAGGAAAAGGTACGTGGTCCCGCCTTTAGGCGGCTCGCTTTCCAGCAAATCAATAGAAAAGGCCCGTGAAGATTATGTCAAAAGCCTGGGAAAAACCAATCAAACGCACACACATTAATCTCCTCTCACTCCTGCGTATGTACATCTTCAAATCTCTTATCACAACCTTTGCCATTGCGTTGGCCTTGCCTTATCAAACACACGCGGAGAACGGAAACAAACGGCAGTTGCCCGCTTGTGATCCAGTGGCCACGGCCAAGTGGGTCACTTCCCTATATGCCCTGCAGGAAGGAAAGCTTACCTTCGATGCAGGAAATACCAATCGCCTGCATGGCCAGATTTCGCTGGCGGCGAAAGCCAAGGTCAGCCCGAGCGACGACGGGCATATCATCATCGACCAGGAAGGCTTTTTGCCTGTCAGCTACGGTAAATCGGCAGGATATGAAACTTTTTTCTTCACGACTCCTCTTACCCACGGCAGTCCGTTAAGCTTGGACGATTTCGTTCCTTATGACAAAGATATCGTGGTACAAGAGGATCCCTCGATGTTCCGCAAGCTTGGAGAAGCCTTGCATCATCACTTCACGGGCCTTGCAACGAAGAAGCCCGATCATCATCGTGTCGAGGACGTCCTTGGCTATCCCGCTGACTATTATGTCTGGGAGGTGGGAGGCTCAACGGTGTTTCTCAAAGCGTACCAGGGAAACGACACCTATGGTTTGATGCTACGGGTCTGCACCAAAGCGACCGAGCCTGGACGGGCTGAGATCGCGCGTCAGCAAAGCCGGATCACTGGAGCCAAGCACTCGGCGAAGAACGAGGTTTTTCGAGGCTGGGGCGAACCACTGGAGATGACGAACGACTTGAAGTACACGGAGCATCAGTGATGCATGTGCTTTACATTCAACAAGCAGACATATGAGCAAAAATCGCATAAAATCGGAAAGTGCACTCGCAAAGTATCATCGCACACGCCTCGAGCAAATGGAGAGCATCAGAAGAAGCGAAAGCTCTTTTGATCCCTCATTATTAGGCGATCCTGTAGCCATGAAGACGGGCTGGGATTCCGTAGGCAGCGGATACACCAATATTGCCACGCACAAGTTGGTTGAGGTTTCTCCGCAGCGGCTTGAATTTCGGTCGACACTCAAGGCCTATGCGGCTGCCGGTGTGTTTCTGTTGATTGGCATGGGCCTCTTCGGTCATGCTATCAAGAGTTCTTCATCTCTTCTATTCGGAGTCCTCTTTTTCGGCATAGGCGTGCTCATGATGTACTTTGGATCAATTCCTTTCGTGTTTGATAAACGAGAAGGATATCTCTGGAAAGGCCGCAAGAAGCCAGAGAGCGATGCTGTGGAGAAACATTCGGCCAGGAAGATTGCCCTGCTTGATGAAGTTCATGCGATACAGCTTCTCTATGAACTCGTCAAAACCCGTTCACAGACCACTGGGACAAAGTATGTGGACACCTATGAAATGAACATTGTCATCGGCGATGGATCGCGAGTTAGCGTGGTGCGACACGGGGATAAGGAAAGTCTGTTGAAGGATGCCGAAAAACTGAGCATCTTCTTGGGCAAACCAATATGGAATGCGACATAAAGCATATTTTAGTGTGAAGACTATCCCATTACTGATGATTACCGCCTTGAACAGAGACGACCTTAAAAACGAGAGGGAAAAGACGGAAGAATATCGTGAACTCATGGTTCGGGTTGCAGGCTGGACCGGACACTTTTGTTGAGCAGGAATCCTATCTCCAAAAAGAAATCTACGAAATAGCGTTCTACAGCTGAGTCGTGTAACCGAACACGGCTTTGCACCAGACTATGAACCACGAAATACCTAGCGCGGTTCAGCCGCAACAGAAAGCGTTTAAAGGAGAATATATACACGTGAACCGAATCAAGACAGATAGGAACAGGATGATGATAACGAGTCGAAAAGTGACGGCGATGTTGGGGCTGGCGGTTGTAACCTGTATTGTTGGGCTGCTTCGAGCGCCGGCCGGCGCAGGGATTCTCATTGAGTCCTTTTCCCGCAACGGCGAATTGACTTGCGTGGGGTTGGGTGTGGGCTCTACTTGCACGGTAGAATGGGCTTCATCACCAGGTGGGCCGTGGACATCTCTGACCAACCTGATTGCAGATTCGAATGGCTCTATTGACGTGATCGTCCCGATTAATGTGAGCAGCGCGAGGTTCTATCGCGTTAAACGAGAGCTGGCTCCGCCCAGCAGCATGGTGCTGAGGCCTGCGGGCAGTTTCCAGATGGGCAACAGCCTGGACGAGGGAGCACTGACACGGCCCTACGAACTGCCAGTGCACAGCGTCAACCTGAGTGCGTTCTACATGGACCAGGGTGAGGTGACGAAAGCACACTGGGATGAAGTGGCTAACTGGGCTTCTACGCATGGA
>CAZCDU010000079.1:0-22369 GCA_964497125.1 uncultured Victivallales bacterium | reverse complement strand
ATTTCCCAATCCGTGGCGAATTCTGGCGAATTCACCGAAAAATCTCAAATGGTCGGGGTGGTGGGATTCGAACCCACGACCTATAGCTCCCAAAGCTACCGCGCTGCCAGGCTGCGCTACACCCCGATATAGACCTGTACCTTTATTTCGCGGATGGTAATACAGTCGACGCTGCAAGAAGAAGCTGTCAGAGCTTCGTCCCGGCACGCCAGGCTGCGCTACACCCCGCCATAAAGAGGAGCGCAGAGAGTATCCCTATCGTTCGCCATTCTCAAGCGCAAAAAAGGTAACCGCTGAACAGCCGCTCGCGAAGTGTGTAATGGCGAGTAACCGTCGTCAGATTCTCATCGTCACGATCGTTGTCCCGATCGTCGTCGGGTTCATCCTTGTCTTGATCTTCGTCTCGATCATCGTCATCCGAGCCACAGATCAACCATCAACCCCGAGGATCCCGCGACAACCGCTTCGCGTCCCGGCGTCCCCGTATGCAACAGCACCTGACTCATACCGGCGGGAAGGACTCGGAGACTCGCCCATTCCCGCCCTACAGTTGCGCCGGTCCTGGACTGAGATCGAGGCTGATGTCATCGATGCCCTCGGCACTTTCGAGTCGAAACTGTCAGCGTTTGACCTGACGATCTCCGACGGTGATACGCTCGAGTAGCGCGTGTGCTTCGTGCGTTTATACCTAAAATCACCTATTTCTGTCTCCATGAGCATGTGCTACGTTGCTTCGTGCACTGTGACGCATCGACCCGTTTGATTGAGGAGAATCTCGCAAAAATGAAAACCACATGTCCCCCTGCTGCATTCCCGGGGTGCCTACTCCTGGCTGCGTTTCTGATGGTGACTGGCCTCCACGCTGCCGCGGAGGTCGCGCCACCAGATACCGTAACGGCTGGGTTCGACCCGGATGCCCTGGTTTGCGAGAAGTTGCCGGACGGGAGTCCCTCGGCCTTTCATCTTGATGTGGCCTCTGTGACCTGCGGCGATGGCGCTTGTGCAATCGTCACCGTGCGGCTTCACTGGAACGCGTTGGGCCGCTGTGTGCGCTATGAACTGCCGCATGGCGGAGACCTGACGAAACAGGGCCATGAGTTATTCACCGAGTCCGATCACGCAAAGCTACGCACGATTCTCGCGGACCAGGACTCACCCCTCAGGCACTTCCAGAAAGCCAATGTCATTGCTCCTGATCTGGCAGTTCAAGGTGTGGATGCCATTACGGGCGCGACCCCGGAAATGTATGAAAACGATGTCGTCCCCGGGGCCGTCTACACCTGCTACACGCTATGGCACTGGGCTAACGGCGTTGTTGCGGATCACATTCGAAAGATCTCCGGGAAGACATGCACGGATCCTCAATTGCTGGCGTTCATCAAGTCGGGAGACGAATCATTCGGCATTTTCGCGATTGAACAACTGGCCAAACGTAAACGACACGACGCGGCAGCCCTGGCGGCCGTGATCGGCGGAGCCGAGAACGGCTCCACTGCCCTGGTTCGGGCTGCCCTGCAGTACCTTCAGGGCACCACAACTGAAAGAGACGCCGATACCTACTACGAGAGTATAGAACGGCTGTTTCCAACCGCAGAGAAGCAGAACCGGCTGCTCTATCTCGGCGCTTTGTCGAAGCCCACGCAGCCCCCGCCTGCAGGATACTATGATCGTGTCAGCGAGTGGATTCCGCTGCAGACAACCTACTATGAAGTGCATTTGCTGCTGAACTTCCTGAAGTCGGGCGGTGCGAGCTCGCCACACGCTACCGAACAGATCATGGCCGTTCTCGACAACAGCAACTTCCTGATCGCCCGCCGTGCCTTCTGGTACTTGGAGAATCAACAGCTCACGCCCGCACAGAAGCTGAAAGTTGATGCTTTCCGGGAAACGCATCACGACAGGCTTTAGACGGTTGTTGCACTTCTCCCTCTTGTTTCCGCCAATGCCATGAGCTAGGATGCACAAATTCTGGAGCCTCTATATATGAATATTTCTCTGCGAAACACTCTTCCAGGCGTTATGGCAGCGCTATGTCTTGCGACGACGGCGCTAGCTGAAGCCTACCTGTCGCCCTGTGCAATCGTTCTTGCAGACGGGGGAACCCAGGCCTATGTCGCAGCAGCCACGGGCCAGAAGGTACTCAAGGTCGATTTGGCGTCTGGATCCACCTCGCAGGAGATCAAGTTGCCCGCCCAGTTAACCGGCATGCTGCGCACCGATTCGGGGGCCTTGCTTGTGACCGGCGGCGGTGCAAGTGGGTCCCTTTTCGTCTGCGATACAGAGAAGGGCAAAGTCAGCCGGGTTATCCCGTTGGGTCACACGCCGATGTCGCCGCTGCTGTCCCCGGACCGAAAGACGCTCTACGTCTGTAATCGATTTAACAATGACGTCAGTTTCGTCGACTTTGAGTCCGGCAAGACACGAGCACGCATACCCGTTGTTCGGGAGCCGGTCGCCATCGATATCACACCGGATGGCCGGAAGCTGTTCGTTGCCAACCACCTTCCGACCGGCCGCGCGGATGTGGACTACGTCGCGGCAACCGTGTCGGTGATTGACACCGAAACCAAGGCTGTCACCACAATTCCGCTGGTGAATGGCGCCGAGGGCCTGCGCGACATCAAGATCTCAGCGGATGGTAAGTACGTCTATGCCACTCACCTCATGGCTCGTTTTCTCGTCCCGACCACCCAACTTGACCGAGGCTGGGTGTCCACGGATGCACTCAGCGTGATCCGTGTCTCCGACCTGTCCCTCCAATACACCGTGTTGTTGGACGATGTTGACCAGGGATTCCCGAATCCCTGGGCGATTGCCTTCTCGGGTGACGGCAGCCGTTTGCTCGTGACGTCCGCCGGAAATCATGAGCTTGCCGTGATCGATTTGGCCGCTATGACCACGAAGGTAGAATCACAGGCCGCAACCGGGGAGAAGAGCGCAGCTCATCTGAATGCCCACAACGACCTCTCCTTCCTTTCCGGGATCCGGCATCGGGTCAAACTCAACGGCAACGGCCCGCGTGCCATTGCTGTAGCGGGACAGACGGCCTACGTCGTGAACACGCTCTCGGATTCGATCGATTGCGTTGACTTGACGACGCAGCGCGTCACCCGAACGATCGAACTGAATCCGGGCGTGGCGATGACCCCCGAACGCCAGGGAGAGATCTTCTTCAATGACGCCGGACTCTGTTTCCAGAACTGGCTGAGTTGCGCCACGTGTCACCCCGATGCGAGAACCGATGCCATGAACTGGGATCTGCTCAACGACGGCATGGGGAATCCCAAGAACGTCAAATCGATGTTGCATTCTCATGAAACGCCGCGCGCCATGTGGCTTGGAGTCCGCGACGATGCCGAGACCGGTGTAAGGGCGGGAATACGCTATATCCAGTTTGCCGTCCGCCCCGAGGCCGACGCACAGGCGATTGATGCCTACCTCAAGAGCCTCAAGCCGGTGCCGAGTCCCTACCTGGAGAAGGGCAAGCTGAGCAAGTCTGCGAAGCGCGGGAAGGCCATCTTCGATTCTTCCAGCTGCGTGAGCTGCCACCCTGCCCCGCTATTCACCGATGGGAAGATGTATGAAGTTGGAACGACCAAGGGGCAGGATGTCGGCAGGCCCGTCGACACACCATCACTCGTTGAAGCATGGCGTACGGCGCCCTACCTGCACGATGGTCGCGCGGCCACCATGCGAGAGGTCATCACGACCTTCAACCACGCCAATACGCTCAGTGTTGCCGCCGAACTCAGCGAGGATGAGATCAACGACCTCGTTGAGTATCTGCTATCGCTATAACGGTCTAATCGAAATCCGGTCGCTGCCATGCGTCAGCGACTTTTATATTGTGCCACGTGCCTCGCGCATGAACGGCAGCTTCAGTGCTGACCGGCTTGCGTGCGCCGGGGCCTAGATGCACAGTGTTCTCGGCAAGCTCATGCCACCGTTTCGATAGTGACTTCACCTTCTCCGGATGCTGCAAGGCAAGATCATGCTGCTCGCAACGATCGGTTGCGATATTGTACAGCTCCCACCGCTTGCCGTAGAAACTGACCACCTTCCAGTCCCCCTTGCGGAGCGCGCGACACGACGAAAAGCGGAAGTAGATCTCGTCATGCCCTGCTCGTTGCTTCCCGTTGAACAATGGGACGAGTGACCTGCCTTGGAGCGGCTCAATAGCGTCTGAGTCAGGGTAATCTGCTCCGGTAACGTCAAGACACGTTGCCATGATATCGACGAGATGCCCGGGTGAGTGTTCCCAACGTCCCTCATTGCTGATCCGCCCCGGCCATCGCACGATGAGTGGGGATGAGATCCCCCCTTCATGTTGTGTCTGCTTGTAGTTAAGCAGTGGGGTGTTTCCGACCGTTGCCCAACTTGCATCATAAAGGTAGTAGGACCCCGCTTTCCAGGGCGGTATATCCAGTTTCCTGCTGCGCTCGAATGGGCAAGCGCCGTTGTCGGAACAGAGAATGATCAGGGTGTTCTCGAGGACACCCCGTTCGCGGAGATGGTCCACCATTCGCGCAATATTCTGATCAACCCGGTCCACCATGGCGGCGTAGATCGCCATCCGGAACGATTCAAATTCACGCTGCCTCGCCGTCAGTTCTTCCCAAATGGGAACATGCGCCGGCATCGGTGGCAGTGTCATCGCCTGCGGAAACAGACCGAGGCGCTTCTGTTTGTCAAAACGCTTCCGGCGAATCTCGTCCCAACCCCCGTCGTAACGGTTGAGGTACTTCTGAATGTCGCTCTTCGGCGCCTGTAGCGGGTAATGCGGCGCATTGAAGGCAATGTAGTGGAAGAAGGGCTTCTTGTTCTCCAGGGCTTCATCGATGAACCTGACGGCATAGTCCACATTGGCGTCGGTCGTGTAGAACGAGTCATCGAACTCACTCCACGGCTCGCCGTTCAACCTGAATGAGTCATCGCCCTTGAAGAAATCCGTGCAACCGGAGAGGTGCCCCCAATAGCGCTGAAACCCGAAATCTGTAGGCTGCTTGCTCAGATGCCACTTGCCGGTCATAGATGTGAAGTAGCCGGCTTCCTGTAGCACGGAGGCTATGGTCGTGGCTCGTGTCAGCTTCGCGTCGCCTGCCTGGACCGGATAGAGCCCACTCAGCAGACTGATCCTCGAAGAGTGACACTTGGCCGTATTATAGAACTGCGAGAAGCGAAGCCCTTCAGAAGCAAGGCGGTCCACCGCCGGGGTCTCGATCTCGCTCCCGTAGCAGCCGAAGTCAGCAAACCCCAAGTCATCCACCATCATGAGGAGGATGTTGGGTTGGCCCGAAATCACGGCTGCGGGCAGTAGCGATAGCCCGATCGATAGACAAAGAATGCGGATGTGAGTGATGCTCATGACTGATTCTCCTTAGATGACCGAATCTAAGCAGAAATCACTACGAGAGCACAAGTCACCGTAGCTCGGAGACAATATTCTCCATGGCATCCATCTGCTGTTCCATGGAGCGCACCATCTGGAACTGGACGCGCGTCCGATCGATATTCTGCCCGTCACGGCGGACCTTGAAATAGGTGTCCCCCTCGAGGTAGTCAGTCAAGAAGCGAAGCCCTATCTCGAACGTGATTAGCCTGGCGGAGAACGCGAGATGGTCCTTTTCGATCGGGTTCAAGGCGTCGCCTGCGCTGGCCAGGTAACCCCGGGTGATCGCTTCAAACATCTCGATCCGCCCAACGACCTTCGACAGATCCGTTTCGTCTTCGGGGCACGGTCGCATCGCCGTTCGCACCATATCGCCAAAGTCATAGAGCGACACCCCGGGCATCACGGTGTCCAGGTCGATGACGCAGATCCCCTCCCCCGTCTTGTCGTCGAGCATCACATTGTTCAGCTTGGTGTCGTTGTGCGTCGTGACGAGCGGGATGTCGCCGCCGCGTTGCAGGTTGAGCAACGTGTCCACGATTCCTTCGCGCTGATTCGCGAAATCGATATCGGCAGAAACTGAGGCTGCGCGATTGCAGACGTCCGCATCAATGGCCCGCTGCAGGGCATCGAAGCGTGAACGGGTATCATGAAACCCCGGAATCGTATCAACCAGTGGTTCGCCCGGAAGGTCGGCAAGCTGCTTCATGAACATGCCGAACGCCTTGGCCGCTTCATAGGCCTGGTCCGTCGTCTCGAGCTCGTCGTAGGTCTTGGCCCTCTCGATGAAGATGTACAGTCGCCAGGTATTGCCATCAGCATCCACATGGAAGCTCGCGCTGTCCCGCGTTGGGATCAGTGTCAGCGCACGTCGATCGACTTCATCTGCGCCGGCTGCTTCAAGTTTCCTGTGCAGATGCTGTGTCACCCGACCGATATTCGCCATAACCACTTCGGGCTGTTTGAAGACATTGTGGTTAATGCGCTGGAGAATATACCGCACCGGCTGCTCGCCCTGTCGGAACGTGACGGCATAGGTATCGTTGATATGACCCGTCCCGTAGGGCCCTCCTGATTCGTAGTTCCCCGCGACTGCGAATGCGCTGCATATGGTTTCGATGTCATGTGGCATGTGTGACTCGCCTATCGATAGTCCTGCCATTCCGGCTCGTTCTCGAAGATCCAATCATAGTAATCGCGGCCCGAGAGTTGGCTCGCGGCCTCATCATCACAGATGACCTGTACGTTCCGGTGCAGCTGGATGGCTGTGGCAGACACCATGGAGGTTATGGGGCCTTCCACGGCTTTGGCAAGAATTTCGGCCTTGCTCTCGCCCGTGACAAGCAACAGGAGGCGTTCAGCCTCCAGGATCGTTCCTACTCCCATTGTGATCGCACGATGTGGCATACGCGCCGGATTATCAAACTCCCCCGAGTTCTCCGCAATCGTCAACGGCGTGAGTGCCTTGGAGCGCGTGCGGGATTGCAGGGCGGATAGCGGTTCATTGAAGCCAATGTGCCCCGCTCGCCCGATGCCCAGCAGCTGCAGGTCAATACCGCCTGCTTCACGGATTGCAGCTTCGTAGCGCATCCCCTCGCCCACTTCATCACGATTCATACCGTCAGGCAGGTTCGTGTTGCGCTTGTCGATGTTGATGTGGTCAAAGAGGTGATGATCCATGTAGTAGCGGTAGGAGTTCTTGTCTTCCGGTGGCAGCCCAATGTACTCATCCAGGTTGAATGTACGGACCAGTGAGAAATCAAGGTCATCTTCCCTGTGCATTTGGACCAGTTTTGCGTAAAGCCGTTCCATCGTACGGCCAGTTGCCAACCCCAACACCAGGTGTGGCTTTGCCCGAATGGCGCTCGCAATCAGGTTAGCCGTCAGCCCCAATGCATCCGGTCTAGTCGGTCGAACAATAACTTCCATTTTCTGGCTCTCCTCTTTCAGATCTTATTGAATAAATGTATTCAGCCTATCTGTGACATCCTTTTCGAATCGTTCGATGAAGTCCGTGATATAGCGCGTTACCGATAACTCCGGATCCACCACCAATGGGGTCAAGTCGATCCCCCAGGTTAGTGCCGTTGAGGTGTCGGTCGCATGAGATTCAAAGAACGTGGCGTTTGCGGCCTGGCGCCCGAACGTGGCATTGTCGTACCGCTTTCCGCCGGTGATCTGTGAATCGAACACACCCGAGAGCGAAGCCGCCAGGTTGCGGTGACGGTCGACATCCAGGACTACTTTTTCGTGGTCGCAAACCCAGTCCAGCGAGCGCCAGATCTCGCAGCCGATCACCTGCCTGGGACATTGATCCTCGGGCAGTTTCCGCAGGGCCGATAGCGCGCGCAACATGCTGGCCACGTGCGTGTCATGCTTATCCGCGGGATTGTGCAGGTACACGACATCGGGCTGCGAAACCTTGAGAATCCGTAGCAGATCAGCGACCACCGCGTCACTGGTGGCATCTTTGACCGCAGAGCTCGGATGCCCGAGTTGGATCTCGCACGCATATCCGCCAATGGCAGCCGCCGTGCGCTGCTCGAGCTTGCGCACCTCCATCATCTCCTCGTCACTGTATTGCTCATACGGTCCACTGCGTGCACTGCCACCTCCATTCGTCACGCAAACGCCGCTGAACCATTTGTCAGCCTGTGAGAAGCACTCAACGATGCCATGGAATGCCATGAACTCCTGGTCATCCTGGTGTGCACCAATGCAGAGGTGGGTCGTCCTTGCGAGTGCATCCGGCATGGGAGTCTCATCGGGGACGAATACGTCAGCGTCATCTCTTGTCAACTTCATGATGGGGCTCTCCTGTCTGTCTGATTGTTCTATCAAGAACTCCGTCCGCCTCAGGCGGATTAAGCTACGTTTCATCAAGTATTTGCCATGGATTGGTTGTGCGACCCAGGAGTTAGGTACTAACGATCTAGGTCTTCTTTGCCGTTCCCGCTGATTCCTTGAGCCTAGCTCCTAGTGCCATGTCAACCTTGTAACGTTGTAGGACGAGCTTCCCCGGTATTCCGGGGAGCTTGTGCCGTGTTGCCCTGCACAAGCTCTCCGCTCACGCGGAGAAGCTCGTCCTACAACGTTTGACGTATGACATCACACTAGCCCCCTTCTTGTCTTGCTAACACCTAACTGTTGAGTGCCAACACATCGTAGACACTTTTTGATGCCAATACATCGTGGACAGAACGGCTTTGACTGGGCCCTGGGCTATCTTCAATATCCAACAACCAACAAGGAACTCCCAACATCCAAGTGCGCGAGAATTGGAGAATGTCAGGACCTGCGGCCCAAAATTCGTGCTCCTCGCTCTCTCCCCTTGGAAATTGGATTTGAGTGTTGGCTGTTGGATATTCAAAAGAACCCGGTTCATTTGTCTACGATGTGTTGGCATTTGAGACCTAACGCCTAATCCCTTCGCTGCCCAACCCACAGCTCAAATCTTCGCCGTTCACCCCTTCATACTCATTGTAGAACGTCTGACAGTACCTACCTGATCTTAGGCAAGCTGGCCGCCGCAATTGCCTGGCCATGCCGTTTCATCTTCTCGTCCGGCATCGAGATGCTGATCTGTTCGTCAAGTTCCGGGAATTCGGCGGCAAGCACGGCCTCGGCTTCACGAATGATGATATCGCCGCCCGTTCCTGACGTCACGCGTCCTAGTAGCAGCAGGTGCTGGATCTCGTAGGTTTCAGCATAATCGGCAAGAGCATATCCGAAGTAGGTGCCGATTGTGGCATAGATCTTTGCCGCCCGCGGATCGTCCGCTGCCATCAGCTCCTGCACCGCGATCAACTGTTCCGCGAATGGCATCTCCGATGGTAGTTCGATGCCGGCCACAGGAGCAAGGCGTACGACCGCCTGCTGTGAGAAGTACTGCACGCCGCACCCGCGATCGCCCGACCACTCGTCTGCTGGAGCGTCCACACGGTAATCGATGGGCGTAAAGGCAAGTTCATTCAGGCCGCTCGTGATGTAGCCATTGGGATCACAATACCCGACAGCCTGGCTGGTGCCCATGGCGATGCCGAGAATTGCGTTGGCGTCCAACGACATGGAGCCGGCCAGGGCTGTCACTTCGCCGTCGTTGGCCACTTCGAACGGAATGTTCCCCCACTCCTCCTTCAGTCGATGGAAGATAGGTCGAGCGTGCTTGTCAAAATCCTCTTCGGACAGCCCTCTGAAGAGAGATGCTACGCGCGGTTCGTTGTTCACGTAGTCCCCCGCGGCGCTTCCTCCAATCGCGTCAACTCGTGGAAGGTGCTTCGCCGCACGTGTGAGTGAATCCCGAATGCCCTCGAGGTGATACGATGGATCCTTCTGGAAATAGGGATCCCATTCGATCTCTTCCGAAAACACAACCTTGCCATCAATTACGGCAGCTGCCTTGCGGTCACTGCCGCCCAAGTCGAAGCCAATACGGCACCCATCAAGATTGCGACCCAGCGCCATCTGCTTCTCATACGGCTGAGGAAGCTTCTCAAATGGAACCGTTTCAACCGTCATCGGCTCGAGGAACATCCTGCGTCCCATGATATCGCAATCGAAAGACTGGCGGCCGCCCGGGCTGTATAGCTCGGAAATCGCGCCGCCGATCTCCGGATTGCCGGCAATCGTGATGCGTGAGCCGCCTTTGGCCCAAAGAAGTGACTTCACCAACCGCTCTACATGAAGCATGTTGGCCGCACTGTTTGCCGCTGTGTGAGGCAGGACCGCCGTCGAAACGGAATACACCGTTCCGTCGGGTCGGGATACAGCAATTCCGAGGGGTTCACTCCCCGGATCAGCAGAGCACGCATCCCGGTAGGCGCGTTTCCACAGCACTGAAGGAACAAATTCTGAGTCGAGTACCGGCTTTATCGCAACATTAGCATCCACAGACCTACCTCCATTTAAGCTACAGACAGAGTAACTCATGGGTGCAGCGGCATAAAGGTTATCTACTTGTCATATCTATCTGGTTCTTAACGATATTGACTTTCAGGGGCGTTTGGGGCCACAATTCTCACGTGAAGAGGGCACCCACAAATACCGCCTACCTGGACGAACCGGAAGACTACTTCAAAGGCGCCGGTCACGCCGCATTGCCCATTCCGAAGAGTATTCTCCTGTTTGCCCGCCTTACACGGGAGACGCTACAGCAGAAGGCTCTCCAGAACCGTTCACACCATCGCTTCGTCCTGATATTCAATACAGCTACTTCGGGAAACGTTCATGTTGACAACTTCGTCCTGCCGCTCGAGCCGGGACAAGCTCTGCTCGTGCATCCCTACCAGTTCCATCATTTCACAGACCTCTCCTCAACGACCCTGCGCTGGCTGTTCTGCACGTTCGAACTGGATCCTGCGGACTTCTTGAACCCTCTTCGCAATCGCGTTCTGGACCCCCGCAACGGGCCCAGGGAAGGGTTGAATGTTCTGCTCCGTGAGTGGAGCCGATGTCGCCGCACGGACGGCTCGAATGAACTGCAGGAGGCGCAGCTTCAGGCCGCGTTGCTATACCTGCTCACCTCGCTAAGAGAGGATCTGCACGCGCAGGCGCCTGATTTGCCTCCGGAGCCTGAAGAGAGTCTGCTGCGCACGATCAACCGCCTCATGTCGGAAGCCCACGGAGCTCCCGTGGTCGTCCCGGACCTGGCATCACGAATGGGAATCTCGGCATCCTGGCTGCGAGCCGAGTTCAAGCGTGCAACCGGAGTGCCTCTAGGGAGCTACATTCGCAACTACCGGCTGAACCGCGCCATGGCGCTTCTCAGGACCACCGATCTCCAAGTCGCCGAGATCGCCGACGAAGCCGGATTCGGTTCGCCGCAAGCGTTCAGCCGCATATTCAAACAGAAGACGGGGATTCCACCTCGCGCCTATCGACAGCTCGCGGAACATGGATGATGCGGGTGCGCGGCCAACACGCCTGCTGGCTGAAACTTCAATCGGCCCGTTCGCCGAACCGCTCCCCTGTCTAAACTTGGAGTGCGGCGGCAGAGGGCCTTCCCAGGCCCGGCGACGCCGCTTTCAGCAGAACCCGAGAGCCTAACCGCCACGACCTCCCAGCACGACGCAAAAGCGGTGTCGACGTCCTACGCTCGCAAGCTCGCTTCGGACTCTGCCACCGCACTCCAAGTTCCCACCACGCATGATCCGGACTTCGGCGAGCTCAGTCGAGTCGCGAAGGCACGCCGGGCGGAACTAATCTGGATAGCCCGCTACGCCACCAGGAACTTGTAGACGGTCTGTGAGGTATAGGGTGCACCCGGTCGCAGAATGGCGTTAGGGAACTGTGGCTGATTCGGCGAATCCGGATAGTGCTGAGTCTCGAGGCAGAAACCGCCACGATGGGCGTACATGCAACCGCCCTTCCCTTTCAGTGTTCCGTCCAGGAAGTTGCCGGCATAGAACTGAATCCCCGGTTCTGTCGTGTAGGTTTCCATCACGCGGCCGCTCGCGGAGTCCTCCGCCCGTGCAGCAAGACTCAACGCGTCTCCCTCAGCACGGTTCAGGCAGAAGTTGTGGTCGTACCCGCCCGCGAACTCGAGTTGCTCGTTGGTCTCATCAATTCGCTCGCCGGTGGCATGCGGCTGGCGGAAATCGAATGGCGTCCCTTCAACAGCGGCCGCCGCGCCATACGGAATGGCGGTGGCATCGGTCGGCAGGAACGTGTCCGCATTGATCATCATCAGCTGATCACCATGGAACCCCGAATCGTGACCCGCGAGGTTGAAGTAGGAGTGATTCGTGATATTGAAAGGAGTAGCCTTAGTGGTCTCAGCCGCGTAGTCGATCTTGAGCTCGTCGGCATCGGTCAGCGTATAGGTCATCACCGTCTTGACTTCGCCGGGGTAACCCTCTTCCCCGTCAGCGCTGACATAGATCATGCGAACGGCATTGTCATCCTCAAGCACCTCGGCATCCCAGACCACTTTGTCGAACCCGCGCAAACCACCATGCAGTGCATTCGCGTCGTTATTCAGAGCCAGTGTGTAATCGGCGCCATCAAGCGAGAACTTCCCGTCTTTGATGCGGTTGGCGAAACGCCCAGCCACGCAACCAAAATAGGGAGTGTCCTGCACGTACTCTTCCGCCGTATCATGCCCGAGGACGATATCGGCCAGGTTTCCGTCACGGTCGGGGACCTCCAGTGACACGATTGTCCCGCCATGATTCATAACACGGACGCGAACCCCACTAGCGTTAGTCATCGTGAAGAGCGTTACATCCTCGCCAAACTGGTTCTTTCCAAAAGCCGCTTTGCTTACCATCGGTGAACTCCCCGTTTCGTGCTCAAGTGGTCAGTCGCTCCTGAGAGCGCTATGTTTATCGAAATCAGCCCACCAAGTAAAACAGCATCCTACGGCTTCGCCACGTGCGGCATTTTCAGCTTTGCGCTTGGCGTTGTGTCTGCGTCCAGGTCACCCATGGCGAACTGGATGCCGGCCAGGTAGTGCTTCAGCATCAGGGGATTCCAGTAGATGTGGCTGTTATGGCCGAGGCTGGAGTAGAAGACGCGCCCCTTCCCGACGCTCTGAACCCAACAGACTGCATAGTCATTGTCTGTACGGCGCGGCTTACCCCTGGGTGGGTCACTACGCGCCGGGTCAAGGTGGAGCAGCACGCGCAACCGCTCGCGCGAATAGGGCTCATCCTTGAACTGGTAGATCTCATCCTGGATGCGGAAGTCGCTCATCCCTTCAAACACAGGCTTGATGACCGCGTGAGTAGGGTCTTCCACCACGATCGTCACGTTGTGACCCGCACACCAGGGGTGACCCGCAAAATAGCCGCCCATCGCATCACCGTATGCCTTGTGTTTGTAGCAGGCATCCGTAGCAGCATGGATACCCACGAGGCCCCCGCCCTGCTCAACATAGTCGATCAAGTTATCGACCAACCGGTTGTGCCGATCCTGCAAGGCCTTCCACTGCTCATCCGTGAACTGCTTCCGCGCCTTTCGGTTTGGCATGAAGAAATCCTGTGTCGGGCTGAGCATGATGACGGCATCAAACTGCTTCAGGGCCTTAGGCTCAAAGTGAGCCGGATCGTTACTGACGGTTGCCTCGTATGCACCAGTTGATTCTCCCATGCACTCCAGGGCAAGGTTACCAACCGGTATCGACTTGTGCCGGAAGCCAGACGTTGCGCTGAATACAAGCACCTTGCGCGTCGCCTTCGGCTTCACGATTGGCTTTTCCGGCAACGCATCAGTTACCTTCTTTACCTGATCCTCGGGTACCGGTGCGTCTTTGAAGACAGGCTTCCATGCCTCGATATCCTCGGCAAGCAGAGGTGCCGCCGCGAGAGACGCCGCAGCCAAGAGTTGAATCAGACCATTTCTGTTACGTGTCATCTGGTGTCATCCTTTCATTCACTCAACAGCCTGACGGCCGCTTCATTTTTGTATTCGTTAGCCACATCCAACGCCGTTCGACCATCCTTGGCAACAACAGACTTGCTGATACCTGACTTCAGGAGGAACTGAACAATCTCGGGCCCGCCGCTGGCGGCGGCCTCATGCAGTGGCGTGCCACCTCGTTCTGAGAGTGTCGCACCATTCGCCCCGCCCTTGATCAGGGCCTTGGCCACGGCAAGACGGTCTTTAGCCGCCGCATAGTGCAGTGGCGTCCACCCCTTACTGTCCCGCTCATTGGGCTTAGCTTTGGCGGCCATCAGGGCGGCAGTTACTTCCGGGAGGTCCCGCTCGACGCAGAGATGCAGAGGCGTTCGCTTGCTGCCATCCAGCACATCCACATCAGCGCCTGACGTGATGAGAAACAAGGCAATATCGCTCTTCTTTCGCATGATCGCCTGGCTTAACGGCATCAACTTCGGGTGCTTGCCGCGTCTGACCGACTGCGGGTCACTCGCGGCATGCCGTTTCACGTCATCAAGGTCACCGCGGGCAATCGCCTCGTCTATGGTACCATATTGCGGTGCAGCCGCAGTTGCAGCGGTGGCCACACAGTGCAGCCATAATACAGCAGTTATAATCCTGATCATCATGTCTCTCCTATTCAGTCGTGGCCGCCGGATCCCTGGCATACTGGCGATATGTACCTTCAGACTGTTCTATATAGCGGACAACATGACTTTGGGCAATGGTAGGGCACTGGAAAAGTCATTATGGTCGCAGAACTTGCGTCATTGTGCGCGCTCTCGATTCCTGTGTAGGACGCGCTTCCCCGGAGCGAAGCGCAGGGGAGCGTGCGCAGGCCAGCCCGCCGTTCACAGGCTCCCTCTGTGCCGCTGGCACAGAGGGAAGCCTGTCCTACAATGTCTCTCAATGTGATTCCTGAGTGCCCACGGATTGCCGTCTGGGAGGAGCCAGTTGGAGACAACAGGCTCTCCTCTATAAGATATGGCAGTACGTTGTTCCGCCTTTAGGCGGTCTCTGCACTGAATACCAAAACGTACAGATTCAGCGTGAGTCGGGGCTTTCGGGCTTCGGATTTGGGGTTTCTTTGGGTGTTTGGGTGCTTGGGTATTTGGGTCTTTCAGCGCTACGACACCAAACGGTGCCTGTAACTTGCACATAGCCAAGTTCTTGCATAGAACAGAATGACCCGGGGTAGGTCCATCCCCAAATTTACCCCTTGTCCAGAACCCGCATAGCCCTCTAGTATGTCCGCCAACTGCAGGCCATCAAAGGATTTCGCGTAACGGTGACAATTTAGTGGAGTCGACACAATGAATGCTGAGAACACTGAGACAAAGCCTAGTTTCGAACTGGGAGGTACACTTGGATTCCTGACGTTGCGCCTATGGCTGGCCATGCGCGCCATTCTAACCGGCATCGAGAAGTTCGCAGGCAGCGAAGCCAGCGATGTTCCCGTAGCCATTGATGGTGCCGTCAACAGCTACGGACTTACCGTTAGTGAGGCCTCCAAGGTTTATGGATTGGGCCACTATCACGGCGTTCCGGCAGCTCTGTACGACAAGCTGGAGGCTGAACCCTTCATCCCCGAAGTATTACTCAAGGCCTATGACGTCGTTCTCGGCCCGGCGCTGATTCTTGTCGGCATCACGCTTCTGTTGGGAATTGCGACCCGCATCTCGCTCTTCGCAATGGGGCTGCTCTACATCAGCCTTACCGTCGGGCTAATCCTGCTCGGTCAGGATGCCGGCATTGCCTGGCTCGGAATCCACGTTCTCATGATCGCGGTCGCGCTCTTCCACGCCAAGCATGATCGTCTGGCGATTCTCCGCAAATTCTGAGTGGGGCTGATATGAGTACTGCTTTACCTACTGGAGATCATGGCATGAAGAAACCAGTCTCAAGACGCGATTTTCTGAAGGGCAGCTCGGCGGTAGGCGCCGGCCTGGTCCTGGGGGCCCCGTCCATTCTGGGCTCTGAAGCAAAGAACGCACCATCGGACGAGATCCGGGTCGGCTTCATTGGTTGCGGAAAGCAGCATGAAGTTCTCTTCAATGCCATGAAGAACATCCCGGGGCTCCGCTACACCGCCGTCTGCGACATCATGAAAGACCGCGTCGGTGGCGCCGCCAGTCGTATGAAATCCACCTTCAAGCTGGATTATGTCCCCAAGCGCTACATTGATGCCGAAGACATGCTGACGAAGGAGACGGAGCTGGACGCCGTTGTTGTGGCGAGTCCGGACTTCTGGCACTCCCCGCACACGGTGATGGCCCTTGAGTCGGGATGCCATGTCTACTGTGAGAAGATGATGTCGAACACCATTGATGGCGCACGCGCCATGGTGAAGGCCGCCGAAAGCACAGGCAAGCTCTGTCAGATCGGTCACCAGCGTCGCAGCAATCCCCGCTATATCTACACGCTCGAGGAGCTCATCAAGAAGCACAATATCTGCGGGCAGATCGTCAACGCCAACGGGCAATGGAACCGCGCGGTGGCATCGTCTCGCGATATCGGCGGCGACCTGATGAATGACCCCAAGAAGCGCCGAATTCTCCCCAGTGATAAGGTGCTGGCCAAGTATGGTTTCAAGGACCTGCACCAGTTCTTCAACTGGCGCTTCTATCGCGATCTTTCCGGCGGGCCGATCTCCGATCTGGGTGCGCACCAGATTGACATCTTCAACTGGTTCTTTGGCTGCCAGCCGAAGAGCGTGATGGCATCCGGTGGCCGTAACTACTTCAAAGAACGTGAGCACTTCGACAACGTGATGTGCATCTTTGAGTACGACACGCCTGAGGGCGGTGCGCGGGCCTTTTACCAGGTTCTTACCACCACCAGCGCCGGCGGCGGGTACTACGAAGCCTTCATGGGAACCGATGGCACGGTTGAAATCTCCGAGCGGGCCGCCTTCACAAACATCTTCCGTGAAAGCAGCGCCCCGTCCTGGGACCACCTCTTTGCGAAAGGCTACCTCAAGAAGGGCGCCGCTGCAGCACCGGCCGCCGCCGCAGGGGCAGATGCGATTGCCGCGTATGAGTCAGCACCCCCTGACAAGTACCTGCTGCCCGGCGACCTCAACAAGCCGCCACATCAGCCGCACCTGGAGAACTTCTTCGCTGCTATTCGCGGCGAAGCCAAACTCAACTGCGACGCAAGACACGCTTTCGAATCCGAAGCACCCATTTACTGGGTGAATCCTTCGGCACTCGCAAACCAGACCATAACCTTCACAGAGGAGCACCTCGCCGTATGAAAACCAAAACTGAAATCCTGATCGCACTCGTCTCCGCCATTGCCGTTTCTGTCGTGGCAGCACCGCTCACGACCGAAATCCCGCCGGAACTGATTGAGGGCACACCGATGCCTATCAAGGTTCCAAACCTGGTCAAGGCACCAAAGAAGGCGCCGACTCTTGATGTGCCCGCAGGGACAGTCCTGCTTTCGAAGGACAAAGAGGTCACCGGTAGCGATGACTTCCCCATCATCGGTGAGCTGGAATACATCACGGATGGTGACAAAGTGGGTGGCGAAGGCTACTTCGTTGAGCTGATGGATGGACTGCAGTGGATCCAGATCGACCTCGAAGCCACCGCAGACGTCGCTGCAATCTGGATCTGGCACTTCCACTCCCAGGCGCGTGCCTATCATGATGTGGTCGTCCAGGTGTCGGATGACGAGTCGTTCGAGAGTGGCGTCACAACGCTCTACAACAACGACTATGATAACTCGACCAAGCTCGGCCGTGGCAGCGATCGTCCCTACGTCGAGACCCGCTTTGGCCTGCTCGTAGACGGCAAGAACACAAAAGGCCGCTATGTACGTCTCTACTCCGCCGGTAACACCTCAAACGACATGAATCACTACATCGAAGTCGAGGTGTTCGGCAAGGTGAGCCAGTAGGAGAAGGTGTCAGGTGTCGGGTTTCAGGTTTCAGGATCTGAATCCCATGTAGCTGGATTCGTTAGAATTCAGAGTCCCCGTGTAGCCGGATTCGTGAGAATTCGGAGCCCTTGGACATCGCCGCATCCGTGAGAATCAGCCGTCCTGAAGACCGAATACTGAACACTGGACACTGAATACTGAACACTGGACACCGCACACTCAATACTGGACACTGACGCCATGAGAACCGCCGTGCGCCCCACCCTACTCCGCCATATTGCCATGGCCGCGGGTGTTGTCGCCGTGCTGGCCTTGGCAGGATGGCTGCGCTTTGCGGACTTGGGCGAGCGCCCGATTCACTTCGATGAATCTACCGGTGCCCGAATCATGGCGGGGCACCTGGAGACCGGCTCGTATCACTTCGACCCCGAACACTTCCATGGTCCTCTGCTGGGTATGACCGCCAGCCTTGTGGTCCATCTGCGCGGGGAGTCCACCTGGAAGGAACTCAGCAAGACAAACCTGCGCCTTGGCATCGCCCTGTTCAGCCTCCTTACCGTTATCGGGGCCCTTGCAGTGGGGCGACTTGGGCAGCGCGGTGACGGGATTGCGGCGGCAGCCGTTACCGCAACATCTCCTCTTCTCGTCTACTACGGCCGCATGTTCATCCATGAGCCGGTCTTTATCTTCTTTGGCCTGCTCACGCTGTTCGCCCTGCTCGGGTTTGTCCGGCGCCCTACCCCTCGCCGCGCCATTATCCTGGGGCTTGGCGCAGGCCTGATGGCAGCCACGCGTGAGACGTTTGTGATTAGCCTCTTTGCATGGGCCCTGGTGTCGATTCCCTGGCTCTGGATCGCAGACTATGAAACGCCCTGGCACCATCGCGCTCAGCACATCTGGAAGACCCATGGCCACCTGCTCTTTATCCCTCCCCTGCTCTGCCTGGTGCTGATCGGGATTTTCTACAGTGATTTTGGCCGGAACCCTATGGGCGTCGTGGACTTCGTTCGGACGTATTTCGACTACTCCGTGATGCCGGGGCATGAGAAGCCCTTCTTCTACTATGCTGACTTGCTGCTACGCCCCCGGGAACGCGGCGGTCTCTGGTGGACGGAAGCCGGGGCGCTGCTGCTTGCCATGTATGGCTACTTCTTCATGCCAAAGGGGCGTGGCCGCTATGCATGTCGATTCATTCTGGATGGTGGCCTCATGCATCTGCTGGTCTACTCGATCCTGGGGTACAAGACGCCGTGGTTGCCGTGCCTGGGGTGGCTGCATGTCTGCCTTGCGGCCGGGTTCGGGGCCGGACAGCTCATTCGTAGCAGCCGCAGCTGGTGGCGCCTGCCTGCGATCGCCATTGTCGTGTTCATCCTGGGATGGCAGACCGTTCAGTCCCGTCGCGCCGCATTCCGGTTTGCCGCCGATATGCGAAATCCCTACGCCTACGTACCCACAACGCGGGATGCCGAGCGAATGGCTGACTGGCTGAACGATCTTGCTGCGGAATTTCCGGTGCTCAACAGCGAACCGGTCACGGTGGTAGGTGCCGCCTACTGGCCCCTGCCCTGGTATCTGCGACAGTTCGAGCGGGTTGGGTATTGGGATACCCTACCCCCTGGCGCAGAGACACGGCCCCTGCTCCTGCTGGTCAGTTCTGCCGAAGGCCCCGACACCAGCGCCCTCGAGAAGACCCACGTCTTCTTCCCGCGCGGGTTGCGCCATGAAGTGTTGACTACAATCGCGCTGCGAAAAGATATATGGGACGCCGTGACGGAGGCCGACTCACCATGATGGAACTCCTCGACAATCCCGAGCTCACCACGTTCACCTGCGAGGCGATGAACACAACCTTTTCACTCCGCCTGAAGTGCTCCGACGCCCCGCGCGCCGAAGAGACCGCCAGCGCCTGCATAAACCAACTCAGTCGTCTCGAGGCCGACCTGAGCCGCTTTCGCCACGATAGCGACGTCAGTCGCATCAACAGCCTCAAAGCCGGCGAATCGCTGCTCATCTCAGAGAACACCTACGCCTGCCTGCGACAGGCCTTCGATCTTCAAGCCATTACCGGCGGCCTCTTCGATGTCACGCTCGGTTCCCTCACCTGGCCCGAGGATCATGACGTGGGATCCGGCACAGGCGAGGCCGATCGCGGGCAACTTGAGCTAGCCCCCGACCAGCCGCTGATACGGTGCATTACCCCGGGAAGGCAGATTGATCTGGGTGGCATCGGCAAGGGGTATGCCCTCGATCAGCTGGCGCTCATCCTGGATTCCTACCGCATTGACTCCGCGCTGCTCTGCGCTGGCGCAAGCACCATGCTGGCGCTTGGCCCGGACACCTGGCCCATCTCTCTTGGTGAAGGCACCGCCACGACGAAGATTGCCATCCAGGATCGGGCCTTGAGCGCCTCCGGGATTGGTGTGCAGGGAGCCCACGTGATCCATCCTGACTTCCTTGATGACGAACCACCCTATATCTTTGAACGCGTGTGGGTGATCACAAACGGCGCCGCAACGGCGGACGCCTGCTCCACTGCGGTCCTCCTCATGGACGACGGCGAAATCGACGCCTTCGCCGACAGCAACCAGAACGATATAACAATCTACACACAGGACATAGAAGACTCAGAAATCAGATTACGCGTTTAGCTTAATGGTATGATGGATATTTCGAAGCGCCCGGCGTGACACCGGCTGACGAGAGGAGCCAGTTGGAGACAACTGGCTCTACTCTAGAAGTACATCCAGTTGTCGCCAACTGGATGCAGATGCGCGTTGGTTGTGCACTGAGCTTAACGGACAAACCAGAAAGGGCCCATGAACATGAAGACAACACTCTACGCTACGGTCTCAGCACTACTCATCCTTACATCAATCAGCTTGGCCGCCCCGGAGAAGAAGCCCAATTGGCCCAAGGGCATTGCCCCAGCGTCACTACTTGCCAACACCGATACCGAGCCGGATCTCAAGCAGGAGGGCTTCGTCGACCTCTTCAACGGCAAGGACCTATCGGGCTGGAGCGTCAAGGGCGGCAAGATGCAGTTTGCCGTGAAGGATGGTGCCATTGTCGGTACGTGTGTTCAGAAGCAACCTAATGGCTTCCTCTGCACCGACAAGACCTACAGCAACTTTGTCTTTACGGCGGAGTTTAAATGGGAAGTGCTCGGGAACTCAGGCATCATGTTCCGTTCCGGGGGACGACCTCATGGCAAAGATAGCGTCCGTGTATTCGGGTACCAGAGCGAGATGGACCAGAACGAGCGTCGCTGGACCGGCGGAATCTACGGGGAGGCCATGGGCGGCTGGAAATACCCGCTATCCAAACCCGAAGGACATGCGGCCGCGCGTGCGGCCATTGTGGATCACCTGGACTGGAACCGCGTCACCATCAAGGCCGATGGCAACACGATGAAGACCTGGGTCAACAGCATCCCCTGCTCGCACCTGGTCAACGACGAACGCAGCGAAGGTTTCTTTGGCCTCCAAGTCCACGGCGGCCGCCAGGGCACAATCCACTGGCGCAATATCAGGATCAGGGAGCTTGCGAAGTGAATCTCTCTTCTTAGGCCGGTCCCGCAGCCGCGGGATTCCCGGCCGTTCAACGGAAGGGCGTAGGCGGGAAGATTTCCCGCCCTACGGAAGAGTCGAGAACACTTGGAAACACGTCAAGTGTCAGGCTAGCTCAACCCCCGGCGGCGTTCCTGCGCGACTCGACTGAGCTCGCCGAAGTCCGGATCATACAGGACTGAAACTGGGCGAGAGGGCGCTTGCCACTCGGAGAGTGGCGCGTACTAGAGTAGCCCCCACTCTCCGAGTGGTAGGGCTCGATGGCAGGTGGCGTAACGGTTAAGCTTCAGGCTAGCCCCTCCCACGTCATGCCTCTGCCAGACTACTCTACACCACCCGAGAGAACGACGCTCTCCCCTTTCCGAATATCAAGCTCATACCGGTTCGGCGCCAGAGCGACGAGGGTGTGATCGCGGGACCCCTCTGTCACCGGATCAATGAGGTCGGTCTGGATTCTGCATGGCTCGCCTGCCAGACTCTTGATGCGTATCCACACCGTACGCCCCCCTACCCGCCTGGCGGACACAAGAAAAGCGCCTTCCGTCCGCAAGTCGTGGAACTCCACATCCCGCCACTCTGACGGAAGTGCCGGGAATATCCTGATGGGGCCGGACTGCTCAAGAGCGGGGTCGCTCCAGCTCTGAATCAGCATGTTTTGAATGGTGTTGACTAGCCCAACGGTCGATTCGATACAGGGATTTCCGCCGCAGCTCCACAGTCCGTTGGGGTGAAGCTCAGACTGTATCCGCTTCAAACCGTCCAGAGCGCGGTCCCCTTCTCCCATGGCAGTGCCAATGGGACCGGCGTGGGTTTGCACCATGGCAACCAACTCCTCCATGCCTCCGCTCTCTGCGCCTGCGCCTGCGTCGGCCAGGTCGTACGATCGAGACAGTACCTCGTCAGTTCCCGCCTGCTCACGATTGACCAGGTACAACGGGTAGATCATGAGCATGTGGGAGAGGTGCCGGTGATCGTCCCACGCGGTCTGCTCTGCCCCCAGCATGAAGCCCTTGTCGTCCTCCGGGAAGGCGACTAGCGTATCGATGACCTCTTGCCAACGTGTTTCGAGAGGGTCGTCGATGCCAAGACGCTTGCTGCTCCACAGCAGGACGTGGCACCCCCATTTGAACAGGGCGAGATCGAAATTGGCATC
>CAZCDU010000078.1:0-22449 GCA_964497125.1 uncultured Victivallales bacterium | reverse complement strand
GAGCTGGAGAATCAACCACTAGCGCAGCTTTTCAAAGTCCGACAGGCTGCTAGTGACAATGGATACGCCTGGATGGGGGTCTATTCGGTGGGTGGTGCGGGGATATACCCATGCCCGGAGCGTAACTCAGACCCTCGCCCGGTTGGTCTCGGGGCTGACAGGGTTGTGGCTTCGCAGAGCACAGGCTACTGAATTACCACTTGTCGAAGCCGCTGCCGAATTCCTTCTTCTGTTCCGCTGTCTTTGCCTTCTTCGCCGCTTCTCTGAGCGCGATAAGTTCAGCAAGACCGGCGGCACCAATGGGGGGCATTTGGGGGGCGTTTCTTGTCTGCTTGGCCGCCTCGTGCATGGTCCTCAGGTCCACGCCACCCATTCGCTTGACCGTACCGGTATGCTTGGACGTGACCGTGAACTTCTTCGCGCCACCGTTCTTCCCTGAACGTTTGCCCTTCTTGTTTCGTTTTCCCCTTGCCAGGGCATCGGTGCTGCAAGCGACGAGCAAAGCCGCCATGCAGAGCAGAAGTATGTTAGAATAGCGTTTCACGGGTTCTCCTGTTGCGAGCAGAGCCCTCAACGGACCTGCAAAGACCTAATCTCTTGATTCGAACTGAGTGTGCCAGTTTTACATGACATGTGTCAACGATGCTCTCGCGAGACAGCAGACTGAACGCCGCGGGGCGGGGGGCGCTATACATCCAGCTTATACCGCGTGTCGCCGACTTCGGCCTGTAGGCGGTGGAGCTCATCCTTGAGCTCTTCCACAACGCCGGCATAGGCTGGATCGTGGACCACGTTGTTGAGTTCCTGTGGGTCCTTCTCCAAGTCGAAAAGCTCCCATTCAGGCTCGAGATCCAGAGGCATGATCTTGCCGTGGCCGTCGGTGCATCCGTTCATCGCTCCCGTCTGACCGCAGCCGTCATAGTAGTAGTAGATCAGTTTGTACTTCTGCGTTCGTATGCCGTAATGCGCTGCAACATTGTGGTGGGCTGCATGCATCCAGTAGCGGTAGTAGATCCCCTCGCGCCAGTCGGGTGGCGTGCTACCTTGCAGGAGGGGGCGGAAGCTGCGGCCCTGGAACTCGGCCGGTATCGGCACGCCTGCGACGTCAAGCAGCAGAGCCGGGAAGTCGACATTGAGAACAAGGTCATCATTGGTGCCACCGGGCTTGACCTCTCGCGGGTAGCGCAGCACGAAGGGCATTTTCAGTGATTCCTCGTACATGAAACGTTTGTCGTACCAGCCATGATCGCCAAGGAAGAACCCCTGGTCGGAGGTGTAGATGACGAGGGTATTCTCGGCCAGTCCGTTCTCGTCGAGATAGTCGAGCAGCCGCCCCACGTTGTCATCCATGCTCTGCACAACCCGCAGGTACTTCTTGATGTAGCGCTGGTAGGCCCAGCTCCGGAGTTCGGCTTCGGGCATAGCGTCCGGGATCTCAGCATCCAGGTCGATGCTATGCATATGCAGCCCCACGCGCATGGCGGCGGCCTCTGCGGCCTTGGCCCGGTTGGCATGGTCATCCTGTAGGGTTTCGGGTTCGGGAACATCCTCGTTGAGGAACATGTCGGCGTGCTTCTCATCTGAGAACCAGGGACGGTGTGGTGCCTTGTGATGGCACAGCAGACAGAACGGTTTCTCCGGGTCACGGTTCTCCAACCAATCCAGGCTCATGTCGGCAATGATGTCGGTCACGTAGCCGGGGACGGTTCGCTTCTCGCCGCCTCCTTCACCGGGAAAGATGAACGTGGGGTTGTGGTAAAAGCCCTGACCCGGCACAACGGCCCAATCGTCGAAGCCGGTAGGGCAGTGCTTCTCGCCCTGGCCGAGGTGCCACTTCCCGAAAATGGCCGTTTGGTAGCCGGCGCCCCGCAGCAGTTTGGGGAATGTCTGCAAGGTGTTGTCCATCATCGTGGCAAGTGTGGTGACACCATTGATATGATTGTACGTCCCGGAGAGAATAGCTGCGCGGCTGGGGGTGCAGATGGAGTTGGTGCAGAAGCAGCTGTCGAAACGCATGCCCTCGTTGGCGATACGATCCAGGTTGGGGGTCTGGTTGATCCGGCTACCATAGCAGCTCATGGCGTGAGCGGCGTGGTCATCAGACATGATAAAGACGATATTGGGGCGTGAATCCGGCATAGGGTATCTCCTGTTCGCTGTCTTTCAGCCCCGTACAATGCCTCGCGAACGCGGTCTCTGTCCATTCTATATCGCACCCGAACGCGCTTCCGCCTCACGGATATCGGATTCGGGCGTGGAATCCGTTGACAGAATGGTTGGTTGACCGTATTGATCTCTGACAGCGTGATGACGCGAAACGCGGTGGGAAGTGGTCTTGGGGAGTAGGTGAATGTGCAGCGGTTCGAACAGGTGAGAGCGTGGCTTTGCGGCATCGGTTTCTGTTTTGTGACGGGCCTGTCTGGCTACGCCGGCAGCCTGCAGGACGCGTGGAAGGATGTTGAGTATCTCGACTATCGACGCGCTACGCCGCAGTTTCAGAAGTTGCAGAAAGCGGCAATCCCAGGCAGTACAGAATGGCGTGAGGCAACGCTCGGGCTCGCGCTCTGTCTTCATCAGCGCCAGCCGGATGTCAAGGCTGACAAGGAACAGGCCGCCGAGCTTTACGATGCACTAATTTCCGGCAGTGACGGCGTTCCCATCCAGGCAACTGGCCTGCTGCTTCGTGGCAAACTTGCGCAGCTGGTGGATTACTTTGGGGACGAGGAGGATTTTTCCAGTGCCTCCCGGTTCTACGGCCGTGTTCTACGGGATTGGCCCGACTCGCTGTGCGCGGGTGAAGCGGCGCTGTACCTGGCGCAGTGCGAGATCTTCACGATGGACAAGACTGCCGCCCTCAAGTCAATAGAGGCTCTCGAGGCATGGGTAGCTGCGCATCCGGACAACCCCTATGCCGCCTCGCACTGGTTACTGATCTCGCTGGCATGCCGCATGCCGTTAGAGGATGTCGGAAGGGCCGTCGATGCCTCGGTCAATGCGCTCGCGGCGGGACTTCCGGAGGAGATGAGTGTTGATCTTCTCTATTGGCGCATCGGTACCATGTCGCAGAAGGCAGGAATGCTTGATGTCGCCCGTGATTTCTATACGCGCATTATCGTCGACGTACAGCGCAGCGCATATACCTACATGGCGCAGCAGCGCATCAAGGCAATGGGGTTTGATCCACCCGAACTGGTTGACCCGTTTGAGAACTGATGAGTAAGACAAAGACATTTCTCTCCAAGTACCTGGGCGCCGCTATCCTGGCGGGCGCGATGCTCTATGCCATTGCCACGGTTATCTACAACGATATGTCGTATGATTCGCCTGACGTGACGACGATCCGCATCTGTCACTGGCAGTTGGAAGCAGGATTTCGCGAAGCACTTCAACTTCTGATTGATGATTACGAGACGCTGGCGCAGTCCCGTACAGGCGAGAAAGTACGCATTCTGCAAGTGCCCATATCCGAGCGCGCCTACCAGCAGTATGTGAACACCGGTCTGATCGGCGACATGGCTCCCGACATCATTGAAAAGGGCAAAGCCAAGACGACGGAGGATCCCTCCTACGTGGCGCGCTTCTTCATGCCTCTGAGCGAATACGTCGTGAAGCCCAATCCCTATAACAAGGGAACGCCGCTGGAAGGGGTAGCCTGGAAAGATACCTTCTTCGACGGGATGCAGGGAGCCTACGACCAGCAGCTGCTGGACTATTTCTATATACCGTTTTCGATGTTTACGATCCGGATCTACTACAATAAGACGCTCTATCGCGAGATTCTCAAGCGTGATGACCCGCCCACGTCCTACCATGACTTTATGGATGTTTGTGCCCGGATCAAAGCCCATGCCGCTGAAACGGGGGCGCCGTTGGTACCCATTGCTGCGAGCAAGGCCCAGGGCACCTACTTCTCGATCAAATATGAGGTGCCGTTCTTTTCCGAGCTGGCCACCCGATGTGACATGGACTTCGATGGGCATGCCTCCTACTACGAAACCTACTTCGGGCTCCGAAAAGGCCTTTGGGATTTTGATAGCCCCGCGCTGTTGGCGTCTGCGCATTGCTTAATGGATATTGCCGACAACTTCCCGGACGGCTGGCTGGCCGCGCTGCGTGACGATGCCCTGTTTATGTTCGCGCAGAACCGGGCTGTCATGATTGCGTCCGGAAGCTGGGACGCCCAGAGCATTATTGACCAGACCAAGGACTACTTTGACCTGGGGGTGTTCGGGTTTCCCATGCCGACCGAGCACCCGGAGTATGGCAAGTATGTCAAGGGCCCCGCCAGTGAAGCCGGGTCACGTGGCGGCATTCCGTGGTCGATCAACAAGAAGACCCCGCATGCCGACCTGTGCCTCGATTTTCTGCAGTACTGCACGACGGCTGCCGGTAACGAGCGGTTCAACAGTCGCATAACCTGGTTGCCGGTAATCCGGGGTGTCCCCCTTGCGGATGAGAAGCTGAGAGCCTTCAAACCCATCCTGCATGGTTATACGGGCCATTTCGATTACAGGATCAGTACGGCCATGTCGCTGCTGGCTCAAGGTAACCGCTGGACGCTCTATGCCGGCCAGATGACACCGGAGGAGAATGCGCAGCAGCTACGGGAGATGTATGATCGCACCGCCGAGAGTGGCTACCTGAAGCGATTGGACAACCTGCGCCGCACCAATCGAAACATGGAACGGGTTGTGGCCGCCAAGATTGCACTACGGGAATGCGTCCCGGAATTGGCTGCTGAAATGGACCGGAAGCTGGTCCAGCTCGATCACGCATCCCAGTCGATTCACCACAACTACTACATGTACCGGCACTGGTTCGACGAATTGAATACCGCAGCGCAGGACAACTAGACGGGCTGAATTGTGAAAGTTGAAAACATTACATGGCGGAACATCGCTCAGAACTGGGTGATATTCCTGATGATGGCGCCGACGTTGATCGGGATTGCCATCTTTAGCTATGGGCCGGCTATTGAGGCCGTCCGGCATAGCTTCTACAACTGGGATGGCGCCTTTACGGAGGAGTTCATTGGCCTGCACAACTTCCGCGAGCTGCTCGGGGACCTGACGCTCTGGGCTGCGCTCCTGGGAGGCGGCATTTCGATATTCATCAGCGGCGTCATGGCGGACAAGGCGCGCCTGAGCCGCGTTCTTCGAGTCGTCGGCATCATGCTATTCGCACTCACAGCCCTCTTGATCGTGAAGGATGCACGCTTTGCCATGTCCGAGCAGGAGGTGGAGAGCCTGCGCCTGACGCCAGCGGCATTCAGACCACTATGGGTGCTGCTTGGGCTGTTCGCGGGTAGTATCTTCCTCAAACTCAAAGGCGCCGGACGCTGGAGTGATGCGGGGAATGCGTTCTGCTATATCCTGCCGTTCGTTGCAGGCCTCATCTATCTCACGGGTGTTCGTAAGATGGGGGACTGGCTGCTCTGGAAGAGCTTCAACCTGATCTTCATTCTGATCATTGCCAACCTCTTCAAAATGTGGCCCAGCATCTTCGCTGCCGTCTGCATTCACCGCCTGAAATCCGATCGCTGGCAGTATATCTACCGAGTCCTTTTCGTGATTCCCATGATCATCCCGCATATGGTGGGGCTGTTGATCTGGAAGTTTTTCTATGACCCCAGTGTCGGGGTTCTCAATAAGCTGCTGACCGCGACAGGCCTGGACCATTTCCTGATCTGGCTCGACAAGTGGGTCCTGCACCTTGGGGTTTTCACGGAACCATTCAAGCCGGCCTGGTTGGGACACCCGGACCTGATTATCCCCGCGCTGCTCTTTTGGGGATTCCCGTGGGTCGGCGTTGTGGGGGTTCTGATCTATCTCTCCGGGTTGCAGAACATCGGTCAGGACGTCTACGAGGCGGCCGAGCTGGACGGCGTCGGCAGCTGGGGCAAGTTCACCAGGATCGAGCTCCCCCTGATCATGACACAAGTGCGGTTGAACCTGGTCCTGATGGTAATCGGCACGTTGCAGGCCTATGGCTTCCAGCTCATCCTGCTCGGACCCGAAGGTGGCCCACAGAACAAGGGCCTTACGCCGGGACTGTACATGTTCTACGAGTCCTTTCAGAACCAGAACTACGGATATGCCTGCGCTATCGGGCTAATGCTCTTCTTCATCATTCTGTTCCTAACCGTCATCAATCAGCGCTACGTGAGAGTTGAGAAGTAATGCAAAGAACGAAGACATCCCACGAAGTTGCGAAGCATGCTCTGATCATGTTTGTGCTCGGGTTTGCGTTCCTGCCGCTCTACGTCATGCTGGTGATCAGCCTCAAGGATAACACGCAATTCATCCAAAGCCCGATGCTGCCGACGATGCCGTTCCACTGGGAGAACTGGATCAAGGGCTGGGAGTTGTGTGGGCAGTATATTGCCAACAGTATCCTGGTGGCGACGCTGAGTGTGATTGGTACGCTTGTGACCGCGCTGCTCAGTGCCTATGTGTTTGCCCGTTATCGTTTCCCGGGGCGCACCATCCTCTGGTATCTCCTGCTGGGACTTCTCTTCATGCCGGGGGTCATGAATATCGTCCCGCTGTTCCTCATTATGAAGAACCTGAACATGCTGAACTCCCTCTGGGCACTTTCCGTCCTCTATGCGGTCGGTGGGCAGGTGTTCTGTTGCTTCGTGCTTCGAAACTTCATCGAGGAGATCCCGGGCGACCTCTTCGAAGCCGCCATGGTCGATGGGGCCTCTCCGTTTCAGCAGATCGTCAACATCGTGGTTCCCATGAGCGGCAGCATCCTGGCCACGCTTGCGATTCTTCGGTTCCTGGGTGCCTGGAACAACTTCATCCAACCCATGATCTTCATTGCCGACGAATACAAGCAGCTCATCCCGGTTGGGTTGATGCGTCTCGATGGCGAGTACGTCAAGCAGTGGGGGGAGATGATGGCCGGCTACTCGATTGCCGCCATTCCGCTGGTGCTGATCTTCCTCTTCACGATGCGCCTATTCGTCAAGGGGCTAACCGCGGGTGCGGTCAAGGGGTGATCCGCACCGGCTCGCCCTTTTCGGCGCTGGCGTAGATGGCATCAAGAATTTCCATCACGAGAAGTCCCTCTTCGCCGGTTGCCGTGTGTGGCTTGTCGTTGAGGATGCAGTCAGCGAAATGGGCCATGGGTCCAGTCGCATCAGGACCATCCCCATGCGGCTGCATGTCGAAGTGGCTGCCGTTGCGATCAAAGTAGAGTTCGGCTTCAAACTCGTAGCCTTCTCCGTTGTTGCCCTGGACAAGGCCGCCCTCGGTGCCAAGCAGACGCGTTCGCATCCGCTCTCGCTCCTTGATGTGCGAGGCCCACGATGCTGTCAGATCCAATGTGGCGCCGTTCTCGAACTTGATCATCGCGGAGGCAAAGTCCTCAACGTCGAACTCGTAGCCCTTTTCCTCTGCCAACCTGGAGGCAATGGCATTGTGGGTTGTCGCCATCACCCAGGTGGGTTTGGGATAGCCCATAAGCCAGAGCGCCAAATCGAGTCTATGCACACCGAGATCGATAAGAGGGCCGCCGCCGGAGAGTGCTTTCTGGCCGAACCAGCCCCCGAAACGAGGCAGGCCGCGGCGGCGAAGCCACTCTGTGCGTGCATAGTAGATGTCTCCAAGAATGCCGCTCTCGACTTCCTTCTTGAGCTGCCAGGACTGGGGGGTAAATCGAAACGAGAAGTTGATCATCAGCCGCTTGCCGGCTGCCTTGGACGCCGCCAGCATCTCGCGAGCTTCTTCGGCGTTCATGGCCATTGGCTTTTCGCAGATCACATGGGCCCCGGACTCGAAGGCTGCCAGGGTCAGTGGTTTGTGGAGTTTGTTCGGCACAGCAACGGTGATAATGTCGAAGGACTCCTTCTTCAGCATCTCCAGTGGGTCCGTGTACCGCTTTTCGATCTTGTGTTGATCGCCAATGTCTGTGAGGCGGTCCGCGCTCAGGTCGGCGATGGCAACGACGTCGCACTGATCATGTTTGGTGAACGCGCGCACATGGTGGCTTCCCATTCCAAGTCCAATAACACCTACTTTAAGCTGGGTCATGATCTGAGTCCTCTTCTGGTTGATCCCGTCCAAAAAGCCCTTTCAGGGCATAGGTCATTCTCGGATGCCCCTATCTGATATCAGCGTCAATCTGTAGCCGATTCTGTTTCGTCGGCTTCTACGTAACCCAACGATGCAAGGAACTGTTCTGCCTCACGCAATGTCTTGGTGAAGCTGGGATCGCGATTGAAGAAACCGTGGCCCTGACCCTCGTGCAGCTTGAGATCACAGCGGATGCCGGCTTCCTGCATGCGCCGCTGGTAGGTCTCGGCCGTCTTGACGGGGATCAGTTTGTCCTCGGTCCCGAGCATTACCAGGGTGGGTGGGGCGTGGGGGGCGATGTTGTGCAGCGGAGAGAACGCTTCCCAGTAGTCCTTGACGCGCTCATACCCATAGCCGTCCGGGCCGTTGTCGAAAACGGGGTTGAAGAGCACAAGGGCCTTGGGGCGACAGCTGACAGAGGCGTCTTCGCCGTCTTCGTCGAAGCCGTCGGTGAGCGCTGTCGCCGCCGCCACGTGACCGCCGGCGGAGCCACCGCCGGCCACGATGCGTTCGGGGTCGATACCGAGTTGGGCGGCATGCGTTCGAACCCAGCGCAAGGCGGATTTGCCGTCCTTTACGCATGTGCTTGGCGGGGTGCCGTGCTTGCCTTTTGTGCGATAGTCGGCGCAGATGGCCACCATGCCACGATCGGCGAGATAGCGTGAATGCCGTGAGAAGTGCGCGGGGGAGCCGCCATTCCAGCCGCCACCGAAGAAGAAGACGATCGCGGGTCTTTTGTGCTCAAGGCTGTGGCGAGGGGGATCGTAGACGTGCAACTTGAGAACGACATTGCCGATCTCCTTGTACGTCACTTGCCGATTTGGTTCTTCTTTTCCCGACGCGTCACCTGCAGTCATCAAAGCCATTGCCACCGCCATACATGTTACTGATCGCATATCAAACTACCTCCTGTGGAACCCAGATGAGGGAGGATACTCCGTGCGTCCTGTGAGTCAAGCAGCGCGTCTCTGCAGGGGCATCCAATTCTTCTTGATCCACATCTGTTGTCTGTCACACTGATGATGCTCCCAGACTTGACTCGGTACGTTGGGGCGGGGGAGGGAGCGTGGTGCGACACTGGAGCTGTTGAACTGTGGCTGGGCTGTCTATAGAAGGCAGGTGTGCGACATAATTGTCGTTGTGCTGGCTGTTGTGTTACAGAAATGTAGCACCAGTTGGTTTGTGTTTCATTTTTCGTGTTCCGTGTAAGGTGCTGGGCTAGAGTTCGTCATGGTTCTTTATGGCGGCTGTTTGCTAGTTGGCACACTAGCTGCGACTAGGAACAGCGACTTCGTGTAGTTCGATTTTGTGGTTAACGTTGAATCTGGATAGCAAGTTACAAAGCGGAGAGGGAGAGCAATGAGTGAGACAAGAGAAGAGCAGATTACTGACATCTATGGTGAGAATGCATTCAGTCTGAAGGTGATGCAGAATTACCTTTCGGATACGGCTTTTGAGTCGCTGAGTACAACGATTCGTATGGGAAGCGCCCTCGATGCAAGCATTGCTGATGAGGTCGCTGATGCGATGAAGACGTGGGCCCTCGAGAAGGGCGCCACACATTTCACGCACTGGTTCCAGCCTTTGACCGGCGCCACGGCCGAGAAGCATGACTCCTTTGTTGTTCCGGATGGTGAAGGCGGTGCCTTGCTTAAATTCTCAGGTAAGGAGCTTACCCAGGGCGAACCGGATGCCTCCAGTTTTCCGTCGGGTGGTCTGCGGGCGACGTTTGAGGCTCGCGGCTATACGGCCTGGGACCCCACCAGCCCCGCCTTCATTAAGGAAGGCCCGAATGGCGCGACGTTGGCGATACCGACGGCCTTCTGTGGCTACCACGGCGAGGCGCTCGACAAGAAGGCCCCACTCCTTCGCTCGATGCAGGCTCTGAATACGCAGATTTGCCGCCTGGGTGAATTCTTTGGCATCGACTCCGACGGCAAACGTTCACAGGCGACTCTCGGGGCCGAGCAGGAGTACTTCCTGGTTGACCGCGACTTCTATGAAGAGCGTCTCGACCTCATTCAGACCGGCCGCACCCTGTTTGGTCGCAAGCCTGCCAAGCATCAGCAGCTCGATGACCACTATTTCGGGGCCATCAAGAGTCGCGTGATTGCGTTCATGACGGACTTGGACCGTGAGCTCTGGCGCCTTGGCGTTCCGGCCCGTACACGGCATAACGAAGTCTGCCCCGCGCAGTTCGAGATTGCCCCGATGTTCGAGAGCCTGAACCTGGCGGTCGATCACAATATGATCATGATGGAGACGCTGCGTAACGTAGCCGAAGCACACGACTTCGTCTGCCTGCTGCACGAGAAGCCCTATGCCGGCGTGAATGGCTCCGGTAAGCACAACAACTGGGCGGTTGCAGGTCCGGATGGCAAGAACTGGCTGACGCCGGGCGACAACCCCCACGAGAACGCCAAGTTCCTCACGATGATTGTTGCCTTGATGAAGGCTGTCGATACCCACGCGGATCTTCTGCGATCTGCTGTTGCTACGGCAGGCAATGATCACCGCCTGGGCGCCAACGAAGCGCCTCCGGCGATCATCTCGATCTTCCTGGGCGAACAGCTCTTCGACGTCATGGAGCAGCTTGAGAAGGGCCCGGCCAGTAGTTCGAAGTCCGGTGGCGAGCTGAAGCTTGGCGTGACCGCTCTGCCGACGCTGCCACGCGATGCGACGGACCGTAACCGTACGTCGCCGTTTGCGTTCACGGGCAACAAGTTCGAGTTCCGCGCCGTTGGCTCGGAGCAGAGCTGTGCCGGACCGAATGTTGTTCTTAACACAATCGTGTCGGAAGCGCTGGATGATATCTGCACGCAGCTCGATGCCTCAGTTGCCGCTGGCGAGGACTTCAACGAGGCTCTGCAGGCAATCCTGTCGGCGACCGTCAAGAAGCACAAACGCATTCTGTTCAACGGCGACAACTATACCGATGAGTGGGTTGTGGAAGCCGAGAAGCGGGGGCTGCCGAATCTGAAGAAGACCCCGGAAGCGCTCAAGGCCATGTTGACGGAAAAGGCTATCGCTGTCTTCGGGAAGTACAATGTGCTTTCGGAAGCGGAGCTGAAGTCTCGCTACGAGGTCTATCACGAGGGTTACGAAGAGCAGGTGGCTATTGAGGCCCGCTGCGCGATCACGATGGCGAAGACCGCGATCGCACCGGCAGCCCTTGAGTATCAGTCGGAACTGGCTGAGACCATCAAGGCTGTTGAGGCGGCCGGCGTGAGTGATGTGGATGCTACCCGTGAGTTGCTGAAAGACGTTTGCGCTGAGACGAGCAAGTTGCTGGCCGGCATCAGGGGCCTCGAAGCTGCTGAAGCTGCGGGAGAACCGCTGTCGACGCTGGCGGCGATGGAGTCCCTGCGTGACGCCGCTGATGCCCTGGAGGGCTTTGTGCCGGATAGCATCTGGCCTCTACCTTCCTATACGGAGATGCTATTCATGTTCTAGGTTGGACAGCAGTCCAAACACAACGTACTTAATGGAAGCCGGCCCCCCAAAAAGGGGAGCCGGCTTCCCTAGGCTTATGGAGAGATGATGGACGATCAACAAGAAGCGGGTCAACGGATGCAGCTCAAGCCGCTGGGACTCTACGATCCCAGCTATGAGCATGACGCTTGTGGTGTGGGCTATGTCGTCAATATCGATGGCGATCAGAGCCACGCAATCATTGAGAAAGGGCTCGCGATTCTTGAGAATCTGAGCCATCGCGGTGCAACCGGTGCCGATGAGAACACCGGCGATGGCGCGGGTATTCTGATCCAGGTCCCTGACGCATTCCTGCGTGAGCAGTGTAAAACACTTAAGATCGAGCTTCCCAAGGCTGGGGCTTACGGTGTCGGGATGTTCTTCCTGCCGCAGGATGATGCCAAGCGGCAACGTTGCATGGATATCGTGCAGGCAGTCGTTGAAGACGAGGATGCCGTATTTCTCGGATGGCGTGAGGTCCCCACGGATGGCAGTGTCCTCGGCGTGCGTGCCCGGGAAGAACAGCCGGTCGTGATGCAGGCCTTCGTGACGGTCAAGGGTGTCACGCAGGATGCGCTCGAGCGCCGGCTCTATATCATTCGCAAGCAGATTGAGAAGCAGGCTCTGCCGGTGGTTGGCGGCAACCGCGAGGCCTTCTATGTTCCCAGCTTTTCGTCACGTACCTTGGTGTATAAGGGCCTGATGATGGCCTCGCAGGTGATGCCGTTCTACGCCGACCTGAACGCGGCCTCGCTGGTCAGTGCTGTTGCCGTGGTCCATCAACGCTACAGCACAAATACGTTCCCATCCTGGTCGCTGGCGCAGCCATTCCGCTACCTGGCACACAACGGTGAGATCAACACACTGCGCGGGAACTTGCGCTGGATGCGTTCGCGTGAGCAGAACATCCAATCTGATCTCTTCCGCGGTGACATCGAGAAGATTGTGCCGGTGATTGAAGAGGGTGGCAGTGATTCCGCCGCTCTTGATAACGCGTTGGAATTGCTGGAGCGGGGCGGTCGCTCACTCTGGCATGCCACGATGATGCTTATCCCGCAGGCGTGGGGTGATTCCTATCCGATGGGGCCCGACCTGAGGGGATTCTTCGAGTATCACGCGGGGCTGATTGAGCCCTGGGACGGTCCGGCCGCCGTAGCCTTCTCAGATGGCATGCATGTTGGCGCCATGCTTGATCGTAACGGCCTACGCCCCGGGCGTTATGCGATCACGAAAGAACGTGAGATGGTGTTCGCCTCTGAGGCCGGTGTTCTCGATCTGGATCCCACCACGATCGAGGAGTGCGGTGCCCTGAGACCCGGGCAGATGGTCTTCGTCGACACGCAGGAGAAGCGAGTTGTCCGTGACTATGAGATCAAGATGCGCTTGGCCCGCCGGCAACCGTACCGTCGCTGGGTTGAGGAGAACCAGGTTGCGATTCATGGTTTCTTCAACGCTGTTGCGCCGCTGAATCCTGATCGCGATGAACTCCTGACGCAACAGCGGCTCTTTGGATATACGCGGGAAGACCTGCGCCGGATTCTGGATGTGATGGCATCCGAGGCCCATGAGCCCGTAGGGTCGATGGGGTCGGATCAACCGTTGGCCGTCCTGTCAGAGAAGCCCCAGATTCTCTACTGGTATTTCAAGCAGCTCTTTGCGCAGGTCACGAACCCCGCTATTGATCCGATTCGCGAAGAACTCGTGATGTCGCTGATGACGTTCCTTGGGTCACCCGACCAGATCCTGACGGAAGTGCCGCAGCATGCCCAGCTCGTGAAGCTGAGGCACCCGATTCTCTCAAACGAAGACCTCGGGCGGATCCGGGGATTGGCCGATAAGCAGTTCGCTTCCCGGACACTGCGGATTGGGTTTGATATCGAAGGTGGCGGCGAGGCGCTTGAGGCCGCCCTTGCGAAACTCTGCGAGCGCGCGGCATCCGTTGTACAGGCCGGCTATCGCAACGTGATTCTGAGCGATCGAGGCCTGGACGAGGGGGAAGCCCCCATTCCCGCCGTCCTGGCTGTGTCGGCCGTCAACCAGCATCTGATCGAACGGCGGTTGCGCACAAGCAGCAGCCTGATCGTAGAGACAGGCGAAGCGCGCGAGGTCATGCATTTCGCGGTTCTGCTTGGTTACGGTGCATCCGCCATCAATCCGTATGTTGCCTTTGATTCCGTGGCGGATATGGCGATTCGCAAGCAACTGTCCGAGGAAGTCGGTGTTGCCAAGGCCATCGAGAACTACGTTAAAGCCGTCTGCAAGGGGCTGCTGAAGACCATGTCCAAGAACGGCATCTCGACGTTACGCAGCTACCGCAGTTCGCAGACGTTCCAGATTATCGGTATCAGCAAGGCCGTCGTGGACACGTACTTCGTCGGAACCGCATCCCAGATCGAAGGCATTGGCCTCGACGAGATTGCCGCGGAAACGGCCGAGCGCTACAAGGCCGCCTATGGGCGCCTGCCTGGTGACTCTGCGCTACTACCGCACGGCGGCCAGTACCAGTACAGCACGGATGGCGAGCGGCACTTGTGGAGTCCCGATTCGATTCGCCTCCTGCAGTGGGCTACGCGTACGAACGACACGGCGCTCTATCGACAATATGCGGCGCTGATTAATGACCAGGAGAAGCAGCTGAGCACGCTGCGTGGCATGTTCCGCTTTAAGTCATGCGAGCCAATTCCGATTGATGAGGTCGAGCCGGCGGCGGAGATCGTAAAGCGGTTTGTGACGGGAGCCATGTCGTTCGGTTCGATCAGTCGTGAGGCCCATGAGACGCTTGCGATTGCAATGAACCGCCTGGGGGGCATGAGCAACAGTGGCGAGGGTGGTGAAGATCCTGCCCGCTTTGAGCCCCTGCCCAATGGTGATAGTCGCAACAGCGCGATCAAGCAGATTGCCAGTGGCCGGTTTGGCGTGACGTCGGAGTACCTGGTGAATGCGCGCGATCTGCAGATCAAGATTTCGCAAGGCGCCAAGCCGGGAGAGGGCGGTCAGCTGCCGGGGCACAAAGTGAATGACGAAATCGGGCGCGTCCGGCATTCCACGCCGGGGGTAACACTGATTTCGCCACCACCACACCATGACATCTACTCGATCGAGGATATCGCGCAGCTTATCTACGACCTGAAGAACGCCAACCGCGATGCGCGGGTTTCGGTGAAGCTGGTGTCCGAGGTCGGCGTTGGTACGGTGGCGGCCGGTGTGGCCAAGGGCCATGCGGATATGATCCTGATAGCCGGCTACGATGGGGGAACCGGTGCTTCGCCGCTCTCGTCCATCAAGCACGCCGGTGGTCCGTGGGAGCTTGGCCTGGCCGAGGCACACCAGACGCTGTTGCTGAACGGTCTGCGCAACCGCGTGCGTCTGCAGGTTGATGGGCAGCTCAAGACGGGGCGCGATGTTGTGATCGGCGCGCTTCTAGGCGCCGAAGAGTTCGGTTTCGCGACGGCGCCGCTTGTCGTCTGTGGCTGTGTCATGATGCGCAAGTGCCATACCAACGGATGTCCCGTCGGTGTTGCCACGCAGGATCCGGAGCTACGCAAGCGCTATACAGGCAAGCCGGAGCACGTTGTGAATTTCCTGACGATGATCGCCGAAGAGGCGAGAGAGATCATGGCTTCGCTGGGCATTCGCACGATCGATGAGCTCGTGGGGCGTTCCGACCTACTTGAGGTCAATGATGCGATCTCGTTCTGGAAAACGAAGGGCTTGGACTTCTCGGATGTGTTGAAGGTGCTGGACGCAGAACCCGAGGACCGGCGCTGCACGCAGGTCCAGGACCACGCCCTGGAGACGGCCCTGGATAGCACCTACCTGGCGGATGTCTCTGCGGCCCTGGATGCCGGCGAGTCGTTCACGGTGGAGACTGAGATTCGAAACGTTCACCGTACGGTGGGTACGTTAGTCTCAAGCGAGATTGCGAAACGCTTTGGCAGTGCCGGGCTGGCTGATGACACCATCTCGCTGAAGTATCGTGGCGCTGCGGGGCAGAGCTTTGCAGCTTTCGCATCGAAAGGTCTGACGATGGTGCTTGAAGGCGAAGCGAACGACTATGTCGGCAAAGGGCTTTCGGGCGGCAAAGTGATTGTGAAGCCCTACGCGGGCGCCGATTACGATCCGGCCGAGAACATGGTTGCCGGCAACGTGGTGCTCTACGGCGCCACGAGTGGCGAGGCCTACATCAATGGGCAGGCCGGCGAGCGTTTTGCCATCCGTAACAGTGGCGCCACGGTTGTTGTCGAAGGCGTCGGTGATCACGGTTGTGAATACATGACCGGTGGATGTGCCGTGATCCTTGGGGCGACCGGTGTCAACTTCGGGGCCGGCATGAGTGGCGGAATTGCCTATGTCTACGATGAGTCCGGCAACTTCGACAACCACTGTAACCTGGATACATTGGACCTGGAGCAGGTGAAGCTGCCGGCGGATCGGAAGCATCTGAAGCAGCTGTTGGAGAACCACGTCCGATATACGGGAAGTCCAAAAGCACAACGGATTATTGACAACTGGGACCTGAGCATACCGCGCTTCATCAAGGTGTTCCCGATGGAGTACAAGCGTGCCTTGGGTAAGCTGAGCCGTGAAGACGAAGCAATTGAACGCGGCGAACCGGTACAGCAGTAGGGAGTTTAGCAATGCGGCATAGAGAACGTGGCTTTATTGAAGTGGATCGGAAGGATCCGGGATATCGTCCGAAAGACGAGCGTGTGAAAGACTATCGGGCTGTTGAGGTGCGACTGTCGGATGCGGACCTGCATGAGCAGGCTGCCCGCTGCATGGACTGCGGGATTCCGTTCTGCCAGAGCGCGAACTCGTCGGTTGGCTGTCCAGTCGTCAACATCATCCCTGAGTTCAACGATCAAGTTTACCACGGCAAATGGCGTGAAGCCTTGGAGCTGCTTCAGGAAGGCAGCTGCTTTCCTGAGTTTACGGGGCGCATCTGTCCCGCGCCGTGCGAGGCCTCTTGCGTCTGCGGGATCAACACCGATGCGGTGGCGATCCGCCAAATTGAGCTCACCATTGTTGAGCATGGCTTCTCGCGCGGCTATATCGAACCCAGGATCCCCGAGTCACGTCGTGAAGAGCGTATTGCCGTGGTGGGATCGGGGCCAGCAGGGCTGGTGGCTGCACACAAACTGAACCAGGCCGGCTTCAATGTCGTGGTCTATGAGATTGATCAGTACCCGGGTGGCATGCTGCGCTACGGTATTCCGGATTTCAAACTCGAGAAGTGGGTTGTTGAGCGCCGCATTGAGTTGCTCGAAAAAGAGGGCATCGTCTTTGAGACGGGGGTTGAGGTCGGTGTTGATGTATCGGCTCACTACCTGGACAAACGTTTCGATGGCATTCTGCTAGCGGGCGGGGCCCGTGGCCCGCGTGACCTTCCGGTCGAGGGGCGCGAGCTGGGTGGCATCGAATTTGCGATGGACTTCCTGACGCAGCAGAACAAGCGTAACGGCGGCGAGGATGTGTCGCATCTGCCGGAGATCTCTGCTGAAGGCAAACGCGTCGTGGTGATCGGTGGCGGCGACACCGGCTCGGACTGCGTGGGCACCTCGATTCGGCACGGTGCGGTTAGCGTTCAGCAGTTCGAGATCCTGCCCAAGCCTCCGATGGAACGTCCTGACTCGACGCCATGGCCGCTATGGCCGAACAAGATACGCGAATCCAGCAGTCACCAGGAGGGGTGTGAACGTCGCTGGTCCGTGACCACGAATGCCTTCCGTGGGGCCGATGGTGTGGTGACATCGCTTGAATGCGCTGAGGTAGAATGGGTCGCCCCCGAAGGCGGTGGCCGCCCAAGTCCAACGGTTGTGGCCGGATCCGAGTTCACGGTCGAAGCCGACCTGGTGCTGCTCGCCATGGGATTTGTGAGTCCGGGGCCGACGCAACTCCTCGACGATCTCGGTGTCGAACTCAACGAGCGCGGCTTTGTGGCCCGCCATGGTGGCAACGCCACGAGCGCCCCCGGCGTATTCGTTGCCGGCGACATGACCGACGGACCTTCGCTTGTCGTGCGCGCTATGCAGGACGGCAAGAACGCTGCCAGGGCAATGACCAGCTACTTCTCCGAGACACCCTCCCAGCCGTAGCTGCGATCCTGACACCCGAAACCTGACACCTCGCTCTTGGCGCGGCAGCGCCAAGAGCTCCAGCCAGTTGTCTGTTGTGGCGTGACGCGATATGCTCTACTGCAGTTGAGGGAAGGAGTATCCAATCGAACAAGTGGGAGAGCGATTGTGACGAAGCCCCTACAAGGCCAATACACGGCTCCTGCCATCCGGGCTTCTCGGCCCGGTACGCATTATGACCTCGGAAAAGAGATGAAAACACGATCACGTTGACCGTGTTATCGGATCGGGCGGGTCACCTAAAGCTGGAGAAGGCGAAAGCTGTCAAAGGACATCCCTTCTATGCTATGAGCATAGGGGTGTTGAGTAGATAGTGAAGGTGAAAGTCATAACTGGAGGTTATTGAATGTTGAAGCAGATGAAACTCTTCCTGGCGCTGTCGTTGGCGTGGGCTGTCGTAGGGCAGATTACGGCCAATGCCTGTACGAAGCCGGTATTTCGGTACGCCCTGGAGCGGTGGCCCGCCTCACCGTTTCAACTCGCGGTCCTACACGATGCTCCCCTCGATGATGCCATGGGGGACCGCCTCGAGTCCCTCTACCCCGAGGATTCATATGGACTCTCCATCGCCACCGCAAGCGTCACCAATGAGCTGCCGGATGGCGTGGTGAAGGACGCCTGGCAAGCCAATGCCGATCTGAAACGGCTTCCGCTTGGCGTGCTGCAGACCCCTTTCGAGTACGGATCCAAGCCCTCCGTGCTCTGGCAGGGCCCCCTGGACGCGGCAGGCGTCAAGACATTGAAGGGACTGCTCTATCCCCCGGCCGTTCGCAAGGTGCTCGGTTCGATCGCTGCGGGTGACACGGCCGTCTGGCTTTTGCTCAAAGGCCCCGAGGAAGAAGCCAACCGTCGCTTTCGCAAGCGCCTTGAGAAGTCGCTGGCCGCGCTCGAGGCAGATCTGAAACTCCCGCATGAGCTCGATGCCGACGATGCAGAGTATGACAGCGATCTCGCCCCCGGCGTCCCGATGAAGCTCAAGTTCTCGATCCTTGATGTCGACATAGAGCAGCCCGCAATGCAGCTGCTGAAACAGACTCTGGAAGCCGCCGGACCCGACATCATGGACGCCTCCGGCCCTCTTGCCGTCCCCATTTTTGCCCGCGGAAGAGCCCTGGCGATCTTTACGCCGGAGGAGCTGACGGAGGACGTGCTTGCTGAAGTCTGCCACTTCCTCGTTGGCCCCTGCTCCTGCCGTGTGAAGAGCCTCAACCCAGGCTTCGACCTGCTCATGCCGTTCCCGTGGGAGCGCACGTTGTGGGATGAAGCGTTTGATGCTGAGACCTTCCTGAATGGGCTGGCCCCGGCGGAGTAGTCCACTCCAGAAAGGAAACACGTCCGGTGAACATAAAGATCCCCCATCTCTTCTGGCGCGAACTCTGTTTCAGATCGGGCTCGTTTGCCCTCGGATTGCTCGGTGTAGCGGCAATGGCCGCCTGCCTGACTGGCGCGCGGGCCTTCCTTGAGTCACATGACTTTCAGACCGAGAAGCTGACCGGTGCACTGGAGGAACGCTCCACAGAGCGCATGGCGGAACTGAACGATGCGGCGCGCAAGTTCTCCAAGAATCTTGGATTCAACTGCATGCTCCTCCCTCCCGACCAGAGCCTTGGGGACCTCTACGCGAACGGCCGCAGTACCAAGTTCTTCAGCGACGCCAATGTCGACAAACTGGTCGCGTCGAAACCCGGGACGCTGAATCACCTGCGTCCCATCCTGCGACAGCGCATCGACTGGCCGGAGCAGAGCCGTGACATCATTCTCGTTGGCGTCCGCGGCGAGGTCTATATCAAGGCACCGCGCTGGCAGAAGCCCATCGAGGAGGCGATCGCATCCGACAAGGCGCACCTGGGCTATGCGCTGGCCGCTGAGCTGGGGCTGAACCCCGGCGGAACCGTGACGCTCATGGGCCGCTCGTTCACGGTTGAACACATTCTCCCTCAGGCCGGCAACGAGGATGACATCACGATGCGCGTGAGCCTGGAGACCGCTCAAGAGCTACTCAATCTGCCGGGTAAGGCCAGCGCCGTGCTCGCGCTCATGTGTAACTGTGCCGATGGCGATCCGGATATCGTACGCCGTGAAATCGAACGGGTCATCCCCGGGGTTCAGGTTGTTGACTTCACCGTTCGCGCACGTGCGCGTCAGACGGCCCGTGCCGCCATCGCGGAAGGCACCGACGCGCAGCTGGAAGACATCAAGGGGAGCCGTGCTGCCCTGCGCCGCCAGGTGGCCGGCTTCTCGCGCGTGCTTGTGGGGCTTGTAACGGTTGGGACGGTACTTCTACTGAGCGTCTTGACCTTGACCAATGCACGTGAGCGGCGGGCCGAAGTCGCCATGCTGCGAGCGCTGGGTGTACGGGCCAGCGGCGTCCTCTCTCTCTTCATGATGAAGGCGCTGTTAACCGGTGCCGTCGGCAGTGTCGTCGGCTGCCTCATCGGCGCTATGGGAACCCGGCTCATCGCCGGCGAGGGCGCCGACGTCTCGGCAGCTTACGCGGCCGGCGTGTGCGCAGCCACCATCGGGATCGCTCTGGTTGCCTCCCTCGTTCCTGCGGCCCGAGCGGCCGCCGAGGATCCGGCCGGAATCCTAAACCAGGAGTAGTCATGGCTAAACGTTTTCTAACCGGACGCCTTGCCATTCTCGGAACCGTCATCCTGTTTGCGGTCCTTTTGGTCCTCATGGTCAAGACGGCACCGCAGCCCACGAGCGGCGGTGCCGCCGGGCGCCCTCTCATTCTGTTCTGTGCGGCCGGCATGCGAATGCCCATCGAAGAGGTCCGGCAGGCGTTTGAGAGGGAAACCGGTATCCGCGTCGATGTCCAGTACGGCGGCTCCAATACGTTGCTCAACCAGATGCAGGTCTCGCGCAAGGCCGACCTCTACCTGGCCGCCGACCGCGCCTATGTTGACCGCGCCCGCGGAATGGGACTGATTCGCGAGATCCTGCCCATCGCCCACATGATGCCGGTCATCGCCGTTCCCGAGGGCAACCCGAAGCGCATCTGGTCGATCGACCACCTGCTGAAGCCGGGCATGAAGGTGGCTCTCGGCAACCCCGAGCAGGCCGCCATCGGCAAGGCTACTCGCGAGGCCCTGCAACGTTCCGGTCATTGGGAGCGGCTCGAGCAGGTGGCCCGCGACAACGGCGTCTTCAAACCCACGGTGCCTGATGTCGCCAACACCGTGAAAATCGGCAGTGTCGATGCAGGCATCGTCTGGTCGGCCACCGCCAGCCAGATCGACGGGATCGCCGGCGTTCGCGTGCCCGAACTCGATGCCGCAGCCGGATTGATCTGTGTTGGGGTTGCCGCCGAGACCGATGCTTCTGCGGATGCGCTCAACTTCGCACGCTATCTCAGCGGCGCCAACAAGGGGCTGCAGGTCTTCGGTAAATTGGGTTACGACCCTGTCGAAGGCGACCCGTGGACCCCCAGCCCCGAGATTACGTTCTTCTCCGGATCGGTTAACCGCAAGGGCCTCGCAGGCGCAATAAAGAGTTTCGAGGAACGCGAAGGCGTCCGCGTCAACACCGTCTTCAATGGCTGCGGTATCCTCACGGCACAGATGCGCACCATTCATAGCGATGGTTCGTTCCCGGATGCCTACATGGCTTGTGATCAGTCCTATCTTGATGTCGTGCAGGACCTGTTCGGCGAAGGAACCCTGGTAACCAAAACGCGTATCGTCATTGTCGTGGCCGAGGGCAATCCCAAGAACATCCAGACACTGGAGGACCTTGCGCGTCCCGGCATACGCCTGGCGGTCGGCCAGCCCGAGCAGTGCACCATTGGTATGCTGTCCCGCAAACTGCTGGAATCGGTGGGGCTCTATACCAAGCTGATCGAGAATAACGTGGTTACCCAAACGGCGACATCGGCCATGCTCGTGCCGGCTGTTACCACTGGTGCTGCAGACGCCGTGTTGGCCTATCGTACGGACACCATTGCCGAAGCCGAACGCGTTGACGCCGTGCTGATCGACTCACCACTCGCCCGCGCCGTGCAGCCTTTCGCGCTTTCGCGTAAGAGCGATCAGCACCTCCTCGGTGCCCGCCTGTTCGAAACCATTACGGAAGCACGCACCGAGTTTGAGGAAGCCGGCTTTGACTGGCTACTGGAGGGAGAACCCCAGCCGTGACCAACCCACGCTCTGAAAAGACATGGCAACCGCCGGGAAAAGGGGCAGACCGTCTCTTCATTGGCGGCATGGCCATTCTGCTCGGGACGTACACGCTGCTGATTGTTCTCATGCTCGTGGCCGATTGCGCTTACGTGGGCGGCGTGGCTGATGGGGGCTCCTTTCTTACCTCCTTCATCAAGGCATTCCAGAGCCCTGAAATCCGTAGCGCCATGACCTTGACGATGATCTCCTGCACGCTGGCCACGATTCTCTCGGTCTGGGTGGCCGTGCCGGCCGGGTACCTGCTTTCGCGCTGTGAGTTCCGCGGCAGCCGGTTCGTGGATGCGCTGCTCGATATCCCCATCGTATTGCCTCCGCTGGTCGTTGGCTTGAGCCTGCTGATACTCTTTCAATTCCTCCCCACCGGCATACGTGAAGCGATTGTCTACGAACGCCCCGCCGTCGTGCTGGCACAGTTCGCCGTTTCGTGTGCTTTCGCCGTCCGCATTATGCGGGCTGCCTTCGATCAGATTGATGAACGCTGCGCACTCGTGGCGCAGACACTCGGCTGCTCCCGCCAGCAGGCATTCTTTCGGGTTGAACTTCCGGAAGCCGCGCCCGGCGTACTCACAGCCGCCACAATCGCGT
>CAZCDU010000077.1:0-22588 GCA_964497125.1 uncultured Victivallales bacterium | reverse complement strand
ACGCAGCCAATACACTCTACTGCGACCCCGTTGGGGTCGGTCTGTCTTTTATGCCCGTTCCCAGGGTTCAAGAACCCTGGGCCACTGCTCGGGTCCCCGTTGGGGACAAAAGACGAAGGTTCAATGTGCAAAAGGTTATTCTTTTCCAATCAAGGTCAGCATCGCGTTGGAGAAGCGTTGCCCCATCTCCACGACGCCAGCGGTGGTATAGTGCACCCCATCATCGACTTTCGGCAGCGTGTCGCAATCGATGTAGGCGTAGTTTGCGGAACCGCAGGTTTCCTGCGCCTTTCGCACCACATCCGAAAAAGCAAATCGATCTCCCTGTGGATTCGTTCGCCCGGCAATGAAGATCATATTCGGGCTTTCAAAATCGGTACGGCAGCGTTGGATCAATGCCTCCAAATTGGCTTTATAGTTTTCCGCCATGGCCTGCTCTTTGGAGTCGGACTCTCCCTGCATCCATAGCATGCCGATGATCTCGATATTTTTGCTGGCTTTCGCTTTTTCAACGACTTCCGCCAAGCGCTCATAGGGTTTGCCGCCCGACCATTGAATGGCAAGGTTGGTGCCGCCCTGACTGTGTTTGATGATTCCAATCGGCTCATTCAGCGCCGCACTCAACGCCTGGGCGAATGCAACCTCCGGGCCGAAACCTTTCGGCTGATATTTCCCATAAGATTTGCCCGGCACCAGCGGTTCCCATCCGTTTGAACCCATGTTGATCAGCAGGTTTTTCTGTGCGCCCTGCAGTTCTTCCGGCAGTTCGGCAACGGTGGAGCGTTTTCCCAACATATTGCTCTGACCAGCACAGATCACCACCTTCAACACGTCTCCGGCATAAGCCGAATGAAGGCACAGCATCGCTGCAGTGAGTCGTAATACCTTCGTAATCTTCTTCATTCTCTCCTCAGTCATCTATTTGCGGGAATCGCCCGCAGCAACCGGTTTGACGCGGGTCTCCTGTATCCAGTGGAAGTCAAAAGTTCTGGCCCCTTTGGCCGTCCACCAGACCGTGAACCAAGTTCCAACCTGAGACGAATAATAGGGATCACCTTTTTGTTCCGGCCATTTGCCGAATTTATCAACCACTTTGACGGCTTTATACGGATCATCCTGCGTAATGTATTTATCGACATCCGGGGATGACGCGTATCCGACTGACACAATAGCAAGCGCCAGGTAGCTCAACAAAATTTTCTTTTTCATCATTTTCATTCTATTGTTCTCCATTTCTTACCTTCGCTTTTTACTAGATTTTTGAACTGAGCCTTCGGAGAAAGGGTAAATCTTCTTTTTTTTGCCGTCAAAGGTATTGTTTTTCTGAATAATCTTATTAAACTCCCCCAAGGTGTTGGGACCCCCAAAAAATTGATTGTTCTCAAATATCATTTTTTGAGCGTCCAGCCCGATTGGCTTGCCTTTATATTTTACTTCTGGAGGCCATTCAAGTTCAGGGGGCATGAATTGACCATATATTTTACAGTTTTTAAAAGACAATTCTCTCAATATGCTTTTTTCGGCATTGCCGTTGCCGCCCATATTTAAGCCGAAACTGGTAGGATAGTTTCTGCGCCCTGGTTTAAAAACACAGTTTTCAAATCTAAGGTATTCGGGTCCCGGGCCTTCAAACCTTAAAGCAAATGCAGTAAATATACCTATAATTTCACAATTTATATAAGTAGCACTAGCCTGCAGTCTGGTTGACCCCTTTATGATAGAGTTAGAAAAAATAACTTCCGGTGTATCTTCCCTGGTATAGGCAACCATTCCATTTTTTATCCCCGGAATTGCTTTATCCAGTTCTATTTGCATGATTGGATTTTCAACCGATTTATTCCAGAAATACTTTTTACGTATATAAGCTTCCTTGTCTTCTTCTGGAATTTTAACTTCTTGGTATTTTTTAATTTTTGCTTCGCCAACGACTGAGCCGTTATCGACAATACAAAGGGTTTCTCCGACCTTATATTTGTGGGTACCGCCTGGGAGATATTGTAAAATCTCCAGCTTGGTTGGAGACTTAACCGAGCTTACAACTTTAATTCGTGTGCAAATATTAAAAGTATCATCACCAGGACCTTCTACCTCAATAGAATCGAAAATTGTTTTGCCTCTATTTCCTTTGAAGTGCCACATGTCCCTGAAAGAGGTGAACATCGCATTGCCCACAGGCTTTACTTTTATGTTTTTGAAAAGCATGGGCCCCGGATTCATTTGAACGCTGAAATTAAATTTCGGTGCATCTGCAATGTGAATATTTTCCATGACCAGATGGCTATTTCCACCTAATTGAACGTGATTTCCTTTGTAATTTCCAATGCCTGGCCTGGGAAAGGATATACGAGATCCTTTTTTAACGGCCCATCCGACGTAAGGAGCCCCTATCCCAAGAACTCCTCTGGGGTGGTACACTCTGGTCAGGTCAGCTGAAAGTCGCTCAGCTTTCGATATTACTTTTCCATTTGGAGATGCTAAAGAATACCTCTCATGAGTTAAATGGTCTCCAACATATACACCGATCATAGCAAAAGGATGTTCCTGCTTGGCATCTACTGAAAAATTGCTCATTATCAAACCCTGTTCAGCGGGATCCAGCGCACGCACATCGATGTAGCCATAGTCCTTAGCATAGTCTACAATTTCACATTCTAAAAATGGACTGGGGCTATATCTGGTTTTGAAATTTTTTATGACAATTCCAGTTGTTTTATTAAGTTTTACAAATCGACATCTTTTTCCCAACAGAAGGGTACTGTTATTTCCATTAACAGTAATATGAGAGACATCATATAAGTTAATAACATAGGTAATATACGATTCCGCAGGACGATTTAAATATATTTTTTTGTTTGCAGGTAGTCTGACTTCTACTTGGGTTCCGGTTTCTGCTTTTTTAATAGCGTCGTTCATCATTTTTTGAAAGGCGTCGTAATCATTAAATTGACCATCCGCTTTAAAATTATATGAATTAGCGTCTATTATCGCAGGAGATGCTATGGCAGATGCAAAGCTTAATAAAAGATAGTAAGTTAAAAAAATAAGTTGTTTCATATTGGGTTCCCATTAATCTTCTGGTTTGAGTTATTGTTCTGAATCATTCTCCTTTCAAATGCCAGTCGGGTCCATCGGCCATCACACTGGCGTTTATTTCCATAAGCTTCTTTTTCAGCTCTCCCAGTTTTTCGGGAAAGCGGTTGGCAATATTCGTGGTCTGGTTTGGATCCTTCGCCAAGTTGTAGAGTTCGTAGTCCTTGTATCCACCCTGCTTGATCAGGGGAATCCAGTCTTCTACCATGCGATTGGTCAACGGCAGATCTTTGTTATCGCGCTTGCCGATCAGGGCATAATCCCCGTCGCGGATGGCGACAATCGGGTCAGAGCGATAAAGTTGCCAGAAGAACGGCTGATGCCGCACTAAACCGCTGCCGTCACCGAGCAGTACCGATGAAACATCGGCGCCATCCAAATGGACTTTTGGGCGTTCAATTTCGAGCAGGGCGCAGAGGGTCGGCAGGACATCCACAACACCCACAGGTGTGTGTGCCACCTTTCCGGCGGGAATCGTTCCCGGCCAACAGAAGATACCCGGCACCCGCAGGCCGCCCTCCCAGTTGACGCCCTTGTGTCCGCGCAACGTGCCGTTGCGGTTTTCCATGTAGGAGCCATTGTCGGATGCATAGATGACCAATGTATCTTCCGGCGGCGCAACCTCGCTAAGCTTTTTCAGCAGACGGGCCACCGCCCGGTCGGAGTTCTCGATGGTGGCCGAATAGAGCGGCGCCTCCTTTTTCTGTTTGCCGCCCAATCCCGCGGTATGCCCGGGGCCCTGGTTGGCGGCGACCTGCTCCGCCGGAGCGGCGATGCGCTGGTGCGGTTCGTGGAACCAGACATTCAAAAAGAATGGTGCGGATGTATCCCGGTGGTTGTCCAGCCAGTGAATGGCTTCGTCAACCACCAGCTGGCATGCATAGCCTTCCAGCTTTCCAAGCGCTTCGCCGTTGCGGATAAAGTTAACGGGATTGTGGTGGGAAGGCTCCGCGTTATTCGCCGTTGCAAACCAGTAGTCGAATCCATGCTGCGCGGGGGTCGGCTTTTTCCGACCTTCCATGGGGGAGCCAAGGTGCCATTTGCCCATATGGGCGGTCTCATAGCCCGCTCCCTTGAGAAGTTCTGCAATTGTCGTTTCACGTTCCAGCAGGTGGGCATTCTGAGTTTGATCATAGATCCAGTTATAGACGCCGGCACGGATATGGTGGCGCCCCGTCAGCAGCACCGCCCGCGAAGGCGAACAGACCGCGCTACCGGCATAGAACGTTTCGAACCGCACCCCTTTCGCCGCCAGTCCGTCAAGCGCCGGCGTATTCACCGGGCCGCCATAGCAGCCGAGATCAGTCGAACCGAGATCATCGGACAGCAAAACAACCACGTTGGGCCGTTTCGCCGCCTGAACACACAGCGACGACAGCAGCGCTATCATCACAAATGCTTTCTGAATTTTCATAATCCCTCCCCTTCATCCAGTTCCTTGATACGGATATTGCGATACAGCAGCTCAGCGGATTCAGCTTGTAAACCGATGTGACCTTTTTCAATGGGAACAAATTTGCCCTCCTTCTTCTGTTCCATATTTACTGCTTCGAAGACGACTTCACCATTGAGGATAAAAGTGGCTTTTTTGTGGCCGAGTATACAGATCTCGATTTCGTTCCATTCACCTTTGGCTTTTTCAGTTCCGAAAGGTGTCATTGCTGGACCACTTATGGAGATTAATGTACCATTGGGATCCCAAAATGGTCCCTTGCGTTTGATCTGGGAGCGGAGGTGTGCCCGAGGAGGCACGATAAAGTAATCACCGCTATGAAAACGATGAGTAGGCTTTCTGCCTTTCCAATACTCCTTTTTATTCTTTGTGACATACCCCGGGGTTTCGCCTATCTGCATTTCAAAGCAATTGGGCCATACTTTCTTGAGATCTCCATGGACGTGGAAGAGAAGGCCTGCATCACGATCCCAAGTCAAACGTGGTTCAAAACGTTTTTCCAGCCATTTGTATTCCATCCGAAGAATGTAATGGCTGAACTGTTTTTCAGATACGAGGCAATCGTGCTCTTGCTTGGAACCCTGGTTTTTTCCCGCGTAAACGTGAATGGCTTTTTCCTCTTGATTTACCGAGAAGGCGCCCCAATCGCTAACTCCTTCCGCTTTAGCGGCATTCCATCCGTTGAGCGTCTTTCCATCAAAGAGCGGGATAAAGCCCTCTTCCGCTAAGGCAAGATTGGCGAACAAGCCCATAAACATAAGTGCCTTCAAACTGACACTATGTTTTTGATTCCATATTTTTGTTATTTTCATTATACATTTCCTTACGGGTATGGTCGGCTTATGGGTTATCGTTGATCGTCCGGCAGGGGCGTCTCCATGTTGATACTTTGCTCAACGGTGTAGGTCGGGCAGGTAGCATGGATACATGCTTTTGGTTGCGCTCAAATGTACATCGTAGGGGGCTGACCGCCTGCATCATTCGGGGCCTATGTGCGTGATGAATTGCTCTTTCAGCTTGGGTTCGTCTGATGGCGGCACGTACCCCTGTTCCATCCTCATTCACCCCGTAGAGGTAGAAGCCCGTATCCACATTCGCTTCCCAGTTGAAGACTACCTTTTTCGCGTCATGCGAAACATCAAAGCGCCCAAAGATTCCTTTGCCCATCTCTGGAACAAGCTCGCGCTTCTTTCCCGTTCGCAGATCCAGTTTTGCAATAGAATACAGGGCTCCACATGACATTATGGATGCTGCTATCATCAATTTCTTGAATGTCATGCTTTTGTTGAAAGTTGGCTGATCAAACGTGTTTTTCGTGGTGCTTTTCAATTTTCCCAATGCTGGTCGATGACCTGCTGGATCGCCGGAAATGCTTCATCTGTTTCGTCGAGGTCGATGCGGATCTGCTGCAAATCCTTTTTGAGCTGCTCGACGACATCTGCATATTCTGGGTTGATGTATTTATTGTTGTTCTCAAACGGATCGTTTTTGAGGTCGTAGAGCTCCCATGAGACGGGGGTGTTGGGTCGTTTCCCGGCGTTATCGACGCCGTAAAGGCAGATCAGTTTGTAGCGATCGGTGCGGATGCCGAAGTGGGCGGGTACCGCGAGTTTGTGCGCCATGTGCATCCAGTATCGGTAATAGATCGCCTCGCGCCAGTCGTCTGGTTTTGCAGTGCCTTTCAAGGCCGGAGCAAAGCTGCGGCCCTGCATATAGGCCGGCGTTTCGACACCGGCGAGCTCCAGCATGGTGGGTGCAAAGTCGGCATTGCTGATCAGCCAGTCGTTGATACTTTCCGGCTTCACGATGCCCGGCGCGTGAACGATGAAGGGCATGCGGAACGCCTCCTCATACATCCAGCGCTTGTCCATCAGGTCGTGTTCGCCGAGGAAGAAGCCCTGGTCGCCGGTATAAATGATGACCGTATTTTCAAACTCGCCGGTTTCCTTGAGGTAATCGATCAGCCGCTTCACATTGTCGTCCACCCCTTTGACGCAACGCAGGTAGCGCTTGAGGTAGGTTTGGTAAACCGCCTTGCTGTATGCCGGCTCCTTGAGCGACTGGTCGACCCTCAGCCGCCTGCCCAATTGCCACGGTTCGTGGCCCTTGGTGAGGCCGGATCCGAAGCCCGACGGCGGGGGCGTACGCAGGTTGTCCGGTTCGGGAATTTCGGTGTCCGCCAGATACTCGTCATAGCGCGACGCATTCTCGAACATATCGTGCGGTGCTTTGAAATGGTGCATCAGGAAGAAGGGTTTTTCGCGGTCCCAATCGTTGGCGAGCCATTCGAGGCTTAGGTCGGTGATGGCGTCGGATGAGTGTTTGCCATCCATTTTGATGATATTTTGCTTAAACGGTTTCGGACCGCGCACGTGGAAAATTGGATTAAAGTATTTCCCCTGCCCCGGCAGTACGCAGTAGTGATCGAAATCCGCCGGTTCGGCGTTCAGGTGCCACTTGCCGATCATCGCCGTGTTATAGCCGGCTTGTTTCATCTCCTGCGCCAGATAGTGCTTTTTCGGCAGAAGCGCGCCGCGCAAGTCCAGCACCCCGTTTTTCTGGGAATATTGCCCGGTCATGATGGTGGCGCGGCTTGGCGTACAAATCGCGTTGTGACAGAAAACGCGGTCAAAACGCATCCCGTTTTTTGCCAATCCGTCAATAGCCGGCGTCGGGTTCAGCTTCGCCAGCCGACTGCCGTAGGCGCCGATCGCCTGCGTCGTGTGGTCGTCCGACATAATAAACAGAATATTCGGTTTTTCGGCGGCGAAGCAGCCGATGGACAACAGGAATAAAGTAAGTATTAGTTTTTTCATTTTGAGGTTACCTCTTTGTGCCACTGCTCATAGAGCTTCTGCAGACGTTCCACGATTTCAGGATGCTCCGCGGCATGGTTTTGTTTCTCCGGGTTTTCATCGGAAAGGTTGTGCAACGTTACTGCTTTTGATCGCCTCTTTCGGGTAATCAATTTCCAGTCGCCCTGCCGGACCGCCCAATCGTTCTTCCACTGGAAATACAAAACCGGATGGGCGGAAGGTGCCGAGGCATCCTTGATGACCGGAAGCATACTGCGACCATCCAGCACGACGTCCGGCCGGGAGATGCCGGCGAGCTCCAGAATGGTCGGGAACCAATCCATAACGGTTACGGCTTGGTCGCGCACCACATTTTGCGGCAGCTCCTTCGGGTAGCTGATGATGGCCGGGACCCGTACGCCGCCTTCGAGGAAGGTGCCTTTGTTTCCGATCCACTTGCCGGTGTAGCCGCCCCCGCCGTGGGCGCTGTAGTAGTGCCCCTTGGGATATCCGCTGGCGCTGTCTTTCACATGGATGCCGCGATTGTGTTCGGTAGAATGCCCGTTATCGCTCATAAAGATAATGATTGTATCATCGCGCAGCCCCTTGGCTTCCAGTTTTTCCATAATCTGCCCGATGTGATCGTCCACCGTTGATACGACCCGTGCGTAGGATTTGCGCGGCATTTTCATTTCCGGATAGGCATTGGCGAATTTGCCCATCGGTTGTTCCGGGTAGTGCGGCAAATTGAAAGAGACCACCATGAGGAACGGGTTATCCGTTCGCTGATCGAGATATTCGAGTGCTTTGCCGACCATCATATCCGGGTAGTATTCATCTTTGCGGAAAATTTCTTCGTGATCATCGTGCAGGTCGTGGTAGCCCTTGCCGTGCAGCAAGCAATGGCGGTAGTTATCAATGAATCCGCAATAGTGGCCGAAGAAGCGGTCGAAGCCTTTTTCCAACGGACCGTGGCCTTGCTTGGCACCCAGATGCCACTTGCCGAACAGCGCGGTATCGTATCCGGCGGTCTTGAGTGTTTCGGCAATCGTGATTTCCGTGGCCGCCATTTTGGCGAGCTTGGCGTCGCTGCCGTTGCGGTCGCCCTGAATCCAGTTATTCACCCCGCCGCGCTGCGGCTGGCGTCCGGTCATCAGTCCCGCCCGCGAGGGGCAGCAAACGGTATGCGCATAGGCTTGCGTAAAGCGTACTCCGGTCTTGGCCAGTCCATCCATGTGGGGCGTTTGCAGGTCGGTTGCACCATAGCAGTTGACATCCAGCGTCCCCTGATCGTCGGTGAAAAAGATGAGCACGTTTGGCTTTTCCGCCGCGAACGCAGCGACATTCAGCACCAAAAGCAGTGCGGTTACGAGTCGTCGATTTATGCTCATTTCTTTTTGCCCTTCTTATTCTTCTTCGAAGGCTTACCGCTGCCTTTTAGTTTTCCCTCTTTGAAACGATCTCCTTTCACTCCGAATGGGATAATCGTATAGGAGTCATCGGTTTTAGTGATTTTCATAAACTGATCCAACTGCTTTTGCAGCCGATCCCGGGATTCCGCATACAAATCGGGATCCAGAATTTCCATATTGTAGCGGGTTTCGTTCTTCCCGACCGGAACTTCATAAAAGCGGCCGTCTTCGTGCAGGCGGAAGCGGTCGTCGCGAACCATCCAGCAACCGCCCTCGAACGCCATAAAACAATATTTCCGATCCGTGCCGGATGCGCCGAACAGGTTGTGCGACAGATCCATGCCGTCCACCGTATGGCTCAGCGGGATATCCGCAACCGCCGCCAACGTCGGCAACATATCCACCAGCGAAAGGATCTGATTCCGGGTTCCCGGCGGAATTTTCCCGGGCCACCTGGCGATGAACGGCACGCGCGTTCCAGCCTCGTTCATCGTGCGCTTGCCGCCTTGCAGGCGGAACTCACCCAATCGGCTTTCTACACTCTCGCTACAACCGTTGTCGCCGGTGAAGATGACGAGCGTATTGTCCGCCACGCCGATTTCTTCGAGCGTCGCCAGCAGTTTGCCGACGATGGCATCCATGTAGGTTACCATCCGCCCCGCCAAGCGCTCTTTTTTGGACAGGTCGGACGGAAACTTGCTTTCCGCCAACTCCTTCAAGCCCGGCGGTTCATGCATTGGTCCGTGGATCAGATTCATGGGGAAGTAGGCCAGAAAGGGCTTATCCTTGTTCCGCTTCAAAAAATCGACCAGAAAATCGCTGTAGTAATCGGGACCGTAGACCGCTTTTTCATGCTTGCGGAACTCCCCGTTTTCGAAATTATGCGGGGCGAAATAGCGGCTGTGCCTTTTGCCATTCAGGGTTTGAACCCACAGGCAGTACTCATCGAAACCGTGCGCCTTCGGCAGATCCGGATAGGTTTTGAAGTCGCCCAAATGCCACTTGCCGGCAATCGCCGTGGCGTAGCCTGCGGATTGGAACAGATTCCCAAACGTTTTGAAGTGAGCCGGCAGCCGGTTTGTTGGTGATTCCCTAATGGCAGGACTGTCCATGCGCTCCAGGATGCCGGTGCGGTTTGGATAAAGCCCGGTCAGGATCATCGCGCGGGTTGGCGTACAGACCGGACTCGCGTAGGCATTATCGAACCGTGCGCCCTCCTGCGCCAGCTTATCCAGATTCGGCGTGGTGAACGCCGTGTTGCCGTAGCACGGCAACGCCTCCGCGCCGAGGTCGTCCGCCATAATCAGCAGAATATTCGGCTGCCGTGCCTGCGCTATGGCGACAAATGCAAACGCGATGGTTCCAAATAGAAGTTGTTTCATGGGCGGCTCCTTCCATTCTGTTTAGTTTCTTCCAGCAAGGCTTTGAGTTCCTTCACGATTTCGGGGTGCTGGTGATAGAGGTTCTTTGTTTCGCCGAGATCGTCAGCGAGATTGTAAAGCTGACCGGGCGCGTCGGGCGCGAGTTCTTTGACGGGATCCTTGAGCCCCTTCTTCGGATACTTATTGCCGGCGGAGCCTTTGTGAGCGAGATACTTCCAGTCGCCGCGCCGAATCGCCAGCCCCAACTTGTTGGTTTGGTGCAGGGTATAGGGTCGAACGGGTTTATCGTTTCCGAGCAGAATCGGCAAAAAGTTAAAGCTGTCTTCGGCGGCATTGTCCGGCAAATCGAATCCGGTCATGGCGGCGCAGGTCGCCATGATGTCGGTTTGGCAAATGGTTTGGTTGCAGACCGAGCCGGGCGCGATTTTCCCGGGCCATTTGGCGATGAAAGGCACGCGGTGACCGCCTTCCCATTGGTCGCGCTTGACGCCGCGCAATGGGCGAGCGCCATCGTGTTTGTGATCCTGGCGCATCTGGAAGGTGGTGGACACTTCAGGTCCGTTGTCGCTCGAAACAATAATCAGCGTGTTGTCGGCGACGCCGAGCTCCTTGAGCGTTGCTTCCAACTCGCCGACGATATGGTCGAACTGGAAAATAAAATCGCCGTGCGGGCCGGCTTCGGTTTTCCCCTTGAATTCCCGGCCAGGAAAAGACGGAAGGTGCACCGCCTGCGTGGAGTGGAACAGAAAGAAAGGTTTGTTCGGCTGGTTTTTAACGTGCTCCCGCAAAAACGCTTTGCTCTTTTGCAGGAAGATCATGTCGATCTCTTCGAAATCAAAGTTCGGCGCAACCAGTCCGGGGCGGCAGACTGAATATGGATGCTCTGGCAACGCGTCGTGCGTGCTGATTTGAGCCATCGATGGCGGGACGGGGACGCGGTCGTTTTCGACGAACGCATAAAGCCAGTCGGTGGTGGGACAGCAGACGGTGCCGTAAAATTGATCAAAGCCCTGATCGACCGGCCCGTCGGTGATCCGCTTAGAAAAATCGACGACCCGGATACGTCTGGTTCCGGCTTTGTCCAATTTACTTTTCGGCGGCGGGAGTTTGGCTTCGTAGACCGGGGTGCCGTCCGTCGTCTGGAAGGTCATCCCGAGATGCCATTTACCGAACAGGGCGGTAGTGTAGCCGCGTTGCTGCAGCATTTCCGGCAGGGTCAGCCGTTCGGCTTCGATCAGGCAGGGACCGTCGACGCCGAGGAATACCCCTTTCTGACCGTTGCGGAACGGCATTCGCCCTGTCATCACGCCATAGCGCGACGGCGTGCAAACGGTCGACGGACTGTGGGCGTCGGTAAAGCGTATGCCTTCCTTCGCCAACCGGTCGAGGTTGGGCGTCGGCACCTTCGATTCCGGGTTATAGCAAGCCACATCGCCGTAGCCGAGGTCGTCGGCATAGATGAATACGATGTTGGGTTTCTCCGCAGCAAAGCTTGAAAGCGCTCCGAGTAGCAAAGCTAAACTCATGCTCCGTCCCAAGCTAGAACAACAAACCTTAATCATTTTTTTAAACATACCTATAGCTCCAATTCAAAGTGATGGTTTCCCGAATCTACCGTTACCGATTTTTGCCCGTTCGGAAACTCGATCGTCGCGCTTGTGTTGGGCGGGACGACGACGTCCATAATGATTTTACCGTTCTTCCTTTTCCAGCCACTGGAAGCTTTACCGTAAGGGGTTTCCAGCTCGGCGTGAGCGTGATCGAGTTGAGAGGCGATGAGCGGACGAACAAAAAAATGTTTGTAGCCCGGATTCGCCGGATCAGGCGCGAGGCCCGCGAGTCTTTCATACATCCATTGGCCGATCGCGCCATAGGCATAATGGTTGAACGAGTTCATGGAGGCTTTCCCAAAACCATCCTTGTGACTATAGCTATTCCACCGCTCCCACATGGTGGTGGCACCCTGATTGATGGAGAAAAACCAGGATGGATAGGTCTCTTTGAAAAGAATGGAGAGCGCGAGATCGGAATATCCCTTTTCATCCAGCATCGGGACAATAAAGGGAGTCCCCAGAAATCCAGTACGCAGGTGGCCATCTGCTTCGTGGACCAACCGCACCAGATGTTCGGTCGCCCGCTTCTTCGATTCTTCCGGAAGCAGGTCGAAAGCGATGGCGAGCAGGTAGCCGGTTTGTGTTTCCGGCACATTTTGTAACTTGCCGTCTGCGTCAAAATAATGACGAGCGAACACTTTGCCTAATTGCGCCGATTCTTTCGCATATTGGGATGATTCAGCATTGCGACCCAAAACACCTGCGACTTTGGCTACTAGGTCTGTACTATGTATTCTGAATGCCATTTCGATGAATGGTTGAGGGGTATCTCCTTTGTTGTTGTTTTTGTTTTGGGAGTAGGGTTGCAGCCAATCCCCGAACCCCCGGTTCTTGTTCGAGAGCCCATCACCTGACTGCGTATGATACCAAGCAAGCAGCTTTTTCATCATGTCGAAATTATCCGCCAGCACTTCAATATCACCGGTCCGAACATAAATGGCCCATGGAATAATGGTGGCGGCATCCATCCACCCCGAGCTAGAGATGCAGTTCATCATATTGGGAACAATGTGCGGAACACGTCCGTCCTTCAACTGATCGTCGCGCATGGAACCGAGCCAGCTTTTCCAGAACGCGTGGCAGTCATAGTTAAACATGGAGGTCGATGCGAAAACCTGCGCATCGCCAGTCCACCCCAAGCGCTCGTTGCGTTGCGGGCAATCGGTCGGGATATCCAGAAAGTTTCCACGCTGCCCCCAAGTAATGTTGCTCTGCAGCTGGTTCAGCTTTTCATGCGACGAGCTGAACTGCCCGAGCTTTGGAAGATCGCTGTGCAGCACCACGCCGGAGACCCACTCCTTTTTCGGAACCGCAGTTTCCGGCAAGCCGGAGAGTTCCACATAGCGAAAGCCGTGAAAGGTAAAACGCGGCTCCCATTCAATGGTTCCGGCTTCCGCCGCAGTATAATAATCGGTCGACTTTGCCGTGCGGTAGTTCACCGTATACAGCGTTCCATCCCGGTTCAACATTTCGGCAAAGCGGATGGTGATGGTTCGGCCTTTCTCGACCGGGATTTTCAGGCGCGCCCAGCCCACCATGTTCTGGCCCAGATCAAACACAAAGCGGCCGGGGGTCGGCTCGTTGATCGAACGGGTGCTTAAACGTTCCGTTTTCCGTACCGGAGCGAACGGTTTCGGAATCAAGCGAGCCGCTCCAAGCTCTGGATTAGAAACCACCGTCCCCCATTTCTGGACCTGTTGCCGGGCGTCGTAGGTTTCACCATGATAGATACTCGAAGAAATCAGCGGACCATCCCAGCTCCCCTGCCAGTCGGAGTTTGAAACCACTGTTTCAACCACTCCATCCTCATAGGTCACTTCAAGCTGACACAACAGTTCCGGTATCGTTCCATAGGCATTCTTCTCGCCTTTTTTAAAGCCCAGTGCCCCGGCATACCACCCCATGCCCAGAAAAGCCGAAATCGTATTGGAGCCCGGACGCAACTGATCGGTAATGTCATAGGTCAGCGTATCGATCCGTTTGGTATAGGAGGTCCACCCATTGGCAAAATAATCCCGCCCGACCTTGACGCCGTTCAGGCTGACTTCAAAAACGCCACGGGCCGTCACATACAGCCGCGCCTTTTTGACCTTGGACTTCACCGGAAATTCACGGCGCAGCAACGCCACCGGTTCTTCACCATCGCCGGGTTCAGCCGTCGGCCGGATCCATTGCGCCTTCCAGTCACGGGAAGAGAGCAAGCCCAACTCAAACCGTGCGTATTCGCTCCAACCGTGATCCTTCCCATTTTCATCGCGATACCGGACGCGCCATTTCAATTGTTGTCGCGAACGAAGGGTCTCACCGTCATAGGGGACAAACACCGACTGGTCAGATTCAACCCAGCCACTGTCCCAAATCGCCGCATGGTCCGAGACCTCCAGATGATAGGCGGTTTGCTTGCGGACACCGACGGGCAACTTCCAGGAAAAGAAAGGTGTTGGGTCGTGGAATCCGACGGGGTTGACGAAGCCCTCGCCAACCGTCAACGTATGAGCCCCATTTGGCTTTTCCGCAGCTTGCGCGGCACAAGCCGCACTCAAAACCATAGCCAAACTCACCCACCGCCGAACTGCGTTACTACATGCCTTAACTACCATGTTCACTTTTTCCTCTATTCTGCGGGGACCGCCCAGTCCTTCCATGGCTTGAACCCTTTCTTTCCTTTTGCGTACGTTGGGTTGCCGTTTTCAGGTTGAAGTTTATGGTGCGCCACCAGTTTTTCAGCCAGAGTTCCGACGACTTCAGGGTATTGATTCGCCAAGTTATTTTTTTCAAGCAAATCGTCCGGCATCTTGTACAGACAGACGTTGTGCTTTGCTGTAATTCCATTTCTTCGAACATCCGGCCCCTCCACAACCAGCTTCCACGTTGCGGTTTTGATGGCGATGGTCTCTTTGTCGGGGTTATTCTGCCCTTGATAGGAATACCAGTCGCGTTCCGGGAAATCGGGCTCCGTTCCCGCCAGCACCCCGCCCAGGTCGACGCCGTCAAGCTCGCGCCCAGAGACTTCACCCGCCTTGGGATCCACGCCTGCGCTGGTCAGTACGGTCGGCATCACATCGATATAGCCCATGGTGTTCTCGACTTTGCGACCGCCTTTCCATTGGGCGGGCCAGCGTACACAGGCCGCCACGCGCACACCGCCCTCGAACACCGTCAATTTTTTACCCTGTAGCGGAAAATTATTTCTGGACGCAAACTTGGCGCCGCCATTGTCGCTCATAAACCAGACCTGCGTGTTTTCCGCCTCGCCCGAGTCTTCAATGGCCTGCAGCACCTTGCCGATGCCTTCGTCCATGCTCCAGACCATCGCTTTGTATGTCGCCATGCTATCTTTCGTGCCCTCTGAGCCCTTGGCGTAGCGTGCGATGTCCTCCGGCTTGGCCTGAAGCGGAGAGTGGGGTGCATTCCACGCGATATAGCAGAAATAGGGGGCATCGTCCGCCGCCGCCTTGCGAATGAATGCCGAGGAAGAATCGGCAATCAGGTCGGTTGCATAGCCCTGTTTATCGGAAGGCTCATAGCCCTCGTGCCAGTCGCGCTGCCCATCGCGGGAGAGTTCAAAATAATCAATCGCGCCGTTGTAGTGCCCTTCAAACTCGGTAAAACCGCGCTCCAGCGGATGCCATTTGCGCTGATGATGTCCCAAGTGCCATTTACCAAAAATTCCGCGATGCGCATATCCGGCTTCACCCAGCGCCTCCGGCAGCATGCGCTCCTCCACCGGCAGACCGAAGTCGCGATAGGGGGTGATGACTGCTTTTGCCAAACCAAAGCGAATTGGATAGCGACCGGTCATTAAGCCCGCGCGGGTTGGCGTACACATCGGCGCCACATAAAAGCGATCCAGCTCAACGCCCTGCTTTGCCAACCGGTCGATGTTCGGTGTCTCGCACCAATCCTGATGGTAGCTTACCGCCCCCCACCCCAAGTCGTCCGCCAGCATAATAACGATATTCGGCTGCGCGCCGATAGCGGAGGCCGCGATAGACAGACCGCACAACAAGGCGGTTGCAATGCTGTTATTCTTCATAATGTATCCTTTCAGTTTAGCGCTGCACTTCCGGCAACGGCGCGGTGGTGGAAATAGCTTGCTCGCACGAGTAGTCGGGGCGGAAGTTGGAGTGATCTTTATACCTGAGATTACGGCGACCGAAGTAACTGCCGTAGTACTGGCCGTTGGAATCGATCCAGGTGACGAGCCGCACAAACTTGGCCTGCGAGCGCTTCAGATGGTTTTTCCAATTCGTTTTCTTACTCTTGCCTTTGCTCTTCGCCTTTTTCTGCAGTTGATTTAGGACGTTGCGATCGGCCTTCCATTCTTCGTATAGCTTCAGCATGCTCTCTACCTTTTCCGGCATCTGCATTGAGAGATCATTGAGCTCAGCAGGATCATCCTTCATATTGTAAAGCCCCCACTCGTTCTTTTCGTCTCCGCCGGTGATAAGTTTCCAGTCGCCGCTACGGATCATTCGCTTGTTTTCCAGCCAGCCCGAAATCAGTATTTTATGGGGTTCGCGCGTTTTGCCTTTAAACAAAGGAACCAAGCTTAATCCATCCAGTTTTGGAGTCGGTTTGCCCTCTATTTGTGATGGATACGCTCCGCCTGCCAATTCAAGGAAGGTCGGCATAAAATCCACCAAATGGGCCGGCTCTCGACATATCGAACCGGGCTTAATCACTTTCGGCCAATAGGCCAACATATGCGTTCTGGATCCGCCGGCATGGCCGTTTTGTTTGAACATCCGGTATGGCGTATTCCCCGCATTGGCCCATCTTGAATCCAGAAACAAATAGGATTCCGGATGAGTCGGATCAAGGATCGGACTCCTTGGCTCTTTTCCAAAGGGACAGGAGCCGTTATCGGAAAGAAAGATAAACAGCGTATTCTCCAGCTGCCCCATTGCCTCCACCTTCTCGATCACGCGCCCGATATTCCGGTCCAGACAATGCACCATTCCAGCGAATGCCGCCATCAAGATATCAAGATGTTCTTTTTTCTCTTCTTCAACCTGATCCCAAGGAACATAGTATCCTCCATTGCCCCCTATTTCTAACCCGGAAGGCGGGCTTAATTTTGTGTTGGTCTCTATGATTCCCAGTTTCTGCTGTTTTGCGAATCGTTCCTCACGGATAGCGTCCCACCCTTTGAGGTATTTGCCTTTGTATTTTTCGAAATCGCTTTTCAGCGTGTGCAAGGGAAAATGGGGGGATTCGTAAGCCAGATAGAGAAAGAATGGCTTACCGTCACTCTTCGACTCATCTAGAAACCGTATGGCATAGTCTGTGATTACGTCCGTCTTATAATATGGCTCGGTAGTGTGCTCAATCTCATCGAATTTGAGTTTTGTTCTATTCAGATAAAATTCCACAGGGTTATAATCAAAGAACGGCCCCGCACCGCCGTAGTGGGTAAAGGATTTTTCAAAACTGTTCATCGCCTTACAGCGTTCCGGCACCCATCCGTCATAATGCTCTTTCCCCGAAGTAAGCGTTGTATATCCCGCTTGAGTCATCAGCCCGCCCAATGACGCGGCATTTCTACCGGACCAGAAGGTTCCGGTCATCATGGCCGAACGGGTGGGATTGCATTTGGCCATATTGTAGGCCTGAGTGAAGCGGAGCCCCCCATACCCAAGTCGGTCAAGATGGGGTGTTTCGATCTCCCCGCCATAACAACCGATATCTGAAAATCCGATATCATCGGCCATAATCAGGACAATATTCGGCCTTGTACTTTGTGCCGAAACCTGGGTTAGCAACAAAGGTATTCCTAGTACTAATAGAATAATATTTTTCATTCTCGCCTCTCCGATCAAATTAATCGACACGGCGGCGGGGCGGGCCGCTGGTTTTCGGTGGGGCGGTCAAGTCGGTCAGCCTGACCGGAATGTCGTAATCGGACGCCGGCTTAGCTCCGCTGATACTGAACCTGGTCGCCCTGGTAGCATCGAGCTCGATCCAAATGACCATCGTCTTTGTCCCGTCAGGGTCAGTGACCGTACCCTGGCGGACATCCTCCGGTTGTTTGCCGTCGACCAGCACTGTGGCATCACTGCCGGTTCCCCAATTTCTGACGGCGAAGCAAATGTTCACTATCGGGTTTTCCTCTGACGCGGCGATGTCAACCGTCATGGCGCCGTCCATCGCGACAAGCGGATATTCGCGCCTTGCTTGATCGTAACCAAAGGTCTTGCCGCCGGATACGGCCTTGATTTCGGGGGCCTGGAGCCAGGATTTGCTCAGCGTAATGAGCTCCGCGGGGCTCTTGGTGCTCATGCCTTCCAGCATCAGCATGCGCTCATACGGTTTGTCGACGTCTTGGCCCGAGTGGATCTCACGGGGGCCTTTGATGTGCGTCAAGGAACTGTGGGCGGTCCGGTCCGGATGTTTCGCATAGCGGCCATCCGAGGGCATTTGCCCCACCGGCCAATGATTCCAAGATGGAAAAACGGAGTAGTCCGAGACTTCTTTACTGTAAACGTTGCCCCGGGTGATCTCGGCAATGGTAAACGGGTCATACTTCCCCTTGTAATTCACCACATGGATCCTAGTGCCCTTGTAGTTCACCCCCTTGGGCGGCCCGTTCTTCCAGGAATAATCCCGCACTTCGCCATCCAGCGTGATCAGCCGCAGGGCGGGGTCCGTTTCAAGGACCTGTTCCGGGTGCTGGTCTGGACCGGTGATCACCATGCCCTCCTGCCATTCGTGGCGACTGCTGCCATCGGTCCAACAGACCATCTCCTTGGCGGCCACTCCGTCCGGGTAAATGGTATAAATCCAGTCACTCCAGTCGCCCCAGCCCGTCGCATCGTTATAGTTAGCAATGGTGTGCAGCACATCGATCAGCGGGTAGCGCCAGAGAACGACGCATCGTGCCGGCGTGTTCTCCAGGATCTTTACATGGTTTGAGTAGGACTCCTTGTCGGACATTGGTTCCATGCAGCCTCTCCCGCCGGACCGGTTCCACGTTTCGTTAAACTCATTGCTATACCACTGGCCCTGTTCGTTCACGATCATTGGGATGTAACAGGTCCCCCGCCAAAAGACGAAGCTGGTAGGATGCTGGTCAAATTCCACCACCACGTCGGGATGGTCGCCAAAGCGAAACATGCCGTCCCAGGTATCGTAGAAGTTCAGATGTTTGTAGGTGGCTCCAAACTTGCCTGATTGATTGCCCACAGGCAGCACGCGTTTGTCCAGGTCCGGGCTGGTGCGAGTGGTGTCCTGCTGTGCGAAGGCTTCGTGAGAAGCCGCAATCTGTTCCGACGTCAGTGCTTTGTCATACAGGCGGACCTCGTCAATCAGCCCATCAAACGAGAACGTATCTTCGTAGGTATTTTTGCGGACAGGATTCGACTGGGGCATTTTCTTTCCTTGGCCGATCTGGATCGGCGCCCCACTCTGCGCCAACAAACCACCGGCCACCTTGCGTTCACCGCAAAGCTCGCCATCGATGAACACGCTGATCATGCCGGATGCCGCGTCGTAGACCCCGGCCACGTGAGCCCAGCGTTTGCGTTCTAGCTTTCGATGGCTCTCCAGTCGCAGCACCTTGCTTCCGACTTTGACACACATTGCCACGCCACCATGCGGGCCGATCGCCATGGAGTAACTTTCCTCGTGGCCCTGCTGGATGACCGGCGTCCAGTTCCACGGATAGGCCCCCAACGCCACCCAGCCCTCGAGCGTCACCGCATCGGTGATGGGCGGAGCCTCATTCGCAGGGACACGAATGGCGGAGCTGTATCCGTCAAATGCCAGGCAGGTTCCAGAAACACCACGCTTCCAGTAACTCCGATGCCCTTCAATCTCGGATTCGGTGCCGATCACGCTCTCGACCGTTGCATTGCCCATGCCCTCGTCGAAACGCCACCAACGAACGGGAGCCGTAACGCTTGAATCGAATACGCGCGATCCCTTGACGCGTTCGGGCTTAAGCGAGGTCCTCGCAGGAGTCTCCGTCTTGACTTCAATACCCTTACGGGTGAGCGCAAGCTGCTGTGTCAGGTGGTTTTTGGGGTCCTCCCAAGCATCTGTCTTCTCGGTGCCTCGCTTAAACCTACGGGTAACGGAACCATCGCTGCGAACCGTGTAGTATTCGTCCACGAACTTCCTCGTATCGACCAAGTGTACCGGTTCCTTTCCGCCAGCCTTGTCTCCGTGGAAGGGAAGATTGGTCGAATTGAAGTGTGGGTTTGTCCCTTCGAACTTCGGCAGATAGCGCCAGTGCACCACGACTTCCTTCGGCGAGCTTTCAATAATCCGGACCCGCGAATAGGTATTGACCTTATCCGGCCGCTTCGCGGGACCATCCCCCGAACGCTCTGCCAATTCTCCGAAGAACCACTTCTTCCCGTTAACTTCCCAATACGGCAAGTAACTCGAACCGCGCCAGAACACCAGTCGGCCACGCGCCTTGCCAATATTGCGGACAACAACATCCGCCTGGGGCCCGGTGCGGGAGTATTTCTCAAACGCTTCACCGGAGTCTACCTTGGTGTAGTGAGCGCCAAACTCCGCCGTGAACAACGATGCAAAGCCGAAGCTGCTTAGCGCCATTAAAACAAAAGTGTAGTTTTTAGTTCTCTGTATAAAAGTATTCACTTCCATCCCTTCGTGTTCAATGCTCATTCTAAATCATTAGCGTCCAGAGTCGGGTGCCTTACCACTCTTGGCTCTCAGGCGTAGCCAACAACCTGTTCTCAAATTAATCGACACGGCGGCGTTCGGGCCAGAGTGCGAGCGCGTCATTGGCAAGGCCAACGGCGTCATTGAAGCCTAGAAATGTCTGTGTTGAAGCACTCAGACCCGGCGCGGGGTTTCCTTTGGCCTTTGCCTGAATAGCTTTATTGCGGCGCGGTTTTCCGCCTTCTGCGATTTTCTTAAAGCGTTCCCAATCCGCTTTGCTGAGGTTCACGTCGGTGTGGCTGTACTGAAACGCGTTCAGTGCAAACAGCAGAACGTAGCCGTTCATCTCTTCGGGTTTAATCTCTGCCATAATCGCTTTAAATGCTGTATCAGCGTCGCCGCACCACGCCAGAGCCTGAGCCGCCATAATGCGGTTGGTCGCAAATTCATCGTTTTTGATCATCGCCTTCAGCGCCGCTTCGACGTTCGACTGGTTGATCCGGTGATAAAAAAGCGCGTACGCGCCCCAGAAACGGATCGCCGGTTCGTCGCTTCTGAGATAGCTCAGATAGGTCGCAACCCTGCCGGGCCCGCCGGCACTAGCCAGTTTGGCGGCTGCGAGAATTTGTTCGACCGGATAATCGTCGCTCTGTCCGTATTCGTAAAGCGTGGCGTGCTTTCGGCCCTCGCCCGTCATTTCAAACAGCATCGATTCCGGCACCACGCCGAGGTCGCGGTTCTCGATCATCCACGCGTCGAGTTCCGCGGACAATTTTTCAAGCTTACCTTTAAGCGCAGGATCGTTGGCGAGGTTATTAACCTGATCCGGATCTTTTTCCATATCGAAGAGTTCGACGACCGGTTTGGGCTTATAAAACTGAGAGTAAATCGGTCCGGCCGCTTCCGGGTTGGCATCGTACCATTTTTCCCACGCTTCCCAATTTGCCTGCTTCTCTGGGCCGTAGCGATTATCGCGTCCACGCGGTCGGTGCGGATAAAAGTTCCGGATCAGGTAATGTTCTCCGTCCGTAGCCGCGCGTGAACAGTCAAACTTATCCGATTGTCTGTCGCGATAACAGATCATCGTTTCCGGAGCAGCCTCTTTGTTCGGCCCCATGAAAACACGTCCCTGCATAACTTCAGGCACTCTCAAACCACAGATATCAAGCACTGTTTTAGGTAGATCGACAAATTGAACGAACTCATTGTTTGCTGATCCCGGTTTGTCCTGAAGAAGGTGTTGCCATTTTTTAGGAACGCGGACAATCAGCGGAACCTGTGTACCGCCATTATAAATATAGCGTTTGGAGCGCGAGAGCACGCCACCGTGGTCGGAATAGAAAAAGACGATGGTATTCTCCCAATGTCCGGCATCAATAACTTCCTGAATCAGTTGTCCCTGTGCTTTATCCATCACCGTGATAAGCTCATGCAGGCGAGCCCAGTCATGACGGATTTCCGGCAGGTCGGGGTGATAGGCTGGAATCTTCACTTTATCAAGCGGAATACGCGGTTCGGGCGGAAGCTCCCCCTTTTCAACCTTTTTATCCAGCACGCCCATATGACTCTCATGGGTCGCGCCGTAATTGAAGACCGCAAAGAATGGTTTGTCTGCCGGCTTATTCTTCCAATGAGCTTTCCGGTCACACTGATCCCAGATCACCTTACTCAACCCGCTGAACGGGTTGCAGTTGTAATCGGTCTTCCAGTTATTCGTGCAATAGTAGCCCGCCCTTTTAAAAATAGCCGGATAAGCCTCGATAACCTCGGGCACCGCGGTTCTTACGCGCATGCCATGCGTGCCGATTATGGGCGAGTACATTCCGGTGAGAATGGACGAGCGCGCGACGGCGCAAACCGTCGTTGCCGCATAGGCGCGGGTGTAGCGCACGCCTTGCGAGGCGAGTTTATCGAGGTTCGGCGTGAGTGCATCTTCACAGCCGTAGCAGCCCAAATACGGACTGATATCTTCGCAGGTAATCCACAAAATGTTCGGGCGATCCTGCCCAGGGTTGGGATTCGGCACATCGCGCTCTTCCCAAACCGGATAGGGTTCCCACACTTCATACTCAGCTTTTTGAGGCGCGGCAAAACAGGCCCCCAGCAAACTGATGCCGACGGCTAATGACAGGCTTGATTTTCTCATTCTCACCATCCTCCCTATTTACCCGTTGTCCCATCTGGAGTAACGGTGTTTGCTTTCGTACTC
>CAZCDU010000076.1:0-22906 GCA_964497125.1 uncultured Victivallales bacterium | reverse complement strand
TGACGGTATATCCTGCAACTGGCGTCTGTTGATTAAAGTCCGACAGGCTGCTAGTGTAAAGCCTGCAACAGACTCTCGCCGCGTCGTTTCCGGGATTCGCTGCGCCATGAACCACTCCCCCTGACAAGTTCGATGTTAGGCCAGCCCCGCATGATTGGCAAGAATCGATTCCAGTCGAAAGCCCATTGGCTACAGAAGCTTACGCTTGGCACATCGCTGCTGAGGTGATACTGTTTTGGTTTTGGGCAATTAGGTGAGGCCATGGGGTTGTCGCTGCCCGCAGACGGAGAGACGGGATGATTAAAAAGATAGAACCGATTCAGCTTCTCAGTGAGATCGCCGTGGCGAACAACGCCATTCCGAATCCACTGTATGAGCAGTACAATGTAAAACGCGGCCTTCGGAACTCGGATGGAACCGGTGTTCTCGTCGGCCTTACCAATATTGGCGAAGTCCACGGCTACGTGATCGAGGACAATGAGAAAGTCCCGAGTGAGGGTCGCCTGCTGTATCGGGGATATAATGTCTCCACGCTGGTAAAAGGGTTCCAGGCCGAAGGCCGCCTTGGCTTCGAAGAGGTGTGCTACCTCCTGCTGTTTGGCGAACTGCCCAACCGTGAGGATTTGGCGGCATTTACGGCTCTTGTGGGTGAGCTGCGGGCCCTGCCCGAGAACTTCACCGAGGACATGATTCTCAAGATTCCCAGCCACAACATCATGAACAAGTTGGCGCGTAGCGTGCTTGTATCATATTCCTATGATCCCCTCTCAGACGATCTGGATGTACGCAATGTCCTGCTCCAGTGCCTCAGGTTGATCGCACGCTTTCCGACCATGGTTGCCTACGGCTACCAGGCCCTGGCCCGCAACTATGAAGGTAAGAGCCTCTACCTCCATCATCCCGATGCCGACATGGGCGCCGCTGAGAATTTCCTAAGAATGATCCGCCCCGACGCCCATTTCTCACGAATCGAAGCGGAAACGCTCGACCTGGCTTTTGTTCTGCATGCCGAGCACGGTGGCGGCAACAACTCAGCCTTTACCGTACACGTGGTCTCCTCGACCGATACGGATACCTATTCTGCCATTTCTGCCGCGGTCGGCGCCCTTAAGGGCAGCCGGCACGGCGGTGCGAGCCTCCGCGTCAGCGAGATGGTGAAAGACCTGAAGCAGGTATGCGGCGAAACGCCGGATGACGGCACAATCAAGACATACCTTGACCGACTGATGGACCGTAATGCTTTTGATGAAGCTGGACTGATCTACGGCATGGGACATGCAGTCTATACTGTCAGTGACCCGAGAGCCGTACTGCTCAAGGAGAAGGCCCGCCAGCTGGCCGAAGAGAAGGACATGCTGGAGGCCTTTGCCGTCTATGACGCCATCGAACGCCTCTCTCCCGAAGTCTTCTGCAACAAGAAGGGTGTGAGCAAACCGCTCTGCGCCAACGTTGACCTCTACTCCGGGCTTGTCTACCAGATGCTGGGACTGCCCGAGAGTCTCTACACACCGCTGTTCGCCGTGTCACGGATCGCCGGCTGGGCCGCCCACCGCATCGAGCAGATCATCAGTGGTGGCAAGATCATCCGCCCGGCTTATAAGTGCGTGCAGCCCAAGAGCTCTTATGTGCCCATGGTAGATCGTCCCTGAGCACAGCGCTCGCAACCTGACACGGAGAATCCCGCACCATGAACAAGCAAGCCCTTTCGTTTCTGAAATCACTTCTGGCCACGCCCACGCCATCGGGCGCCGAAACCAAGGGCCAGGCCATTGTTTCTGACTACATGGGGCAGTATGCCGATAGCGTGGAAACCGATGTCCACGGGAACGTCCATGGTGTCCTCAACCCGGGCGCCAAGGTCCGCGTCATGCTGGCCGGCCACTGTGATGAGATTGGGCTCATGGTCCAGCACATTGATGACAAAGGGTACCTCTATGTCTCCGCCCTCGGGGGCGTGACCGTCACGCTGTTGCAGGGAGAGCGCCTGCTCATCCAGGGGCGCCGCGGGCCTGTCCCGGGGGTCATCGGCGTGAAGCCGATTCACTTGATGTCAGCGGAAGAACGCAAATCGTCGGTGGGCAAGATCCATGAGCTCTGGGTTGATATCGGCGCCAAAAACCGTAAAGACGCTGAGCGTATTGTCTCGATCGGTGATGTTGCCACCATCAACACCGGCTGGATCGAACTGGCAAACGGCCTGGTAGCCTGCCGCGCGTTCGACAACCGTATCGGCGCCTTCATCGTGGCCGATGTCCTGCGCCTGCTGAAGAATGCCAAACTCAACGTCTCCGTACATGCCGTCAGCACCGTGCAGGAGGAAGTTGGACTCCGCGGGGCGCGAACGGCGGCGTTTGGAGTCGACCCGCACATTGGAATCGCTGTTGATGTCGGATTCGCAACGGACTACCCCGGCATGAACGAGAAGATCGTGGGTGAGGCCAAGGCCGGTGCCGGCCCGGTTCTGCACCCCGGACCGACCTATAACCCCAAGCTCCTTTCCATGCTCAAGCGTACGGCCACTAAGCTCAAGATGAAGACGCAGCTCCAGCCTGAACCACGCGGAGTCTCGACGGACGCCTACGCGCTGCAGATGACGCGGGCCGGAGTGGCTGCCGGGCTCATCAGCATTCCCACGCGCTACATCCACAGCCCCGTCGAAACGATTGCACTGAAGGATGCCGAGAACACCACAAAACTGATTGCCGCGTTGCTCAAGAACATGACCGGACGGGAAAGACTCCGGTAGCGAATGCCTGCTATCCCGGCGTTGCTGTTTGCCTGCGCACCAACGTCCCTCTGCGTTGAATTAAGTTGCACGCCTATTACCGATTTGACTAGTATCTCGCACCTGCGAGAGAGATGCGTGAATCTCCCGAATTGAGAAACCCCACTGAAACGGACGAAAAACATGAAACGTATACTTGGTGTTTCCCTTACACTCACCGCCATCAGCATTGCATCGATAGCCTTGGCTGGACTTGTTCCCGATGACGGAGCAGGCATCAAGACGGCCAGTCCAAAACCAGCCATCATCGATGTCACGGAGCAGCTTCCGTCGGAGGAATCCGATGTTGCCGTCTCCGCTGAAGTCACGGTGGTCGAAGAGAAGGGCGGCCCCGAAGTGACCGTTCCTGCCGCGACGGCAGAACCGGAAGCGGAAGTAGCGGACAGCGCCAAGGATGCCCAGGGAGAAGCACCCGCCGACGAGGAAGCCGACGTTGTTGCGACGGCCGCCGCCGATGCGCCCGAGGAGCCGGCAGCTGAAGTCGATGCTGACGCAGTGAAGCCGGACGTTACTGAGGCGGCCTCGGAAACACCGGAGGAAGCGGATACCGCAGCGGTCAAGACTGCCGCCGTTGAAGAGCAGGCCGACACGGTGGAACCTGAAGCGGCAGAAACGGCTGAAGCTCAGGATGATGCCGAAGCTCCTGCCGAGACACTCACGGAATCGGAGATCGCGCGCATAGAAGAGACGGACGCCCAGGAACGCGGCGAGCGTGCCTTCTTTGTTGCTGCCGGTCGTAGCCGTGCGAGCGTTAAGGCCATTGCCCTGGGGCTTGAGTTCTTCTCCACGAAGACGTGGTTTGATGAGGGTAACTGGTACTGCACGCCATTTCTAGAGATACTGGCGGCCTACTGGGAAGGTGACCCTGGACATACAGGCATTACGAGTCTCCACGAAGGAGGCGTGAGCGGGTACGTCCGCTGCATTCACAGGAAAGTGCCAGATGGCGTTGCTCGCCCCTACGTGGACCTTGGCCTCGGAATTCACTACACGACCGAAGACCGCATCGAAGGCAAAGAACTCGGGCGGCAGTGGCTTGCAGGCTCTAACATTGGTGTAGGACTGGTCCTAGGCGAATCCGAGCGGTTCGATGTTGGACTGCGTGTTCGTCACCTCTCGAACGGCGGAACCCGGGACATCAACTGGGGCATCAACCACTACATGGTGCGCGCAGCCGTACGGTTCTAACCTGAGACGTGCCCGCTAGCTGCCGTGGCTGGATTCGTCGAGAGTTGGGCGACGCCCGCCTTCTCAATCTTTACCGGCACGGATATAGATGCCTTCCCAGTCTGCGGGAGGCGGAGAGTTCCGATATTGCCGTGCCCTCTCAAGCAGGAATGCTGACGGCCCATCCTGAACCCGAGACAACAGTTGCTCAAGTTCACTCATGCAGCGGCTCCAATCGCGCGAGTAGAAGGCGCACAGCGCGGTCGCATAGCCCTTCTGTATCGCCAGCATGTCCGGCGACAGGTGTCCACGGCGGCCAAGGAGTTCGAAGACTCCCACGACCTGCTCCCGCCCAGACACGAGCACACGCCCAATCTCTCGCGTTTCAAGCTGGGGAGCCACCAGCTTCTGGGTAGCTTCTCCGATCAGGATGCCGGTGCCGAATTCCCGATTCGTGGGTTCCAGGCGGGAGGCCAGGTTCACCGGATCGCCAAGAACCGTGTACTGGAACTTGCGTTCCGATCCCACGTTCCCCGCCGTCACATCCCCTGAATTGATGCCGATACGGATACGCAGTCGAAAGCCATAGTCCTTCTCGATTGTCTCGTTGAGCCGTTCAACGATGCGTTGCTGTTCGAGCGCGGAGAGACAGGCTTTGACAGCATGATCGACGTCCGCGTAGGGAGCCCCCCACACTGCCATGACGCTATCGCCAACGTACTTGTCCAGATACCCTCCCCATTTCAGAACACAATCGGTAACGGGTGTCAGGTACGCGTTCAGCAATTCGATCAGGTCCGCCGGCAGGAGATGCTCACTCAACGTCGTGAATTCCGTGATGTCCGAGAAAAGCACCGTCGCCTCGGTCATATGCCCTTCGAGCGAGAAACTCCCTGGATGGTCTTCGAGATAGGAAAGCACCTTCCCGGAGACCATCCGCGAAAACATGCCACGAATGCGCCGACGCGCACGCGATTCCGTAAAATACCGCATCGCGAGAATGCCGAAGGTGGAGAGGACAAGAAACAGAAGGGGCTTCACAACCGGCAGAGCAACGATGCCGAAATGGACTCCGCCGTAGGCGATCACCCCGTACGCGAGAAACAGCAGCAGCGCCACAAAGACCATCCGGACTCCGCGAATGGCTACGCACACACCCACGAACACAACCAGCAGCAGAACCATGACACCCAACATGAGTGGCCATGTCACCGGTCTCAGGAAAGAACGCGTCAGGATGTTGTTGATTGCGGTGAGTTGAACGTAGACCAACGGCGTGTTGGCATCGATGGGAGTCGGCCCCACGTCAATGCCGGTGGCCGTCACCCCCACTACAGCAATGCGTTTCTGCACAACCCCACCCCACTCCAGAGCCATCTGGTAGCGCTCATCGCGACTCGTGCGTTCATAAGATGGGGCAAAACGTGAAAAACTCACCTCCGCAAAATCAGATTCCTCCCAACAGAAATTGAGCCGCATACGTCCGAGCTCATCAATTGGGATTCGGAACGTATCACCGGCAGCGTGAATCGTGATTGCGCTGCCGAAGTCCACCTCGAGCACATCCGTCGACAACGGGAACTGGCCCACGCCCAGGTGAAAAAGAACGGACAGTAGCGTAAAGGAAGGAACAAAAGCCTGCTCGAGCTCGCCGCCGGGGGCACTGAGGTAAGAGAATCCCATCACCAACGGCACACGACGCACAAGACCATCCACATCACGGTGGACGTTCAGGCTACCGAGATAGGCGTAGTCCAACAGGTCCGGGGACGGCATGTTGGCATTGGGGGCGAAACCATACTCTCCGCGGCTTGCATCGGGTGGAAAGCGAATGCAGGAATCGGGAATGGCAAGCTCAAGAAGGTACGGAATGGCGACACCTGAGCTGACCGAGCCCGTTCCGTCATGGCCCAAGGCCCATGCGGGGATCTCGACTGACTGAAGGTCGTCCCATCCGCCCCGGAAGTTGAACCCGAAAACAGGAGCGAATCGCTTGTCTTCCCAAACGGCAGCAAAGCCATGTGCCAGAGAGATATTCCCCTGCTCGAGTGCCAACTGGCTAAGGTCCGACAGAACGGTGTCCGAAACGCAGTCCAACCGCTCCGCAGAGAGATCGTGAATCTCCTCAGCGATTTTCGACGTCCTCTGTGGCAACTCCGATACACGCCCTTCTTCACCATAGAGATGCCCCTGCGTATCCTTGAAGATGATATCATAAGCCAGAACCGACGGGCTCAGATATGACCGAAAGAAGCGCAATTGATCAAGAAAAGGCCCGCGCGAAAGCCATCTTCCGGCACCATAGCGACCGAATGCAGCCTCCGTGTACTGATCAATGGCGAGTAGCACCAACTCCGATGTATCACCGCGGATTGAACTGGGTAGCAGCTCTAGCCGGCCACGCATGCGAAAGTCAACGGAGAGTTCCTCCAACGGCTTCAGCTGCCGTTGGAGCCCTAACGTCACCACAAGGCAGAACAGCGCAATACCCATAATGGGCCATAGCCCCGCTCCTTGCCGACTGCTCCCATCCCTGCTCATCAGCGCCTCGCCTCCTCCCACGCGAATCATAGGTCATAAACTACCGACATGCCACTGTTTTGCCGCCCCAACGAAATAATGCTGCGGGCTTGACTTTGCTTGGAGTCGTAAGCTACGATTCCTCAATAGTAATGCCACGAAAAACCACTGGGAGGACCATCATGAGAGTTAGAGGGTTGGGGTTTGTTGTTCTTTTTGCACTTACTGGTGCTGTCGCAACTAACGTTCTCGCCGATTTTGAGCCGCTTTTCCAGGTGATCAGAGTGACCGGGGAATGCGCGGTCCAGCGTCCGGGCGAAAATAATTTCGTCCCGGCCGAGGAATCGAAGGCATACCCCTACGGAACGAAAGTGCAGACCGGAATGCGCTCAAGCCTCGTGATTGTCTTTTCAGAAGGAAATGTGTGTCGTGTCCTCGCAAATGCCATGCTGACGATGGATGAAGGCATAAAGAACAAGAAGCTTAAGATCATCCGCCTCCAGGATGGTGAAGTCGAAGTTGAGCTACTTGAAGATTTCCACAAAGACGGCAACGCCCTGAACGTCGAGACCGCTACGGCGATCTGCGGAGCCATTGGCTGCAAATTCCGGGTCGCCTCCAAGGTAGAAGAAGATCTCCGCATCGTCATCGTTCGGGTCATTGAAGGTTTAATCCGCCTTCATGGCGAGAACTTCGATGCCACGACGCTGGGTCAGGACGACTGGATTTCACTGCTTAGTCCGCCTGACCGCTCCTTCCTCCGCCTCAAGACGATGAAGGGCGATTTCGACATCAAGATCAAGGGCGAAGATCTTCAGGACAAAGTCGTTCCCACGGTCGAAGGCACCGTTCTCAAAATCTGGCAGCGGCAGGTTCCCGGTACCGGTCAACGTGTCGTAACATCGGTTCTGACCGGCCCGGATGGTCAGCTCATCGAAACCGTAACAGTAACCTATGGCGAAGGCGACACACCGGGGTTTGGCGGCGACGATGATGACCAGACGCCCCCTTGGAGCGACCCAGACGGCGACCTGGGCACGGGAACGGGAACTACGGATGACGATCCCCAACCAAGGGGTGATGATACTGACCGTCCGCGCCCGCGCGTAGATGCCAGGGGCCCCGAAGGCGATCCGGATCCTGACGCCGGCAACGATGACGCTGACGTCGGCATCATTGTAAAGCCGCCACGGCCTCCGGTTACCCCCGTTGGCAGCCTCTAAGGAGACGGAACTCTAACGACGACTTTGCTGATGCATCTCGGGCATGCCCGAGATGCATCTTCTTTATAGAGAATAGGAGCGAACCCGATGCTGATTTCCAAGTTCAACAAACTCATTCACAACAAGATTCTCTGGGCCGTGTTCGCCGTCCTTATCAGCCTAGCCATGATCGGCTTCTTTGCCCCATCGGGGGGTGGAGGGAGCTCTGACAACGAGGCGCCCAGCGCAGGAACACTGTTCGGTGAAAGCGTCCCACGTGAAGTCTTCAACCGCGCCCGCTTCTTTGGTCAGACATTCCAAGGACAGCGAGCGACTGACGAAGAGAGCCAAGAGCTCCTACGTGAGCAGACGTGGCAACGGCTCGCAATCCTCGCGCTTGCCCGTGATCTTGGCGTGACCGTTTCCAATCAGGAACTGAGTGAAGCCATTCAGCGAGATCCCTCTTTCGCCGTTAATGGCGTCTTCAATCGTCAAAAATACCAGCAGCTCATCGAAGGCCAGATGCGAGTAAGAATCGCGACGTTTGAGGAGTACCTCCGCGAAGAGCTCGTCCTGCGCAAGATGTCTGAGCAAGTCAGCCAGAGCCTATGGATCTCACCTTTCGAGCTCCAGCGCAGTGTAGCACGCCTGACGGACCGCTTCTCGATCAGCATAGCCGACGTTGCCTATTCCAACCTTGTCGATGATATCGCGGCAACTGAAGAAGAGATCCAGAGCTTCTATGACTCTCACCCCGATGCTTTCGAAGTCCAGGAGCAGCGCAGTGTTCTCTATGTAGACTGGCCGATTTCGAACTACCTGGCCAATGTCGAAGTCAAAGAAGAGCGTATCCAGGACTACTATGATGCACACCTCGAGGACTATGCCGTCACCGACACCAATGGCATGACCACATACACGCCGCTTGAAGATGTCTCCGCGGATATCGAGAAGGACATGGCCTGGCGCACGGCCATTGGCCTGGCCAGTGAAGATGCCATGCAGTTCACGGACGATCTCAGTATGATGGACTACGAGGATGATGTAACCATCGGCAGTGTCGCAACCGATCGTGGGCTCACTGTGAAGACAAGTGACCTTTTCACCGCACAGGGAGACGTGGCCGGTCTCAACGTGGGGCGCTCCTTCAGAGATGCCGCATTTCGCTTGCAGGCAACCCCGCCGGAGGATTCTTACAGCCACACGATCGTTGGTGATGATGCAATCTATGTGCTGGCATTTGGCGCGGCCGTTGATCCGCATGTCCCGCCACTGGAGGACGTGAAAGAAGAGGCCAAACTACTGGCCGACCAGCTAGCCAAGTCGACCGCATTCGAGGAGAAGGCTGCGACACTGCGTGCGAAGCTTGTCGAAGGGGGCTTGGTCAATTTCGACCAGACGGCAGAGAAACTGGCCCTGCCCGTGCGGGTTCCAGCGCCATTCTCAGTCTATGAGACCTCGCCCGAAGACATGGAAGATTTCGCGTCAATCGCCCCCAGCGTCCTCAGCCTGGAAAGGGGAAGCATTTCAGATCCCGTCCCGACTCAGAACGGTATGGCTATCATCGCCGTAAAGGACCGTCAGCCGGGAGACCTGGCCCTGGCGGAATCCCTGAAGCCGGATGTGGCACGGACGATCCAATCCACGCGGATGGCCCCTCACTTCGCGACATGGGCAAAGAGCCTGCTGGCTGAGGCACGCGAGGCAGAACCTACGGACTCTGAGCCGGACGCATTATAGCATCGACCGGCCGGCCACAGGACACGCATGAGCCATCGACAATGCCGACCAGGCACGTGCGGTAGCCTTGGCGAGAGATCAAGACGGCTCCGCATCCGGGGCAAGTCGTATCATGCCCTTCGCCGGACCGAACGTTCCCAAGGTAGACGTACGCCAGGTGTCTTAGAGCAAGCTCCCGGGCATGGCCCAGGGTTGCCGCTGTTGTGGCCGGTACCTCCAGCTTGAACTGGGGGTGATAGGCACTCAGATGAAGTGGCGTATTGCCCCCCAACCTGGAAGCAACCCATTCCGATAGCGACTCAACCAGGGAATCGGAATCGTTAAGCCCGGGAATAATCAAGTTCGTGATTTCCACATGGCAGCCAGCCGCACTCGCCTGGACGGCAAGCGCCAGCACTGGCCCCACGCGACCCCGACACTTCTTTGCGTAGAACGCACCATCCATGCTCTTGACATCGACATTCAGAGCATCGATTAGCGGCAACAGCGCCGCCGCCGGCTCGGGGTTAATGAAACCGTTGGTAACAAGGACATTTTTCAGACCCGCCTTCCGCGCCAGAACAGCACACTCCTGCACAAACTCAAACGAGACCAGCGGCTCATTGTACGTATAGGCAATGCCAACGCCGCCGACCCGCTGCGCCTGTGAGACGATTTGCTCAGGAGAATATGACCGGTGTCCTTCAATCCTCTGCTGCGAGATGGTCCAATTCTGGCAGAAGACGCAGGCGAAATTGCACCCCCACCCCCCAATGCTGAAGATCTCCTCACCGGGATAGAAGTGGTAAAGCGGCTTCTTCTCGATCGGATCCAGCTGGGCTGATGAGATGAGGCCGTACCCAGCAGCCATGAGCTTGCCATCAACCACGGTACGAACGTGACATAAACCAGTCTGTCCTTCCCCAAGGAGGCAACCGTGCGGGCATAGCCTGCAGCGCGCCCTGCCTGCCGCCTCGTGTTCCCAATAGAGTGCCGCATGCATGCGATCAGTGTACTCTGGCGACCTATCGCCAGCAAGCGCTTTCCGCTTCCAAGATGAGTGTCATCATACTAGGCTCTTCGCATGAGAGCTTTCGTTGTCGTCCTGGATTCAGTGGGGATCGGAGAGGCCCCCGATGCTGCCGAATATGGTGACGTTGGTGCCAACACCCTGGCGCATACGGCTACCGCCGTGGGGGGACTATCCGTACCCACGCTGCAGGCACTGGGCCTTGGCAATATACCACCTCTCACGGGAGGCCTCGCGATTAAGGGAGTTCCCCCGACGACTCGCCCGTTGGGCGGATTTGGTGCCATGCAGGAGGTATCCGTCGGCAAAGACACAACAACGGGACACTGGGAGCTCGCAGGACTGCATCTGACAAAGGGCCTGCATGTGTTTCCGCCCGGCCCACCCTCGTTCCCCGATGCTCTCGTCAGAGAATTCACAACCCGCACCGGACGCGATCTCATAGGAAACAAGGCTGCCAGTGGAACACAGATCATTGAGGAGCTGGGAGCCGAGCAGATGCGTACCGGGGCTTGGATTGCCTACACCAGCGCAGACTCCGTCCTTCAGATTGCGGCTCACGAAGAGACGATCCCGCTTGAGGAGCTCTACGAGGGTTGTCGAATCGCCCGCGAGCTCTGCAACAACTACGCAGTTGGTCGTGTCATTGCACGCCCCTATCTCGGCTCTCCCGGCTCCTTCGCTCGAACAGAGAACCGCCGCGACTTCTCTTACCCGCTCCCGGAGCCAAGCATCCTTTCTGAGCTCAGCAGTCGCGGGTTCGACATCATAACGGTGGGAAAGCTCGATGACATCTTTCCAGACAGCGGCATCTCCGAGTCCTTTCATGTTGAGAACAACCCCGATGCAGAAGAAGCCGTCCTGGCCCTGGCGGCTCGCCCTGCAACCAACCCCGGCACCTTTGTCTTCGCCAACCTGATTGACTTCGATATGCGTTTCGGCCACCGCCGCGATCCCGAAGGATACGCGGGGGCACTGGAAGCATCAGACCAATTCCTGGCGCAGCTTCTCCCCCTACTCAAGACCGATGATGTACTCATCATTACCGCGGACCACGGCAACGACCCAACGTTCAAAGGCACCGACCATACACGTGAGTATGTCCCCCTTCTTGCATACCTGCCGGATACACCAGGATGCACGCTCGGAATCCGCCATGGTTTCTACGACATGGCCCAGTCTCTGGCCTCTTGGTTCAGTATCGAAAAACTGTCAAGGGGCAAGTCGTTCTTATCGTGCAAAGGATTTGTCATCGCTTCGTGATCCTATTGCCATGACGCCGCATTCGAACTCTCATCCCTGAGAACGGCCCTCAGCGTCTCACCTAGAGCCGCATAGGGAGAAGCGTCATTCTCCTGTAGGGCAATCCCTACCCCTGCAGTTTCCGCCTGACAGACGGCCCTGCGCTGGTTCTGCAAACGGTTGTCCCGACGTCACTTACGCCGCACCAGCATACTGCCTTCACCTTCAGTAATACCCCCGACCGCGGACCCAGATCTCACAGCCGCCATTGCGCGGCCGCCTCTGGCGCTTGCATACAGCACGGGGAGCCACGGGGAGCCGAACAACGGCCTTTGCGGAACCTATGATATAATCTACGTACCAAGCAGGAATAGACGAGATAGTAGCGTGCGTGGGGGATGAATGAGTCGGAGACAGATACACCCGGAGGCCGGAATCCTGCGGATACTCTCTCTCCTGGTGGCCTCAACCTGCCTGGCGCAGCCACTCCTCGCAGCCGCCAACGCGCCCAAGCCACAAGCCGCCACCCGCAGCATCACGTTGCGCTACGATCCGGCAACGGCAACCGTTTCGAACCGGGATGGCTACCAGGTCGTGGACCTGACCGAGGCAACCCACGAACTGGGTCTGCCGGGCGACCCCGGGCTTCCCTCCCTGCGTACCCGCATTCTAGTCCCCCACAACGCCACTGTCGTCCGCGTTGACCACCAGGCCCAGGAGATCCTGCTCGAGACCAACTGCTTCGTCCGGCCGGTCGCCATGCCGGTGCCCACCGATGTGCGCCCCACTCCCCCCGTACCCAATCCGACGCGCTACGCTGCCGACGTGATGTTCCCAGCCGAGGTCATGCACTGGGACAGCCGAACGCACCGAATCCGTGACGAACAGGCGGTCACCGTCGACATCACCCCCATCCGCTATCGTGCCGCACGCCGCGAGGTGTATATCGCCACCGAAATCACCATCACCGTCGTCTATACGGTTCCCGACGCCTATACGATTACCGCGTCACCACCGCCCGGCGGACACTCCACTATCTTCGGCGCTCATCTTCGCAATCTCGTTGAGAACCCTGAGGACATCTCACTCCCCGCGACGCCTGACGGAGCCTCTCAGTTAGCCGGCGACGACAGCTGCGACTACCTCGTCATCACCTCAGAAGAACTTGCCCCCGCCTTTACCGCGCTAACCCAACACAGGCAGTCCTTCAACAGCTACCGTTGCGCCATCGAAACCACGGCCGGCATCGCCGCGCGCTACGATGGTTCCCGCCCGGATGGCCGTTCCGACCTTCAGACCCAAATCCGCAACTGTATTCGTGACTACGTCAACACCCGTGGTATCACCTACGTCGTCCTCGGCGGGGACGACAGCATCGTTCCGGACCGCGACTGCTACGTCGCCGCAGGGTCATTCATCGAATCCGAGATGCCCACAGATGCCTACTACGCCGGTCTGGACGGGACCTGGGATGACGGCGACAACGACGGCATCTACGGCGAGCATGGCGTAGCCGGTGTCAACGAGTATGACTTGGAAGCCGACGTCTTCGTGGGACGCATCCCTGTTCGTACGGCGAGCGACGCGACGGCCTATATCGCCAAGGTGGTTGCGTATGAAACAGATCCACCAGCGGCGATCCTGCGGAAGCTCATGATGGGAGGAAAACAGCTCTGGGCCTCCTACTCCGGGGATCGCAGGCCCTACGACACCATCGACGACGGACACCTGGGCTTTCGTGATGATCGTCATCCACACGTCAGTGACGTCGAGCGCCTGCTTCGCCTGTCTTACCGAAACAACATCCAGGCCTACGGATGGACTGCATCACAGGTGGGCTATATGTTCGATACGCTGACCTCGTGGGATGGTGATGGGGATGCCGGCGCGTACGCGGCAAATGCCGATAACATGGAGGCCCGTTTCAGCGAGGGCTGGAACTTCCTGTTCCACGACACGCATGGTAACACGGGGCTATGGAATGGGGAGGGCTCCAGTCTCTCAGTCCAGAACGCGAGTGCCCTCACGGGGCTAACATGCTTCACCTATACGATCGCCTGCGACAGCGGCGCGTTCGATCGCGAGACGTCCCTTGGCGAGGCGTTCCTTCGCAATGCCCGCGGTGGGGCCCTTGCCTACCTCGGATGCAGTCGCTACGGCTGGAGCGGAATCTCCCCCGCGTTTCGCGACGCTTTCCAGACCATTCTGTTCCGGGACAGAACCGCTACGATCGGCCCGGCCTTCTTCGCGCACAAGGCCGCCATCGAGGCAAACTACGCCTACCGCCGCTGGGTGCATTTCGGTCTCAACCTCCAGGGCGATCCCGCACTCCGCATCCAGGGACTTGAACCGGATGTGGCCCTGACTACTCAAGACGCCTGGGCCTCTGAATCGGGCAGCGATAACGCCTCGCTCACGCTGACACGGACATCCAGCGGAGGAACGTTGACCGTCAACCTTGAGTACACCGGCAGCGCTACCGGCACAGACTATGCCCTTTCTCCCGCTCCCGGGGCCGATGGCGCCCTTACCTTCTCACCTGGGCAGACATCAATGGCGGTGGTTATCGTGCCGGTCAATGACAGCCATGCGGAACCCGACGAGACACTCGCGATCCGACTTCTCCCCTCCGAAGACTACGCAATTAGCGGCGAGGATGACGCGAGCATCACGATCGTCGACAACGACAACACGCAGCCTCATACCGTCAGCATCGCCGCTCCGGATGCAACGGCCGCGGAACACCCCGCGGAACCGGGAACCTTCCTCCTGTCACGTTCCGGCGGGCCACTGCCAACCGTCGAAGTCGGCTACACGGTAACGGGATCGGCTGGAACTGCAGACTATGCCGAGACGCTAACGGGCCGAGTCACGCTCCAGCAAGGCGTCGTCAGCCATGCCTTCAACCTGACACCCATCGATGACCCCCACCCCGAAGGTCATGAAACCGTGGCCCTGACTCTCTTTTCCTCCGATCACTACGTGGTTGGAAGTGCTGCAGCCACGATCACGATCACCGATGACGAATCGCCCGCCGTCATCACGCTGGTCGCATCCGACCCCATTGCCCGTGAGGGCGTGGCAGATGACAACGGGGCCTTCACCATCACCCGCACCGGAAACTCTGACCTGCCCATGGACATAACATACGCACTTGAGATCGCCAGTAGCGCGTCCGAAGCCGACTTCAACTCCGCGCAGTTGCGGGGCCACGCGACATTGCCGGCTGGTACCTCTTCGATCACGCTTCCCGTTGTGCCAACGGATGACGAGCAACTTGAGGCCACCGAGACCGTCATTCTGCGGCTCACGGGCTCGAGCGGATTCTGCGAGCTCGGTGAACCCCGGGTGGCAACGGTAGAGATCCTTGATGATGACAACATACCGCCCTCCATCTCCGTCACGACCGACTGCGGTAACGTCGCCGAGTGCGGCGACACCATAACCATCACGGCCCACCCCGAGGACCCGGAGAATGCCATCGTCTGGGTTGAACTGCTCTGGGATGATGTGGTCATCGCCAATTTCGAGTATCCCCCTTACACCGCAACCGTGACCGCCCCACAGGCCGGGACCTACGCGGTGTCGGCCCGCGCTAGGGACAATGGCAGCGCGGGTGCGCAGGCGGAGCCGATTGCGCTTACGGTTGCCCCTATTCCTGAGGGAGCCGGCAGCGGCATCACGCACGACTGGTGGACCGACGTGGCCGGCAACGATGTAACTGACTTGGTCGCCCACGGAACGTACCCCGATAGCCCCACTGGCTCTGATCTGCTGACAACCGCGTTCGAGACCCCCTCGAACTGGCAGAACAACTATGGCTCACGCCTGTCCGGCTACTTCATCGCGCCCAAAGATGGCACGTACCGCTTCACGATCGCTGCCGATGATCGTGGCGAACTCAGACTCGGAACCAGCGGTTCACCGGCATCTGCCCGACGGATCGCCTATGTCAACAATCCAACCGGCTCACGTGCGTGGGACCTCTACAGCACCCAGACATCCACTCCCATCACGCTTGCCAGGGGACAGGCCTATTTCATCGAAGCCCTGCACAAGGAGGGCACCGGCAGTGACTGCCTCGCCGTGGGCGTGGAGCTTCCCGGCGGCCAGCTTGAGCGCCCAATCCCCGCGCATCGGCTGATGCCATGGCGACGCGGCGGGTCGCCAATCACACTGTCAGCACCTGGCGACATGGCGATCGCTGAGGCAGGCCACGGCAACACCTACACGGTCGCGCTGAGTTCAGAGCCAACTGGACCCGTTACAATCGCCCTTGAGGCAACCGCCGAGCAAGTCGTCCTTGCTCCTGAGGTCCTGCAGTTCTCTCCTCAGAACTGGTGGATTGGGCAAGACGTGACCGTCACGGCCATTGATGACACGGCGATCGAAGCAGATCCCCACCACGTTATGGTGACCCACAGCGTATCGGGAGGTGGGACAGCGTTCGATGGCGCCACGGCCGAATTATTCGTCGCTATTCGTGACAACGACTTCGAGCTGGTGAAATGGCCATACAAGGCACGTTTCACGTTCGACGCCTACGCCGGCGACACGGTACTGACCAACATCCCCGTCCTCATCAATCTCAGCACCAATATTCCTTCGTTCGACTATGCCCAATTCAGCAGCCATGATGGTGCCGATCTACGTTTCGTAACGCAGGATGGGACGGCGCTGAGCTACGAGATAGAGACATGGAATCCCGACGGTGAGTCGCATGTGTGGGTACGCTTGCCGGAGCTCACGCCCAGCGGCGCGACCATCTGGGCCTATTGGGGAAACCTCGCGACGACCAACCTTCCGGCAGCAGCTCTCGACGGCTCTCTCTGGTCTTCGGGGTATAGCGCAGTCTGGCACTTGAGCAACGATGATACGAGGGATGCGACCACACACGGGAACGTGCTTACGTTCAATGGCGTTCGCCATGGTGACAACGGAATTGCGGGCTCGGCGGTTGGCCTCGACGGCCAGGACGCGATTCGGACGGCGGCCCCCTTCACATGGGATGGTGGTGATTTCACGGCCTCAGCCTGGGTTCGGCACCAGGCCACGAGCGATGATCCCCAGACGTTGGTCGCGTACGGAAATCCAACCGTCGGCGAACGCGTCCTGCTGGGATTTGCCAGCCGGGAAACCATGACGTTCGGCTTCCCGGGACGCAAGCAGGTCACAGCCCCTGCTCCCTCTGACGGCGCATGGCACCACTGGGCCGGCGTCTACACTCGCACAAACGGCAACCTGTCACTCTTCTGCGATGGTACCAGGCTTGGGAGCGGCAGCACAACGGCCTCCAATCTGCCGCTGGCCCAGGCCACGTTGCGAATCGGCGAGGACTTCGGTGACGCGCGCCTTGCAGGAGTTGTTGACGAAGTTCGTTTTGCTGCTGTGGCTCGCTCGGAAGATTGGATCCAGGCCACCTATGCCAGCATCGCTGGGCCGGATGCCTTCTACCGCTGTAGCTCCGTTGACATCGCTTACCCCGTTCTCGATGCGGCATCGCACGTCACCGGAATTGGCCCAGAGAGCGCGACCATCCACGGGGTGCTACTATCCACAGGGGCGGCCCCCGCCAGCGTCTCGATCTTCCTTTCGACCAACGACGCCCCGCTCTCGGCTTCCGAGTGGGAAACAGAAATCGATCTAGGGGCCACAGAAGAAGGGGCCATCTCAATCGCCCTGGACAACCTGGTATTCGGGACAATGTATCAGTACCGTTTCTATGCTGAGAATTCCGTGGGCGGTATCTGGAGCGATACCGTCGGCAGCTTCACGACGCCACTCGACCCGCCGCGTTGCGAGATGCTCCCGGCCTCCGGTACAGGAGACACCCTGAGTCGGCTGAATGGGTTCGTGGAATACCTGGGGCGGGGAACGGACTTGCCCCGTGTGACTGTATTCTGGGGCAAGACAGATGGCGGAACCAATGCCGCCGCGTGGCAGGCGTCACGAGACTTGGGCACAATGGGGATTTCGAGTTTTTCAACCGGCATCACTAGCCTTGAACCGGGGACACGCTACTACAGCCGGGCTCGCGTGATCAGCTCGTCTGGTGAGTCATGGGCAAGCACGACCCGTGAACTGGTGACGCGGACAAAGATACCAACCATCAGTGACAGAGGTGTTGTCTCGGCCAACACGGCGTCGGCCGTGGTGGCAGGCATGCTTGACGACGCCGGCGGCGACACGCCGAGTGTTACGCTATTCTGGGGGGCCGTTGACGGCGGCCGGAACACGGCTCGCTGGGAGCGGTCGATCAGCCTTGGGACGTACGCCCATGGCGAGCGTCTCACGGGAAGGATGGATGGCCTTGCCGCAGACACCGAGTACTTCTATCGCTGGCGAGCCGTGAACAGTGGTGGGGCTTCCTGGTCTGCAGCCGGCAGCACGGTGGTGACTCTCTTTGATCCCGGCCGCATGGACGGCGTGATGCACATCACATTCCCGGGCTATACCCGATCCAGCACGCTAACCAACTTCCCCGTCGCCATTACGCTGAGTGAAGCCATTCCCAACTTCAGTTACGCCAGCTTCGCCTCGTCCCAAGGGCATGATATCCGCTTCACGAACGCGGACGGCACACAGGCCCTGGAATATGAGATCGAAAACTGGAACACGAATGGCGAGTCCATCGTGTGGGTCCGACTGCCGCAGCTCACATCCGACACATCCCTGTATGTCTACTGGGGAGATCCACAGCAGATGTCGCAACATTGCTTCACCACGAACGGCGCCGTCTGGCGTGCCGGCTACCACGGGGTCTGGCATTTCAACGCAGCCCCCGAGAGCCGCGTGCAGCGTGACTCATCGCCAAACCAACGGCATGCCGAAACGCCCGCACCCACGTCAACGGACGGTCAGATTGCGTTGGCCGAGGACTTTGGTGTCGACCCCGAGAGCGCCATGTATCTCGACGCTACGCCTTGTAACGACTTGCTTCCGGCGGCCAATGCGCCGATCACAGCGGCCTGCTGGTTCCGCGCACGTTCCATCGCCAACTCTCTCATGGGTAGTATGTTGATCCATCTTAGTGCTGCCGAAGGTTGGAACCCCATTCTGCTTAGTCTGGGATCTGACGACCAACTCCAGTTCTTCCACAGCGGGCGCAATACCGGCGGCGACATCGGCCTACTGATCGCCAATACCAGCGTGACCCCGGACACGTGGAATCATGCTGCTGTCGTCTTCGATGGCAGCACCTTTCTGCTGTACCTCAATGGAGTCGAAGTTGCCCGCCAGGCGGGAACTCTCGACCCTGGCAATGCCACGGGAGCCTGGATCGGCTCGCTTGGCGGCAGCGCCAGCGCCTTCGATGGCACGCTGGACGAGCTGCGTTTCTCTGACACGGCGCGCTCTCCAGACTGGATCTGGGCGGCGGCTCGTAGCCAAGGCGCAGATCCGGAGTTCACCCATTGCAGCCCCGTGCAGATGTCGATACCTGACAGTGATGGCGACGGGATGCTTGATGATAGCGATCCAGATGATGATAATGACGGCATGCCTGACACATGGGAAGCTGCATATGGGCTAAATAGCACCATACCCGCCGATGCCGTCCTGGATAGCGACGGGGACGGCATGCTTAACCATCACGAGTACATTGCCGGCACCGACCCGAGGCGCAGTGACTCCGTTCTCAAGCTGAGCTGCATTCGCCGGGCGGACGGCCTCGAACTGAGCTTCGTATCGAGTACCGGACGCATCTATACCATTATGGTCTGCGACAGTCTGTGCGGTGGCTCGTGGACACCTATTGAAGGCAACATCGCGGGCACGGGTGCCACGAAAACGATACTCGATACGCAGCAAACGGGATGCCGCTTCTATCGAATCCAAGTCTCCCTTGACCCTTGACCCTACTGTGCCTGCGCCCTATGCTTAGGGCATCGATGAATCCCGACAACAAACAACCTAGCACGGTCAGAAAAACGGTCAGGGAAAGCACACCCGGATCACTTGACAGATCGCCCAATCCTCCCCCTCTCTCAGCTACCATGCGCATACCGGTAGACGAGATTTTCGACGATATCGCGGTCCGACGCGTCAGTGGTCTTGAGATCCGGCTCCCCGACTCGCCGGAGCCAATAAGCCATCCGCTGGTGAATCGCGAGATGACCGTCGGCCGTGAAGCCGAGTCGGACATCACGATTCCGCTCAACAGCATCTCCCGCAACCATGCCCGGATCTTTCCGCATAATGAAGAATTCATCATCGAAGACCTCAACAGCACCAACGGAACCTACGTTAACGGCGTGCGCATCAGTCGCTGCGTGCTCCGGCATAATGACCTGATCCGGGTCGGCGATGCTACGATCCTCTTCTCTCAACAGAAACAGTGGGACCGCGAATGAGTGCATCAGAAAGTCAGAAATTCCTGGCCACGTTCTGGGGAACACGCGGATCGATATCGACTCCGGGTAGCAGCACCGAGAAGTACGGCGGCAACACGCCCTGCGTCTCGGTCCACCATGGGGACAACACGATCATCCTTGACGCCGGAACGGGAATCCGCCCACTGGGACTGGAGATGGGCGAAAAACTGGAACCCGACACCCCAAGCGCGCATCACATTCTCCTCAGCCATACGCACTGGGACCATATCCAGGGGCTGCCCTTCTTTGAGCCCGCCTACATGCCCGGAAGCGACCTGATCATCTACGGCAGCCCCCAGAAAGAGAGCTTCCTCGAAGCAATCCTGCGTGGGCAGATGGACGTCAACTACTTCCCCGTCGAAATGAAGGAGCTGGCGGCAAACCTCACCATCCGCGAGGTCGGTGACCAGACCATTGAGATCGGCGACGTTCGTATTGATATCCAGGAACAGGTCTGCCATCCAGGTGGATCCGTACGCTTCCGACTTGAGGCAGAGGGCAAACGTATCGTCTATGCGACCGACGTCGAACTGAACGCCATTTTCGAACCGGACACACCGTCGGACAGTATGGCAGCACTTGCGGACGAGTACCGCGAGTTCATCGCTGACGTTGACCTACTCATCGCCGATGGACAGTACACTGAAGAGGAGTACGCGAAGAAGAAGGGATGGGGCCACACCTCCGTGCCGCTTCTCCTCAGGATTGCCCATGAACAGCGCGTCAAACAGCTTGCCGTTTTCCATCACGACCCGGAGCACTCCGACATGCTCCTCGATGATCTGTGGCACCGGGCCGCCCCTGAGTACCGCAACACCACACCCCCGATGAACGTCTTCTGGGCTCGCGAAGGCATGACCGTTGAGATCTGAGAACCGGAGCAACGTGCGCCTTCTTCCGCTCATCCTGCTGGTGTCCGTCCTGTCGACGACCGCTGAGCCGGTTACAAGCACCGTCCTTGTAGCGTTTGACGTCGAAACGACCGGATTCGTCGCGAAGCGCGAACGAATCGTTGAGATTGGGGCGGTGAAGTTTCGTGGCAGCGAAATCCTTGCCAGCACGAACTGGCTTGTGAACCCGGGCCGACCAATGCCAGGAATTGCAGCTCGGGTACACGGCATTTCCGATGCCATGGTCGCTGATGCACCCGCCATCGCTGACGTGCTCCCTCAGTTTCTTCGCTTTGTGGGTAACGCCCCGCTGGTGGCCCATAACGCGCCATTCGACACGGAGTTCCTGGCCGTGGAAGCCGATCGCATTGGTGTCGCGTGCCCGGCAAACACAGTGATCGATTCGCTGCTACTTGCGCGGCTGTGGTTCCCGCTGTCGCCGACCCACAAGCTTGAAGATCTGACTCGCCACCTCAAACTCGGCACAGGCGGCCATCACCGGGCCCTGGCTGATGCAACCTACGTTCACAAACTCGTGGCATATGCATCAAAGGAATTGGTGGCCGATGTCACGCTGCAAGACCTCGCGCGCATCGCCGAATGCCCCTGGCCCACCCCAAGCGGCAAGCAGGATTAGCGGCAACGGCCGCCGACCGTCCCCCGGCCCTCACCTGCCCATCGCCAACCTTTTGCCAAGCCACCTGGCCGACGGCACCGCTCTCCTGGCCACCGCCAACCTTTTGCCAAGCCACCTGGCAGACGGCACCGTCTCCTGGCCACCGCCGACCTTGCGTCGGTGGGGCCATGATTGCTCTCCGCAGCTGCCCCGGGGAGGCCACCAGCGCTACTTCACAAACTGCCCATCCTTCTGGAACAGCTTGCCATCAACATAGAGCGCACCACCCCGCCGAAGATCCTTAATCATATCCCAGTGCAGGGCGGACCTGTTCTTCCCCCCCGTCTCGCTATAGGACTGCCCAACGGCCAGGTGAATCGTGCCGCCAATCTTCTCGTCAAACAAGATGTTGCGGGTGAATTTCTGGATCTGCATGTTGGTACCAATGCCGAGCTCGCCAAGCTTGCGGGCGCCCTTGTCCATGTCCAGCATCTGTAGCAGAAATGCCTCGTTCTTCGACGCGCTGGCCTCCACGACAACACCGTCCCGGAACACCAGCCTCACGTTTTCGACTTCCCTGCCGGCACGACAGACGGGGAAGTCATAAAGAATCGTCCCGTTGGCGGATGTCTCAATCGGCCCCGTGAAGATCTCGCCGCTCGGCATGTTCTTCTTACCGTCCGAGTTGATGAATGTCCGGCCTTTTACGGAAAGCGTCAGGTTGGTCTCATGCCCGACGATCTTGATTTCATCAGCGCCCTTCAGCCTGCGAATCAGCGACTGCTGGTAGCGATGAAGTTCCCGCCATGCGCGCACGGGGTCGTCCCGGTCTGCGAACGTGGCAGCGTAGACGAAATCCTCGAAATCACTCAGGCTCATCTCCGCGTCCTGTGCGTAGGCCTGCGTGGGGAATAGCGTCAGCACCCAGGGCTTACGTCGCAGGATCCTCGATATCGGCTGCGTGGTGCGGGAATAGCGCGCTTGCTTCTTCGGGTCCACCGCCGAAAGCTGCCGGGTGTTCATCTGGCTGTAGATGCGAATAGTTGAGTCCACCGTCCGTGCCACAGCGCGTTCAACGGGGTTGGCTTGATCAAGCTGCTGCGGGCGGGCGCTAGTGAAGAAATCGTAGGTGAGCGAGTCAGGTACCATGCGAACCGAAGGAAACGCGCTTCGACGTAGCAATTCCTCGTGAATAGCGCTGATCAGCGGCTCCGAGGCAAGTGACCCCCGCACGTCAACCGCGTGCCCCCGTTTCACGCCGAGTGAGTACTTCACCAGAATGCGCGCTAAGTTCTCTACTCTAGGATCCGCCATTATGCCGAGTTCCGGATTATGCCGAGTAGACTGCCGATAGCCGCGTAAA
>CAZCDU010000075.1:0-23033 GCA_964497125.1 uncultured Victivallales bacterium | reverse complement strand
TTCAGTTTACCCCATTCAAGGTGTCAGGTGTCAGGTTTCGGGTGTCAGGAAAAGAGGAGACGCAAAACTGACCCCGCGGTTTTCTGCTAGTTACAGCGGATTATCTTCTCTCGTTGGCAGGCTGCCTGCCTCTCTCTTCCTGAAACCTGAAACCCGAAACCTGACACCTAGCTCTTGGAGCGACAGCGCAAAGAGCTGTGGCGCTTGGCTTCTTGGCAATCTGCGCAAATTGGCGTATGATGTGAAGACGGTCGAATGATGGTAAAGCGACTACTATTTGTGTCCGCCGCCGTGCTAGCCGTGGTCGGTGCAGCTCTGTTGCTGCGATGTGTTGGGCCAGAATCCTCGCCCGATGCGCGTTGCGATAACAGTCGGGGTGTAGCGCGGAGCCACTCGACCGACCACCAGCCTGGAACAGCAACCGTCCCCCATGCACAGCAAACCACGGCAGGACAGACCGTCATCGCCTCTCCCGCTGATGGCGGGATGCCACTGCCGGTGAAGGATCGATTCAAGGGCATCGAGGCCCTCGAGCAGCGCGTCCTTGCGACGGCCACGCCGAATGTCCATCGCCGGGAAAGGCTCATCCGGGCCGCAGCGAAGTATCCACTCGTGCGTATTGAGGAAACCGTCCATATCGACCCGAATAGCGGGGTGGAGACGCTTTGGGACCAACATGCAATGGCTGCAGACCATGTTCTGGTCCGGCTGCGCGACGGCGAGACGCGCGAGACTCTCAAAAGCGCCGTTACGCGCCGGGGATATACCATCCGTAGCGATATCCAGGCACCGGGGTGTTTCCTCGTCGCCGCGGCCGCGGTGACTCTCGATACCGTGACAGAGCTCACGGCGGCAATGGGGGCGGTCGCGTGCGTCGATATCGCCGAACCCGACTTCATCGTGCGCCTGGCAGATACCACGCCAAATGATCCATCGTACGGATCGCTTTGGGGGATGCCGAAGATTGAGATGCCAAAGGTCTGGGACATGACGACGGGCGACGGTGGCGTTGTCGTGGCGGTGTTCGACACGGGAACGATGCTAAGCCATCCGGACCTGCTGGATAATCTCTGGCAGAACCCGGGCGAAATTCCGGCCAATGGCGTTGACGATGACGGCAACGGCTATATCGATGATATCTATGGGTGGGATTTCTACGATGGCGACAATGATCCCAGCGATGTGCAGGGACATGGCACGCATGTTGCGGGAACCATCGGGGCCGTGGGGAACAATGCAATCGGTGTGGCGGGCGTTGGCTGGAATATCAAGATCATGACAATCAAGTTCTTCGGGTATTCCGGCCAAAACCTCCAGGGCTACGCTTCGGATGCCATGGCGGGCGTCTACTATGTCATCAAGCAGCGCACGCAGGGCGTCCCTATCCGGGTGACCAACCACAGTTGGGGTGGCTCAAGCAACTCACAGATCCTGCGTGATGCGCTCGAAGCCGCCGGCTACCAGGGGATCCTGCATGTCGCGGCGGCCGGTAACAACGGTACACTGAACAACGATGCGGCACCCCACTATCCCAGCAGTTTTACGCTGGGCAACATGATAGCGGTGGCTAATACAACCCAGTCTGATGGGCTGAATAGTGCGTCCCACTATGGCGCCAACTCGGTTGACCTGGGGGCCCCGGGGGTCAGCACCTATAGCACAACCTGGAACGGCGGCTACGGCAACAAGTCAGGCACGTCGATGTCAACGCCGCATGTGTCTGGCGTTGCGGCCTTGATATGGGATTACATGCCGCACCTGTCCTGGCAGGATGTACGCGACGCCATACTGGACGGCGTGGACCCGCTTGCGTCGCTATCCGGCAGATGCACGACCGAGGGACGACTGAACGCCTACGGGGCCTTCGAGAACCTGGATCCCTCCATTGAGCACACGCCACTGGAGAATACCACGGACGTGGCATCTGACCACGTGATTGAAGCCGTCATTCGTCCCGGAGCTCCCATTCTGGACACGAACAAGGTCGTGGTGCTCTGGAACACAACCGGCGACACGAATGCGATGAACACGAACGTCATGGAGAACGTCTCCGGTGATCGCTACCAGGCCACGATACCCGCACAGCAACGGGGAACCGCGATCTTCTATATGATACAGGCGGAGACAGAGACAGGGCGCATGACGACGGATCCCGCGGATGCACCCGGTAGTCTGCATAGTTTCGACGTAACCTACCCCGTAACGATTACCGTTGCCGGCTCTCCCGCCGAGCATGGTTCTGTCTTTCCCGACTATGGGACACCTACGGCACCGTGGGGTAGCGTGGTTTCGGCAACGGCGAGTCTCTATACGGCGGAATCAGCCGGTCACCGATACCGGAACGATGGCTGGCTCGGATACGGCAGCGTCCCCTGGTTTGGGAGCTCCAATACAATGAGCTTCACCCTGCATGAAGCAGACGGTCCGAACTTTCTCCTCTGGTTCTGGGAGGAGCAGTATGCGCTGACCCAGACATCGTTGACGGCCGATACGGCGGTCAACACCACAACCTGGTGGGATACCGGAGAGACGGCATCAACCGTGACAGCCCCGGCTACCATCAACCAGGGCGGCACTGACTATGCCTTCACCCATTGGCTTGTGGATGGCAGTCGCTCCCCCAGCCCAAGCGAAACCGCAGTCAATCCGGCAACAGGCATTGTGATGAGTGGCCCCCGCGAAGCGACCGCCGTGTATCTGCCCGAAGCCCAGGATAACGATGGCGACGGACTTCCCGACTGGTGGGAAGCGTTTAATTTCGCACACTTCGACTCCTCGTCTACTAACGATCCTGACGGCGACGGCTTCTCCAACGCCGCCGAGCTCGCCGATCTCTCTGATCCGCGTGACGCGGCGTCCACGCCCTCGGGCCCAACCATTGACCATACTCCTTTGGCGGACCCACAGCCCGAACTGCCGCCCTGGACGATCACGGCGACGGTGACCGATCGGGTCGGCGTTGCAAGCGTCATGCTGGCCTGGCAGCGTAACGGCGGCGACTGGACGAGCGGTAGCATGACCTATGCAGGTGGGGACGTCTATTCGAGTGAGATCCCTGCCCCCCATGAGCTCGGCGATCAGTTTGCCTACAGGATTGATGCCACCGACACTGTTGCCAATAGCAGCACCGGAACCGTTCATACCTTCCTTGTTGCCTACCCGCTGATATCTGCCACTCCCGACCGGGTAACTGTGACGCTGCCGGTGAAGGATTTGACGACCGTCTCGGTGGCCCTTGGGAATGATGGCAACGCCTCCCTCGAGTGGGAGCTGTTGTCAGGGTGGGTTGATCCCATTGCCGCCGTTGAAGGGGAGTGGTCGCATTCGGGGCAGAACGAACAGTGGCACATTGCGACGCAGGAGACTCACTCGGGAGACTACGCCTGGTATTGCGGAAATGACATACTCAACACCTACAATCACAGTATGGATGCACGCCTGGTGACCCCTGCTGTAGCCCTGGGAACAAGTCCGATACTGACATTCTGGCAATGGGCCGAGATGGAGCATGATGCGCGCCCCGGCTGGGACGGCTACTACTGGGACGGGGCGGTTATTGACATCTCCACAAACGACGGCGTGTCATTTGAACGAATTGTCCCTGTGGGCGGCTATCCCTACCTGATTACACCGAATGATGAGTCCCCGTATGTGGTTGAGACGCCGTGCCTCGGGGGCGATGGCGGCTGGGAGCAAATCACGTTCGATCTTTCGGAATATGCGGGTGAGACCGTGCGCGTTCAGTTCCGGTTCGCTTCAGACATGTATACGACCGACCGCGGATGGTTCATTGATGACGTGGCGTTCTCGTGGGGAGCAGACTGGCTGACCCTCTCGCCCACGTCAGGCACTGTTTCGGCAGAATCGACATCGGACCTCCCGCTTGTGGTGAACACAACGGGATTGCAGGTTGGCACCCATAGAGGCGCACTCCCACTTGCCTGCAACGACCCGACTCAACCGATACTGGTCATTCCTGTTACGCTGGACGTAACGGAAGCGCCGCAAGGCGCATCCATTGCCCTGGCAGAGAGCGATCCGCAGGCATTCGTGATCTCTTGGCAGTCAACCACCAGCGCCGTCTACAGCCTCATGACCAGCACGAATCTGCGTGACGGGCTCGAGTGGACCGGCGTGCCCGACTACACGAACCTGCCGGGAATTGATGGCACCATGTCCTATACAGGCGTCATCGACGGCATCCAAGCCGAATTCTACCGCGTGGATGAGACGCTGCCGTAGCCCTGAATGGCGCTGGGGCGTGCGAGAAAAGGCAGAATCATTTGTAGCAGAATCATTGGGAATGGATCTGATAGAATCATTCTGCTGTAAATGATTCTGCCATCCATCTCATCTGGGTAAGCATCCCCATCTGCGACAAGCGCACTTTTCCTGAAGAAAGCCCGCCGGGCAGGCGTCTCCACTGTGAAGAGCGGGTTGTGGGGGGTGGCTTGTTGCGCTGCCGACCTTCTGTGCTGGCCACTCCCCTGCCCCTCTTCGACGATTGATCTGTTCTTTTTCGTTTTTTTCTGAAGAATCGGAACGTGGTATGCGTCTATACGATGCAGGCAGCAAAGAAGAGGGTCGGACGTGATTGGGATGAAATCATCCAAGACACGCAAAGCGCGTGACCGAACGAAAGTGATGGAGGCTATTGTGTCCCAACACGAGACAGCCCTTTTGCGATATGCGGCACGACTGGTGAACAGCCCCACGGCGGCCCAGGATGTCGTTCAGAACGTGTTTATTAAACTCTTCCAGAAGTGGGACGGCCACTCACAACCCGCGGCGACGCTCAAAAGCTGGCTGTTTCGGGTGACGCACAATGAAGCCGTTGACTTCATTCGTCGCGAATCCCGACTTCGGGTTCTGCATGAGAAACATGCCGAAGAGCGCACCCTTGCCTGTCCGGACGGCCGTAACTGTCCAGCCAGCGAAGCGGAGAAGAAGGCAACGGTTCTCACGCATTTGAAACGTCTGCATCCACGTGAACAGCAAGTGGTGCTGCTGCGCCTCGAGCAAGGCCTCTCCTATAAAGAGATTGCCGGCATTACCGGCCGAAGCCAGGGCAATGTCGGCAATATCCTGCATCATGCGGTCCACAAACTCTCATCGATTCTGAAACAGGAGGGGGTGATTCAGTCATGAATTGCAAGCAAGTCCATCCTCTGTTGACCCAATACCTGCTTGGCGACCTTGATAGCAAGACGGCAAGCAGCGTGGCCGAACACATTGCAGCATGTTCCGCCTGCCAGGCGGAGCTCGAGCTCATTGAGCCCACGCTGGCACTCCTGAATGACGCCCTGGCGGAACCCGTGGGCAGCCACCGTCTCTCCAGCAATCGCCGAGAACGCATTCTGCACCCCGGACACGGCCGGCGTGTCATCGAATGGGTAAGCGGGCATCATCCGCAACTCGCCGTTGCCGCAGGGCTGGTGTTCGTGTGTGGTGTGCTATGGATGCTGATCATGCCGGCTATGATGGGAAGCCGGAAATGCGCTCGTGCCGTCCGGATAAGGATGCCCATGGCATCCGGCGGGATGTTGTCGGAACTTGGCGATGCTTCGGAAGCCATTGAGCTGGAATATGCGGTCGACGTGGCGCCGGCGGATGGGAGTATCTCGATCGACCATGCCTCGCGTAGGACTGATGCACCTGCACGACCAAGTGCGCCACGTCCCGAGGCCCTGGAAGAGATGGAAGAGATCACCGAGCTTGTATGGTCAGAAGACGCGCGCCACCTCAAACTCGGCAATGCGCAGACCGCTGAGCGCTACGCCATGCCCCGGGGCGAGGGTCGGCCAGCTGTCCCTGTAGAACCGGCGCCGCCTCCCACGGCCGAACCAGAACCAGCCGCACCTGCCGACTTTGATAGTGTTACGATCGTCAAGACTCCGGTCATTCTGAAGGGCGTCTATGGCAGTCGTTCTCCGGGAAAGGCAGGCGCAGCTCCCAAGAGTAACAATGGTGGCTTCATGGTGGATGGTGGTGAGCTGGAGATCAGCGTGGATGAGGCCGACGCTCCTGATACACCGACAAGCAGCCATTTCTTCGCGATGCCCGACCAGGATAGCGATGGCCTTTCGGATACTTGGGAAGTTGTGGGGAAAGACTCTGGCGTTGTCACGGACTATGAAGCACCCGAGACTCCTGGAGAGGGCGGCGCCGCAGACAACGCCTGGTACTTCCGGAAGGCTCGCGTCGCCGGGAAGCCCGTTTCCGAAACCGCTAAGCCAAAGCCTGCACTTAGGCCCTCACGCACAGTAGCGCCCGTGACGACCTCCGAGATTGTATTCGACCGGAGTGAGGGGGATGAACTTCTCGCACGGGGACTGGCCACAGCCGACGAGCCGGCGGAAGCGCCTCCCGCATCAGGGCCTGGCGTTCCGCTGCTGGGTGATGTTCCGCTCATCGGCAAGCTGTTCAGCAAACAGGCTGCACCATTACCTCTGGATCCCCGCCCCGCACTCGATCAATCCGCTGGCAACGCCGACGCTAATGGGCGTCGCTTCTTCCAGTATGGCGTCGGCACCGATAGCGCTGATCGCGATGGTGAAATGACCGCGACACTGCGCGGGTCGGAGAGCGTCGATGGCTTTGCCGCGGACTCAGATGACTTCTTTTCTCTCAACGGTGCCGTGTTACGTGATGCCGTAGACGGCAGCTCAATTGCTGACTCGTTTGGCACAATGGGCGTCACTGAAACCGTTGTTTCCGGAACGGAAAGCGAGATTGCGACAGAGAGCACCAGCGGCATTGCGTCGGCCGTAAGACGGGGACGTCCAGTTAAAGCGAAGAAGATCCACAGCCGGGAAGTTGCTGCCGCTGAAGAGGAGCGAAAGAGAGAAACCGGGAACGTGCGGCTTGAACGTGAGCGACTCAACGAGGCCGAGAGAGTCGAAGCACGCGGATCCATGGAGTTAGGCTACATCAACGCACTGGCCGCCAGGAAGGACCAGCTCAGCGGCGAACTGAAACAGCTGGAAGATGCCGCCCCCGTCGGAGGACGTGGAGGCCAGAGCGTGGCAAGGTACAGGACTCTTCAGGAGTCTGTTGCACCTGTCGAGAAAGTTGCAGAGGCAGTTCCTGGCGCGGTTGGAGGAGAGTCGGACGACCGCATTGCGACGCTACGGACCCAACTGGATGCCATAGAGGCGGCGGAGTATGAGTGGAGTGATAAGGACCGGACCCGCCGGGAAAGCCAGCGACAAAAGCGGAAGAAGGCCAAGACCATGGCGGATAAGGGGCGCGGTGGTGACTTCCTGGCGCTCGACGCAGGCGGCCTTGTTGCGGAAGGTATCATTATTGACGAGAAGCTCGGCCTTGAGGTCCCTACTGACGAAAGCGGCGAGAAGAGCCAGCGGCAGCAGACGTTGAAGAAGCTCGAGAGTATCCGCATTCCAGAACTGGATTTCAGACAAGCCAATGTTTCCGATGTCGTGGAGTTTCTGGACCAGTCGGCCGCTTCGTTTGAGGATGAAGATAACGACGAGGATGTGTCGATTGTTCTGGCACCAGGATGGGATCTGGCCGCGTCAGGCAAGAAGGACGCTCAGCTGGATCCCTTCGCCGACCCGGCAGATCCTTTCGCAGATGCGAATGCCTCCGTAGCCGGAGACGACGCCGTGGTTACGTTCTCTGCCCGCGATATCACCCTCAAAGAAGCGCTCGACATTACAACTGATGTTACGGGGATGAAGTACCGGGTCAACGAAGAGGGACGTATCACCGTCCTCCCGAGATACGCGGCCGAGGGAGCAATAGAACATCGTATGTTCGAGGTTCCGCAGGGAGCGTTGGATAAGATGCTCGAGGCCGGCGACCGAGCTATCGATACCAACGGCGATATCGATGTCACGGATCTGTTCTGTGAGCAAGGAGTCGAGTGGCCTGATGGCGCGTCGGTTAAGTATGTGAAAGGCCTGGGCAAGCTCGTTGTTGCCAACACCCCGGACAATATTGAGAACGTCGAACGCGTTGTTGAAGAGCTTCGCGAAGAGGAGGCTCGACGTGAAGAAGAGGCCCGACGCAAAGAGGAAGCCGAGAATCCGACCCGCTTCAAGGCCTTTGGTGTAAACCCGTTCTTCCCGGTCACTGAGAAACCGTTTTCGACGTTCGCGATCGATGTGGATACGGCAGCCTACACGCTGGGACGGAACTACATGCAGCAGGGCTTCCTGCCGCCGGCAGAATCCGTTCGGACCGAGGAATACGTCAACTTCTTCGACTATGCCTACAAGGCTCCCACCCACAAGACGTTCCAGGTCTATACCGATGTAGCCCCCTCCAAGTTCGGGCGTGGCTTGCACCTGATGAAGATCGGCGTTAAGGGGCGACGGCTTGGGCGCGAAGAGCAGCGGCGGGCATCCCTGACCTTCCTGATCGACACATCCGGTTCCATGAATCAGCCCGATCGCCTCGGTTTGGTTCAGAAGTCCCTGGGAATGCTGGTGAATGCCATGAACCCGGATGACCTGGTGGCCATTGTCCAGTATGACTCGCACGCACGCCTGGTAGTGGAGCACACGCCAGTATCGCAGAAGGATGCGATTCTGAAGGCCATCAAGTCGCTGCAATGCGGTGGATCAACCAACCTGGAAGAGGGCATGCACCGGGCCTATGAGCTGGCAGCCGCCAACTTCATTCCCAAGGGGGAAAACCGCGTGCTACTGCTTTCGGACGGTGTGGCCAACCTGGGTAGTGGCGCCGCCGAAGATATCCTGGCCAAGGTGAATGGCTTCCGCCGACAGGGCATCACCTGCTCGGTCTTCGGTTTCGGGATGGGAACCTACGACGACACCATGCTGGAGACGCTGGCCAACAAGGGCGATGGTACCTATACGTTCATCGATTCCGAGGCCGAGGCAAAGCGTGTCTTCGTGGACGATCTTTCAGCCACGCTCAATACGATTGCGGCAGATGTGAAGATCCAGGTCGAGTTCAGCGACGCCTACGTGGCTCGCTACCGCCAGCTTGGCTATGAGAATCGCCAGCTCAAGAAAGAGGACTTCCGCAATGACGCGGTTGATGCCGGCGAAGTGGGTTCCGGCCAATCGGTGACGGCACTCTATGAACTGGAGCTGGGCGCGCCGGCTAAACCTACCCGTTACCAGGCAGCTCGTTGCCAGGTTAATGACGTCATCGCGACCGTACGCGTCCGCTACCGCCGCATTGACACCGGACGCGTAGAAGAGATCGAGCACCTCGTTCATCAGCGGGATGTGCTGCCACGCTTTGAAGCCGCTGAACCCCGATTCCAGCTTGCCGCAGCCGCGGGTGAATTTGCAGAGATACTCAGAGGCAGTCCTTTCGCCAAGGGCTCATCAACCGAGGACGTCGCCAAGGTACTGCGTCCTGTCGGGCTTGAGTTCCCACTCGACCATCATGTTCAGGAGCTGCTTCGCCTTGTGAACGGCGCCGAGAGCATGAGTCGAGGGAAATAGATGTAGGGTTGGCCGTCTCGGCCAACTGTCGGTGTTGGCCGAGACGGCCAACCCTACAAGGATTTTACAACCGTTTTACGGCGATCTGACCACGGACTTACTGCAGCGTGATTGAATGATGACAAATAAAACAGGAGGGGGTCTCATGAAACGATGGTTGGCAACATGGGTGATGGCGTGGGCGATAGTGGGTTCTGCATGGGGAGCGGGAACTGATGTCACGATAGCAGACTTGGCGCTACAGGGGGAAATCGAAGGAGAGAACATTACCTTTTCGTTGTCCTTCGACATCACCTCTGCCGGCAAGACCCCGCTACTACCTTTGGTCGTGGGCGATGTTGCCTACCTCGACGGCAAACTCCCGAAGGGCGCCGAGATTGTGCGGCAGGGGAATCAGTACCTCCTCAAACTCGGACGCAGCGGCGGCTGGTGGGGCTCCGGAAAATCGTCAGTAGAGTTCAAGTTCGCAAGCCGCGCACAGGAAGAGGGCGAATGGCGACATACGCGCTTCTCCATTCCGGCAGCCAGCATTCGACGCATTTCGGTTGTCTGTGATCGCGACGACCTGGAGGTGCAATTCCCCGGCGCACTCAATATCGAGCGCAAGAAGAATGAGAGCTCGATGACCGAAGTCACGGCCTACCTCGGCATCACGGATGCTTTCCAGGTACGTTGGAAACCTGAAGTCAAGAAACTGGATTCCGAGCTCGTGGTCTCATGCGAGGCGAATGCCATTGCAACGGCCAGTGTTGGCGCCATGCGGTTGGACACCATCTTCACCTATCGCGTTATCCAGGGGGCACTCAAGGAGCTGACGCTGGATCTTCCCGACGTTAGCGTGACACAGGTCACGGGTGAAGACATCCAAGGGTGGCGGATTAACCGTGACGAGCCCGACCAACCCAAACTGGTCGTCACCCTGAGCCGTGCCAAGGAGGATCTGTATCGACTTCGCGTCGAGAGCGAAATGGTGCTTCCGAAGTTCCCCTCGCGCTCAACCTTGCCGGTGCTGACGCCCCGCAACGTGATACGTACCAGCGGATTCCTGATGATGGGCACCGACAGCGCAATCAAGCTCCAGGTGGCCAAGGCCGCGGGACTGACCCAGGTTGACCTCGCCGCGTTCCCCAGCGTCTCCCTCAGCTGTGACGCCAAGAAACAGACACGCCCGGCACCGGCACGCAGCCTGTATGCCTACCAGTATGCCAACACGCCGTATACGCTGGAGATTAACGCCGACGATATCGTGACGACCTTTACGGTCGACAACCGTCTCGTGCTGGCATTTTCCGACAACGAGCTTGCACTTGATGCTTCAATCGAGATTGACGTCAAGGACGCACCTGCCCGCGAAATCCGGATCGAGACATCGCCGGATCCCGAATGGACGATCACCAGCATCACTGGGCAGAACGTCTCTGAGGCAGATGCTGATGTCAGGATGGAAGACGGCAAGCGGATTATCTTCGTGCCGTTCCGTAAGGCCGTCCAGGGCACTGCCCTGATCACGGTCCGGATGGAGCGCTCCCTGAAGCGGGATGCCGTCAGTTTTGAGGCCCCGCGCTTCGTCGTTCAGGATGCCAAATCCGAGCGTGGCTACCTTGTCGTCTCGGCCGAGAAGGGCGTCCGCCTGAAGGCGGGGGCCGTTACCGGACTGCGGGAAGTCCACACCGGATCAGCGCCGATGCGTGTTCCCGGCGCTCAACAGGCTTTCCGCTTCAAGACAGGAGAGTGGTCTCTCGGCATGGCCATTGAGCGTACGCTCCCAGCGATTGACAGCGAGGTCTTCCATCTCGTCTCGCTCGGCGAGGGCGTCATGTATTGCAGTGCCGCCATCACCTACCACATCAGTGGAGCGCCTGTACAGGAGTTCAACGTGCGGGTACCCGAGGCGATCGAAACCGTTGAGTTCACCGGCGCCGATATCGAAGGGTGGCGTCGCGAAGGCGAGGTATGCACGGTCCGTCTGCAGGCCAAGGTCATTGGCGACTACACACTGCTGGTGACATTCGACAAGCAATTCGACTATGAAGGCGCGACAGTGGTGGCCGGGAGCATTGAAACAATGGAGACCGACAGCGAAGTCGGCTACATCGCCCTGGCCAGCTCCGCAAGCCTGGAGCTGACCGAGAATGAGGCCCCGCCTCCTTCCATCATTCGCATTGACCGGGACGAAATCCCAAGCGCGTACTCATCCCCAGTCAATGACCCCATCATCAAGTCATACAAGTACGTGAAGAATCCACATACGGTTTCCATGGCCATCAAGCCATTCGATACCGAACCCCTGCTGGGACAGATTGCCGACTATGTGAAGCTGTCGACACAGCTCAGCAAGAAAGGCGGCGCGGTAACCACGGCTACTTATTATCTTAAGAATGCCTCCCGCCAGTACCTCGTGGTGCATGTGCCGGATGGCGTTGACCTGTGGACCATCAAGATGGTCGATGAGAATGGTAACAAGACCGACGTGCTCTCCCAGGAGAAGGGGAACGAGATCCTGATTCCGGTCAACCGTCCCCAGAACCCCAACACGGCGATTGCGATCGAACTGGTCTATGCAGAGTCCCTCGGCGAGCTTGGGTTTTGGCGGAGCGGCATCAAGGGATTGCGTCTGAATGCCCCGACGCTGACTGACACGCATGCCACGTTTGCGAGCTGGCGTGTCAACATTCCGCAGCGTTTCTCCCTTGCCTCAAACGATGGCAACATGACCCCCGGAACCTCGGTGGAGTGCCCGGGCATGGGTGGCGTCATGCGCAAGGTCTGGCGCCTGGGCAAAGCGATCTGCCTGCGCCACTACACCTTCCGGCGCGCCGTATCCGGCGGCTTCGGTGGCGGCGTGACACGGGAGTTCATTCGCTCGGTCAACCTGTCGGGCGAGAAGCCCTTAACGCTCCAGCTGTCGGTTGTGCCGGCATGGATGGGCGCCGGCAGCTCGGCGCGGCTGATGCTCGCCGGCATCGCCGTAGGCATTGCGATACTGCTCTACAGCGTCGTCATGAAGAAGTCGCGGATTCTGATGGCACTCGGACTGACCCTGGCCGTCTACGGTGCCAGCCAGAGCGCCGCAGGGCGATCCGCCGTTGCCGCACTGATCTGGATCGTACTCATCTTCCTGTTCTGCCGGTATGGCCTGAAGGTCGTTCTCAAGAGCATCGCCGCGATTGCCAAGTGCATCTGGCGGCTGGTGCTGTGGACAGTCCGGATGATCTGGCGGGGGCTGTGCGCGGCCGCATCTGCCTGGCGTGAAGCACGGGCTCGGGCCCACGCGCGGAAGCTGGAATTACGTCGTGCCGAACAGGAGCCATACGATATTCCGCCCTTCGAGCCTGAGCCGGCTGACGAGACCGAGCCGACCATTGAAGCAGAGGCGACCGTTGAAACAGAGGACACGGAGGAACCTGTGGATGACGAGAAGAACGACGCCGGATTCGCGCTCGTACGACTGCTGACTGTGATCGCCGCCGTAGGCCTGCTGACGTTGACCGCGCTCACGGCATCGGCATCCGAGGTAGTCGTGCCGCCAGCTGACGTGGTCGCCCCGGCGATTCCTGTCATGGACCTGGTCACGGTTGACATTGTCGGACCTGAATCCTCTCGCGATGCAGAGCAGAGCGCCGAGGTCGAAATGACGCTGATATTTGAAGCCGATGAGGCGACCTCATTCGTGGTGATTCCCAATGCATGCGTGTTGACCGACTACGATCTGAACTCCCGCTACGCGACGATCAAGAGTGGCCCGGACGGCTATACGCTTAGCATTGAGAGAGCGGGGCCCTACAAGATATCGGTGCGCTTCCGGACACCCGTGACCGAGCTTGATGGCCGATGGTCGGCATCGGTGCCGATGCTCGAGAACATGCGTAACCGTCTTTCACTGACGTTGCCTGAAAGCGGAATGGACATACAGGCTGAGCATGCCGTGCTTTTCCGCAGCGAGGACACCGACTCACTGACAACCGCCGAAGCGGTCTTCGGTCCGGTAACGACAGCCACGCTGTCGTGGCGGCCACGCGTGCGAAAGACAACGCTGGAAGAGGTCGTCTTCTTCAGCGAGGTGAACTCCTTTGCCTCACTGCTATCGGGAGTTGTGGATCTCACGCACCTGGTGCGCTACCAGATCGCACAGGGCGAGCTGAAAGAGCTCTCCATTCTGGTGCCCGCCAATATGAGCGTAACCTCGGTCAAGGCGCCCGGCCTTGCCACATGGAGCTTTGATCCCGATACGCGGTTGCTTGAGGCCATACTGGAGCAAGCGGTAACCGGCGACTTCCTGCTGAGTGTTCAGACCCAGGTATCAAGCGAAGGTCTGCCATATGATGCCGTTCTTGGTGCACTTGATATTCAGGGCAGTGCCCGGCAGCGCGGCGCCTTGGCGATCGCAGCTCCCGATGCGGTACAGATTCGCGTGGAGGACTCGCAGACGGTTAACCCGATGAACATTGAGGACTTCTCGCCGGCAGCCACCAAGGCGGCCCTGACGGGCGTTAACCGGGCCCCGATCACCATTCGACGCTCCTTCCGCTATAACAAACCTGACGCGGTTACCGTGAAGATCCACGCCGAACGTGTGTTGCCGGAAATCCGTGTAAACGAGCAGGGCGCGCTGTCCATTGCGGACGAACGCATTGTGCTCTCAACACGGCTTGCTCTGAGCATAGCCAAGTCGGGCATCTTCTCCGTCGAGTTCGGAATCCCAGCCGACTTCGATGTCGAAACGCTGTCCGGCACGGATGTCAGTCATTGGGATGAGACAACCGCTGGTGACGCCGTCACGGTGCACTTCAACCGTCACGTGACGGACCAGACCGAGATCAACCTGGTTGTTGCGAGAATGGAGAAAGGCATCGAGGCCGAGATCGACGTCCCGCGGGTACACGTGGCTGATGCCAGGAAGCACGCGGGGCGCCTGACGATTACGGGCGAGCGTGGTGTACGGATGATGGTGGATAGCCATCGTGGCGTTGACATCAAGAAAGCCAGCGAAGTGGGAATCACCCAGACCGGCGTTCTGGTGTTTGATATTCTGCGGCCTACTTGGGCGATTGCGCTTCGGACCGAGGTTATGGAACCACTCGTGAAACCTGAAGTCCTGCAGTGGGTAGATCTGACCGAAGGCATGCTGAAATGCCAGGCCTTCATCAACTACCAGATCGAGAACGCCGGCGTGAAGACGTTCCGCCTGCAAAGTCCCCTGCCCCACGTGGCACTGGCGGTGACAGGTCGCAACATTGCCCGCGTACATGAGATTGATGAGGAGAAGGGCCTGTGGCAGGTCGAGCTCCACGGCAAAGTTGAAAACAGCTTTGCGATGACCGTCGGCTTCCAGGTGCCGTTCAATCACGAAGAGCGCCGTGTCAACGTATTGCCGTTGAGAACGGTGGGCACGGAAGGGCAGCGCGGCTACCTCGTCGTCACCTGCGGTGGCCGCGTGCAGGTAGTCCCAGATGAGGGCCTGGAGGGGCTGAAGCTGGAAGACCCGCGCAGCATTCCGGCCACCTTTGGTGCGGGGGACCTTTCCGATGCCATCCTCTGTTACCGTACGGTCCGGTCAGACTATGAGCTGCCGCTGTCGGTTGTACGGCACGAGTCAGCCAGCGTGTTGCCGGCTAGTATCAGCCAGGTCCGCATGACATCCGTGGTCTCAGGGAACCGCAAACTCCTGACCCGCCTGGCCCTGCAGCTTGCCGTGGGTGATCTTCGTTTCCTGCGAATGGCCCTACCCCGCAAAGGCGACTCCCTGTGGACGGTGTTGGTGAACGGCAAGGAGGTCTCCACCTCGCGAGACGAAGAGCTTTACTGCATCCCGCTAGAGGAGCAGGAAGGGGCCGCAGAGTCGTCGGTCGAGATCATCTATGCAGGATCTGTCGGTGGTGGCGGACTGCTACGTGAGCACAAGATCGTCGCGCCCGCATTCGAAGGCCTGCCCCTCAATGATATTGAGTGGACCTTCTATGTGCTGCCCCAGGCCCGTTACTATGGCTTTGGCGGCACGATGGATCTCGTGCGTGATGTCAAAGCAACGAGAGTGTTCGATACGGACTATTACATGGCCTACAACAAACAGCAGCGCGAGGCGACATTGAAGAAGGCCCGCGATGTCCTGAATACCGGCGAACAGATGGCAAAGGCCGGACGCCAGAAAGAGGCCAAGAAGGCCTTCCAGCAGGCATTGAATTACTCCATGGGACAGGAAGACCTGAATGAGGATGCCCGCGTTCAACTCCGCAACCTGACCAAGCAGCAGTTCAAGATTGGTCTTGTCAATCGGCGTGGTGCGGTGCGCTTCCGCAACAACATCATTGACGAACAGTCGGCTCAGCAGATGGAAGGATTCCAGGGCGGCAACTTCACCCAGGAGTATGCAGAGAACATCGAGCAACAGCTCACCTCAATGGATAACGATGCCCTTGAAGTCGTGGCCGAGAAGATGATCGAGCAGCAGGCAGCGGCGGCCGGGGTTGTGAAAGCCATTCGCGTCGCCATGCCGGAGCACGGCACAGAGTTTCGTTTTGCGCGAGCACTGCAGGTCGACCCCAAAAGCGAGCTGAGCGTATCGTTCAAAGTCGCCCGGGGCACCTTCGGAAAATGGCTTGGCGGTCTGTGGCCGATGCTGCTGGTGTTCGGGGCCTGTTGGATACTGACAGCAAAGGTCTGTCGTCCGAAGATGGCGTGAGGAGTGCGAGGTGTCCCCAACTGGATGCGCGATGCGCGGTGGCTGATGCAAAAAACATATTCATAATGAGAATATTATACTCTCATTCATAACCGGAGGGAACGGCAGCCCTGTCCTACAACTCCAGATGTCGTAAAAACAGTGTAGGACAGGCTTCCCCGATTCTCATCGGGGAGCCTGTGTCTGGGCGTGGCAGAAGGGAGTTTGCTGGATGGATATAGGATTACGTGAACTGCTCTAGAACCTGCTCCGATGCAAAGGATTGCCAACCGCGAAAGACGCGAAAGGACGCGAAAACTGATAGATCGCCGACAGGAAGCTCTGGATTCCTCGAACCTTCGTTTCCTTCGCTGCGTTGCCGCTTCGCTCCCTCCCGTTGGTCGGGCAATGGGCCTTCGGCCTGCGCTGTTCAATCTTCTCGCTTCCATTCGTCCCCATTTGCCACTTCGTTGCCGATGGGAATCGGCCAGCTGCCTTCGGCTGTGCAGCCTTTCCCTTTTCAGCTTTCAGCCTTTTCCCACCTTTTTACCTCCCTTTTACCTTGCACATTGGTTGCGGTGTCCTAGCATGGCTGTAGATTTACAAAAGGGAGGTCGTGATGAGTGATGAGAAGGACGTAACACCTGAAGAGACCGTAGAGACACCTGTAGAGGAGACCGCGGCACCAGAGGCACCAGAGGCACCCGAAGCGCCCGTGGCCGAAGAAGCCGCAGCCGAAGAAGCTGCCCCCGAGGCAGAGGCGCCCGTCGTGGACGAGAAGGAAATGGAAGAGGGCAAAGTCTTTGCCATTCTCGGCTATATTCTGCCAATCCTCTGCCTCATTCCCCTCATTCAGAGGAATAACGCGTTCTCGCTATTCCATGGCAAACAGGTTCTCGTGCTGTGGCTCTCGATGATGGTGATTTCGCTCGTGAACATCGTGCCATGCCTGGGACAGATCATATGGGCTGGCGTTGCCATCCTTGTCCTCGTACTGGACATCATGGGACTGGTCTCAGCCATTAAGGGCGAAATGAAGCCGCTCCCGATCGTGGGTGGCTGGGCCGCTGACTGGTTCAAAGGCATCACGAAGATTGAGTCCTAACAGCCAGTCCACAGACCTCGAGTTTGTACTGGGCGTACTATTTGTGCCAATCCTGCTGCTCATTGCAGTGGGATTGGCATTTGTCCCTATCGAATGGGTACCGCGATGCTGGCTCAATGATGGGCTTGGTGTCCCCTGCCCCGCCTGCGGTAGTTACCGCGCGTTCCAAATGCTGATACGCGGTGATTTCGCCGCAGCCTTCCGGCAGCAGCCCTTCGCTCTCGTGGCGAGTCTTGGCGCTATCGGCTATTCCGTCTACGCATTCCTGGCCGTCTTCGGCCGCATATCCCCCCTGCGGCTGACCCGCCCACAACGATGGCTCGCCATTGGTGCCGTGGTTCTGTTTGTGGGTGCGGATTGGGTGTATGTTCTGTTCCAGTAGGTAGGGCAGCCCAGGTCCGGGGCGTCTGGGTCCGGGGAGGAGCCAGTTGGAGACAACCGGCTCTCCTCTAGAAGGACATCCTGTTGTCCCCAACTGGATGCGCAGTGAGCGCGTCAGATAGAACCAGTGTCGTTACGCCATTCTTCAGCATTTCAGTCTTTCAGCATTTCAGCTTTTCTCTTCAACGCCTCGCCCTACCTGGGAATGGTTAGGGGGGGGAAAGGGGCGGCGTCTACAGTTCCGCGGCACAGAAAAAAGGCCCCGCCGCAATGGCGAGGCCTTTTCTATAATCCGTAGCGGTGTGTTACGCTTCGACGGGCGTGTACGTGGCGCCGCCGAATCCGAGTACCGGCCAGAAGATGATGGGAAGGAAGAGCATGCCAAGAACGAACCCAACGCCCTTGCCAAAGTTCTTAGCCATACCGGCAATAACCAGAATCGAGATGACGATATTAACGAACGGGACGAACATGAGAATGATCCACCATATTGGCTTCCCTGCGATCTCGAGCATGAGAATGATGTTGTAGATGGGAATGATGGCGCCCCACCCCGGCTTGCCAGCCTTGGAGAAGACCTTCCACATTGCCACGAGCATAAGAATGACCACCGCAAGATACACAATCATGATGAGTCCGAAACCACCTGCTGCTGCCGCCATCTGACCATTCGATACTTCCATGCCGTCCTCCTGAATTTGTGTCTTCGCTGATTCCCGCGCATGAAACCTCTGCGCGTCGCGCCGACGTAATGCTGCATACTACGGAAAGAGAGGTGAGGCTGCAAAGCGAAATACGAGCAACTTTCGGGTTCTTCACGGAGATGTGTACCCCACGGTACTCAATTCGATCGTAGCTCGTCTGTTCTCCTGTCAGTCTTCGTCCCGATCGTCGTCATCCAATGATCGAGAGACGAAGATCGAGACGACGATTAGGGCGGTTTAAGAAATGTCGTAGCCGTCCACACACGCTCACACACGCTCTCCTGAGAAGGAGAAGCGCGTCCTACACGGGAGCTGGCTTGTAGGACGGGCTTCCCGAGTCCCCGAGGGAGCCTGTGCCTACGGCTATAGGTCTTATTGAACCGCTCTAGAGCCCGTCCAGAGCCTGCCGAAGGAATCTCCTCTGTCGGGCTGTCCGGCAGAAAGCAGGGGAGTCCTCTGATGAAACACCTTGAGCGTGTTTCGGTGCAATGGTATTTCAAAGGGAACACTATTAGGGGGAATACCGTGCAGATGATTGAATGGAATGAAAGCCTGGCCACAGGCGTTGATTTGATTGATGAACAGCATCAGACCTGGATTGAGCGGTTCAACAGTGTCGCGAAAGCCATTGAGGAGCGCCATGGCGCCGAGCAGGTTTCGAAGACCCTGGGGTTCCTGGTCGACTACACCGAAACGCATTTTGCCACCGAAGAAGCGCGTATGGCGGAAACCGGGTACCCGGCTGAAGCGGAACACCGCACCAAGCATGATGAGCTCCGCAAGACGCTGGATGGTCTTGTTCAGGACTTTCGCGAAGATGGCCCAACCGAAGACTTGGCCATTGCCGTGGACACCTTCCTTGGCAACTGGCTGATCAAACATATCCGTGACGTGGATATGGCTCTCGGTGCGTTCTTGAACAAGAGCTAAAAGGCTGAACACCGGCATAGAGACGCTGGTTCTGTCTCACACGCTCACCGCGCATCCAGTTGGGGACAACTGGGGGAAAAACCTGAAAAGCTGAAAGGCTGAAAGGCTGAAATTGGGATTGATGGGCTCTGGCTGGCGTGTTCAGGGGCGGTTTGCTGTATTGGCCGGCGCTCACCGCGCATCCAGTTGGGGACAACAGGATGTCCTTCTAGAGTAGAGCCTGTTGTCTCCAACTGGCTCCTCCCCAGGCCACAGACGCTCTACACCTGGGCTGGCCCTACCCTCGCACTGCGGACACCGTGAGCCGATTTGGCAGAATCATTTATAGCAGAATCATTTTCTCTCTGACTCCCATGATTCTGCTATAAATGATTCTGTCTATTCTTCTTCCGGCAACAACACCGAAACCGCCATGCGATTCGTGGAGAGCACGGATGCCGCGGCTTCACGCACGGCGTCTGCCGTCAGCGAGCTGATTCGATCCGCGGTACCAAAGGCATGATCAAACCCGAGGCCGTAGAGCTCGTTGAGACCGCAGGTCATCGCCACGCTTAGATTGTCCTGCAGCCGCATGTCGTGGTCGGCGATGATCCGACGCTGGGCACGTGTAAGCTCTTCGTCACGCAGACCCTCGACTGTAACGCGAGCGATCTCTGCAAGATAGAGCTCCTCCACCTCGGCCGCGGCTTCACGTCGCGTCCCGCTGTAGATCACGAAGATCCCCGGATCAAACCCGGGCTGCTGATAGGCGCCAACGTAATAAGCCAACCCACGCTTGTCGCGGACCGAAATGGCAAGGTCTGACGAAAGCCCACTCATGGCAGTCTGCAGCACATCAAGCGCTTCTTTGCGCGGGTCAAAGATGGAGACCCCGGGGAATCCGGCGAGCACAATGGCCTGCTGGCGGGGTTGGGTCTGCTCGATGCGCGTGGGGAGGACACGCGCCGCTCCCTGAGGTGGAGCTATCGCTTCGGCATCGCCGCTCGGAATGTCTTCGAACATATGGGACGCCAGGGCAATTGCCTCGGCCTCTGCGATGTCACCAAATAGCGAAACCACCAGGTTGCCGGCAACAACTGTCGAGGCATGCTGCTCTTGAATCTGGTCACGGGTCAGCTTCTGGACCACGTCCCGGGTACCGAGATCTGTCCACCGGTAGGGATGGGACCCGAAGATCGCCTCACGCAACTCCTGCTGCGCAAGAAACATGGGCCGCTCTTCCTGGGCCTGAATGGCTGCAAGCTGAAGCGTGCGTTGCTTCTCTATCTCTGCTTCCGGAAACGAGGGCGTTAGCAGGCACTCCGCGAGCAGACCGGAGACAACATCAACATCACTCGATAGACATTTCGCCTTCAGTCCGAAGCTGTTGTAGCCGGAGTAAGTCGAGAGATGGCTACCCAGATTCTCGGTGGTCCTGGCGATCTGTTCGCGCGAGCGCGTGGTTGTACCACGCAGCAGGAGATCGGACATCAGGGTTGTGACGCCCACGTTGGACGCGTTCTCGGACAGAAGACCGCCGCGCAGGGCCACGGTCATGTAGACAAATGGCAGACGATGATCCTCATGGACAATCAATCGTACGCCATTATCCAGCTTGAGGCGGCGAGGTCCGGTCTTGTCTGTCTGTTCAGTATCGTTGCTTGCCGTGGTCGCCAGCGCACCTTCGGGCGTTAGCAACGCCACGGTGCGGGCCGTATCATCGAGATACGTGTTGGCCACGTGCTGAAGAGTCTCTGAGGTGATGGACTTGAGCTGTCGGATGTAGGTTTCGCCAAAACGCGGGTCGCCGGTGTAGAACTCACCCGAACCATAGCTGCTGGCCTGACCTTTCATCGTTGTCAGCCCGGAAAGCTCCCCCATGAGTACGGAGCGTGTGGCCTTTTGAAGCTCCTCTTCCGTGAACTCCGCTGCACGGAGCTTGGCGAGTTCCGCCTCGATCGCTGCCAGGAGCTCGGTTTCCTTCTCAGGGTCAAAAGTGGCGCTGATGCCAAACAGGCCCCGTTCGCCGGGAGTGTAGGACCAGACACTGACGCTATGGGCAAGTTGCTGTTCTTCAACAATGGACTTAACGAAATGGGAGGAGCGGCCCTGGCCGGCAATATTGGCAAGAACATCGAGGGCGGCGGCATCCGGATGGTCAAGCGACACGCTGTGATAGGCCCACGTCAGTCGTGACAGCTTGTAGGGGCCTGTTTCCCGCGCCATGCGAGGGGAAATCGGGCGAGGCTCGGTGGGCAGCATAACGGGGCCGCGCCGGCGGCGGACGAAAGGAGCGAAAGTCTCACGGATGACCGGTTTGACTTCGTCCGGGTCGATGTCACCAACGATGACAAGGAACATGTTATCGGATACGTAGTGGCGGTTGAAGAACGTAACTAGATCATCGCGTGTAATCGCCTTGAATATGTCCTCATAGCCAATGACGGGGTACCGGTACGGGTGCTTCCGGAACGCCGTCCGCCAGAGCAGTTTGTTCATGACACGGCCGGGATCATCTTTGCCCATGGCGAATTCGCGCAAAATGACTTTGCGCTCCTGCTCCCATTCTTCGGCGGGAAAATCGGCGTTCATGACGGAATCGGCCAGGGCATCGAACCCGACACGCCAGTGACGGGCCGGAAGATCCGTGTGATACACGACCCGGTCTAGCGTCGTATAGGCGTTGATCTTCCCACCCGCATCATTGATTTCGCGCGTGATGTCTCCGGGGGCGCGTGTGGGCGTGCCCTTGAAGAGCATATGTTCGATGGCGTGCGATAGTCCGGCACCGAGATACTCCTGCTCGTGGATGGAACCGGTGCCCACCCAGATCTGGACGGATACAACAGGCGCCGAGGGATCGGCTTTCAGCAGGCAGACCATGCCGTTGGGAAGCGTGAATCGATCCAGCTTGGTGTTGGCCGCCTCGAGCGTAACGAGCGTTTTCTGCAGGGCATCATCAGTCGTGGTCCCTGCATGGATGCCTGACGTCACGCAGAACAGGACGGCCGCAAGAATCGCAGTGATGGCCCTCATGAACGCCCCCTCCCCCGACGGGGTTTGGTTTCTGTGTCTGGTGCGGGCGGGGTCTTGGGTAAGAACGGTTTCTCGAAGGCTTCCTGGAAGTCGTAGCCGTTCTTAAAATCCTCGCGGCGATCCTCATCGGTCTTCCCGAGCTCGCCAGACTGCACGAGGTTGAAGACGACCTCCCCGAAGTCATCTGTCTTCTCGATCCCCCAGCTATTCAGGACCTTGAGCGCCATCGGCCCGAACTCGTCCAGCGCGTACTGCCTGATGCCCTCCATGAGCTCCTGGCCGGAAACATGCCGCCCCGGCCCCTTTTCAGGCTTCTGGAGCATTCTGATGGTATAATCGAGGCCCTCACGCACGAAAAGGTAGGCCTCCATATCATACCGGGGGTCGTTGTCGCAGATTTGCTTAATCGCTTCCATAAATGCCGTTTCGCGCATAATTGATCTCGGTGTTAGGGGTTCTAGCTTTCTTAGGTCTGAGAAAATCTGGGGCTGGTGTTCTGCTCTTCAATCTGTACTAGCCCAGGGCAACGCCCTCGTTGTGCCTCACATCTTTGTGGGGTCCCAACTTGGAGTGCGGTGGCAGAGGCGAGTGCAGTCCTGCACCGTGCGAGGGACGAGCTCTGGTGCCGGAGCACGAGCCGGCGACACCGCTTTTCCCCGGCGCGCACAATTGCCCTCAGTGCGACGCAAAAGCGGTGTCGCCGTCCTACGCTCGCAAGCTCGCTTCGGACTCTGCCACCGCACTCCAAGTTGACACCACACTACTTGATTGCCGATTTCAACCTCTCTCCTGTCGCG
>CAZCDU010000074.1:2061-23094 GCA_964497125.1 uncultured Victivallales bacterium | reverse complement strand
AGTACCAGTTCCATGTCGGCCGTGACGTCGGGATCCGCATTCTCGTTGATGGTGACACCCGCCGTGGTATGTGGAATGAAGACGGTAATGACGCCGCTGTCGATACCAAGGCGTTGAGCGGCGGCTTGTACGTCGCTGGTAATGTTGACGAAATGGGTGCGGGATCGTGTGGGTATGTTCAGAATTTCCATAGTGCTTCCTCGTGAGCGACCCGATTGTGTCCGGGACTACAACTTGCTGTCGGAAATGGAGAATGCCATACTGCCCTCGTTATGCAAGCATCGGCAATTATCGAAGCACGAGAGCTGGGGATGGCGTTTAACGGGTCCTCGCTGTTTGATGGCCTCTCGTTCTCGATCATGCCCGGTGAACACATTGCCCTGACGGGGCCATCCGGCTCAGGTAAATCAACGGTATTGCGCTGTCTGTTGGGATTGGTTGAACCCACGGCCGGTGAGATTTCCGTGTGTGGTGATGTGCTGGGCCCTCATTCGGTCTGGCATCTCCGCAGCCAGATGGCGTTTGTCCCGCAGGAGGCAGACCTGGGAGAGGGAATTGCGCGAGAGTTCATCCATCGTCCCTTTCATTATCGTGCTAACAGCGACAAGGCGGCGAATCTTGAGCGGTTGCCGGAGTTGTTGCAGGCGTTGAGCCTCGATGAAAGCCTGCTTTCTTCGTCAACCGGTTCGCTTTCCGGGGGAGAGAAACAGCGCATCGCACTGGCGTCGGCGCTCCTCCTCGATCGCCCCATCCTGCTGTTGGATGAAGTGACCTCCGCCCTGGACAAGGAGAGCGCGGCGCTAGTTCAAGGCCTCCTTACGGGGCTGACGGACACAACAATTATTGGTGTGGTCCACGAGGAAGAGGGAATGCCGTTCGCAACACGCCAAATTAGCGTAGTCGGGAGGGCCGGCTGATGGGTGCGGTGGATGTGAGTCTTCTCGGCCTGATTACAGCATACCTGCTCCTGGTTGTTCCGTTGGGGATCATTCTATGGCAACGCGTGCCCCTGGTGGGGCGTGTGCTGCTGGGGGCATTGCGAATGACGGTTCAGCTTCTGCTGGTGGGGCTCTACCTTCAGGTCGTCTTCAAACTGGATAGCCCCTGGCTCAATGCGCTCTGGGTGCTCGTGATGCTGGTTGTAGCCGACGTCTCGATTGTTCGTGGCTGTGGACTGCGACTTCGCTTTTTTGCTCTGCCTCTATGGCCGGCCCTACTGCTGGGGATTGCGGTTCCGATGCTGTGGTTTGTGGGCGGCGTTCTGAGACGGCCCAATCTGCTGGAAGCCCAGTACGTGATTCCGGTGGGGGGGATGATTCTTGGGAACTGCCTGCGCGCCAATATTGTCGGCTTACGCGACTTCTACCAGTCGATTCGACGTGACGAAAAGGCGTTTCAGCTTGTGCTTGCCCAGGGCGCGACGTTGCGTGAAGCCATACGCCCCTATCTCAGCGCATCTTTTCAGTCGGCCGTCTCTCCTACGATTGCCACCATGATGACGATTGGCCTGGTCTCGCTGCCGGGTATGATGACGGGCGTGATCCTGGGGGGCAATGACCCTATGCTGGCAATCAAGTACCAGATTGGCATCATGATCGCGATCTTCACGGGAACGGCGATTACGGTGCCTACAGCCGTCATTCTCACACTGCGCCGCAGCTTCTCTGGATATGGCGTTCTGCGATCGGAGATTTTCCGGTAGATCGCGGGTCCGGCGGCTTCCATTTCACAGCGGCCGTGCCTGCACGTAGCGCATCTGAATTCTCACGAATCCAGCTACAGGGAGAGCCTGAATTCTCACGAATCCAGCTACGATGGAGAGCCCGGGGTGAGCGAAATGTAGCTGGATTCGTGAGAATTCAGAGGCCGAGCAGCGGGTGGCGCATTCCGAGAGATCAAAGAAGCCCTTGTTTGCGGCCTATTTTGCCATAAACCCCTACATATAGGGGTGTTGCATTGAAAAACCACAACATGTCCACTTTTTCTTTGACAGTTAATTAGCAAACAGGTACTACTTTATCCCGGTGTTAGGGCGTTTCTTTTGCGGTGTTTTCGCTGTTTTCTTGCTGATTCTGGCTGTCAAACTATGTCCACAGTTCTCTGTTGGATTCTACCATGACGGCTTGGGCTACAGCCCGCAATTTGCTCCCTTCTCCTGCAGAACATGACATGTCTGGCTGCCTTTGGTGGTCGGGTTATAATTCAAATTGAGTTGAGCTGCCCTCAAGAAGGGCAAGGAGGCAAGTAGCGATGTCAGCAGTGCATCACGCACACAAGGCCGATAGCATCTTTGATGGATTCCGAAAACGCTCTGACCTGGTGGTCCCATTTCACCAGGAGAAGATAGAAAAGGCCATTGACCGGGCCGTTGAGGCCGTTGCTCGCAATCTTGGTAATGAGCCCAACCGCAAGACGGCCCCGACGATTGCCGACCGCGTTGTCGAGCAACTCGACACGCCGAGCAGCGAGTACTATGTCTACGAAGACGACAATGGGCTGCGCATTCCCAGCATCGAGGACGTTCAGGATCTTGTTGAGATTCTGCTCGCGGAAAGTGGCGAGACCATGCTGGTGGCAGCCTACAAGCGCTACCGCAAGAAGCGTGAACTGGCTCGCCGCAATATCCGCGTGCGTGGCGAGGGACGCAATGGCGATGTCGACGTGACTGATGCGAGCCTGCTCCTGGTCGAGTCAGCTACCAATAACCTGACGCTTCCCTGGGATCGCCGACGTATTGTCGGGCAGATCATGGATAAGACGGATCTTTCCGCAGAAGTCGCAATCAGTATCGCCAAGTCCGTCGAGAACTGGATCATCGAAAGTGATATCCAGACCGTTAACACGACCCTGATCCGTGAGCTAGTCAACAACGAGCTGGCCGAGCGCGGTCACAAAGAGCAGCTGCGCGACCTGTCGATCTACGGCGTGCCGGTGGATTTCGTCGAGAAGCTCATGTTCTCGAAGTCGACGGAAAACAGCAATATCGTCAACAACAACGCCGAGGCCGTTAATCTTGGCATTGCTGAGTTGGTACTGAAGCAGTGGGCTTTGGACACCATCTTCTCAACTGATGTGAAGCGTGCTCATGACACCGGTGCCATCCATGTCCATGACTTGGGATATCCGCACCGTGTCTACTGCTCTTCGCATTCGATTGAGTACGTGAAGAAATACGGACTGCAGCAGCTGGTGAACCTGAATACCGAATCCAGGCCCGCGCGTTCGGCATCCGTGCTGACGGGACATCTCAATACCTACCTGGCCTCCATGCAGGCGAACTACGCCGGTGCCCTGGGAATTGCCTACATCAACATTCTCTACGCCCCTCTCCTTGAGGGGATGGAAGACGCCCAGTACAAACAGATCGCCCAGGAGCTGATCTTCAATGGCGCCCAGAATGCATTCTCCCGTGGGGGACAGACCCTGTTCCTTGACTTCAACATTCACAGTGGGGTGCCGCGCTACCTGACAACGGTGCCGGCGATCGGGCCGGGCGGAAAGTACATGCTGCGGCAGAAGGATGGCAGCAAGGTTGAGCTGGTCGAGGAATCGCGCCCGGCCCGCGACCGGACCGGTTATCCGCTGATGGATCTCTATTACGTTGCGCCGGAAACGGGCAAGCGCCGTCTTGTACTGCGCGAAGTGGAGGATGCCGCGGGTACCGTGGCCTATGACGCTGATGTCCAGGCCGACCTTGCCGTGCGCGGCGAGGCCGTTGTGACCTATGGCGACTACCTTGAAGAGACGCGCAAATTCTGTCGGGCTCTGCTCGAAGTCTGGGGCGAGGGAGACCGTAATGGTCGCATCTTTGAGTTCCCCAAATGTGACTTCCATGTCAGCGAGGAGACATTTGAGGATCCCGATCAGTACGAGATCTTCATGGATGCCTGTCGCCTGGCGAGCAAGAACGGATCGACTTACTTCATCTTTGACCGCGATGAGGTGACGCTGTCCGCCTGCTGTCGGTTGCGCACGACGATTGAGGACACCCGTATGCTGCGTCACCCCGAGAGTATGCGTTTCTGTGGGTTCCAGAATGTCACCATCAACATTCCGCAGGCCGCCTACCGGGCAGCGCGTCAGCGTGCAGGCAACTTGCTCGACAATTTCTACAGCGAGTTGGATCGCATCATGGAGGTCGCGGTCGAGGCGCACCTGCAGAAGAAAGCGAAGACCGCAGAGATGATCTCTGGGCCGGGACATCCGCTCTGGCAGATTGGCAAGAAATCCTGTGACGGTCAGCCTTACGTTGACTTGGACAAGTGCACCTACATCCTGGGACTGATCGGCGTGAACGATGCCGTGAACTTCCTGATTGGGCAGGAACTGCATGACAGCAAGGAGGCCATGAAACTGGGTCTGAAGATCGTGGCGCACATGTTCATGAAGACCAAGAAGCTGGCCCGCAAGCACAACCTGAAGTTCACGCTGGAAGAGTCGCCGGCCGAGAGTGCTGCCCGCCGATTGGCCAAGACGGATCTGATCTACTTCAATCGTGAAGCCGCTGACGTTGTGAAGGGGGAGGATAGCGACACCATCTACTATACCAACTCCATCCACCTGACAGCCGATGCTCCCGTGTCGCTTGTTGAGCGCATCCGTGAACAGTCCAAGTTCCACAGCATGATCGAGTCGGGTGCCATCACCCATGCGTTCGTTGGGGAAGAGCAGCCCTCGGCAGAGTCGATTGCCAAGCTGATGAAGGATGTCTTCTACCGTACACAGTCCGCCCAGGTGACGATTTCACCTGAGTTCACCTACTGTGACAGCTGCAGTCACTCGATGCGCGGCCTGCTCGAAAACTGCGCGCGCTGCGGTTCGGATAAGGTGTGGGGCGAAACTCGCGTTGTGGGTTACTTCAGCAAGATCCAGAACTGGAACAAGTCGAAACGCTACGGGGAGCTGGTTGCCCGGCACCGTGGCCGGTATCGCGTAGAAACAGCCGAGGCCGTTGAGGCCAGTGTTGCCGAAATTGAAGATTCCCCTAAGGTGGCGAAGTGATGACAAAGGAGAATGCCATGTCCGCCAAGTATCGTGTCCATGTATTCGGAAAGAAGGGCTGCGACAAGTGTACCGTTCTCAACCAACGTCTGGACAAGGTGTTGGAGAAGGACGAATGGGAGAGTTTCGAGAAACTCTACAATGATGTTGAAACAGAGGCCGGCATTGTCGCCTTTGCCGAAGCTGAGTGCATCAACCCGCAGCGTATTCCCGCTATGATGGTTGCGCAGCTGGACGAAGAGACGGGGGAGTATGAACCGATTCCTAACCCGGCTCCCGGCAAGGAAGACGACGTCTTCAAGAAGTCGAAGCTCTACCAGTACATTGGTGTGCAGACGGACTACACCGAGGCTGGTAAAGGCGTGATTTCACCGAAGATGATCAGGAAGTGCCTGGAAGAAGCGGTTAACTGAGCAGGTCCGCTGTATCTGCCGGCTGAATTCTCACGAATCCAGCTACAGGATGGCAATCCAGCATGAATCCTGACGATGCTTCTCCGGTCTATGCCTACCTCCAGAATCCTTCCATGGTGGATTTCGCGGGGCACCTGGCTGCGGTGTTCTTCACGACGGGATGCAACTTCAGCTGTGGGTTCTGCCACAATGCAACGCTGATGGGGGAAGCTCGTCCCGGCATGACATGGGCCAAGCTTCGCCGCGGCTGCCAGAGGTTCGTTGCAGACTGGGTGGATGGCGCCGTCATCACGGGAGGTGAACCGACACTCTCGCCGGACCTGCTCGAATTGATCGCTTTCCTGAAGGACCGTGGATGGGCCGTGAAGCTCGACACAAACGGCTCCAATCCTGACCAGCTCGCCAAGTGCCTTCCACTCATTGATTACGTCGCTATGGACATCAAGGCAGGTCTATCCGGGTATCCCTCACTTACGGGGTTCGATGACGTTGACCGCCTGAGCCGGTCGATTGAGTTGATCAAGGCCTCTGCCACAGACTATGAGTTCCGCACAACGATCATTGAGTCGTTCCACGATGATGACCAGATGATGGAAATCGCAAGAATGGTGTTGGGAGCGAAGCGCTACATTGTGCAGCCATTTGTGCCGTCCGAAGAGCTGCCGCTACCGGAGTATCGTGAAGCGGAGCGTACCTCGACAGATCGCCTGGAAGAGGTGGCTCTACTGGTCAGCGGTTGTGCGGATGACGTTCGTGTAAGGGGAGGGTAGGGTACTATGCGAATCGGTCTCGTGACAGCCAACATCAGCATCCCGGATGCGCGTTCGTTGAAAGACAAGCGATCTGTCATCAAGAGCATGAAGGATAGGGCGCTCAACAAGATGAACGTGAGCGTGGCGGAAGTGGGCCGACAGGATGACTGGCGCTTTGCCGAGATGGCTTTTGTTACGGTTGGCGCAACGGGCGAGATCGTTCAGAAACGAATTTCGGAAATCAGCAAGTACCTGCGTGCAGACCCGCGTTACGTGTTGTACGATCTCCACACCGAGATAATGTAACCGCGCACGCCTGGGGAGGCCCCATGATCAAGGTTGAGTATCACCAGTTCTTTGCTCTGTTCAGTGAGTCCAGTCGAGAGGCATTGCTGGCAGCAACGGAACACCGCCTGTACGAGAGTGGCTCACAGGTCTTCAACGAGGGTGATGTTTCTGATGCGCTCTATCTTGTCTTGGACGGGGAAGTCGAGCTGCGTAAACGGACGGCTACGGGGAAAGTCGAGATCCTTGCGCGTGTCCGGGGCGATGAGTGTTTCGGTGAGATGGGAATCCTTGATGGCTGCGGGCGAAGCGCGGCCGCCTATACGGTGAGCGATACGCGGTTGGGGCGTATCCCCGGTGCTGCGGTTCTCGCGGCATTGGACAGCGAACCCAGTTCGACCCTAATTCGCATGTTCCGCAGCATATCCGATCGCCTGCGCCGAACGGACGCCGACTACGTGTCGGAGACCTACCGGGCGGAGCGTTTCCAGCAGGTGCGAGAGCTGTCGGCCTCACTGCTACGCTTCCTGGAGAATCCCCTGACGGCAGTGCACGCGCTGGGGGAGGGGGACGTCAGCAGTGTTGCGCCGCGGGAAGTGGGTGCGCTTGCTGTGCAGCAACTGGAGCGCGTGAAGCAGGCCGTTGCATCGCTTTCCCGCTTTGCGGACGGGCGCATAACCGTGGCTCGTCGCGCTACCACACCGAGAGCGGTGCTTGCGGAGTTAGCTGAGCGTAACGCCCCCTTTCTTGAGACGAAGTGCGTGATCCTGAGTACCGCCGGTGGTTCTGAAGACGTGGCCCTGGACGGCGGTGGTCTCCTCGAGGTGTTGCAGGCACTGTTGAACAACGCGGTTGAGGCGGGGGCTTCCAAGATTACGATAAGTACCTATTGGCAACCTTCCACCCTGGAGTTGTCGTTCAGTGACGATGGTCAGGGCGTGCCGGCTCGCATACGTGACACGTTGTTCGCGCCTTTCGTGACGGAGGGCAAAACGGCCATTGGACTAGGACTTGCCGTCGCGAAGGCAATCGTTGAGGCCCACGGTGGCCACATGAGGTATCAGTCGGGAGAGAAACAGGGCTCAACGTTCATCGTGAGTCTACCCATTGAAGAAACCGAAGCACTACCAGGAGCATGAGGATATGTATCACGAAGATCTGTTGAAAGACATGTTTGCCTTGCAAGGCCAGCTGAACCGGCGCATTGGCGTGAATACAACGGCACTGCCGGAAGAGGAGAAGACCGAGTGGATTCTCAACTACTGCCGGGCCATGTCGCAGGAGATTGCGGAACTAACCGACAGCGTGCCATGGAAATGGTGGGCAAAGTACCAGACGCTCGACAAGCAAAACGCGCGTGTCGAGGTGATCGATCTTCTCCACTTCCTGATTTCGCTGGCACAGGTCCTGGATATGTCGGCCGAGGATGTGCACGAGCTCTACTGCCGCAAACATCGCGTCAACCAGGAGCGTCAAGACACCGGGTACACCACGAAAGACGAGAGCGATAATCAGGGCTTGGTCTGAGGGAACCGGGTGGGATCATCTGTGGGGATAAGATGAACGGCTCGCGTTCTCTACATCCCGGCTCGGCAGGGACGCCTTGCCCTACCTTAAGACTGTGACCCGAGTCTTCTGCGAGTTTTCCGTTTGCCCTGAACTCGACGCGAGTGCAGAAATATCCAATATCGAACAAGGAATATCCAACAGAACAAGGGACTGACGCGAATAGCACGCCCAAAGGCAGCACATTCTCCTCTCCCTTAGCGGAGGGGTGGGTGTTCCTCCGCCGGCCTAGTCGGTGCAGCCGCCCCCGGCCGCAGCGAGCTTGCGAGCCATTGGCCAACGTCCCCGTTGGCAGCGAAGCGGCAAAGCGACTCCAGCCACCCACAACTAGCGGAGGACAGGGGTTGCCCTCGCAGGCCTAGTCTGAGCAGCCGTCCCCGGCAAGCAGACTCCAGCCAAGAGGGCAACCCCTGTCCGGAGCGTCACGACATTTCTTCAATCGACTGATCGTAGAAGCCTACGTAGTCGTCGGGGTTCTCGCTGGCACGCTGTTGGATTGCCGTACGTGGGTGCTGGTTGAGCTGGCCCGTGATGGCGTAAGGAATGCTGTAACCCCAGTCCATGTTCTTCGACAGAGGATGGAAGACATTTTGCGTGCATTCGAGGATTGGACGCATGTGGAATTTCGGGTTATGAAGGAATCCGAGAATGAGCTCCATGGGGCAGTTGCCCGCACCACGGCCGATGCCGGCCATGGTTGCGTCGACGCGGCTGGCGCCTGCGATAATGGACTCAACGGTGTTGGCGAAAGCCAGCTGCTGGTTGTTATGGGCATGGATGCCGATCTCTTTGCCCGTGCCTTCCATCGCCTTGACATACTTCTTCGTCAGGGCGTTAACCTGCTCTGAGTAAAGCGATCCGAAGCTATCGACGAGATAGACGCCGCCGGCCTCAGACGTGGCCGCAATCTCGAGGGCCGCATCAAGGTCGCTCTCCTGCACCGTGGAGACGGCCATGAGCTGTAGCATTGCCTCGTAACCCTTGTCGACCGCGTCCTTGACCATTTCCATCGCCAGGGGAACCTGGTGGATGTAGCAGGCGACACGGACCAGATCGATTACGCTCTCGCTGCGGGGCTGGATGTCGGTCTTGTAGTCGGTACGTTCCGCATCAGCCATGACGGCAATCTTCAGATCGGAGGGGTTCTCTCCGACAATGCGCCGAAGCACGTCTTCATCACAGTGCTTCCAGGGACCGTGTTCCGTCGGGGAGTAGATCGACTTGGAGCCTTTGTAGCCAAACTCCATATAGTCAATACCCGCAGCAACGTTGGCGTCATAGACGGCTTTGACGAAGTCGTCATCCCACTGGTGGCTGTTGATCAACCCGCCATCGCGGACGGTGCAGTCTAGAACCTTGATGTCGGGACGGTATGTAACCCAGTCACCGTGCGTCTTCGTGTCATCTTTTGCTTCGGTCATCGCTTTGCTCCTCGGCTCCCCATAGGGGTTATTAGTCAAAAGCGAGGAGCGTACGAAGGCGGACCGATGGCGTCAAGGCTACAGATACTCGGCCGCTACGGCGGCAAGCGCACTGCGCTCACTGGTCTTGAGCGTCATATGCCCATGAATACGCTGTGACTTGAGGCGCTCTGTGGCATAGGTCAGGCCGTTACTGGAGGCATCCAGGTAGGGGTTGTCGATCTGGTAGGGGTCACCGGTGAGCACCATTTTGGTGTTCTCCCCTGCGCGGCTGACGATCGTCTTCACCTCATGCGGGGTCAGATTCTGGGCTTCATCCACGATCACGTACTGTCCGGGAATCGAGCGTCCGCGGATATAGGTCAGAGCTTCCATCACAATCGTGTTGTTGTTGAGGAGGGCTTCAATGCGATCCCGCGGCGTGATCTTGGCCTTCTTCTTGCCGGGGGTACGTGGCGTCACTCCCTCGTGCATCAGGTACGTAAGGTTGTCAAAGATCGGCTGCATCCAATGCACGAGCTTCTCCTCCTTGGCTCCCGGGAGATAACCGATGTCTTTGCCCATGGGAATGATCGGTCGAGAGACAAGAATGCGATCGTAACGATGGTGTTTCAGCGTGCAATGGAGGGCAGCGGCCAGTGCCATGAGTGTCTTGCCCGTGCCCGCCTGGCCAACAAGCGTCACAATCTGAATGTTGGGGTCCATGAGAAGTTCCAGCGCCATACGCTGTTCGCGGTTGCGCGCCTGCACATTCCAGACCTGGTCCAGGTCGCTACTCAGGTGAATAAGTGTTCCGGGTTCTACAGCACGTGCCAGGGCCGTCTTCTTTCTTTTGCGGTTGGTGCGTTCCCGCATCATGATGAACTCGTTCGGGTAGTTTCCGAGTTTGTCGTTCTCATAGATGCGTGTCTTGAAGAAACCGTTGATTGTGGCGGTTGGGACGTCGATTTCCGAGTACCCGGCATAGAGCTCATCGAAATTGATCTTCTCTTTCTCGAAGTCGACGGCAGGGATACCGATGGCGTCGGACTTCAGGCGCGCATTGATGTCTTTGCTGACAAAGGTTACCTGGGAGGCCTCACTGTGCAGTTCGTACGCGAGGCGCAGAATCCTGTTGTCCGGTATGTTCTCCTGGAGGACGCCATCGGCAGAAGCGAGTGTCACGCTGCGGATCTGCAGGTGGCCTCCATTCGGCAGGGGCACGCCATCACGCAGGTTGCCTTCGGCACGCAGGGCGTCTAGCCGACGAATAACGTGACGGGCGTTGCGCCCCAGTTCATTGCTGTGCGATTTGAACTTGTCCAGTTCTTCGATAACCGCCATCGGAATAACCACCAGGTTATCGGCAAAGGCTTCGATACACTCGGCGTTGTGCAGGAGCACATTGGTATCAAGGACAAAGGTCTTCTTGGGTTTTGCGGTCTTCTTCGGTTTTCGTGCGGTCATATAGCTATTCCGTTCATTTCGGAGTTCATTTCAACGTGAATGTATGTGGTAGCAACTCACCAAGCGTGAGGTTCTGTATTGCTGCTGGATTGTCGATGGTGGCCAGGAGTACCGGCATGTCCGGGGAGCAGAACTCGGCCATGACTTGGCGGCAGGCACCGCACGGTGGCGGCGGCTCGTCGCCGGATGCAACGATGGCAATGGCCCTGAACGTGCGGGCGCCTGAGGTTACTGCCGCGCAGAATGCGCTGCGCTCTGCGCAGATCGTTAGACCATAGGAGGCATTCTCTACATTGGCTCCCGCGAAAATTGTTCCATCTTCGGCAAGAAGGGCAGCGCCGACGTGGAACTTCGAATAGGGGCAGTGAGCTTGTGAGGCGGCGGTGACGGCAGCTTCAACGAGCTGCTGATGCGTGGGAATCATAGATCCTCCGGCCGGATGGTTTCATAGATGAGCGTCGGTTCCGTCTCCATGCTGGCTGAGACCGTGATGGCGTCGCGCGCCATCTGCATGGCCTGGTCAAGCTTGTCTCTGTCGTTGGCATGGATGCGAAGGAGTTCCTGGCCCGACGCGATCTCGGCCCCGACCTTGCACAGGTGAGTGATGCCAACTGCGGGATCGATCTCGTCCGTAACTTGGGCACGTCCGCCTCCCAGCAGCAATACGGCGCGACCGATTGCATCTGCGTCTACTTCCGTGATGATGCCACTGGCGTCCGCGTTGAGAGGCTCAATTTGATCTGCCAGGGGCAGGATGGCTGTGTTGTCCAGAACGGAGGCATCGCCTCCCTGTCGAACCACCATCGCTTTGAGTTTCTCGAAGGCCTCACCGGAGGCGATCTTGGCCTCAAGCTGACTGCGGGCGTCAACCGCCGAATCGGCCCGCCCGGTCAGCACCAGCATCTCGGCCGAGAGTGTGAGCGTCACTTCCATGAGATCTTCCGGACCTTCGCCATGCAGCGCTTCGACGGTCTCGAGGACTTCAACGCTATTGCCCGCCGTGCATCCCAGTGGTTGATTCATGTCCGTCAATATGGCCGTCATGCCGCGGCCCATGCGATCGCCGATGGCGACCATGGTGCGCGCCAGCTCTCGGGCCTCATCCCGGGTCTTCATGAAAGCGCCGCTGCCCCACTTTACGTCGAGCACAAGGTTGGCGGCGCCCTCGGCCAGCTTCTTGGACATGATGCTGGCCGAGATCAGGGGGATGGAGGGCACCGTTGCCGTCACATCCCGCAAGGCGTAGAGCTTCTTGTCGGCCGGCGCCAGCTCACCCGTTTGTCCGGTGATGGCGCAACCACACTCGGCGACGGCGGCAAGAAACTCCTCGGGCGAGAGGTCGGTCCGGTACCCGGGGATGGACTCAAGCTTATCAAGTGTCCCGCCGGTAATGCCTAGGCCACGTCCCGAAAGCATGGGGACACCGACCCCGCAGCAGGCCACGAGCGGAGCGAGGATCAACGAGACCTTATCCCCGATGCCACCCGTAGAGTGTTTGTCCGCAGTGGGGAAGGGGATTGAGGACGTGTCGATCAGATCCCCCGAACGCATCATGGCATCGGTCAGCACCGTGACCTCGTCGAACGTCATTCCCTTGAAGAAGATGGCCATGGCGAGTGCCGCCATCTGGTAGTCAGGAATGGTGCCATCGGCATAGGCCGCTATGAAATCCCGGATGTCTCTCTCGGTAAGAGCATGTCCATCGCGCTTCTTTTCAATAACCCACTGTGGCAGCATGCCGCGCATTATACTGGCAGTTTGCTGCATGTGTCAACGCGCTTGGCCTTAAGCTTTCTGCGCTGCCAGAACCGCAGTGGATATACTATATATATACTAGTACTTTATTGACATGTGGGAGGTGTATGAACATCGCTCGCTGGTCAGGAAGCTGTGGCGACATATTGGACCAGTAAATGCGGTGTTTACCGGCCAATCCGCACGTTTACTGGCCAATAATGCGGTGGCGGATTGGCCTAAACGATCATGATCTACTGTTGACTGTCCTGCTGTAACCAGTGAGGAGATGGATACGAGCGGCAACTAGCTCCGTTTTTCAGTCACTATCGTTGAGCGGTCAATTGGGGGTATTGCTCCTTAACCGGCCAATAACGGCCGGTTCGATTTAGTCTCGTTATATATCTCGTTGAGAGTCTCGTTCTGATCTGGTTCAAGAAGGGATGATATATCCCTCTCTATCTCGTTCTGTCATTGTATCGTGGCGGCATGCAGAAGCTGGTACGGGTGAAGCTCTCGGTCGAGGCGTCACAGTATCAAGAAACCTGGCCCCACAGTGATGCATGCGGGTGGTAGGCCGGGGCGGATGGCCCGGTGGCGCGAGGGCGCGCTTCAAGGGCGGCGTAGGGCAGGATAGCGCACAGATTGGCTAGTCTGGTCGATGTACGCTCGATTGCTGCCGTGCTACGGTCTGTCTCACACATTTGACTGCAGGCTTATCTTCGCCGGAGAGGAGGGCGTTGCTGCGGTGTGGGGTTATGGCACAGCTAAAACAGGATAGGACTATGAAGGAACCAGGTGGTACGGCAGGCTCACTCGAGGAATCACGACAGGTACTGGACAGGCAAGCGCTTGCCGCCGCGGCCCGCGACGTACGCCCCTGTACGCCCTCGCCGTCGGATGAACTGCGGGTCATTCGCGAATGGGACGGTGACGCATGCCGCCTTGCGGTTGTCAACGACGGGTTGGATCCGGTCCGCGTGAAGGAAGTGGCGGCGTTCATCGCACCCATGCCGTATGCGGCGGATACTCCGTTCTACGGCGAAGGCTACAACATGCTGTCGCAATACGAGGGAACTCTCGCGGAGTTTGACTCGATCACGCGCTTGACCGATGCCAAGCACTACAAGTTTCCGCAGACCGAGGGATTCTCAACCGTCTACAACCTGCTGGTGCTGTATCCGGAGAATGAGACGGTCGTGCTCGGTTTCTCGTCCTGCCGGCGCTTCCGGGGTGAGCTCCGCTTCAATACGGAAGCCATCGAAATCGTCGTCTGCTGTGAGGGCGTTGAGCTGGGCGCCGGGGAGACGCTTGAGCTGGAGGAAGTCTTCGTGGCTGGTGGTGCGGGCCGCGAGGAGCTGCTGGCCGCGTTCGGCGAACGCATTGAGTCCAACCACCCGCGGCTGCCGGTCCGCGAGATCCCGACCGGCTGGTGCTCCTGGTACTGCTACGGGGACAGCCTGACCGAGGACGACCTCTTCGAGAACCTGGCCGCTATGGAGAAGCACCACCCCGACCTGCGGTTCATCCAGCTCGACGCTGGTTACCAGAAGTGGATGGGGGATTGGCTGACCCCGCATCCCAACTTCCCGAACGGCATCCAGTCGCTGTGCCATCGCATCAAGGATGCCGGTTTCGAGCCGGCCTTGTGGGTGGCCCCGTTTATCGCCGAGGAACAGTCGCAAGTGCTGCGCGACCATCCGGAGTGGTTCATTCGGAACGACGAAGGAAAGCCGCTCTGCTCTGCCGATGTGACCTTTGGCGGTTGGCGCTGGGCGCCGTGGTACATGTTCGACGGCACGCATCCCGGTGCGCAGGACTACATCCGTCACGTTTTTCGCACGATGCGCGAGGAGTGGGGGTGTCGCTACTTCAAGCTTGATGCCAACAACTGGGGCGCCATGCCGTGGGGGCACCGCTACGATCCGAAGGCGACCAGTATCGACGCCTACCGCGCCGGCATGCAGGCGTTGCTCGAGGGGGCCGGGGAGGATGCGTTCGTGTTGGGCAGCAATGCGCCCATGTGGCCGTCCATCGGGGCACTCCACGGCATGCGCGTGTCGAACGACGTGTCGCGTCGGTGGGAGACCTTTCAGGGGCGGGCTGAGGAGTCCTTCCACCGTAGCTGGCAGAACGGCCGCCTGTGGCTGAACGATCCGGACTGTCTTGTGTTGGACAATATTGCGCCTGAGATCATGGAGAAGGTTGGCGCCCCGCTTAAGCATGGCGAGCACCTGGGCGAGGAGGCGTTTTCTTTCCATGCCGCCTACATCCTGGCTTGCGGGGGACTGATCCTGGTCAGCGAGCGCATGATGGACCTGAACGACGACCATCGGCGGATCATCCGCAAGCTGCTGCCCCCCGGCGGCAAAGCCGCCCGCTTCGATGACCGCACCTTCCGCATCGGCCGCATCGAGACCGATGAGGGGCTGATCCTCTGTCTCTTCAATTGGGTCGACGATCCCGCAGAGATGGAGGTGCCGCTCTCAGGGCCACACGATGTGTCCGACTACTGGACGGACGAGGTCCTGGCCCGTGGCGTGAACGGCACCCCGCTCCTGACCCTCGCACCCCGGTCCGCGCGGGTGCTGAGGTGTGTTTAGGGGAGAGGTCAGCGCCGAATGGCACTTACTTAGGCCTCTTTCCCATGAACCACGTTAATGCTGCGTGCCATTCAATGACGAATGACGAACGGCTAGGATAGCGAACATCTTGGGTAGTCTACGGGATATCCATTTTCGCTTCACTCCGGTATACTGGGCTACGTTGATGATAGGAATCCATGTTACCGGCGTGGAACCGCGAGGGGAAGCGGCGCGCACAAATCGGAGGAAATCCGGATGAATATGAAGCTGAAGCATGATTCAATCAGATCCGTGAACGTGATCGGACTCGCATGTGCCATGGTGGTATTCTTGATGGCTGCCGGCGCTAACGCGGTCGATATCTTAACAGACGCGCATGGCAACTGGACGAATGCCACGATCTGGGTCGGAGATGTGCAGCCGGGCATAGACGACTATGCGGATCTTCGACACGACGTCACGATCACCTCGAATGTGGGCGAGGTCGACAGACTTCAAGGGACCTCTGCCGGCACGCTCACCATGAACGGCGGCGCTCTCTACGTAGACAACGGGGATTGGCTTGCAATAGAAACCGTGGCCCTGAACAACGGCTCCTCTTTGGAATTTGAAAACTTCGTCCGTATCCGAGGCACATGGACGGTGGACGCCTCGACGTTGAAACATGGCACAGGTGGTGGAACCTGGGATGTGGTGAATTTTCGAGGCAATGACGTTGATATGACGATCCGCAATGGGGCGTCGTTCTGGACACCTGAGATTAAGTTCTTTGACGTCAGGAATCACGCCATCACAGTTGATGGTTCCGGCAATGGTGTGACCAACGGTTTCAACTCAACTGACGGCGATGCCGGCACCATGACCTACACGTTCGTGATGGACGATACCGATGCCGCCATCAGCACATTCAACCATACGACGCTCAACCTTGATCTTGATAGTTATACGTGGAATTTGGAGGTAGACGCCACCGCGTGGAATGGAAACACCACCACCTTCACGCTATTTGACGCAACGACGCTATTGGGCGCCTTTGACAGCACCAACATCGTCAATGCAACCGGATCCGTGAGTAATGATTACGTCAACAACAGGGTTGTGCTTACGCTGGTTCCTGTCCCGTCAAGCGACGCTTACTGGGACAACAATGGAGCGACGACGGGCTTTGGTTCAGCCGGTGGTACGTGGGCTGACCCAACGGCCAACCAGTGGAATACGGACGACACGGGGACGGGCGCTCCCGAAACGAGCTATTCCTCCACGACTAACGGCGCGGTCCATTTCGGCACCGACACCGGTGCGCTGTCTACCGGAACGATCTCCGTTTCGGGTACGGTCGATGCGAATAGCCTGAACTTCGGTAGCGCGTCCGGGGCCATCACGTTGTCCGGTGGAACCATTGCCATGGGTGGCAGCTTGCCGGACATCGTCGTGAACAACGCGTCGAACACCATCAGTTCAGCCGTGAGTAATACGGTTGGAATCATCAAGAAGGGCACCGGTGGTCTGACCCTCTCGGGCGACAGCACCGACTATACCGGTGATACCACGATCAACGCCGGAACGCTGCTGGTCGGCGGTGCCGGTCGGCTCGAGAGTGGTAGCTATGATGGGGCGATCGCGATCGGCAGCGGGGCGACGTTCGATTACAGCAGCAGCGCCGACCAGATTCTGGGCGGTGCCATCACCGGTGAGGGCGTGTTGACCAAGGGCAGCAGCGGCGCGCTGACGCTCAGCGGTGCGAACACCTATGCCGGCGATACGACGATCAGCGCCGGCTCGCTTAGGCTCTCCGGTGGCAGTGCGGTTCCCGACGGGGCCGGCAAGGGAGACGTGACGGTTGACGGCACATTGGATCTGAACGGCAGTAGCGAGACAATCAACGGCCTGACCGGCTCGGGCACCGTCGACAACACCGCTGCCGGAGCAGCCGCCCTGGCTGTCGGCGGCGGTAACGACACGACCACCTTCAGTGGTGCCATCACAGCGTCGGTCGGCGATCTGACCTTCAACAAGCTCGGCACCGGCATGCTGACGCTGAGTGGTACGGGCAATTCCTTGACCGCTTTGAACGCTGCCCGTGGCGAGCTGAAGCTGTCCGGCAGTTCGACAACCACGGTCTCAGGTAACATGACGGTCGCCAACAGTGGGATTACGGGCGGAGATAACGGCACGCTGATCGTGACGAACAATGCTTCTCTGACCGTGAATGGGGATTTCGCCATGGGTAATCGGCAGAACAAGATTGGCACCGTCAACCAGCATGGCGGCACCGTCAACTTGAATACCGCTGGAAACATTCGGCTTGGCGTCTGGGACAACGCACAAGGAAACTACACACTTTCCGGTGGGACGCTGAACGCTCTGAACATCAGGGTCGCTATTGGGCATGACGGCTATGGGACTCTAGGTATCAATGGCGGCACGGCCAATGTGAAAGGTGTCCTCGTGGATGGGCGTGGCAATGATGCTGACGAAATCGACATCCTCAATCTGGCTGGTGGCACTCTCAAAGTCGGTTCGGGCGGCATTGATAAGGGCGGTGCATCCGGCACGAATAACTATTACGAGGTCAACCTGAACAGCGGTACGCTGGGTGCCCTTACCGCATGGTCATCTGATGCAGACATGACCCTCGGTGGTGCGGTCGATATCGACACGACGGGCGGAAACATCGGTTTCAGCGGTCTGCTTTCCGGTGTGGGTGGTTTCACCAAGGTGGGGCTTGGTACGCTGACGCTCAGCAACACTAATAGCGCCACTGGCGGGACGACAGTGGATGCCGGTACTCTGCAGCTTTCTCACAGCGAAGCGGGGGGTGATGCGACACTGACGGTCAACGGCGGTACGCTCAATATCAACGTTGCGGATGTCGACATGACGGATAACAGCGTCGTCTTGACTGGCGGGAGCATCAGCGGCAACACCCTTACGGCGAATGCGAGCGGTGCGTTCAACGTGCAGGCCGGTAGCGTCGACGGAGTCCTGGCGGGGGGCGCAGCCTTGACCAAAACGACCGCCGGCACGGTTGTGCTGAACGCTGATAACCTCTACAGCGGTGCAACGACGATAAGTGGGGGCACGTTGCTGGTGAACGGTACGTTGTCGGCAGACTCCAGCGTCTCGGTTGGCAACGGTGGAACGCTGGGTGGTACGGGGACAGTGAATGGCGCGGTATCCGTCGCGTCGGGCGGTTCGGTTGCTCCGGGGGAGTCGACCGGCGTCTTTAACGCGAGCAACGTGATGTTCCTGAGCGGCAGTACACTGGCCATTGAGGTCGACGATGGGGCGACACCCACCTGTGATACGCTTGCAGCTTCCGGCTCGCTGAATGTCAGCGGCGCAACGCTCAATGTCAGCGCGAGTGGTTCGCCATCCAGTACCTACGTGATTGCGACCTATCCTGCCGGGCAGTTGACCGGTACATTTGCCGGAACGAGCGGCTTGCCCGCCGGCTACAGTGTGATTTATGACCACAACGGCGGCACGGCGATCGCCGTGGTGGCATTGGGGGCGTCGGCTGGGATTTGGGATGGTGACAGTGACGGAAACTGGAGCGAGGCAGCCAACTGGCAGGGGAACGTGGCGCCCTCAGCGGGGGCCGCTCTCACGTTTTCTGCCGGCAGTAATCGCACCACGACTAACGATTTCGCTGCCGGAACGGCCTTTTCGCTGCAGTTTGATGATACGGGCTTTGACCTGACGGGTGCGGCCATTGACCTGACCGACAACGGAAGTGGGGAAATTACGACGACCGGTTCCGGGGCAAACACGATCCGTCTTGATATGGAGCTGACCAGCGATAGCGATGTCAGCGTCGCCGGCGGCCTGCTGGCGGTGGACGGTGAGATCTCGGGTGCATTCGGGCTGACCAAGGATGGGGCCGGCACGCTGACGCTGGGCAGCACGAACACCTATGGCGGCAACACCACGATCAACGCGGGTGGCGGAACGCTTCAGGTCGATGGCGGCGGTAAGCTTGGAAGCGGCAACTACGACGGGGCGATCGCGATCGGCAGCGGGGCAACCTTCGATTACAGCAGCAGCGCCGACCAGATCCTGGGCGGCGCCATCACCGGTGATGGCGTGCTGACCAAGGGCAGCAGCGGCGCGCTGACGATCAGCGGGGCCAATACGTATGCCGGCAACACGACGATCAGCGCCGGCTCTCTGAAACTTTCCGGTGGCAGTGCCATCCCCGACGGGGCGGGCAAGGGCGACGTGACGGTTGACGGTACATTGGATCTGAACGGCAGCAGTGAAGCCATCAACGGTCTCACGGGAGCGGGCACAGTGGATAACACGCATGCCGACGCAGCTACCCTGGCTGTCGGCGGGGATAACGACACGACCAGCTTCAGTGGTTCCATAACGGGATCGGTCGGCGATCTGACCTTCAACAAGCTCGGAACCGGCACGCTGACGCTGACGGGGTCGGGCAATTCCGTCACGGCTTTGAATGCCGCCCGTGGCGAGCTGAAGCTGTCCAGCAGTTCTACAACCGCGGTTTCTGGAAACATGACGGTTGCCAACAGTGGGATCACGGGTGGTGACAACGGCACGTTGACAGTTGCCAACAGTGCCTCGCTGACCGTGGACGGTAGCTTTCTCATGGGCAACAAGCACAACAAGGTCGGCGCGGTGAATCAGTCTGGCGGCACCGTGAATCTGAACGGCTCAGAGCTGAAGTTTGGCGTCTGGAACGGGGCGCATGGGAATTACACGCTTTCCGGCGGCACGCTGAACGTGCCGAACGCAACAGTGGTCCTCGGTTGGGACGGTTACGGCACCCTAAGCGTCAATGGCGGGACGGCGAATGTGAAAGGCATTAGCGTGGATGGTCGTGGGAGTGACGCTGCCGAAATTGACACGCTCAACCTGGGCGGAGGCACACTCAATGTCGGCTTGGGGGGCATCGATAAGGGTGGCGCATCTGGCGCGAACAACTACTATGCGGTCAATCTGAACAGCGGCACGCTGGCGGCATTGGCGGCATGGTCGTCGGATGCGGACATGACCCTGGGTGGTTCGGTCAATATCGATACGACGGGCGGCGACATCGGTTTCAGCGGCGTGCTCACCGGCGGTGGCGGCTTCACCAAGGTCGGGAGCGGTACGCTGACGCTTTCGGGTGTCAACACCTATGCTGGGGGCACCACCGTTACCAACGGTGTGCTGGCGCTGGCCGCCGGCGCGGAACTGAATACGGCCACCATCGTCCGCATCAGCGGTGCCGGGAAGATGAACCTGGATGGTAGCATCGATCAGACTGTCGAGGAGCTCTGGGTTGCTGGGGTGCAGAAGTATCGCAGCACATGGGGATCGACCAGCAGCGGTGCGATGTTCAAGAACGATACGTACTTCGCCGGTTCCGGGATCATCACAGTCACTTCAGGCCCAGCGCCTCCGACACTATTCAAGTTCCGGTAGCTAGCCTTAGGCTTTAAACATGTTGCACTATCATGATAAGGGAATAGGGGAGAACTATGACAAAAACGAATGCGATGATGACTGGAAATCCATGCAATAGGCCCGTATCGATCGCTGCTGTCGGCACAGTTTGCGCCATAGCGATATACCTCGTAGCGGTCAGTGCCAGCGCAGCCACCATCTATTTGGAGGAGTTTACCTCCGCGCCGGTGGTCAATGACCAGGTCAATAACGGAAACTCCAACTATGGCGGTACGGGCGCCGCCAACGATATGAACCAGGATGAGTGGTACACGCGTGGTACCTTATCGACGATTACACACACAAACGGAGCAGTAGAAATCGACGATCTCGGCACCCATGTCTGGTACCTGATGGATCTGACGGATATTGTGGAGCA